>NZ_KB910516.1:218010-873010 GCF_000372825.1 Methylobacterium sp. 77 | reverse complement strand
CCCCCGCCAGTTCCTCGCCGGGCTCGGCCGGGTCGGCCGGTGTCGGAGCGAGATTGGCGTCTTTCGCGGCCGCGACCCCGGCGCGGGTATGGATCTGGTCCATCGCCGTGCCGCGGAAGCCGTTCTGGGTATTCTGGAGCGGCGGGCGGACCCAGCCCGCCGTGCCGAACATCGCGATGGTGAGGAAGAAGGCGATCGAGCCGCCGAGGATCGTGACGAACGTCTTCATGGGACCGCCCCCGGCATGCTCAAGGGATCGACGACCGGCGCGTAGACTTGCGGGTAGGAGGGGGCGACGCCGTGCTTGACCGCCCAGAGGTACCAATTGTCGACGACCGTGCCGGTGAGCAGGATGCCGATGCCGCCCGTCAGGGTGGTTAGCACCGCGAACCACCAGGCCCAGCGGTGGATCGATTCCATCGTGGCGTTGAAGCCCATGGTCCAGCGCCAGAACAGGGCGGCACGCTCCGTGGCGGTGCCGCGATCGACGATCTGGTCGATTTCACGCTCGCCGCCGAAGCGGCTCACCGCCAGGATGGTGGCGCCATGCATCGCGAAGAGCAGCGTCGATCCGTAGAGGAAGACGATCGAGAGCATGTGGAACGGGTTGTAGAAGAGATTGCCGTAGCGGAGCGAGAAGGCGGCGGTCCAGTCGAGGTGAGGGAAGATGCCGAAGGGCACCGCCTCGCTCCACGATCCCATCAGCACGGGACGGATGAAGCCGAGGACCAGGAAGAGCCAGATGGCGCTGGCAAAAGCCCAGGGCACGTGGGTTCCGAGGCCGAGCGCTCTGGCGCGGCGGTAGAGCCGCACCCACCACAGCAGGATAGAGGCGGTGAGGAAGAAGCCGGCGATCAGCCACCATCCACCTTCCTGGAGGGGCGGCAGGATCTTGAGGCCGTATTGCGGTCGTGGCGGCTCCAGGGCGAGCCAGGGCAGCTGGCGCACGAACTGGACCGGGTCCCAGTTCACCGAGGCCCACATGTTGAGGCCGACGATCTCGAAGGCGATCAGGAAGCACACGGCCGAGAGGGCGCCGAGATAGCCGATATAGATCGGACCGACCTGGGCATTGCCGAACAGACCGAACAGGTAGCTGTGGAACGGCTTGCCCCAGCGCCGGTCGACATCGACGGGAACGCCGAGTTCCGGAATGGTGGAGCGGACTTGGACCTGGGTGAAGATGTTCTGGTAGTAGGCCATGATCCTCGTGCCCCCTCTAGCGCCAGACCGGGAGATTGAGCCACCAGCCCCACCATTCCGGCCAGCCACGGGTCCAGAACGGGCCGCTGATGATGATGCAGACGGCGCTCCAGAAGCCCGCCGAGAGGGCGAGGAACAGGCCGAGCCGGTGGATGCCGAGCGTTCCGATCGAGTAGCCGATCGTGTCGCGGAAGAAGGTGTCCTCGTGCTCCGGCGTCTTCACCACCTCGCCCTTCCCCGGATTGGTGGCCGAGAGGATTAGCGAGCCATGGAGCGACAGTGCGAAGGTCGTCGTGAAGAAGAACGACACCGCGAGCATGTGCGCCGGATTGTAGTGGAAGTGCAGGTACTGGTAGCCGGTGTTCGAGACCCAATCGAGATGGCTGAGAATGCCGTAGGGGAAGCCGTGGCCCCAGGCTCCCATCAGGAACGGCCGGATCACCACCAGCGAGACATAGGCGAAGATCGCCACCGAGAAGGCGAAGGGCACATGGTAGCCGATGCCGAGCTTGCGGCAGATCTCGACCTCGCGCAGGGCCCAGGAGACGAAGGACCCCACCGCGCAGAAGGTGATGATCTGCCAGAGGCCCCCTTCCTTGAGCGGAGCGAGCGCCAGCCCGTACTTGATGTCAGGCGGCGCGATGTTGATCTGCCAGATGTTCCAGGTCGGACCGAGCGCTGCACCGTAGATGATCAGCGCGGTGCCGAGCACCGAAAAGAACAGCGTCGTGACGCCGAAGAACCCGACGTAGAACGGCCCGACCCAGAAGTCGAATAGGTCGCCGCCTAATAGCGTGCCGCCGCGGACGCGGTATTTTCGTTCGAAACTCAGCATCGCCATCGCGAATACCTCCCGGCTTCACAGTCACGGTCTCTGCGCGACTTTTGCGGTCACGAGTTTGCAGGATGCTTGATTCTTCGGGGGCGAACGGAATGCCGGCCTCGACCGGCATTCCGTTCGCGAAGGGTCGATGACCCCTCGCCCGGAGGGAGAGGAAGTCCGGCCCGCGCCCGATCTCCGCCGGTCAGGCGGGCATGGTCGGCGGCGTGATCGACAGCGCGTGCGCTGCTTTCTGCATCTTGGGACCTTCGAGCCAGTTGAACCGGTCGGTGCTGAGCAAGATGAAGTGAATCAGCAGCGCCAGAACGAACAGGAAGGTAAACAGCGCCACCAGCGTGCGGCGCGGATCGAAGAGAAGCCAGACCTTGTGCATGGTTGCGTTCCTCCTCAGGAAATCATCGAGACGAGGCCGTGCGCGGCGCTCGTGACGGTATCGAGGGCGGCGTAGCCCTTCGGGCCGGGCAGCCACGGGCGCCACATCCAGACGAGGATATGTGCGACCACGGCAATCGCCGTGAAGATGATGAAGCTGGTCAGGAAGATCGCGTGAAATTCCTTCGCTTCCGGCTCGGTCAGCCCGGACAGGCTGCTCGCTTTGTCGATCCCACTGGACATCGGTTGAACCTCCGCTTTGGTCGGGCCGCGCGCCGTCGTCGCGCGGCGGGTGAGGTCGCGATGGCCCGCAATGGCGCTCGCGACGGTCGTTCCCCCCTTTTCGGACGGGAGGTCGTTCGGGCCGCGGATGATGCTGCGGTCCGAGACGCGTCAGCCCGGGGACGATTGCGGCCCGGGAAAACTCGGCCGGAAAAAGCCGGCCGGGAAATTCAGCCCATGAAGACGAAAGGGATCGCCGACACGGCCATGGCCTTGGCCTCGCCGAACACCGAGCGTCGGGTGAGAAGACCGTGGCCGACCGGCGACCGCGCCGGGACGAGGCGCTGGAGCGCCGCCGCAGCGAGGAAGAACGGATAGGTCGCCACGAGGAGGAGACGGAACTGAAGCTCATGCCGCTGCAGGCGCGACATCGGACGCGACGGGACTCGGCGGGAGGACATGGTCGAAGACTGCATGGCGGAGATCTCCTGTCCGCAATCCGCGGCGTTCGGCCCCGTGAGGAAGCCGGTTCTCGGCGGAAACGGCGCCGCGCCGCTCCAGCCGGAAAGAGGGGTCGAGGTCGGGGCGATCACGCCGCCGCCCCCAGGGAAAGGCCCGCATGGGCGCGCTCGACCTCGGCCGAACCGACACGCTCCTGCCCGGCATTCCGCGCTCCGCGTTCGGCCGCGTCGCGGAGGCGCTTGGCCACCGAGATTCGCACCAGCACCGGATGGGTCTCGACGAGGTCGTCGAGGAGGGTGCGGGCGGCCTCGTCCCAGGGCAGCTCGCGATGGATTCTGGCCGGCGTCGCCTCGACCTGGTCCATGTCGCGAGCGAGCGGCAGGATGTGGAAGAGCATGTCGAACAGGGCGTTGCAGACTTCCTGGACCAGGTAGGTCGCGCCCGAGAAGCCCATGAACGGAGTGCCGGTGTGCCGCCGGATGATGGCGCCCGGGAACGAGGCGGGCACGAACACCGCCCGCGATCCGCATTCGGCCGCGTACATGCGCTCGTTGAACGAGCCGAACAGGACCAGCGGCGGATTGGCCTTGATGGCGGCCCGGATGGCGGCATTGTCGGTCTTGGCGCCGGGCTGGCGCGAGATCGCGAAGCTGCAGGGCAGGCCCATCTCGTCTTCGAGGAACCGCCTCACGCCGCGGGCATAGGTGTCCGAGGCGACGATGCCGAAGCTCGCGGTGCCGAAGAAATCCTGCGTCACCGAGCGCCACAGGTCCCAGACCGGTTTGATCGTGGTGTGCCGCTCGCGCTCGATGAACGGCTCGGGATCGAGGCCGAGGATCTCACCGAGCTTGCGCAGGAACTTCGTGGTGGCGTGCAGGCCGATCGGCGCCTGCAGATAGGGACGCTCGAGGGATTCGCAGAGCAGGCGGCCGAACTCGCGGTAGAGGCAGACATTGGCGTCAGCGTTGACGAGCTTGGGCACGTCGGCGAGATGCGAGCCGAGCGGAAAGGCGAGGTTCACCTCGGCGCCGATCCCCTCCACGAGACGGCGGATCTCGGCGAGGTCGGAGGGCATGTTGAAGGTGCCGTAGGCAGGGCCGATGATGTTGACGCGGGGCTTCTCGCCGTCCTTGCGTGCCGGACGGGCCGGGATGCCCTTCTTGGCGAATTTCCGGGCGCCGTATTCCTGCCAGAGCCACGACATGGCGCGGTCGGCGGTCTGCCACTGGTCCTCGTCGATGGTGCGCGGCAGGAAACGCTGGAGGTTAGTCCCCTCCGGAGTCACGCCGCCGCCGATCATCTCGGCGATCGACCCGGTGACGACGACGCTCGGCATCCCCGGATCGAGGGTGGAATGCGCCCGCTTCATCGCGGCTTCGGTGCCGTGGCGGCCGAGTTCCTCTTCCGCCAGCCCCGTGACGACGATGGGCAGTTCGTGCGGCGGCAGAGCGTCGGTGTAGTGCAGCACCGAGGTGACGGGCAGATTCTCGCAGCCGACGGGACCGTCGATGACGACCTGCAGCCCTTTGATGGCGGTGAAGACGTAGACGGCGCCCCAGTAGCCGCCGGCCCGGTCGTGATCGAGGACGAGCATCAGGCCATCTCCCCGATCGGATTGTGAGAGGGCTTCTCGCGCTTCGGGGACGCGACGTTCTGGCGGGCCTTCGGCACCTCTTCCCAGATGCCGGCGGCATGGCCTTCGCCGACGCCGTCGAAGAAGGCGCGCATGGCGTCGAAGCGATGCTGATTGCCGAGCGCCGCGTTGATCACCTTGGCGAGCGATCCGGCTCCGGCGACACCCATGAGCGGCCGGGCGGAGATCAGGTTGGTGAAGTAGAGGGCGGGGACCGCCATCTCCTTGGCCGCCTGGACGACCGGCGTCGTGCCGATGGCGAGATCCGGGCGGAACTCGCGCATGGCGGACAGGTCGTCCTCCAGGGAGGCGCGGTAGCGCACCGTGACGCCGCGTGCCTCGAGCCAGTCGCGATCGGCCTCGGAATAGGGGGTGCGCGGGCAGGCGGTGCCGACGTAGCGCAGATCCGCGCCGCTCTCGACCAGGAGCCGGCCCACCAGCAGTTCGGAACCCTCGTAGCCGGAGAGTGTGATCCTGCCCTTGATCGGCGTCGCCGAGAGGGCGCCCTTGATCATCGGAAGGAGCCGGTTCTTGGCGGCCTCGACCGTGGCGCGGGGAACCGCACAGTTCTCACCGATCCGGTCGAGCCAGTCGGCGGTGCCGTCGTGTCCGACGGGGGCGGAGCCGACGATGGGACGGCCCGCGAGTTCGAATTCGCGGATGGAGGCGGTGTAGAACGGGTGGATGGCAGCCACGGCCGCGCAATCCAATGCTGCGTAGAGCTCGCGCCATTCGCGGGTGGGCACGACGGGGCCGGCGCTGAGCCCGAGCGGCTCCAGCAGCGCGCCGATCACCACCGGGTCGGCGGGGAACATCTCGCCGAGGAGCGTCACGCTCGGTCGCTCTGAGCGGCCGGTGCGGGGCGCCTGGACCGGACCCTGTTCGGCCTCGGTGCGGGCGAATTTCAGCATGGCGCCGGCGAGCACGTCCTTGGCTTCGGCATGGGTCGGCACGCCGAAGCCGGGCACGTCGATGCCGATGATCCGGACCCCGTCGATCTCCTTCGGGAGGAGCCGCAGCGGCACGCCGGACGCGGTCGGAACGCAGAGGTTGATGACGACGACGGCGTCGTAATCGGCGGGCTTGGCCGTCTCGAACACGGCCTCGCGGATATCCTCGAACAGCTTGCCGGTAACCAGGGTCTCGGAGTTGAACGGTACGTAGCCGACGCTCCGTCTGGCGCCATAGAAATGCGAGGTGAAGGTGAGCCCGTAGACGCAGCAGGCGGAGCCGGAGAGGATCGTCGCGGTGCGGCGCATGCGCAGGCCGACGCGCAAGCTCCCGAAGGCCGGGCACATGCTCTGGGGCTGGTCGTGCGGACCCTGCGGATAGTCTTTTCGGAGCTGCTCCAGCGTCTCGGACATCCCTGCGGCTTCGGCGGCCGCCCGCATCGCGTCCTTGCCGGAATGGCAGCCGATTCCGTCGCCCTTGGTGGCGGCGAGGTTCACCGCCTCCGCAGGAAGGGGGGCGGGTGCCAGTGTCGAGGCCGGGCGCTCCTTACGGGCGCGAAGGTCGGCGATGTCGAGGGTGACGGCCATGCGCGTCAGACCTCGTCGTAGACGACTTCGAGGGACGGCTTCACGACCTGAGTCGTGCCGCACATATCCTCGAACGTGGCTGGGACCAGGGTGACGCCGCGACCGACCGCCTCGCCCTTGAACAGGCCGAGCAGACCGTCCTGGCTCAGGGGCGTCGGATGGTTGGCGGCCGCGTCGTGGACGTTCTGAGCCAGATCCGCGAAGAGCGAGCCCCACTGGCTCTCGGGGCGGCCGATGATCTCGTAATTCGCGCTCTTCTTGCGGATGTCGTCGTCGGCCGGGATCGAGGCCAGGACCGGGATGCCGACCGCTTCGGCGAAGGCCTGGGCCTCGCCGGTACCGTCGTCCTTGTTGATGACGAGGCCGCCGACGCCGACATTGCCGCCGAGCTTGCGGAAGTATTCGACCGCCGAGCAGACGTTGTTGGCGACGTAGAGCGATTGCAGGTCGTTCGAGCCGACGACGATGACTTTCTGGCACATGTCGCGGGCGATCGGCAGGCCGAAGCCGCCGCAGACCACGTCGCCGAGGAAATCGAGCAGGACGTAGTCGAAGCCCCATTCGTGGAAACCGAGCTTCTCCAGCAACTCGAAGCCGTGGATGATCCCACGTCCGCCGCAGCCGCGCCCGACCTCGGGGCCACCGAGCTCCATGGCGTAGACGCCGTCGCGCTTGAAGCAGACGTCGCCGATGGCGACCTGCTCGCCGGCGAGCTTCTTCTTCGTCGAGGTCTCGATGATGGTCGGGCAGGCGCGGCCGCCGAAGAGGAGCGAGGTGGTGTCGCTCTTGGGATCGCAACCGATGAGCAGGACCTTCTTGCCCTGCTGGGCCATCATGTAGCTGAGGTTGGCTAGCGTGAACGACTTGCCGATTCCGCCCTTGCCGTAGATCGCGATGATCTGCGTTTCCTTGGTGGCCGAGACCGGGGCGGGATCCGGCTCGATGGCGGCTTCGGCGCGCAGGAGTGCGGCTCCGTTCAGCTGCATGTTCATGAAGCGGCTCTCCAATCGAGGATCATCTTCAGGCATTCGGGTTCGCCGAACGCCGTGCGATAGGCCGAGGGCGCGTGCGCCGCCGGTTCGCGATGAGTGATCAGGCCGTCGAGGGAGAGACGGCCACCCTCGATGAGGGTGAGAACCGCGGCCAGATCGTCCGGCCGCCACTGAGCGGCGACACGGATGCGGGCTTCACGCAGGAAAGCCGGCGGGAAGGCGAATGAGAGGGGTGCCTCGTAGAAGCCGGCGAGAACGATCTCCCCGCCAGGCTTGAGCCGCCCGATCAGGGTGTCGAGGATCGCGGCGTCGCCACTGACATCGGTGATGGCGCCATAATCGCGGCGCTCGTCGGCTTCCGGATGCAGCACCTCGTAGCCGTGCGAGCCCTCGGCGCGGACGGCGTTCGTTTCCCACACCACCGGCTCGCCGCCGGCGATCCGCGTCAGTCGGGCGAGAAGCCGCCCGAGAACACCGTGGCCGACGATGAGCGAGCGGCCGGCGGCGTGCTGCGACAGCGCGTGATAGGCGGTCGCGGCGAGGGCGATCAGGATGCCGTGCTCGCCCAGATCCGCATCGATGGGGACGAGGCGGGAGCCTTCGCTGACGAGGCGGGAGGCCGCGCCTCCGAACAGCCCGCGGACCGTGCCGAAGCAGCGGGCGCCGGGGACGAAGACGCGCTGGCCGACGGCGAGGCCTGAGGCCGGGCCGGCCTCGACCACCTCGCCGACCGACTCGTAGCCGGGGACCAGGGGATAACCCATGCCGGGGAAGGTCGGCATCCGGCCCGACCAGAGCAGGCGCTCGGTGCCGGTGCTGATTCCGCTCCAGATGGTGTCCACCACGGCATCGGCCTCACCCGGAGCGTCGATGGCGAGCTCGGTGAGCGACAGATGTTCGGGCTTCTCGAGGAGGACGGCGAGAGCGTGCATCGGTGTCGACCCTCCCGTTTCCGTTGATCCCGATCTGACCGCGATCGTCTCGCCGCGGTCTAGATGTGTCATCCTAGATAGACACTTTTATTCGTCAAGCCTTACTTACGCTCATCCGTGTCAATTCGCTGGCACACCAGCAATCTCGTGAGGAGCGGGCGCCGCGTGGTGATCTCGCGGGTGTTCTGGAAGCCGGCCTCGGCGAGAAGCGCCGTCAGTTCGGCGGAGGTTCGGCAGCGACCGCTGCCCATCGCCAGCAGGTAGAAGCCGAAATACGCGTCCGCGATCGGCTCGGCGCCCGGCGTCCCCGCCATCGGCTCGGCGATCAGAAGGCTCCCGCCATCGGGCAGCGCGTCGTAGACGGCGCGCAGCAGGTGGCGAACGGTGTCGTCGTCGTGGTCGTGGACGACCCGAACGAGGGAGATGCCGTCGGCTCCCTTCGGTAAGGGGCCGGTGCGGAAATTGCCGCCCAGGGCTTCGGCACGGTCGGACAGGTTCTCGACCGCGAAACGCTCGGCGGCGCGTGCCGCCACGGCCTGCAGGTCGAACAGCCTGACGGCGAGACTGGGCGTGGCCTGCATGACCGCGCGAAGGAAGGCGCCCTCACCCCCTCCGACATCCATGAGAAGGCGGTGCCGGTGCATCGGATAGGCGTCGAGGATGTCTTCGGCGATGAGGGATTGGGACGAGGCCATGAGGGCCGAGTAATCCGCGACCGAATCGGCCCGGATCGCGCTGTCGTCGGCCCGACCCGCATAGGGCCAGTAGGTGGCGAGCCGGCTCGCACCGCCCTCCCCGCGCAGCAGAGCCACCGGGTCCCGCAGATCCTCGTAGAGGAGCGCGTGATGCTCGATCATCGCCGCGACGGAAGGATTGCCGATGAGCGCCGCGCCGAGATCGGCCAGGGCGAAGCGCTCGTCCGGCAGGCGCCGCAGCAGTCCGAGCGAGGTGGCGGCCTTGAGCAGGCGCAGTGCTCTCTCCGGCCTCAGGCATGTCCGCTCGGCCAATGTTTGGACGCTGAGCGGGCCGGGTTCGAGGATCGCGAAGAGGTCGAGTTTGATGCAGGCGAACAGGGTCTGCGAGTAGACGAACCCGGCGCAGAGATCGAACAGGGACCGCGTGTTCCGGCTCGCGATCCCACGGGTCAGAGGGAAGCCGGCGGCCCAGCGCTGGAAGCCCGGGCTGGCGATGGTACGGTTGCGGAAGGCCAGCCAGCGCTCGCGCCACGACGATGCGTGGAGTCTTTCCCCCCTCGTGGGGAAAGCAGGGCTCACGAGGGGCGTCGCTTCACATGTGGGATCGACGCGGAGCATCGTATGTTCCGCTCACGCCATCTCCCGCGCCAGACTCGCCGGCAGGAACAGACGTGTCTGCGCCTCAATCTCGGCGCGCAGCTCGTCCGCGCCGGGACAGGCCGGAATGACTTCCACGGCCTCGCGCACCAGGCGCTTGAGTCGGGCGAGCGCGCCGCCCATGCCGAGCAAGGCGGCGGCGTTCGGACGGCCCAATGTGGCGTCGCGGCCCACCGGCTTGCCGACCTCTTCTTGGCGGCAGGCCACGTCGCGCAGGTCGTCGGCCACCTGATAGGCCTCGCCGAGGCATTCCCCGAGGAGGCGCCACGGCAGGGCCTGCGCCCCCGCCGCCGCAGCTCCGGTGACGGTGGCCGCGGCGAACAGGGCGCCGGTCTTGGCCTGCTGATATTCGGTGAGCCCGACATTGAGCTCCGATTCCCAAGCCTGACCGGCGACGATCCCGGCGGGTGAGCCGGCCGCGCGGGCGACGAGGCCGACGAGGGAGGCGAGCCGATGCGGCGACCGCGCCGCGCCTCTGGCCAGGGTCTCGAAGGCGCTGACGATCAGGGCGTCCCCGGTCAGCACCGCCAGCGGTTCGCCGAAGGCCACGTGGACCGAGGGTTTCTGCCGCCGCATCGGCGCATCGTCGAAACAGGGCAGGTCGTCATGGACCAGGGAGGCGCAGTGAAGGAGTTCGATCGCCGCCGCAGCAGCGTCGGAGGCCGCCGGATCATCGTCGCCACAGGCACGGGCGACCGACAGGCACAGGCGCGGGCGGATGCGATGGCCACCGGGAAAGACGGCGTAGCGGATGGCTTCCGCCAGGAGCGGCGGTGCGCCGGGCGCCTCCGCATGGGCGACGGCAGCGTCGAGCGCCTGCTCGATCCGGCGATTGGCATCCATGGCGCCACTCCCTGTGTCTTTTTGTATTGCCATTCCAAAGTGTCAGATAATATTGACACTCGTCAAGACGGAAACGGGTGACGGCTTTGAACGGTGGCAGAGTGGCGACGAAGCGGGTTGCGGTGATTGGAGCGGGAATCGGCGGGTTGGTGGCAGCCCTGCGCCTCGCCCATGCCGGCCTCGACGTCACGGTGCTGGAGCGCGCCGCCGGGCCCGGCGGCAAGATGCGCAGCGTTCCCGTCGAAGGGTCGAGGGTCGAGGCCGGCCCCACGGTCTTCACCATGCGCTGGGTCTTCGAGGAGATCTTTTCCCAGTGCGGCGCCGACCTGTCCGACCGCTTGCGCCTTCACCCGGCGTCGATCCTCGCCCGTCATGCCTGGGGAGACGGCGAGCGCCTCGACCTGTTTGCCGATCACGATGCTTCGGCAGAGGCGATCCGCGCCTTCGCCGGGGCGAGGGAGGAGGATGGCTACCGCCGATTCTGCGCGCGCGCGGCGGAGGTCTACGGAACGCTGGAGCGTCCCTTCATCCGGGGCGAACGCCCGAGCCCGATCGATCTCGGCCGCCGCGTCGGCCTGTCGGGTCTCGGGGGATTGTTGCGCATCCAGCCCTTCACCACCCTGTGGAGCGCACTCGGCGACTATTTCCGAGATCCCCGACTGCGCCAGCTGTTCGGGCGCTACGCCACCTATTGCGGCTCCTCGCCGTTCGAGGCTCCGGCGACGCTGATGCTCGTCGCGCACGTGGAATCGGAAGGCGTCTGGCATGTGGAAGGCGGTTTCAGCCGTCTCGCCGCGGTCATCGCCGACCTCGCGGAAGAGCGCGGAGCCCGCTTCCGCTACAATTCCCACGTGGCCGGGATCGCGGTGGAGAACGGACGCGGCATCGTCGGCCTCGATCTGGCCGATGGCGAGCGGATCCCGGCGGATCTGGTGGTGGCCAATGCCGACGCTGCGGCCCTCGGCAAGGGCCTGTTCGGCGCGCGGGCGTCACGCGCCGTCGGGGCGGTGCCGCCCGGGGAGCGCTCGCTCTCGGCGGTGACGCTCTGCGCCAAAGCCCGCATTTCGGGCTTCCCGCTGGTTCGGCACAACGTGTTCTTCTCGCGCGATTACGCCGCCGAATTCGCCGAGCTCCGCGCCGGGCGGCTGCCCGCCGACCCGACGGTCTACGTCTGCGCCCAGGACCGCGCCGACGACGATTCCGCCCTCGGCGCGCCGGAGCGCCTGCTCTGCCTCGTCAATGCCCCGGCCCTCGGCCTGGAGCGCCCGCTCGACCCCATGGAGATCGCCAGATGCGAGACCAATCTGCGCCGGAAGCTGACGCAATCCGGGCTGACGATCGAGGATTCTCTCGGGACGGTGACGACCGATCCGGCGGGGTTCGAGCGGCTGTTTCCGGCCACGGGGGGCGCCCTCTACGGCCGGGCCTCGCACGGCTGGATGGCCTCGTTCAAACGTCCGGGCGCCAGGACGGCCCTGCCGGGTCTCTATCTGGCGGGGGGCAGCGTCCATCCGGGGCCGGGCGTGCCGATGGCGGCACAATCGGGGCGGATCGCGGCGGACAGCCTGCTCGACGACCTGGGCACGACGGGCCGCGCTTCGATACGCCAGTGGCAAAAGACGGCTACGTCTGGTGGTATGTCGACGCCCTGAGTGAGGACGGCCGGCAAGGGCTGACCATCATCGCCTTCATCGGCAGCGTGTTCTCGCCCTATTACGCCCTGGATCGGAGCCGCGATCCGTTCAACCATTGCTGCGTGAACGTCGTCCTCTACGGGGAGCGCGCCAACCGATTCTGCATGACCGAGCGCGGCCGCGATGCGTTGAGCCGGGATGCGTCGCACATCCGGATCGGCCCGAGCGGGCTCGATTGGGATGGGACGACCCTGACCATCACCCTGGACGAGGTGACGGCGCCGATCCCCTCGCGGGTTCGCGGAACGATCCGCCTGCGCCCCAACGGCTTCACGCGGCAGACCTTCACCCTCGACGGCCATGGCGAGCACCGCTGGTGGCCGATGGCACCCTCCTCACCCGTGGAGGTCGATCTCGATTCCCCGTCCCTGTCCTGGCGCGGGACGGCTTATTTCGACACCAACCACGGCGACACCGCCCTGGAGGCGTCGTTCAGCGACTGGACCTGGTGCCGGGCCGACCTGAAGGACGGGTCCGCGATCCTCTACGACGTGCGCCGCCGCGACGGCAGCGGCCAGAACCTGTCCCTGCGATTCGCCGCCGACGGCACGCGCCGCGACATCCGCCCTCCGCTCGCCGCCGCGTTGCCCTCGACGCGGTTCTGGCGCATGCCCCGCTCCACCCGCAGCGACGATGCGCAGTCGAAGGTGGTCCGCACGTTCGAGGATACGCCGTTCTACGCCCGCTCGCTCCTCGCCTCGACATTGGATGGCGAGCGCGTGCGCCCGGTCCATGAGAGCCTGTCGCTGGATCGGTTCAGGAACCCGCTGGTGACGTTCATGCTGCCGTTCCGGATGCCGCGCCGGGCTGGGTGAGGCGCCCGCGTCATTCTTCCCGAATCGGGTCTGCATCGAAGCGCGACCTTGCCGCCTTTATGGCCGCGTGGCTCCGTTCGGCCCAGCGAATCAGGAGGATCAGCGGCTCCAGGAGCGTGCTTCCCAGAACCGTCAGGCGGTACTCCACGCTTGGCGGCTTGGTTGGGAAAACCTTGCGGCCGATGTATCCATCCCGTTCGAGGTCGCGCAGCGTCTGGGTCAGCATGCGTTTCGAGATGTCGGGGATCATGCGGAGGATCGCACTGAACCGATGCGGGCCGCTGGCCAGCGCCGTCAGGATCAGGATCGACCATTTGTCGCCGGTCCGGTCCAGAACGTTGCGGATAGGGCATTGGGCGGCGTCGAATTGCTCGGCCTGCCAGCCCGCGAAGGTCCGCGCCAGCTCGACCTGAGCCGACGGAAGGGCGGTTCCCTCGTCGTAACCTTGTCCCAAAATCGTGCCTCCTTCACAGGGTTTCAGGTCTCACTTAGTTACCTTGTCACGAAAGTGAACCGACAAGGAAGCCTGCGATGTCGAACCCCGCCCACCCGACTTACTTCGTGACCGGAGCATCCGGTCAGCTCGGTCGCCTCGTCGTCGAGGCCTTGCTGGAACGGGTTCCTGCCGGCGCCCTCGTCGCCGGTCTGCGTTCGGTCGAGAGCGATGCCGCCCGGAGCCTTCGGGATCGGGGCGTCGACGTGCGGCTGGCCGATTACGCGCGGCCCGAGACGCTGGCGACCGCCTTGCGGGGCATCGACCGGCTGCTGCTGATCTCATCCAGCGAGATCGGCCAACGCGTCGCCCAGCACCGGAACGTGATCGAGGCCGCCAGGACCGCCGGTGTCGGCCGGCTCGTCTATACCAGTCTACTGCATGCCGACGTGTCGTCGATCAGTCTCGCCGAGGAACATCTCGCAACCGAGGCCGCCATAGCGGCGTCAGGTCTGCCGGCGACGATCCTCAGAAACGGCTGGTATACGGAGAACTACACCGCCTCGATTGCCGGAGCGCTGGCGGGAGGCGCCCTCCTCGGCAGCGCCGGTGACGGCCGGATCTCGTCGGCCACGCGGGCCGATTATGCGGATGCGGCGGCGATCGTGCTGACAAGCGAAACCCATGCTGGCGGGATCCATGCCGGGCAAACCTACGAACTGGCAGGCGACGGCGCCTACACCTTGGCCGAACTGGCTGCCGAAGTGTCACGACAGGCCGGCCGGGAGATCCCCTACAGGAACCTGCCGCAGGCTGAATATGCTGCATTGCTCAAGGGGATCGGCCTGCCGGGGGGCCTGGCCGACGGACTCGCCGAGTGGGACGTCGATGCCTCGCGCGGGGCCCTGTTCGATGAAGGCCGGCAACTCTCGACGCTGCTCGGCCGTCCGACGACGCCGCTCGCTTCGGCCGTCGCCGCCGCGATGGGGTGAGACCGACGCGTGACGTCACGGAGCGGCATCGTTCGGCCCGCGCCGGGCGGCCTCCTCCCGGTCCTTGCGAATGCCGCGCTTGACGACGACGAGTTGCCAGACCGCCAAGCCCAGCGCGAGGGCGAAGACGAGGCCGATGTCGAAGGCGGCGAAGAGGTGGTCGCTCACGAGGGTGCGGGCTCGCGGCCCAGTGCTTCGCGTTCGCGCAGGGTCTCGACCAGATCGAGGACCTGCGCGACCTGCGCCGGGACGTTCCACCACGGCGGGATCTGGGGGGCTATCGACGGCCGGGCGGCCACCGCCTCGATCAGGAACAGGTTCTCCGGCAGGGGCGGTTCACGGAGTGCGGACTTGCCGTCCGTCGAGACGAGGGCACGACCGAGGAGCGCGAGTTTCCTCCTCCCGCGGACGCGAGCGCGTCGCGAGATCGAATCGTACCCGGCCCGCTCCACCTCGCGGCCGATCTCGGCATAGATCAGCCCTGCCGCGCGGATCGCCGGGCGGCAGGCGGGGGGCAACCCGGCGATGCCGGATTTCGAGCGTGTATAGAGCAGGTCGGCCGCGGCCAGCAGGCGCGCGACCACGCGCCCGAGTGCCGGCGTGAAGACGGGTTCGCGCAGGAAATCCTCCGGGTCGATGCCGGCCTCCCTCAGCCAGGATTGCGGCAGGTAGAGTCGGCCGGCCCTGGCATCCTCGCCCACGTCGCGGGCGATGTTGGTGAGCTGCATGGCGATGCCGAGGTCGCAGGCACGGGCCAGCACATCGGGATCGCGGATTCCCATGATCAGGGTCATCATCGCGCCCACCGAAGCGGCCACCCGCGCCGCATAGGCGGTGAGATCGGACAGGGTCTCGTAGCGGCGTCCGCCCGCATCCCAGGCGAGCCCCTCGATCAGCGCGGCGGGCAGCCCCTGGGGGATAGCGTGATCCGAGACGATGTCGGCGAGCGCCCGGTCCGCCGGGGCGTCGCAGGGGCGTCCGTCATGGGCGCGCGCGAGCCGCATCTGGAGCCTGGCGACGGCCGGCCTGCGTCCGCTCTCGGCGACGTCGTCCACCGCGTCGTCCGAGAGGCGGCAGAAGGCGTAGAGACCGTAGGCGGGCCTGCGCACCGAGGGCGGCAGAAGGGCGGAGGCGGCAAAGAAGCTGCGCGACCCGGTGCGGATCGCCGCGCGGCAGGCGGCGTGGTCGGCCGCATCCGCATGGGGGATCGCCCAGAGCGGAGGGCGGGCGAGGTCGGGCCGGGAGTTCTCAAGCGAAGACGCGCGCATCCGGCACCACGGTATCGAGAATTCGGGCGGAGGAGAGGACACCGGGCAGGCCGGCGCCGGGATGAGTGCCGGCCCCGACGAGATAGAGCCGGGCCACGTCCTCCGAGGCGTTGTGCGGCCTGAACCAGGCGGATTGCGTCAGCACCGGCTCGAGGCCGAAGCCCGACCCGCGAAAGCTCAGGAAATCGGCGGCGAAATCCTCAGGCGTCGTCACCTTCGAGGTGACGATGGAATCCGAGAGGCCCGACATGACGGTGGCATCGAGATGGCGCTCGATGGCGCGCCGATAGGGTTCCGCCTCCGCTTTCCAATCCTGGCCGCCGGCGAGGTTCGGCACCGGCGAGAGCACGTAGAACGCGTCGCAGCCCGGCGGCGCCAGGAGCGGGTCCGTGGCGGTGGGACGGTGCAGGTAGAGGCTGAAATCCTTCGACAGGACCTTCGTCCGGAAGATGTCGTCGATCAGCTCGCGATAGCGCGGCCCCATCAGGATGGTGTGGTGGGCGACATCCGGGAATTTCCGGCTCGTGCCGAAATACCAGACGAACAGGCCCATGGAGGAATGCGACCGGTCGAGCCGGCGATTGGTCCAGCGCCGTCTCACGCCGTCCGGCAGGAGATGGCGGTGGGTGAAGGCCGAATCGGCGTTGGAGACGACGATGTCGGCATCGATGCGCTCGCCGGACGCCAGGGCCACACCCGTGGCGGCGCCGTCCTCGACGATGATGCGGGAGACGTCGGCCCCGTAGCGGAGCGAGCCGCCCTGCCCCCGGATCAGCCCGGCGAGGCCGTCGACGAGGCGGCCGGTGCCGCCGAGGGCGAAATGCACGCCCCAGCGCCGTTCGAGATGGGCGATGAGGCAGTAGATCGCGCTCGCCCGGAACGGGCTGCCGCCGATGAGGAGCGGATGGAAGCTGAAGATCGTCCTGAGGCGCTCGTCGCGGATGTAGCTCGCTACGACGTCGTAGACGCTGCGGTGACCGCCGAGGCGGACGAGGTCGGGCATGATCCGCAGCATGTCGGCGACGGAGGTGAACGGCACGTGGCCAAGCTGCTCGAACCCGACCTCGCAGATCGCCCGGGACCGCTCCATGAAGCGCTCGTAACCGGCGACATCGCCAGGCGAGAACCGCGCGACCTCCTCGCGCATGGCGGAAAGGTCGCCGCTGTAATCGAAGGTCGCGCCGTCCTCGAAGCGGATGCGGTAGAACGGCAGCATCGGCGCCAGGGTGACGTCGTCCTCCATGCGCCGCCCGCACAGGGTCCAGAGTTCCTCGAACAGGAACGGTGCGGTGACGATGGTCGGCCCGGCATCGAAGGTGAAGCCGTCCTGGCGATGCACCCGCGCCCGCCCGCCGGGCTGCTCGAGCCGCTCCAGCACCGTGACCCGGTAGCCCCGTGCCCCGAGCCGGATCGCGGCGGCGAGCCCCCCGAAGCCACTGCCGATCACCACCGCATGAGGGCGACTGGCCGGCCGGGACGAGGAGGTCGGCACATCGCTGAGTGTCAACATAGGGTGACACTATCAGGGGAAAAATTGGGGATGCAAGTGGTGATTTGTGGGGGCGGGGTGTGATCACCCGCGACGGATCACGGCCGGTGATCCGCCAGGGCACTTTCAAGTGGCAGGCTGCTAAGTATCTGACTCAGCCTGACAGACTGTCACCTTAACAGGAGCCAATCATTTATTTGAATAAATTTTCATTTGCTTTTCCACTATTTCGATCGCGTTTTTCAACCAAGAAAGCTCATTAATCTTAGCGCTTAAATCCGTTAGCTCCGTTGCGCCATTGATAGCTAAAGCAACTAGTGATCCTGTTATCGTTTTTGATACTACTTTTTTTATGTCATTGGCGGAATCCTTAATGATATCCTCAAAAAACAGTATTGTATGATGGAATATTTTGCTGAATAAGTTTTCTGCTGTTCGAATTACGGCAAACGCAGCTCTTTTACTTGCTTGCGATGGATTATTCAGCAACGAGCCAAGCTGCTTGAATGCACGTAATACGGCCGGTTCGGCAATTTCTGCGTCTTCTTCGAGATGCTCGATAATAGATGTCACACTAGATTTCACCGCAACGATATCATCTTCCGTTGTTTCGACCGCAAGAGCGTTTTCAGAAAATCTTGCCCAATCTGGAAATTGAGCAATAAACATATTTACATTCAGGCTATGCGCTTGCAAGTTAGCGTTGAGCGCGTCTGGAAGCTCGTTTTTATAAACGGCTGACATAACTCCAAAAGAAATGTTGTTCATGCCGATTTGTACAGCATTTTCATTAGCTAGAATGCTGTTTTGAAGTATTTCGAGGTTCTCGATTAGCCTTTTGTCGCAATTTGACTGTTTTAGTTTTTCAATGATATCATTTCCGTCTTTCGCGATTTTCTGTTTTGCGGCGTCAATATTAGAAGTATCTCGCTTATTCGCGACACTCGGCTTCCTATCGATGGCTATCTTATTGTTTTCAATTTTAAACTGAATAGGTGCAATCTTTTGTTGCGGCACAATTCGCTTCAAATTGGAAATACTCGCCTTGCTTAGTTCGCGCGAACTAAGTTGTGAATCCTTAACTTTATCTTCTTGAAACAAAGATTCAATATATTTTACAGAACTTATTCTGGTCAATATATCATGCAATATTTCTGTGGCTTGATAAACATTTAGATTGCCTCGTATCAGTGTGGGGAATTCATCGAACAAGCCACCAGTCAGGGGAGCTCTCGGTGTCATCAAGGGCCGAAATCTAAATGAACTTGCGATTGCGCGATATTTCTCGTTTGCTATTAAGCTGGCCAACCCTCTGCCGGTAAATTCTATCCGTGATATAAGGCTTTCTATGTCAGTCGACGCTATAGAGGTGCGGCTCAAAGACGAAATAGGAAATCTCAACTCTTCGATTTGGCCTGCAATTTCAGCCACCTCACCAATTGTGAGAAATGCTGCAGCTTCGCTTCGTGTTATACGGTCAAGGCTGTTGCGAATAGAAGAAAGAACGCCCGAAACTTGCATTAATATTTTGTATGGATCATTCATTTTTATAGCTGCTTTTCTCTTTAGCCCCTTCCTGTCATATCGAATCAGGCAAAAATGGGCCGATTATTGCTACATCAGATACTGAAGGTTGTATCCTCGTTTTTGACGCGGGTGCCGTTTCTCTCGTGTTTGTTCATCGGTTTTCAACCAGGGCCAAGTTAGGTATCTGACGCTAGCCCGACCTTTTACCCATCGAACGTGATTATACTATATTATCATATGTAATAAACAAGAACTAGCAAAAATAGCCTGATCCAATCTGGGACTAGGACTGGATTGTATGCCGAAATACTAATTATCGTTACGGCGATACGCCAACCCGAACCCCCTCTCCCACCGCCAAATCCATCGCCGCAAAAATCACCTCCGCCACTTTCTCCGGCGCCTCCTCGTGCGCGAGGTGGCCGAGGCCACGCAGGAGTTCCACGCGGGCGTTGGCCAGGCGCTTCCTCAGGGCGAAGGCGGTGTCGGGGGAGATCGCCTTGTCTTCGCTGCCGACCACGAGGAGCGTCGGCGTGGTGAGGCGGCGGATGTCGCGGTCCAGGGTGGCGAGGTCCCAGTTCGCCATCATGCCGAGCGCCCCGGCCACATGGCCGGGGGTGCGGAACAGGCGGCGGTAGAGCTCGAGCCCCTCCGCGTCGAGGCGCGAGCCGGTGCCGCGGATCAGGCGTTCCACCGCCGGGCGGTCGGCTGTCCAGGCGAAGACCTTGGGCGTGATCGGGTTGAGGAAGAGCAGTCGCGCCATGCTCGGGAACAGCACCGAGGCGAGGCCGGGGAACGGGGTCAGCGCGCCGTTGAGCGCCACCAGCAGGTCGGGCGCGACGCCGCCGTCGAGACAGAGCCGGACCAGGATCGCCGCCCCTGCCGAATGCCCGACGACCAGGGTGGGACGGATCTCCAGGGTCTCGAGCAGGTCGCCGACGGCGGAGGCCATTCCCGGCAGGGACAGCCGAGCGGCGGGCAGCGGATCGGTGAAGCCGTGGCCCGGCAGATCGGGAGCGACGATGCGGAACCGCGTGGCGAGCAGCGGCATCAACCCGCGCCAGGAATGGGTGGCGGCACCGGTGCCGTGCAGGAGCAGCAGGACCGGCGCATCCGCCTCGCCCATTTCCTGGAGATGCCAGGACAGGCCGGAGGCTTTCACGAACCGGCTCGCCTCCCGGTGCGGCCAGTCGGCGCCCTCGCGCTCCCAGTGCGGTCGGTCGGCGGCGGCGCTCATGCGGTAGGACCCTATTCCGCCGCCGATCGGATCGCGGCGCTCATCACCCCGGCATCGGCATGGGGCAGGGGCAGATAGCGCGCCCCCATGGCGGCGGCGAGGCGGCGGGCCGAATCCTGCGGCCGTGGAGCGGTGTCGATGAGGATGGCGCGGATGGCCACCTCGCGGAAGAGGCGGGCGGCCATCAGCGAATCCTCGCCCGCCCGCGCTCGTCCCGCGATGCCTGAACGAGCGACGTTGGCCCTGCCATCGGTGAGCATCACCACCACCGGCGTTCCTCCGCCCCGGCGCACCGAGAGGGCCACCTGTCCGGCGGCATCGATGCCGGCTGCGAGCGGCGTCCCACCCCCTCCGGGCAGCGAGGCGAGACCGCGCTTGGCCCGCACCAGCGAGCGTGTCGGCGCAAGGATCAGGTCGGCGCCCGCGCCGCGAAAGGCGACCAGGGCGACCTTGTCCCGCCTCGTATAGGCCTCGGCGAGCAGCAACTCGACGGCGCCCTTGGCCTCGGCCAGCCTTTCCAGCGCGGATGATCCCGAAGCGTCGACGGCGAAGATGGTGGTGGTCTCGGTCCGCTGCCGGAACCGGGTGATGCGGATGTCGTCGGGGTGGATGACGAGAGTGGCGGCGGCGTCTCGCGGGAGCGCGCCCGCTTCTCCCGCCGGTGAGGGTTTGCCCGGCCGGCGGATGCTCTGCCAGGGGGCGGCGGCGCGCAGGGTCGCGATGAGATCGAGCCGGCCCCGGCGCGGATCGCCCGGCCGCGCGCCCATGGGCCGGCCGGACCGGGCGGACGCGGCCTTTGCGCCGGCCTTGCCGGCTCTCGGCGAGCGCAGGCGAGGGCCGTCGGCCATCAGCATCGCCAGGAGCCCGGCGGGAATCGCGGCGCGCGCGGCCTCGACGACGCGCTCGTCGAGGGCGGGTGTCGTCCCCTCGTCCGGGTTCGAATCCGGTGCCGGTTCCGATTGCTCCCCAGTGGGGGGCGGATCCTGCGGATCGCTAGGCGCGTCGGCCGCCTGCTCCTTCTCGGGGGGCGTCTCCGGAACCGGAAGGCGCGTGGCGCGGTGGCCGAGGACGAGACGTGCGGCCTCCTGCGCATCCGCGTCATCGATCTCCCCGCGTCCATCGAGCGAGGCGATGAGGCGGGCGACGCGCAGGGCCAGCAGCGGTCCGCGAAGGGACGCCACGCCGAGGGCGGAGGCCATCGCACAGAGCGTCGCGAGGGGATCGGCGGCGGTCGAGGCCGCTGACGGTGACGATCCATCGCCGAGGTCCGGATCACCCTCGGCCGAGTCTCCGAGCGTCCGGGAAAGGGCGGTGCCGGTGTCGGCCAGCGCCATGTCGGTCAGATCGAGACGGAACGCGAGCCGATCGGCCAGCGTCGCCGGCGCGGCCTCCTCCTCGCCGATCCCCTCATCGAGGAGGATGAGCCCGAACCGCGCGGGCCGGATCTCGGCGAGCCCGTCGCGTTCCACCCGGAGCAGGCCGGTATCGAGAGCGGCGGCGAGATGCGCGGCCACGCCCTGCCCCATCCGTTCCGCCATCGCAGCGACGACGAGGCCGCCATGGGCCTCCGCCAGCAACCCGGCCTGGGCGACCGGCCGGCCGGTGGAAAGGGTCGCCGCGAGGTCGAGGCCACCGATGAGCCTGTCCTCGGCGATTCCCGACGGCATTCGCCGTAAGGGCGTGCCCGGGTCGAGGGAAGCGCGCAGGGCATCGAGCCAACGGTCGCGCACGGGGCCGGCCCCGGCACGCAGCACGACGCCGCCGCATCCGTAGGGATCGGCGGCGACGAGGTGCGCGATGCGCAGGGCCTCGGCCCAGGCCGGGGTCATGACGTGGGCCCTCGCGCGCGGTCCCCTCGCTTCGCCCGGCGAGGACCGGAGGAGGCGCGCCGCTCCCTCACGTCCCCAGCACTTCCTCCACGGCCCGCGCGACGCGGGCGGTGGAGCCGGATTCGTCCAGCGGGTTGCGGCGCAGGCGATGTCGCAGGGCGGAGGGCGCGACCTGCCGGAGGTGGTCGATCCCGACCGTCTCGGCTCCGTCATAGGCGGCCAGCGCCCGCGCGGTGCGCATGAGCGTGAGTTCGCCGCGCAAGCCGTCGGTGCCGAGCGCGAGGCACAGGCGGGCGGCGGCCTCCAGGGTCGCGTCGGGGACATCGAGCGTGGCGAGGCGCGCGCGGGCGGCGGTGAGGCGCTTCTGCAGCGCCCTGTCGGCCTTGGCGTAGGTGGCGCAGAACCCGGCGGGATCGCGCTCGTAGGCGTCGCGCCGACGCACCACGTCGATGCGGGTCGGCAGATCCGTGGGGGTCGTCACCTCGACAGCGAGCCCGAATCGGTCGAGGAGCTGGGGCCGCAACTCGCCCTCCTCCGGGTTGCCGCTGCCCACCAGCACGAACTTCGCCGGATGGCGCACGCTCAATCCCTCGCGCTCCACGGTGTTCACGCCGGAGGCCGCCACATCGAGGAGGAGATCGACCAGATGATCGTCGAGGAGGTTGACCTCGTCGATATAGAGAAATCCGCGATTGGCGCGGGCCAGCAGCCCCGGCTCGAATGCCTTCTCGCCACGGGTCAGCGCGCGCTCGAGGTCGAGGGCGCCGACCACCCGGTCCTCGGTGGCGCCGAGCGGCAGATCCACCACCGGCACCGGTGCGAGGTGACTCTTCCGCGAATCGGCATGGACCGCGCAATGCGGGCATTCAGCCGGGCTTCGAGCCGGGTCGCAGGAATAGGGGCATCCGATCACGGCCTTCATCGGCGGCAGAAGCGCGGCGAGTCCCCGGATCGCGGTGGACTTGCCGGTGCCCCGGTCGCCGAAGACGAGGACGCCGCCCACGGACGGGTCCACCGCCGCGATCATCAGCGCCCGGCGCATCTCGTCCTGGCCGACGATGGCGGAGAACGGGAAGGTGATCTGCGGGCTCTCTAATGCCGCGTTTCGCCTCGCCGCGACTGTCACCTCCGGCCCGATTTCATCCCGACGTGCCCTATCGGCGGCCTCGAAGGAGGGCGCCAGCTTGCGAGTCTTCCGGATAGCGTCTTCGAGACCCGCGCTGCGCTCAGGGGCGGGGCGAGGATGGGAGTTGAGAGGGGGCATTCGGGCCGTTCCGTTGACGATCATGGTCATTTCCCGGTGTCCCGACGCGATGGGTGGTTCCCCTCTCTGCCGCGGAACGCGGCGAGGGGGCTGCTACTCGGCAGCCGCCTTTTCCACGCCCATCCGGGTCCAGATCGCGGCCAGCGCGTCCACCAGATGGTCGATATCCGCGTCCGAATGCAGCGGTGACGGGGTGATCCGCAGGCGCTCGGTGCCCCTCGGAACCGTCGGATAGTTGATCGGCTGGACGTAGATGCCGAACTCGTCGAGCAGGGTGTCGCTGATCGCCTTGCACAGGACGGGATCGCCCACCATCACCGGCACGATGTGGCTGTCGTTGGGGAGGTAGGGGATGCCGGCCGCGTCGAGACGCGCGCGGACGCATGCCACACGCTCCTGATGGCGCGCGCGCTCGCTGCCGCTGGCCTTGAGATGGCGGATGCTCGCCGCGGCACCGGCCGCCACCGCCGGGGGCAGCGACGTGGTGAAGATGAAGCCCGAGGCGAAGCTGCGCACGAAGTCGCAGAGCTTGGCCGAGCCGGTGATGTAGCCGCCATGCACGGCGAAGGCCTTGCCGAGGGTGCCCTCGATGACGTCGAGGCGATGGGCGAGGCCCTCGCGCTCGGAGATGCCGCCGCCGCGCGGGCCGTAGAGGCCGACCGCGTGAACCTCGTCGAGATAGGTGAGCGCGCCGTGCGCCTCGGCCACGTCGCAGATCTCGGCGATCGGTGCGATGTCGCCGTCCATGGAATAGACCGACTCGAAAGCCACCAGTTTCGGCCGCGACGGGTCGATCATGCGGAGCTTGCGGTCGAGATCCTCCGGGTCGTTGTGGCGGAAGATGTGGCGCTCGGCGCGTGACGCCTTGATGCCCTCGATCATCGAGGCGTGGTTCTCTGAATCCGAGAGCACGACGCAGCCCGGCAGCTTGCCGGCCAGCGTGCCGAGTGCCGCCCAGTTCGAGACGTAGCCCGAGGTGAACAGGAGGGCCGCCTCCTTGCGATGGAGGTCTGCGAGCTCGCGCTCCAGGAGCACGTGGTAATGGTTGGTGCCGGAAATGTTGCGGGTGCCGCCGGCACCGGCGCCGCAGCGGTCGAGCGCCTCGTGCATGGCGTCGAGCACCACCGGGTTCTGGCCCATTCCGAGATAATCGTTGGAGCACCACACGGTCACCGGGCGTTCGCCGCCGGGGCTGTGATGGGTGGCGTGGGGGAAACTGCCGTTCTGGCGCTCCAGATCGGTAAAGACACGGTAGCGGCCCTCGCGGTGCAGGCCGGCCAACTCGTTCCCGAAGAATGTCTCGTAGTTCATGGCGTCCCTTTCCCCAACGAGCGACCACTTGTCTTTAGCGAACGACATTTTTGACCATCCAGCGATGGTGTGTGTCAAGCTGGCTTGACGCTTTAGGATGACAATAATTCATGAGCGCCGCTTGGACGGCACGTTTCTTCCAGGCGTGCGGAAATATCCTGCAGGCGACGACAGGTCGGACAGCGATGATCAGGCGGTGTCGCGGGGATGGGCCGGCGTCGGCTCGGGCGAGGACGTCGTCTTCGCCGACGGCAGGCTCCAGTTCCACAGGGCGGCAGAGGGCAGCGGCAGCATCAGGAACCAGTGTTCCAGGGTGGCGAGCGCCACCATGGTGGTCAGGATGGTGAGGCCGACGATCTCGTGCGGCAGGGCCAGCTCGTCGAGGGCAGCGAGCCCGATCGCCACGGCGAGGGCCGTCCCGGCGCTCACGGAGACCGGGAACAGCATGTTCATCGGTTTCTTGGTTAGGAAGCACGAGAGATAGCTCAGATGCTCCGGCAGGAACTCGGCGTTGAGGTTGCGCACGCCGAGGAACATGTTGAGCCGGGCCGAGAGATTCATTCCCCACAGGACGAGGTAGGTCCACAGGGCGAAGCGGTTGGGCTCGCCCCAGGTGAGGCCGAGGATGGCGAGTCCGCCAGCGACGATCGCCGCCTCATGCCACAGGCTGGTGGCCGCCGCCGCCCGGAAACGGGCAAAGCCGCGCGTGCCCGGCGGACATCCGACGGTGCGCGGGCCCGAGACGAAGCCCATATAATAGCTCATCTCCTGCCAGCCCCAGACCAGCAAGGCCCCGGTGAAGCCGATATAGGCCCCTGCCTCGCTCGTGTCGGCGGCGCTGTGGGCGATGGCCCAGATGGCGCCGGCGAGAACCACCGTCGCCCCCGCCATGCTCCAGACATGGGTGTGCCGCGGCTTGAGGTCGAGGAGCAGGATCAGGCCGGTGGAAAACCACCAGACCACGATCGCGTAGAGCGCAGGGACGGCATAGGCGCCCACGCTACCAGACCGGCTCGAGGCGGATTTCGGCCGGCATCGGGTTGTCGATGGTCGGCAGGGCATATAGCCGGACGAAGTTGACCGCCGAGGCGACGATCCAGATGCCCTGTTTCAGCCGGCCCGCGATCCCGCCCTGCGCCTTGGCGTCGGCGAGCTTGTTCGAGCAGACGAGGAGCCGGTCGAGGGCCGCCTTGAACTTCGGGTTGTCGAGATCGAGGGTGAGCGGGAAAGTCTGTTTCGAGATGTCGGAGGTGATCCGGAACACCTTGAAATCGTAGTCGGTCGGATCGACCCCGAGAGCCTTGTGGAAATGCGGCCGGCAATGGTCGCGCACATACATCGTGGCGAAGACCGCGAGCAGGAAGAACTTGATCCAGTAGCGGTTGACCCCGGTGGTCAGCTTCGGGTTGGCGCGCATGAGCAGCGCGAATGCCTCGCCGTGGCGGAACTCGTCGTTGCACCACTTCTCGAACCACTTGAAGATCGGGTGGAAGCGCCGGTCCGGATTGCGCTCGAGTTCACGGAAGATGGTGATGTAGCGGGCGTAGCCGATCTTCTCGGAAAGGTAGGTGGCGTAGAAGATGAATTTCGGCCGGAAGAAGGTGTATTTCTTCGACTTGGTGAGGAAGCCAAGATCCACGCCGATGCCGAAATCCTTGAGCACGTCGTTGATGAAACCGGCGTGCCGCGCCTCGTCGCGGCTCATGAAGCCGAACAGCTCGCGGATATCGGGGTTCTTGGCCCGCTTCCGCATCTCCGCATAGAGCACGCAGCCGGAGAACTCGGCGGTGATCGAGGAAACGAGGAAATCCATGAATTCCTTGCGCAGGTCCGGGTCGAGGCCGGACATGTCGAGGTCGAATTCCTCATTGCGGGTGAAGTGCCGCTTGTTCGGGTCGGCGCGCAGTTCCGCGATCAGCGTGTTCCATTGCTGGCGTACGGGCTCGACATCGGTGCGGTCGAGCTCCTCGAAATCGGTGGTGTAGAAGCGCGGGCTGAGGAAAGTCGTTTCCTGGGCGGCCTTCGTCCCCTCGTTCATGGGCAGCTTGGGCGTGACGCCCTTCGGGGCCTGGTGCTGGATCGAGACGTTCACAGGCGCCTCCTCTCTGAGAAGCTGACTTCGTAGAGTTCGGTGAGCTCGAAGTTACCGGCGAATTTGGTCCAGAGCCGCTCCAGGATGCCGACGCGGGTGACCGTGGCGGTGCGGCGGACGACGAGGCGCTCGCCGTAGGGAACGGATGTCGGCGCGTCGTGGACCTGGACCTCGTCTCCGGGTTCGATGTCGAACGTGGCGTCGAGGGTGACGTGGGCGTGGAGCGTCTCGGGGGTCTGCTCGATCTCGACGGTGCAAGGCACCTCGACGATGTGTCGTCCGAACCAGGCGGTCATCGCGCCGCTCCGCTGTCGGCGAGCCTGGTATCGGGCAGGAGCTTGGTGAAGGCCGCGAAGTTTGACGGGCCGAAGGCGCCGAGATTGACCACGCGCCCGGTCGACGGATCGGAGAGTTCGAGTCCGCCATCGGCGAATCGCGTCAGGCGGAAGGGCTGGTCGCGGGTGAGGCCGGCGCGGAGCCGAGCCTGGCCGAAACCGCGAAGGGTGGCGCGGACGAAATTGTCCTCGCCGGGCTCGACGGTGGCGATGATGCCCTGGCTACCCGCATCCCTGATGACGATGGCACCGTCGGATCGGTCTTCCGGGCTCAGGTCGACGGACCGGACGGCCCGCGTCGGCGGCATGTGCGAAAGGCCGATCCCCTCGCTGCGGCCGATGCCCACCACGATGGTCACGAACCCCATGAGCCCGAGCGCCCCGTAGATCAGTGGTCGCGGAATCCGAGCGGCATCAGCCTTCGCCGTCATCGCGTCTCCTCCCTGCATTCAACTCGCGTTGGCGAGGCGCGGCGGGCGAACGGGCCGTTGCCGCGCGACCACCATAGGAGCCGCACTTTCCTCGGTTGTGTCAAGTGTAGTTGACAGTGCTCGGGCAAGGATTCCGGCGGCGAGCTTCGCATCCGGGATCGATCGCATCATCGGCTCGGGCTTCGTCAGCGCCCATGGCCGGGCGTGAGGCCAGAGATGGAGGTAAGCGACGCGGTTGCCGCCGCGCAGCTGGAGAGGAAGGTCGCCGCTCCCGTCCGCGAAGACTTTGCAGCCCGCGCCTTCGATTAGGCTGAAGGGCAGGTTGAGTGTCATCGGCAGGGCGATGCCGAGGCGCATCACCACCCGCCGATTGGTAATGGTGTAGGTGGTGGAGCGCGCCGAGAGCCAGCCGAGGAGCCCGAGCAGGGCGACTGCGCCGATGCCGACGAGAAGGGTCGGCCCGGCCAGAAGTGCGGCCTGGACGAAGGCGCCCTCGCTCAGCGGCGGAACCGCCGCCCACAAGGCCAGCCCGACGAACCAGATGCCGACCAGGCGAACATGAAGCGCGCGGACGGCGATGCCGAAGCCGCAGGGGCTGCCCTGCCAGAGGATATGCTCGCCTGCCGGGAGCGGCGCCGGCAGGCCGGGCGGCGCGTCGAAGGCGTTGGCGGGGACGCCGAGGGAGGATGTCGCGGTGCGGCTCATAGGAAAGGCTCCTGGCGGGCGGGCGTCGCGTAGAGGGTGCCGGCGCCGAAGAAGGCCATGATCCGCTCCTCTTCGTAGAGGGTCACCGAATCCGGGTCCTTCTGGCCGGGAATGTCGGCGAACTGGTGGGCCAGAAGCGCCTCGGTCTTCACCGTGCGCGAGAAGCGGCCGGTCCGGCAGAACGTGTTGGGCATCAGCACCCTGCGCCCGCCCGTCCCGAGCTCGACCTCGATATAGCGGACCATCGATTCGCCCCGGTCGATCCAGAGGTCGCTGACGATGCCGGCCACCTGACGGTCGGCGCCGAACACGGTCATGCCGATCGGGTTCGGGCCATCCTCGTGAACCACGAAATGCTCCGCGACCCGCAAGGGGACGATGCGTTTCTCGTCGTCCCAGGTCCGGTCGTGGTTGTCGTCGCGGTCGGCGTAGGAGCCGGGGCCGATCTGGTCGTGCAGGCCGTCGCCGTCCGGCTCCATCGGGGCGCCGGGCCAGATCTCGCGCTTGTGGCCTTTGTAGTTCCAGGCCGGCCGCATGTCGGTCTGCGGCGCGGTCTTCACTAAGCCGTTGGACAGCAGGAACTGCTTCGGGCTCGGGATCAGGATCGGGTCGGGCCGCTTGAGGCCGCCGGCCGCCTCGCTCTCCAGCGGGTAGCCTTCGCGCCGGTCTTCCTGGCGGAGGTAGAAGACGAGGCCGGCAAAGAAGATCCAGAAGGCGTAGAGTACGACTTGGGCCACATCGACATAGCCCGTGATTTCACCTCTTGGCATGATCAGGCTCCTTGACGGGAAACGGGGGCTTGCAGAACGGGATGTTGCAGGAGGGCACGCGCCTCCCTGCCGAGGACGGCTTTGCTTCCGTTCGCGCGATCCCGGACCAGGGGTCCGATGGCGAGCAGGGTCGCGAACAGCAGCGCGATCTCGATGTGGTAGACGATGAGGTAGCCGACGGAGGGGTCGCTCATGGCCTCCCCCAGCGCCCCGGAGGCCGCGAGGCCGGAGCCGATATCGCGCAGGATGCCGCTTGACGCGATGGCGATTCCGGCAGCGCTGGCCTGTACCGCGCCCCAGGCCCCCAGCGCGAGGCCGGTATCCTCGGGCCCCGCCTTCGCCATGGAGGCGGTGAGGGTCCCGTGGGCGAACAAGCCACCGCCGAGGCCGATGAGGGTGACGCCGGTGGCGAAGAGCTGGGCCGAGGCGAGCGGGGCGGCGAAGATCACCGCCGAGAAGGCGACGATGCCGACGACGCTGCCCGCCGCCGCGACCCGGAACGGATCGCCGCCCCGGTTGAGCCAGCGCGCGGCGAGGAGCAGCCCGATTCCGCCGCCAGCGGCCAGCATCGCGGTAAGCGCCGTGGTGGCGGCGACCGGCAGGTGCAGGATCTGGCCGCCATAGGGTTCGAGCAGGATGTCCTGCATCGAGAAGGCCGCCGTGCCGAGGCCGGTGGCGACGAGGCGCCGGCGCGCGAGCCCGCTGCCGGCATAGGCAGACCAGGATTGCGAGAAGCTCGGACGCGGCAGGTCCTTGGCCGTCCGGCCCGGCTGCCGCGCTTCCTGCTTCCACAGGGCGATGCCGTTGAAGACGACGGTGACGAGGGCGGCGCCCTGGATCACCTGGATGAGGCGGACCGGGGAGAAGTTCGCTAGCAGCAATCCGAAGGCGACGGCGCTCACCACCATGCCGACGAGCAGCATCGCGCAGAGCAGGGCCACCACCCGCGGTCTCGCATGGGCGGGGGCGAGATCGGTGGCCAGCGCCAGGCCGACGGTCTGGGTGGTGTGGAGACCGGCCCCGACCATGACGAAGGCCAGGGCGGCGGCGACATGACCGGGCCAGGCCGGGCCGGTGGTATCCCCCGAGAGGATCAGCAGCGAGAACGGCATGATCGCCAGCCCGCCGAATTGCAGCAGCGTGCCGAACCAGATGTAGGGGACGCGCCGCCAGCCGAGGACCGAGCGGTGCGTGTCCGAACGGAACCCGACCAGAGCCCGCAACGGGGCGAAGACCAGGGGCAGTGACAGCATCACGGCCACGATCCAGGCCGGGACTTCGAGCTCGACGATCATCACCCGGTTCAGCGTGCCGATCAGGAGCACGGCGGCCATGCCCACCGTCACCTGGAACAGCGACAGCCGCAGCAGCCGGCCCAGCGGCAGTTCCGGCGTCGCCGCATCGGCGAAGGGCAGGAACGGCAGGAGGCCGGGGCCGAGGCGCGTCAGGACGCGGGCGGTGATGTCGGCGGCTTTCATGGGGCGCGCACTTTCTCCCCCGCCTGGGAGCGAGGCGTCGTGCGCGTCAGTTCGATGGCGTTCGAGAGGTAGAACCCGCTGTTCACCCGCTGCGTCCGCTTCATGGCGAAGCCTGCCAGCGCGGGCTCCGCGCCGATCCGCCGGCGCAGGCCGCTCTCCGTGATCGGGACGATGGCGGGTGCGCGGTCGCCGCGCGGAAACAGTCGCCCGGCCGCATGCATCACGGTGAGGAGCGCCGTGCGCGGGGCTACGGTGAAGACGACGGATCCGTCCGTGCGCAGTCCCAATTCCGCCAGCGCCCGGACGATGTCGCCGGCGCTGTAATGGATCAGCGAATCCATGGCGACCACGTGATCGAACCGGCCGAGCCAGGGGTCGAGCATGTCGCCGACGCGGAAGTCGATGCGATGACCGCCGAGCAACTCGGCGCTGCGCTCGCGGGCGAGGCCAACCAGGGTCGGCGAGACGTCGATGGCCACCACCTCGGCCCCACGGCGGGCGGCCTCGACGCTGAGCGCCCCGGTGCCGCAGCCGGCGTCCAGGATGCGCGTTCCGGTGAGGTCGTCGGGCAGCCAGGACAGGAGGTTCGCCCGCATGGCGTCGCGCCCGGCCCGCACCGTGGCGCGGATCTTCGAGACCGGGGCGTCCGTGGTGAGCCGGGCCCAGGCATCCACCGCCGTGCGATCGAAATAGGTGGTGAGTTGCGAGCGGCGCTCGGCGTAGCTGGTCATGGCGCGCCCTCCCCTCAGTCGAACCCGAGGAACTCGAACAGGTCGCGGTCCTTCATCGGCATCGCCGAGAGCGGCTTGCCGCCGGCCCAGAGATGCGCGGCAAGGCGCATGTACTCGTCGGTCACCGCGATCAGTTCCGGGGTCGGCTCCATCTCGAACAGGGTCGACTTCTTGAGGCGCGAGCGCCGGACCACGTCGAGGTCGGGGAAGTGGGCGATGCGCTCCAGGCCGACCGCGGCATTGAAGCGGTCGATCTCGTCGGTCTTGGCCGAGCGGTTGGCGATGACGCCGCCGAGGCGCACGGGATAATTCTTCGACTTAGAGTGGATGGCCGCCACGATCCGGTTCATGGCGAATATCGAATCGAAGTCGTTGGCGGTGACGATGAGGGCCTGGTCGGCATGCTGGAGCGGCGAGGCGAAGCCGCCGCAGACCACGTCGCCGAGGACGTCGAAGATGACGACGTCGGTATCTTCGAGGAGGTGATGCTCCTTGAGGAGCTTCACCGTCTGGCCGACGACGTAACCGCCGCAACCGGTCCCGGCCGGCGGGCCGCCGGCCTCCACGCACATCACGCCGTTATAGCCCTCGGCCACGAAATCCTCGACGCGCAGCTCCTCCGAGTGGAACTGTACCGCCTCCAGGGCATCGATCACGGTGGGGGCGAGGCGCTTCGTCAGGGTGAAGGTCGAATCGTGCTTGGGGTCGCAGCCGATCTGCAGCACGCGCTTGCCGAGCTTCGAGAAGGCCACCGACAGGTTCGACGAGGTCGTCGACTTGCCGATGCCGCCCTTGCCGTAGACGGCGAAGACCTTCGCCGTCCCGATCTTCACGGCCGGGTCGAGCTCGACCTGAAGGCTGCCTTCCTCGCGGTTTCCCTTGGGTCTTGCGACGACGGGATTTCGGATGGCGATGTTCATGCGGCGACCCCTGCGGTGATGCCTTCGAGACGGTCTTCGAGTTCTTCCTCGGCGCGGTCGAGCGCGGCACGCGTCGCCTCGTCGGGAGTCCAGAAGCCGCGCTGATGCGCCTCGATCAGGCGGTGGGCGACCTTGGCCGACGCGGTCGGGTTCAGGGCCGCCAGACGCTCGCGCATCTCCGGATCGAGGAGGTAGGTCTCGGTGATGCGCTGGTAGATCCAGGGCGCGACGGCGTTGGAGGTGGCCGACCAGCCCATGGTGTTGGTGAGATGCGCCTCGATCTGGCGCACGCCCTCGTAGCCGTGGCCGAGCATGCCCTCGGTCCATTTCGGGTTGAGCATGCGGGTCCGGGTTTCGAGCGAGACCTGCTCCTCGAGGGAGCGAACTTTGCCCTCCCCGCGGGTCTGGTCGCTGATGAAGATCGGCACGGTCTCGCCCTTGGCGCGGGCGACCGCCCTGCCCATCCCGCCGAGGCCGTCGAAATAATGGTCGACCGACGTCACGCCGACCTCGACCGAATCGAGGTTCTGGTAGGCGAGATCGACCTTGGCGAGCACGCTGCCCATCAGCGCGCGCTGGGCCGTCGGCCGGCCGTTGCGGCCGTAAGCGAAGGACTTGCGGCGGGAGAAGGTCTCGCTGATCTCGTCCTCGTCCTCCCAGCGGCCGGATTCCACGAGGTTGTTGACGTTGGCGCCGTAGGTGCCCTCGGCGTTCGAGAACACGCGGAGCGCCGCCGTCTCCATATCGATACCGTGCTCGGCCATATGCGCGAGGGCGTGCTTACGGACGAAGTTGCGCTCTTCCGGCTCGTCGGCGCTCGCGGCGAGATAGGAGGCCTCGGCGAGAAGCTTGGTCTGGAGCGGCAGCAGATCGCGGAAGATGCCGGACAGGGTCACCACCACGTCGATGCGCGGGCGGCCGAGGTCGTCGAGGGGGATCAGCGTCGCGCCGCAGAGCCGGCCGTAGCCGTCGAAGCGCGGGCTCGCGCCGATGAGCGCCAGCGCCTGGGCGATCGGGCCGCCCTCGCTCTTGAGGTTGTCGGTGCCCCACAGGACGAGGGCGACGCTCTCCGGGAGGGGAGCGCCCTCGTCGCGGTAGCGGGCGAGGATGCGGGCGACCTGCCGGGTGCCATCGGCCACCGCGAAGGCGGAGGGCAGCCGGTAGGGATCGAAGCCGTGGATGTTGCGGCCCGTGGGCAGCACCGCCGGGTTGCGCAGGAGGTCGCCGCCGGCCACCGGCGCGATGAAGCGGCCGTCCAGCGCCCGCAACAGGGCGGGCAACTCATGGTCACGCGACAGCAGCGCATCGGTCTCGCGCAGGGCGACGAAGGCGGCGCGATGGCCGTCGTCGAGGGGCAGCCGGGCCGCCGTCAGGGCTTGGTCGATCGTGTCGCCCGCCACCAGGGATTCGATCCCGGCGCGGTCGGGCTGGAGCCCGCTGGATGCTTCCGCCAGGGCCACGAGAAGGTCGATCCGCTCCTCGGGCGGGGTGCCTTCACCGACCACATGCATCCCGTGCGGGATCAGGGTGTGTTCGAGTTCGCTGACCGCGAGGCCGAGAGCCAGGACCTTGGCCGAGACGTCCCCGGACCAGGCCGGTTCGGCGGATGTCAGATCGAGAGCGGCGCCCTGAACCTGGATCATCTGGCCGAGGTCGCGGCGTTCGGCCTCCGCTTCCGGCTCCAGACCGCGCCAGCGCTCGATCGAGGCCTTGAGGTCGATGAGCCCGCGATAGAGCCCGGCCTGGGTGAGGCTCGGCGTGAGGTAGCTCACCATCGTCGCGGCCGAGCGGCGCTTGGCGATCATGCCCTCGGACGGGTTGTTGGCGGCGTAGAGGTAGACGTTCGGCAGCGAGCCGATCAGGCGCTCGGGCCAGCAGGATTCCGACAGGCCGGTCTGTTTGCCCGGCATGAATTCGAGGGCGCCGTGGGTGCCGAAATGCAGGACGGCATCGGCGCGGAAATCCTCGCGCAGGTAGCGGTAGAAGGCGCTGAAGGCATGCGTCGGGGCAAAACCGCGCTCGAACAGCAGCCGCATCGGATCGCCTTCGTAGCCGAAGCCCGGCTGGACCCCGACGAAGACGTTGCCGAACTGCGCGCCGAGCACGAAGATCTGCGACCCGTTGCTGTTCTGGCGCCCCGGGGCGGGACCCCATTGCGCCTCGATCTCGGCGAGATGCCGCTCGCGCCGGACGTGGTCGTCGGCCGGGATGCGGTGGTGGACGTTGGCGTTCGTGCCGAAGCGGGCGGCGTTGCCGGCGAGGACGGCGTTGCGCAGATCGTCGACACTGTCCGGCACGGCGACGTCGTAGCCGTCGGCCTTGAGCCCTTTCAGCGTGTTGTGGAGCGATTGGTAGACCGAGAGGAAGGCCGCCGTGCCGATGCTTCCGGCATTGGGCGGAAAGCCGAACAGGACGACGGCGATCTTGCGCGAGGCCTTGGCGCGCCTGCGCAGCGAGACGAGACGCTCGACGCGCGCGGCCAGCGTGTCCGCCCGCTCGGAATGGACGCTCATGTCGCGGGCATTGGCGCCGGGCGAGCGGCTGGAGCGGCCTCCGAACACCATCGGCGCGGTGGCGCCGTCGAGTTCGGGGATCGCCACCATCATGGTGGCCTCCACCGGCGAGAGGCCGCGATCCGAGGCCTCCCATTGCTCGATGGTCTGGAACTCGAGGGCGTGGGCGGCGAGATACGGGACGTCGAGGCCGCGCAGGGTGGTCTCGGCGGCGGCCGCGTCGTTATAGGCCGGACCACCCACCAGTGAGAACCCGGTCAGCGAGACGAGGGCGTCGATGGACGGGCGCCCGTCGCGATGGAAGAACGCCTCCACCGCCGGTCGGTTGTCGAGGCCGCTGGCGAAGGCCGGCACGACGGCGAGCCCGCGCGCTTCGAGGGCGGCGATGACGCCGTCGTAATGCGCGGTGTTCCCGGCGAGCACGTAGGAGCGCATCACGAGAAGGCCGACACGGCCTTTCATGGCGCCGGTGGGCACGGGAAGCCGCGCGACGTCCTCGCCGATACGGCCCTTCATGCGCGGATGGTAGAGGCCGGTCTCGGGATAGCTCACGGGTGGCGGAGCGGCGGCGATGTCGCGCCAGACCGCGCGCGGACCGGCGGCATAGCGGCTGACGAGGAAGCGCACGAGGGCGGCGATGTTCTCGTCCGAGCCCGAGAGCCAGTATTGCAGGGTCAGGAAATAAGCCCTGACATCCTGGGCCGAGCCGGGGATGAAGCGCAGGATCTTCGGCAGCCGGCGGATCATCGCCATCTGGCGGGCGCCGTTGCCCTGGGCTCCCGGCTTACCGCGCAGCTTCTTGAGAAAGTCGAGGGCGCCGCGCTTGGTGCCGTCCATGTCGAAGCGGTTGAGGCGGGTGGTCTTCACGATCTCGCTGGCCGAGAGGCAGCCGATCATCGCGTCGCAATGGGGCCGGCGGGCGAGCAGCGTCGGATGGATCGCCCGGACATGCTCATCCATGAACAGCATGGTCGAGAGCACGATGTCGGCGGATCCGATATCGGACTTGCAAGCCGCGAGCGCCCCCGGGTCCGTGTCCCATTCGGCCGCCGCGTGGAAGCCGAGGACGAGTCCGGGCATCTCGTCCTGGAGCCGACGGCGAGCGCGTTCGAGAGCGCTCGCCATATGGTTGTCCATCGTCACGACGACGATGCGGAGGGTGGGACGCTCAGCGCCCGAAATGCGCTTTGGCATCATAGAGCGTCTCGACTGTGATGAGGGAGAGTTCGCGCTCGCGTGCGAACCGTTCGGTGTTGGCGCGGGCTTTTCCGCGCACGAAGAAGGGGATCTTCTTGAGTTCCTTCTCGGCGGAGGCATCCCAGGGTGCCACCCGCTGTCCTTCCGCTTTGGGGGAGGCGATGTCCTCGGCATGCGCCGACAGGTGCGAGGGCGCGGCGTCGGCGTGGAATTCGTGGTCCTCGCGGAACATGCCCAGGAGGTGCTCCTCGAGCCCCATCATCAGGGGATGGACCCAGGTATCGAACAGGACGTTGGCGCCCTCGAATCCCATCTGCGGCGAGTGCCGGGCCGGAAAATCCTGGACGTGGATCGGGGCCGAGATCACCGCGCAGGGCAGGCCCAGACGCTTGGCGATGTGGCGCTCCATCTGCGTGCCCAGCACCAGCTCGGCGGCGCTGGCCTGGATTGCCGCCTCCACGTCGAGGTAATCGTCGGTGACGAGGGCCTCGATGCCGTGGAGCGCCGCCTCGGCCCGGATCTCCCGAGCGAATTCGCGAGTGTAAGTGCCGAGACCGACGATTTTGAAGCCTAGCTCGGTGGCCGCGACCCGGGCGGCGGCGAGCGCATGGGTCGCATCGCCGAAGATGAAGACGCGCTTGCCCGTCAGATAGGTCGAATCGACCGAGCGCGAATACCAGGGCAGCCGCGAGGGGGCGCCGGCGAGGACCGGGGCCGGATCGATCCCGGCGAGTGCCGCCACTTCCTCGATGAAACGGATGGTCGCTCCGACGCCGATCGGCACGGTCTCGATCATCGGCTGGCCGAAGATCTTCTGCAGGTGCTGCGCGGCGGCGCGGGCGATCTCGGGATAGAGCACGACGTTGAAATCGGCCGCGCCGAGGCGGGTGAGGTCGGTGGGGCTCGCGCCCAGCGGCGCTACGACGTTCACGTCGATCCCGAGCCGGTCGAGCAGGCTCCTGATCTCGATGAGGTCGTCGCGGTGACGGAAGCCGAGGGCGGTGGGGCCGAGGATGTTGCAGAGCGGACGCCGTCCCTCGCGAGGTCCGGCGGGCGCGGCCGGGCCGGCGAGCGTCCGCACCAGCCGATAGAAGGTCTCCGAGGCGCCCCAGTTCTCCTTCTTCTGGTACGCCGGGAGTTCGAGTGCGATCACCGGGATCGGCAGGGCGAGGGCCTTGGCGAGGCCACCCGGATCGTCCTGGATCAGCTCAGCGGTGCAGGACGCGCCGACGATCATCGCCTCCGGTTTGAACCGCTCGTAGGCGGCTTCCACCGCGTCCTTGAAGATCGCGGCGGTGTCCGAGCCGAGGTCGCGAGCCTGGAAGGTAGTGTAGGTCACCGGCGGGCGCGCATCGCGCCGCTCGATCATGGTGAACAGCAGGTCGGCGTAGGTGTCGCCTTGCGGCGCGTGCAGGACGTAGTGGAGGCCGCGCATGGCGGTGGCGACGCGCATGGCGCCAATATGGGGTGGTCCTTCATAGGTCCAGACGGTGAGCTGCATCGGCCTACACCTCCAGCCGAGTGCGGCGGACGAGGGGTCTCGCGAACAGCTCGGCGAGGTCGCCGGCCTGGTCGTAGCCCTGGATCGGGGTGAACAGCAGCTCGATCGACCATTTGGTCGCCAGGCCTTCCGCCTCGAGCGGATTGGCGAGGCCGAGGCCGCAGATCGTGAGGTCCGGGCTCGCCGCCCGGCACCGGTCCATCTGCGCGTCGAGGCTCTGGCCCTCGACCACCCGCGTCCCGTGCGGGAGCAGTGCGAGTTCGTCGGCGAGGTGGCCGCGATGGAGATAAGGCGTCCCGACCTCCACCAACTCGGCTCCCATCTCTCGCGAGAGGAAGCGCGCGAGGGGGATCTCCAGCTGCGAGTCGGGGAAGAAGAACACGCGGCGTCCGCCGAGCATGGCGCGATGTGGCGCCAGCGCCTGCTCGGCGCGCCGCAATCCGGGAGCGGTCGCCGCTGCGAAGCGATGCGGCGCGACCCCGAACGCATCCGCGGCGGCCCTGAGCCAGGCGGTCGTGCCTTCCGCGCCAAGCGGGAACGGGGCGGCGATCCGCGTCGCGCCGCGCTCTTCCAGTGCCCGCGCCGTGTCGGCGAGGAAGGGCTGTGCGAGCAGCATGCGGGTGTTGGCGCCGACAGGCGGCATCTCGCCGGCCCGACGCGCGGGAAGGAAGCGCACGGGGCCGATGCCCAGATCCGAGAAGATCCGGGAAAACTGGTCCTCGACCACGTCGGCCAGCGCGCCGACAACGAGGAGCGAAGGTTCGGCACCCTTCACCTCGGCCGGCATGTCCGGCACGAGGGAGGCGAGGCAGGCATCCTCCCCTTGCGTGAAGGTGGTCTCGATGCCGCTGCCCGAATAGCTCAGCACGCGGACCCCGGGAGACAGGTCGCGCGAAAGGCGTTGCGCCGCGCGGGACAGGTCGAGCTTGATCACTTCCGAGGGGCAGGATCCCACGAGGAACAGGAGCTTGATCTCGGGGCGGCGCTCGATCAGCCGGCCGACGACGCGGTCGAGCTCGTCGTTCATGTCGGCGATGCCGGCCAGATCGCGCTCATCGATAATGGCGGTGGCAAAGCGCGGCTCGGCGAAGATCATCACTCCGGCGGCCGACTGGATGAGATGGGCGCAGGTGCGCGAGCCGACGACGAGGAAGAATGCGTCCTGGATCTTGCGGTGGAGCCAGACGATGCCGGTGAGGCCGCAGAACACGGCCCTCTGACCGCGCTCCTGCCTGATCTCGACCCCGCAACTCGCGTCGAAGGAGCCGAGCGGCGCGTGGGCGTTCATCGCGCAGTCTCCGGGGTGAGAGCCAGGTGGGGCGAAGCCTGGAGCCGCGCCGCGCGCAGCTTCAACAGGAATTGACCGGCATTGACGGCGTAGGAGGCGTAGGCGGCAAGCGCCAGAAGCATCAGGCCCGTCGTGTCGAGGGCACCGGTCACCAGAGCGGCGAGATAGGCGCTGTGCAGGGCCAGTACGAGCATGCTGACCATGTCCTCCCAGTAGAAGGCGGGGGCGAACAGGTAGCGTCCGAAGACGTCCTTCTCCCAGATCGAGCCGGTGATCATGATCGCGTAGAGGACGAAGGTCTTGGCGACGATCGAAGCATTGGCGGCCAGCACCCCCTCCCCCGTCGCGAGTGTGCGCAGGACGAGGCCGAGGCTGATCAGGAAAACCAGGAATTGCAGCGGAGCGAGGATGCCCTGGACCAGGGTCCAGCGGGAGGCGTCGCGCCGTGCGCGCTCGGCCGGCGAGTACAGAGGTCGTCTCGGCTGGCCTCCTCTTGCAGGCATCGGCTCCACCCCGTCTCGACCCGGCTCCGCATGGTTGGAAGCCCGTTGAGAGGGAGGTTATGAACCGGTTGCAGGAGTGTCAAGCCAGCTTTACGTCATTTTCAATTTACGGAATTGATGCATAATAATGTGAGTTTCAGGATTGCCAAACCGATTTCCATGCGTATCGTCACCGACAAGGTCGCCTGTCGCATTGTAAGCAGCGCCTGACGTCTTTTAAGTCGATGACGTGAAGTTCGGCAGTTAAGATCGAGCTGTATCAAGAAGCCATCATGAAACATTGGAGGATCCAATGGATGATGTTCGACAACTTCGTACGGTTTCGACCTTTGATTCATTGCCTAACGACGTGCACGCACTCCGCGAGTCTGCACGATATCCCGATCTGCCGCGACCGGCTCAGAGCGCACCCTGGGATCTCCATCTCGCCGGTGTGATCGAGGCCGAGATCATCCCGCGTTTGATGCTCGCGCATCGGGCGGATTCTCGCGCCGAACGTCCCGGTATCCTGCCGAATTCCGACCAGATCGTGGATTTCGCGACCTTGGTCCTGTCGCCGGATTGCGAGGATGTCGAAAGCCGGATCGCGATCCTCGTGGATGGCGGCTTGGCCCTCGACAGCCTGCTGCTCGATCTGCTCGCCCCGACGGCCCGCCATCTCGGGCATCTCTGGGAGGAGGATCTCTGCGATTTCGCGGAACTCACCATCGCCATGGGCCGGCTTCAGCGCATCATGCACGATCTCACCGCCCGGTTTCACTCCGAGCCGGCGCCGGATCCGCATGGGCGCAGCATCTTCCTGATGGCCTGTCCGGGCGAGACGCATAGTTTCGGCCTCTCTCTCGTCGAGCGGTTCTTTCGTGATGCGGGATGGGACGTGACGAGCACGGCGCACTCCCCTCATTCCAATGTCCTCCGCACCGCCAGCACGGGTTGGTTCGACGTGATCGGCGTGTCTCTCGGGTGCGAAACATTACTTCCGACTCTCACCCGGGTGGTGACCGAGCTTCGTCGTGCCTCGCGCAATCCCTCTGTCCGTGTCATGGTCGGCGGGCCGATCTTCCTCGATAACCCCGACCATTCGGCACTCGTCGGCGCGGACGCGACGGCGAGCGATGCACGTATTGCCTTAACCATCGCCGAGAGCTTGCTTGATCCGCGGGCGAGACCCTGCTGAAAGACCGGCTCGACGTCGTCACATCGTGGTGATCCTTGACCAGTCTGGCACTTCCTGCAGCGGCGGAAACGTTCGCAGCGCTCCGCAAAGCCCTCGGCCCACTCGATGCAGAGTCGGCTGGGCTTCTCGTCGCGGCTGCCACCGACCTCGCCCTTGTGGTCGACGCGGATGGGATCATCCGCGACGCGGCCTTCGGCAATGCCGATTTCGCCGACGAAGGCTGTGAGACCTGGCTCGGCCAACGCTGGGTGGATACCGTCACCGTCGAGAGCCGGCCCAAGATCGCCGCCCTCCTGCGTGATGCCGCACCCGGTGCCGTGACGCGCTGGCGGCAGGTGAACCACCCCTCCGCCACCGGCATCGATCTGCCCGTGCGCTATTCCGCCATGCGCCTCGAGACCGATGGCCCGATCATCGTCATCGGCCGCAATCTGCGCGCGATGGCGGCGCTTCAACGCAAGCTCGCGGAAACGCAGCAGGCGTTGGAACGCGACTATCTCCGCCTGCGCGGGGCCGAGACCCGTTATCGCCTGCTGTTCCAGCTCGCGGGCGAGCCGGTGCTGGTGGTGGATGCCGCCACCCGCCGCGTCACCGAAGTGAACCCGGCCGCCGCCCGCCTTCTCGGCCGGGCGGAGAAGCGAATCATCGGCCAGGACGTGGTCGATCTGTTCGAGGCCGGCAGTACGCGCGAGCTCGAATCGCTGTTCGCGGGGCTGCGCGTCACCGGCCAGGCCGGCGACCTCGTTGCCCGGCTCGGCAACGGCCGCGGCGAGACCCGCGTCGCCGCCTCTTTGTTCCGGCAGGAGAACGCCACGAGCGCGCTCCTGCGCCTCTCCTCCGGACCGTCCGACGCATCGGTTCCCGGGCGTGCCGGTGCCTCGGCCCTCGACGTGATCCAGAGCCTGCCGGAAGGCTTCGTCGTCACCGATCCGTCGCGCCGCATCCTTGCCGCCAACGCGGCCTTCCTTGATCTCGTGCAGCTCGCCACCGAGGAACAGGTGCGCGGCGAACCCCTCGACCGCTGGCTCGGGCGCGAGGAGACCGAGGCCGCCGCCTTGTTCTCGACCCTCGGCCAGCATGGCTCCGTGCGTCACTTCGCGACGAGCCTCCGTGGCGAGTACGGCTCGGTGGAGGATGTCGAGGTCGCGGCCGTCTCGGTGCCCGGTGGCGGGCAGCCCTGCTTCGGCTTCACCATCCGCTCGACCCCGCGCCGCGCGGCTGCCGCACCGGGCGGGCGTGAGTTGCCGCGCTCCGTCGAACAGATGACCGAACTCGTCGGCCGCGTATCGATGAAGAACCTCGTGCGCGAATCGACGGATCTGATCGAGCGTCTCTGCATCGAGGCCGCCCTGCGCATCACCCGCGACAACCGCGCCTCGGCCGCCGAAATGCTCGGACTCAGCCGCCAGGGGCTCTACGCCAAGCTGCGCCGCTACGGTATCGGCGATCTCGACGGGCCGGAGACCCCGGACGAGTAATGAGGCCGTCCTGTCCATTGATGGACGAGATGTCGCATTTTCTTGACGTCTTCATTGTCAATCCAGATTGACACAGGCTGGGGGCGACCCCTAGCTTCGACGTCATGGCAACGTCGGCGTCCACACCTCCCGCCGCTTCCGTCGGCATCCCCGCTCCCAGCACTCTGCTCGAGCTTCTGAAGCCGATCACCTGGTTCGCGCCGATGTGGGCCTTCGCCTGTGGCGTGGTCTCCTCCGGTGTGTCTGCCGAAGGGCGCTGGCCCGTCATCGTCGCCGGCATCGTGCTGGCCGGTCCGCTGGTCTGCGCCACCTCGCAGGCGGTCAACGATTGGTACGACCGCCATGTCGATGCGATCAACGAGCCGCATCGGCCGATCCCATCCGGGCGGATGCCCGGACGCTGGGGACTCTACGTCGCCCTCGCCTGGACCGCCCTCTCCCTCTCCGTCTCGGCCGTGCTCGGACCCTGGATCCTCGGGGCCGCCCTGTTCGGGCTCGTCCTCGCCTGGGTCTACAGCGCACCGCCACTTAGGCTGAAGCGGAACGGATGGTGGGGCAACGCGGCGGTGGGGCTCTGCTACGAGGGCCTGCCCTGGTTCACTGGCGCTGCCGTGATGGCCGGTGCCCTGCCCGACCCTCGAGTCCTGATCGTCGCCCTGCTCTACTCCATCGGCGCCCATGGCATCATGACCCTCAACGATTTCAAGTCGGTGGAGGGCGATGAGCGCATGGGCCTGCGATCGCTGCCGGTCCAGCTCGGAACGGACCGGGCGGCTCGCTTCGCCTGCCTCGTGATGGCGGCGCCCCAGGTGGTGGTGATCATCATCCTCTCAGCCTGGAACTGCGCCGGGCATGCCGCCGCCATCGGAGGCCTGCTCGTCGCCCAGCTGGCCCTGATGTCCCGCCTGCTTCAGAGCCCGCGCGAGCGGGCGGCCTGGTACAACGGCACCGGCACCACACTCTACGTGCTCGGCATGCTGGTGGCGGCATTCGCCCTGCGTGCCCTCATTCAGGGAAACACCTGATGGCGCCGACCCTGAGCTGGCTCGCCATCGTCCGGCTCGGCCTCGTCCAGACTGCTCTGGGCTCGGTCGTCGTCCTCATGACCTCGACCCTCAACCGGGTCATGGTCGTGGAACTCGCCCTTCCGGCGATGATTCCGGGTGCTCTCGTCACGCTGCATTATGCCGTGCAGGTCCTGCGCCCTCGCTGGGGCTACGGTTCGGATGTGGGTGGGCGGCGCACGCCCTGGATCGTCGGCGGAATGGCGGCGCTCTGCCTCGGCGGCTTCGGCGCGGCTTCGGCCACTGCCCTCATGGAGACGCATCTCGCGGCCGGTATCGGCCTCGCCATCCTGTCCTTCCTGATGGTGGGGATGGGCGCGGGTGCCGCGGGGACCTCGCTCCTTGTCCTCCTGGCGGGCGGCGTCGATGCCCGCCGCAGGGGGGCTGCCGCGACGATCGTCTGGGTGATGATGATCGCCGGCTTCGCGATCAGCGCGCCCCTGGCCGGCCATTTCCTCGACCCGTTCTCCGGCGGCCGCCTGGTCGCCGTCTCCGGCACGGTGTCGCTCGCCGCCTTCGCCCTCGCCGTGATCGCAGTGAGCGGCGTCGAACCGCACCGGTCCGCATCCGGCCCGTCGGAGACGTCGGAGAAGCGGCCGTTCGGTGAGGTGCTCGCCCGGGTCTGGGCCGAGCCGGCCTCTCGCCGCTTCACCATCTTCATCTTCGTGGCGATGCTCGCCTACAGTGCGCAGGAACTCATCCTCGAACCGTTCGCCGGTCTCGTCTTCGCGATGACGCCGGGCGGCACCACCAAACTGTCGGGCTTGCAGCATGGCGGCGTGCTCGCCGGCATGCTCACCGTCGCCGGCCTGACCATGGGAATCGGTGGTCCCTATCTCGGATCGCTCAAGCTGTGGACCGCCACCGGCTGCGCCGGTTCCGCCTTGGCACTCGCGGCGATTGCCGGAGGTGGCCTGGTCGGACCGGACTTCCCCTTGCGCGTTGCCGTCTTCGCCCTCGGCCTGTTCAACGGAATCTTCGCGGTGGCCGCCATCGGCTCGATGATGGGGCTGGCCGGCGCCGGCGGTGAGGCCGAGCGCGGTACGAGGATGGGTGTCTGGGGGGCGGCCCAAGGCGTCGCCTTCGGGGCCGGCGGCTTCCTCGGAACGATGGCGGTGGATCTCGCCCGCCTCGTCAGCCCCGAGCCGGTCCATGCCTATGCCGCCGTTTTCCTGGCCGAGGCCGCCCTGTTCCTGGTCGGCGCCGCCCTGGCGGTGCGGATCGAGCATGCGACCGAGACCCAGTTGCGCCGCCGCGCCCGTCCCAAGGAGCCGGTGCTCCAGCCCCACTTGTCGCTGAGGTGAACCGATGCCGGAACTGGAGACCTTCGACGTCGTGGTGGTGGGCGGCGGCCCGGCCGGGGCCACGGCCGCCACCGACCTCGCCCGGATGGGCCGCCGGGTTTTGCTCCTCGACAAGCCGGGTCGGATCAAGCCCTGCGGCGGCGCGATACCGCCGCGACTGATCCGCGATTTCGCCATCCCCGACGAACTCCTCGTCGCCCGCGTGCGCTCGGCCCGCATGGTCTCGCCGGCCGACAAGCGTGTCGACATGCCCATCGGCGACGGTTTCGTCGGCATGGTGGACCGGGAGCATTTCGATCCCTGGCTGCGCGACCGAGCGGCCCTGGCCGGCGCGGACCACCGGGCCGGAAGCTTCTCCCGCATCGTCCGGGACGATGACGGCAGGGCGGTGGTGCATTACCGCGCCGGCGACATCGAACACCGGGTCCGCACACGCCTCGTGATCGGTGCGGACGGCGCGAGTTCGGTGGTCGGGCGGGCGGAGATTCCTGGCCACGCGTCGATGAAGCAGGTCTTCGCCTATCACGAGATCGTCCGGCGGCCGGCGGATGGAAGCGGCGATGTCGAAGGCACGCGCTGCGACGTCTATTACCAGGGCAAGCTCTCGCCGGATTTCTACGCCTGGGTCTTTCCCCATGGCGACACGATCAGCATCGGCACCGGCAGCGCGCGCAAGGGGTTCTCCCTGCGCGGGGCGATCCGGGCCTTGCGCGCCTCCACCGGCCTCGATGCCGGGGAAACTGTGCGCCGTGAGGGCGCGCCGCTGCCGTTGAAACCGCTCAAGCGCTGGGACAACGGCCGCGACGTGCTGCTCACCGGGGACGCCGCCGGCATCGTCGCCCCGGCCTCCGGCGAGGGTATCTATTACGCGATGCTCGGCGGCCGGCTCGCGGCGGAAGCGGCCGACACCTTCCTCGCCACCGGCAAGGTCGCGTCGCTGGCTCTGGCCCGGCGCCGCTTCATGCGGCTGCACGGCCGCGTCTTCCTGATCCTGCGGATGATGCAGTGGGTCTGGTATCGCAACGATGCCCTGCGCGAGCGCTTCGTCTCGATCTGCAAGGACAAGGACGTCCAGCAGCTCACCTGGGATTCCTACATGAACAAGGAGCTGGTCCGAGCAAAGCCAGCCGCCCATGCGCGGATCTTCTTCAAGGATCTCGCGCATCTCTTCCGCTGGGTCTCGCCATGATGTCCGGGTTGCTCGCGGATTGGGGCACGATCGCCGTCGCGGCGGGAGCGGCCTTCGTTACCGCCCTGGCCGGCGGCCTCCTGACGGTGACCGGCCCCTGGTACCAGGCCCTGCGTCGGCCTTCCTGGAAACCGCCGGATTGGGCCTTCGGCCCGGTCTGGACCACGATCTTCACCCTCACGGCGGTCTCCGCCGTGATCGCCTGGAACGCCGATGCGGAAGCCTCGACGCGCCATGCGCTGCTTGCCGCCTACGGCGTCAATCTCGTCCTCAACATCGCCTGGAGCGGGATCTTCTTCCGTCTGCGCCGGCCGGACTGGGCCTATCTCGAAGTGATCGCCCTGTGGCTCTCGATCGTCGCGCTGATCGTGGTGACGGCCCGGATATCGGGGATTGCTGCGCTGCTGCTCGCCCCTTACCTCGCCTGGGTCAGCGTCGCGACCCTGCTCAACCGGGCGATCGTGCGGCTGAATGGGCCGTTCGGGCAGGTCGGCCCGGCACGCACGGCCGGGAGCCGGGCATGATGCCGGATTCGGCGAGCATGGCGACCCTGTTCGCCTCCGGGCGGATCATCGACCTCATCCTTTGCCTCGTGGCTCTCGAAGCGGCGGCTCTCGTGGTCTGGCGCCTCCGACGCGGGGGGCGGCTGGTCCTGCCGCCGCTGCTCTGTAATCTCGGCTCCGGTGCAGCCCTGATGCTGGCCATCCGTGCGGCGCTGACCGGTGCGGACTGGATCACGATTGCCGCCTGTCTCGCGCTGTCGCTGATGGCACATCTCGCCGAATTGCGGCTCCGCCTCCGCGAGCCAATACGTCGCAATCAAGAACTGGTCGCGCCAGGAACAAGCTCTGCTGGTGTCGCGTTCCCCGGACATCTTTAAATAATTCCGATTCGATATTTGATTCCGTGAGCGGAGAACCGGCTTCATGCGTCATATATCCGCTCTCCTGCTCGGTTCGGCCGGATTGTTCGCCGCAGCGACCTGTGCGTCGGCCCAGGATGCGGAGCAGATCAAACGCGGCGAATACTTGGCGACGGCGGGCGATTGCGTCGCCTGCCACTCCGCTCCGGGCGGCAAGCCCTTTGCCGGGAATTACGTTCTCAACACGCCGATCGGAAAGATCCGCACGCCGAACCTCACGCCGGACGACGAGACCGGCCTCGGCAAATGGACCGCCGACGACTTCTATCGGGCCCTGCACGAAGGCATCGACAACGAGGGTAGCTACCTCTACCCGGCCTTCCCCTTCGCTTGGTACACCAAGGTGACGCGCGAGGATTCCGACGCGATCTTCGCGTATCTCCGCTCCCTCGAGCCGGTGAAGGAGCCGCGCAAGCCCTCCGAGATCCCCTTCCCCTTCAACATCCGCACTGCGCTCATCACCTGGCGCACCGCTTTCTTCACGGCGGGCGAGTTCAAGCCGGACCCGAATGCCAGCGCCGAGGTCAATCGCGGCGGCTACCTCGTGGAAGGGCTCGGCCATTGCGGAATGTGTCACAACGCCAACAAGATCGTCGGCAATAGCGGGCTGGCCGGCAAGCTCGGCGGTGGCGTCATCGACGGCTGGTACGCGCCCAACATCACCCCCGACGACCATACCGGCATCGGCGCCTGGACCGACGATCAGGTGGTGACGTACCTCAAGACCGGCGCCGCACCCGGCAACCGACCGGGTGTCGCCGCCGGGCCGATGCGACAGACGATCGAGGAATCCCTCTCCAAGCTCACCGATGCCGACCTCAAGGCGATGGTGGCCTATCTCCGCACTCAGAAGGCCAAGGAGAGCTACAAGGTTAAGGACATCCAGGCTTTCAACCAAGCCGATGCGCCGGGTGCCGCGACCTATCTCAGCTACTGTTCCTCTTGCCACAAGCCGGACGGCAAGGGCGTCGAGGGCGCGATCCCCGCCCTTGCCGGCAATACTTCGGTCCAGGCCGCAGGACCGGAGACGGTGATCCGTGTCATCCTCGGGGGGCTCGCCGCCCAGAACGGCTACGCACCGATGCCGGCGGTCGGGGCCGGCATGACCGATCAGGAGGTGGCCGACGTCACCGATTACGTCCGCAATGCCTGGGGTAACAACGCCCCCGTCATCCGCGAACGCGGCATCGTCGGAACCGCGCGCTCCGCGACTCAGACCATGCTCGCCGGATCAGCACCCTGCGCCGAGATCGCCCAACCCGAAGTCGCCAAGGCTATCGCCGATGCGGGCAGCGCGGAAAGTCTGAAGGGGTTGGCGCAGGAGAATTTCATTCCTGTCGTCGACAGCCTGCTTCGCAAGGTGAAGGCATCCGCAGGGAGTGCCAAGGACGACGACATCGTCAACGGTCTGACGACGGCATTCTGCCAAGCCGCTCGCAACGACCCGAGCTACGACAAGCCCGGCTGGCACGCGGTGATCGGAAGCTTCTCCAGCATCGTCTACAGCCAGATCAAGAACCCCGAGAAGCGGGCCGCCTTGCCGGCTCCAGCCGGTACCGCCCCGACGCCCTGACACAGGGCGGCCGACGGATCTCGCATGATTGCGCGCAGGGGCTCATGTACGGAAGAAATATGATCGGCATCGGATCGGTCTATGTCGTCATAATGGAAAGACAAATAATCAAATTCAATTCATGAATAAGACGGAATAACTTTATCGCCGAGCGAATTCGCCGCCGAATGATCGAGTCAATACGGATGTGACCTTAGAGTGACAGCCGCCGATGCGATGCTGAGCGGGAGGGAATGAGAGCCAGTGCCGGTACGTCGATGAGGGAGAGGCTGCTCGAACGCGGCGGCTTCCCTGTCGCGGCCCCCATATGAGGCACTGGATGATCCACGGTTTTCGTCACGCAATTTGCACCATCGGTCTCGCTCTGTGCGCCGGCTTCGGCCTGGTAAGTGCCGCTGTGGGGCCGGCACAGGCCGGTTCGGCGGCGCAACCGGGCCAGACCGTGGGCCTTCCTGCCGGCGCGCAGCTTCCCGTCGGGCTCTACTTCGTCAACACGTCGAGCTTCGGCGTCCGGGATACCCTACCGCTCGAGTCTCAGTCGAACATCAACCTGCCTACGTTCCTCTGGGCGACGTCGTGGAACCTGCTCGGCGCGCGCCTCAACCTGATCGCGATTCAACCGGTCGTGGCTTCGAGCCCACGCGGCACTCCCTACCAGAGTGGCATCGGCCAGCCTTTGCTCGCCGCGCAGTTCGCCTGGAACCTCGGCAATGATTTCGGGGTGAGCTATCTCTTCGGTGGGTACCTGCCGATCCAGACTGGCTTCCTGACGCAGAACGCCTCCCTCAGCCACCGTTTCGCCGCGAGCTATACCGGAAACGGCCTCAACCTGACGGCCAACCTGCTCTACGGGATCTTCGTCGATCCGGTGACCGCTCAGGGCGTGGTCTATCCCGATTACCTCAACCTCGATCTGACCGCGACGAAGAAGTTCGGCAAATGGGAGGTCGGCCCGGTGGCCTTCGCCTCCACCGACCTGCCCACTCGGTTTCCCGGATATCGCCGCCAGGGCCAGATCGCCGTCGGTGGCCTCGTCGGCTATAATTTCGGCCCGGTGAACGTCCAGGCCTACGTCACGCAGGATGTGGTCGAGCGCAATTACGGCGGCCGCGAGACCCGTGGCTGGCTCCGGTTGATCGTGCCGATCTACAAGGAGAGCACCAGTTCGGCGGCTCCCTCGATCCCGCTCAGTGGACGGCAAACTCTTCGGTAGGTCGTGAGCGGCGGATCGCTACGCGTGAAGGGGCGCGATCCCTGCGATGGCGATGCCGAGCTGCTCCGGGCCACGCAGCGACGCGCCGGGCCGATAAGGTGGCGGATCGGCGAGGAGACGCGGTGCGATCAAGCGGCGACAGAGGGCGACCAGGGCGATCTCGGCCTCGATCCTCGCGAGCGGTGCACCCATGCAGTAGTGAAGCCCGCCGCCGAACCCGAAATGCTGGATGTCCTCCCGATCCGGGTCGAAACGGTCCGGATCGACGAATCGGGCGGGGTCGCGGTTCGCCGCGGCAAAGAGCAGGATCACCGGCGTTCCCTTCGGGATGCTGTGCCCTGCAACTTCGATGGTCCCGAGCGCCTTCCGGGTCCGGAAATGCACGGGCGGCTCGTAACGGAGCAGTTCCTCGATGACGCGCGGGGCGCGCTCGGGATCGTCGCGCAGGCGGTCCAGTTCCCGCGGATGTCGCAGCAGGGTCAGCATGCCGTTGGTGATCAGGTTCACGGTCGTCTCGTGGCCCGCCACCAGAAGCAGGATCGCCGTCGAGATCAGGTCGAAATCGCCCATCACCCCCTTTCCGCCGGGGCCGGGTGCTGCAAGTGCGCTGAGCATGTCGGGGCCCGGACGCCGGCGCTTCTCACGGATCAGGGCGCGCATGTATCCGGAAATCGCGTCGAAGGCGGCGACCGTCCTGTGCCGGCTGGCCTCGTCGTGGCGGGCATCGGGTTCGAGGGCGGTGGCGAGTTGCGTCGCCCAGACCTGGAACTGTGGTTCGTCCGCCTCCGGCACGCCGAGCATGTCGCAGATCACGGATACCGGCAGCGGGTAGGACAGATCCTCCACGAGGCAGACCTCGTCGCGTCCCCGGCAGGCATCGATGAGAGCGTCCACGTCGCGGACGACGCGGTGTTTCAGCGCCTGCACCCGCGACACCGAAAATTCCCGCATCACGACGCTGCGCAAGGTGTCGTGGTCCGGCGGATCGCGGAAGATCAGGGGGCGGTGCGCCGTGGCGATGCGGTCCTTGATCGGGTTGAGGAGCCAATCCTTGAGCGGGTTGCCGGTGCGTGGGCGGTGGGAGGGCGGCAGGTCCTCCGAGCTGAGGCGCGGATCGAACATCAGGCTGCGGATCGCCGCATGCGTGCTCACCACGATGCTGCCGTCGCGCTGGCGCGAGACCGGGCTCTGGCGGAGCCGCGCATAGATCGGATACGGATCGGCCCGATTGGCCGGGTCCAGCACTTCGGCGAACAACGTGTCGTCAGCCATGGCGGGCCTCGTCGGGTCTGGATGCGGGACGCGGCGTCGGAAAACCCGGTGCCATGGAGTGGAATCGGCCCTGGTCGCCGGCATCGCGGATCGGCGGGAACGGGTGGCCGGCGACGATCGCCTCGGCATAGGCCGGGAGCCACCGCGCCTGATCGAACGACACGGCGCTGATGCTGCGCCCGTGGCGGCCGTAGACGGCGAGGAAGCGCCGCGATGCGCGCGAGCCTTGCACGATGGCGACCGAATCCGCGCCTTCGCTCAGGCCCACGGCCTTGATGTTGATCCCGAACTGGCTCGACCAGAAGGCCGGCAGATGCTCGTAGATCCGCTGGTCTTCGGCCGGCGCCAGCATGTTGCGTGCCGCATGCGCGCCTTGCGCGATGGCATTGCCCCAATGCTCCACCGAGACCAGTCGGCCGCCATAGAGGGTGTTCGGCCAGCGCGCGACGTCTCCGGCCGCGTAGATGCCGGGAGCCGGAATGCCGTCTGTGCCGAGAACGCGGCAGGCGCCGTCGCAGGTCAGGCCGCCGGGATCGGCCATGAGGCCGGCTCCCTTCAGCCAGTCCGTGGCCCGGGTCGCGCCCAAAGCCACGATGACGAGGTCGGTCTCGACGACGCGCCCGTCCGCGAGCCGGGCGCGAACGACTCGGCCCGACGCATCGCCGTCGAAGCGGAGCACCTGTGCGCCCGGATGAAAGACGACGCCCGAATCCGTGAGGCATTCGGCGATCACACCGCCGATCCAGGTGCCGAGGGAGCGGGCGAGCGGCGTCGGGTTGGGGTCGACCAGGGTGACGGGCAGGCCGAGATCGCGGCAGCAGGACGCCGCTTCGCAGCCGATCAGGCCGGCACCGACGATCAGGACACGGCGAGGCCCTCGAGCGAGCGCGGTGCGCAGCCGGGCGGCATCGTCGCGGCCGCGCAGGGTGAAGATGTTGGCGAGGGTGCCGCCCGACGCGGACGGCCAGGGGCGTGCCTGGGCACCGGTGGCGACGAGCAGCCTGTCGTAGGCGAGCGAGGTCCCGTCGGCGAGGCGGATCGTATGTGCGTCGCGGTCGAGGGCCACTGCCGCTTGGCCCAGTCGCCACTGCGCGTCGAGGGCGACGAGGTGCGGAAGTTCCGTTGCGTCCGGCGCCAGTTCGCCGGACAGGACGTGCTTCGACAGCGGCGGCCGATCGTAGGGGCGATGCGGTTCGTCGCCGATGAGGGTGAGCCGGCCCGCATAGCCGTTTCGGCGCAGAGCCTCCGCACCGCGAAGGCCGGCCAGCGAGGCGCCGACGACGACGATGCCGGCGTCGATGCCGGGGCTCACGGCATCTCTCCCTGATCGGCCTGCAGGCTGATGGCGCGGACGGGGCAGGCCTGGACGGCGCGCTCGATCTCGCCCCGTCGCGCGCGCGGCGGTGCGGGATCGTAGAACAGGATCTCGTGGCCCCTGACCTCGAAGGCGCCCGGCGCCGCGTAGCAGCATTGCGCGTAGCCCTGGCACCGATTGAGGTCGACCACGACGCGGAGAGGCGCGGTCTCGCCTGGAACAGTCTCGCTGGTGCGCGTCATGACGAGGTCTCCCTGATGGTCAGATGCCGAGAAACGGACCGGCCCGATCGTCCGCCTGCGGGATCAGGCTGGCGACGGACCCGATGGGCAGGCCGGTCGCCATGGTGAGCACGAGGGTGGCGGCGAACGCGATCAACCGGGGCGTTCGTATCCCGGCATGGGGTGGGCGGTTCTGGTTCGATACGGTCCGGTCGCGGTGGGAGAGGAGTGGGACCATCATGCGGCGATCCCCTCGATAACCGGCGCGGCGCGAACGACATCGTCGATCCCGGCGAGGACCGCCCTGCCCGATTCCAGCATCGCGAAGGAGCGGGCCATGGACGCGGCCCGCGCGCGGAAGCGGGGCTGGGCCAGCGCCGTATCGATCGCGTCACGGAGTGCGCCGACCGTCGGAGCGTTGGTCGCGAGGTTGAGGCCGGCGCCGGACCAGCCGATGCGTGCGCCGATCTCCGCCTTGTCCTCGGTCATCCCCGCCGAGACGATGGGGACACCGGCCGCGAGCGCTTGCGAGACGCTGCCGTAGCCTCCGTTCGTGACGAGAACGGCGACCTCCGGCAGCATCGCATCGAACGGCAGGAACGGTGCGACCCGTGCATTCGCCGGCACTGCCCCGCTCAAGGCTTCGATCGGGCGCCCGCCGGTCGTCGCGACGACGATCAGGTCGTCACGATCCGCCAGGGCCGCCAATGTCGGTTCGATCAGTTCGCCGAGATCGGCATTCGCCAGGGTGCCCTGTGTCACCAGGACGACGGACTTCGCCGGATCGCGCGTGCGCCACCAATCCGGGAGCGGCACCCCTGTCTGCGGGACCGGTAGCAAGCCGGTAAAGCGAAGGTTCGGCGGAAGCATCCCGTAATCGTACTCGAATTCAGGCACGGTCGGCTGGAGGAACAGGTCCGGCAACACGGCGATGGAATGCGGAAGTGACGCCGGCAGGGGCGGCAGGCCGAGCCCCGCGAGCTTTGCGTCCGCATAGGACCGCACCGGAGCGACGAAGGCGGCGTCCATGGCGGACTTCAGCACCGCGTATTGAGCCCGCTCGACCGCGTTCCGGGCCGGCGCCAGTCCGAGGCCCACCGGCGCGTCGTCCGGCCGGTCGAGGAACAGGAAGCTGACGTTCAGGACGACGATGGGCGGACGCGGACGCGATCCGAGCAGCATCGGCAACACGCCGAGGAACAGGCTGCCGGCGACGATCACGTCGGGCCGTTCCGTCTCGACGAGACGCCGCAGGGCCTCTGCCTGCACCGGCATCGGATCGATGAAGCGCCGTTCGAACTCGCGCCGGGAGCGCTCGGGGCCTGCCGGCAGGCCTGTCTCGCGGTATTCCGCGGCATGGCCGTCGTCATAGGGCACGAAACGCAGGGCCGCCGCTTCGATCGGCTCGCGGAACCGCTCGGCGGTGGTCATGACGACGCTGTCCCCACGCGCGGCGAGAAGCCGGCCGACGGCGAGAAGCGGATTGACGTGCCCGGTCAGGGCGGTAGCGGCGATCAGCACCTTCATGGCGGCGCGTCCTCGATACATCGATTGCGATGCTAGGAACTCGCTGCGGCAGACCTCCCGGTTACCTGCCGATCCCGCGATCGGGTGCGCCCGCGCACCGGGCTTTCCCCGAATGCTCATGCCACGAACGCTCATGCCCCGAACGCTCATGGCCGGCGTAGGCCGTCGCCCTCCGCCCATGCCTGCAGCTGCCCCTGCGCGATCGCTTCCCTGGCGTGCCGGTAGCCGATCTCGGCGATGGCCTCGAAGCTCGACCACGCCCGCAGGTCGATGCCGGCCAGGGGCGGCTTGAGCAGGGCGGCGGCGTGGCCGACCGCCATCATCGACTGCGCGTCACCCGACACCGTTGCCGCCCGAAGCAGAAGGGGCGCGATGCCGGGCATGGCATCGGGCGCGCCGAGCATCCGCCGGATCATGCGGCCGCGCCAGGAGCGCGCCGGCATGTCGCCGAAGGCGCGGTCGCTGCCGACATCGATGGCGAGTACCGGTCCCCGCTCCAGCCCGGCCATGACGTCGGCCGGCAGGTTGTTCATCATGCCGCCATCCACCAGCACGCCCGCCTCGGTGCAGACCGGCGGGAGAAGTCCGGGAATGGCGATGCTGGCACGCAACGCCTCCGGCAGGTCGCCCGCGCGATGAACCATCGCGGAGCCCGTCGTCAGATTCGAGGAGACGCAGAGGAAGGGGAGCCAGAGATCCTCGATCCGGGCGCCGCCGAACCACGCGGAGAGGCCGGCATCGACCTTCGCCCCGCGGGTCAGCGCATGGTAGGGCAGCGTGTAGTCGTTGAGGGGATTGTGCCCGACGAAGAAGTCGACGGTGCGCGCGCGTATCCGCTCGATGCTCAGCCCCATGGCGAGGCTCGCGGCGACGACCGCGCCCATGCTGGTGCCGCCGACGAAGTCCGGAGCGTAGCCGGCCTCGTCCAGGGCCTGCAGCACGCCGAGATGGGCGAGCCCGCGCGCGCCGCCGCCGCCGAGGACGAGGCCCCTGGCCGTGCCGCTCGCGAGACGCGCGAGCCGGCGGAGATCGCCCGCATTGCCCACACGCACGGGGATGCGCAGGGCGACGGGCAACGCGGCGACATCCGGGTGGATGGCCTGGGGTAGAACCGCATCCGCACGCTGCGGAACGGCGAGATCCATGCGGATCCAGTCCGATCGCAGGCTCCCGAGCCAGGCGGCAGCCCCGGCGCGCAGCGGTTGGCCGGGTTCGGCGAGAAGGAGGACATGATCCGCGTAGCGCAGGCACAACCGGCACCATGGGCAGCCGACCTCGTGAGCGACGAAGATCGTGCGGGCGTGGCCGGTCTCGTAATCATGGAACCACGTTTCGTCCGCCCCATCCGGCCAGCGCGTCAGGCAACCCGTATTCCCCGGGAGGGTGTCGTCGAAGGCCGCTGCCAGCGCATGCCCGAACGCACTGGCATCGAGGCCATCGGTGACGGCGAGCACGGCGAAACTGCGCGGCTTGTGGTGGATTGCCTCTCCGGCATGGGTGGCGCGCATGCGCTCGGTGAGCAGTCGCGCGAAATAGAGCAGCATCCGAGGATGACGCTCGACCACCTCCTCGAAATCCGGGCGGGTCAGCCGCAGGAGACTGGAATCCCGCAGGGCCGTGGCCTTCGCGGACCGGGGCGCGGGCGACAGCAGCGCCATCTCGCCGAAACTTTCGGGCGGCCTGAGGCGGGCGATCCGGCGCGGCGCGCCATCGGGATCGTCGACCGAGATCCCGATGGCGCCCGAGACCAGAGTGTAGAGCGCGTCCCCCGGCTCTCCTTCCGCAAACAGCGTGCTTCCGCCGGCCACCGCCACCGGGACCATGTGCGCCCGCACCGCGGCGGCGGCCTCGTCGTCCAGACCGGCGAGGAACGGGATTTCCGGTCCCGTCATGGCCGTCGCTTGAGCATGGTGGCCGCCCTGGCATAGCCGCCATCGGCGCCGTCGACGAAATGGACGTGATCGTCGCGCAGGACCGACGGGCTGATACAGGTGACGACGGCGGCATCCTGGCGGTGGATCCCGTATCGCACCAGCCCCTCGTCCTGCGCGACCGAAAGGCGGGCCTCGATCCGATTCGCCACGGCGACGGGACAGGCCACGGTCAGGCGGAGCCCGTCATCGTATTTGCGGAAATCGGCATTGGCGGCCAGTCTGCGTCGATAGCGGCGTGGAGAGAAGCGTCCGAACGGCACGCCGAGACGGAATATCGCGAAGGCCGTCCCGCGCGACAGGAACAGCTGCGCCAGCCGAAGAAGCCTCGACCCCGCCAGAGGCCCTTCCGCGTGCGCGTCTTCGAAGAGGCCCGACCAGGGCGGTCGCATCGGAGGACCGGATTCCGGCAGCGGCCGTCCCATGCCGGGGCTCGCATCGATCTCGGCCAGGATCCCGCCGAGGATCGCGAACACCGCGCTCCGATCCGCGCCCTCCTCCGGCAGGACGATCAGGGAGAGGACCAGACCGGCCTGGGCCGGGACCGCCTGGAACCGGCAGGAGAGGCCGGTGAGGTCGGGCTTGGTACCGGGAGAAGCCGCCGGGATCGCGTGGAGGCCACGCTTCAATGTCGCGTCCGCATAGGCGACGCCACCGCCCGAAAACATCGCGTAATCGACGGTGGCAGAGGCCGAGAAGCGTGCGACGCGCAGATCGTGACCGGCCGCTCTTACCGCCGAGATCGGAATCAGCGCGGCCCGTAAGTCGAGCTTGAGCGCCTCGCGGACCCAGGTCACCGTCGCGGCCAGCACCGCTTCGACCGTATCGCGATGCTCGGGCGAAACGAGCAGGGTCGCGCCATCACCCCCGAACACGAACGGTATGTCGGCCCCAGGTAGGGCGTTGCTCACGGCCGCGATCATGGCGGCCCCGGCGATGTTCACGGACCGGTAGCGCCCGTCCTCGATCGCCCGCGTCGACATCACCACGTCGCAGAGGGCGATCCACCAGCTGTCCGGTACCGGGACGTACCGAGCCTCGTCGAGCACGTCCGAGAAATGCGTGAGACGTGGAACCGCGTCGTAACGGAAGTCGCGCGGGCCGCCCGTTTCCTCGATGGCCATCGGTGGACCTATGGGCGAGGCCGAAGCAGGTTCGACGTCGGTGCGGGCGTAGCACGCTAGCATAGCCGAGCATCCCTCCCGCCCCCAAGGCCTTTGAGGAGCACGGCCTTATGGATAAGGACCGTCGCCGGGCGCGAACACTGCCTCCTTGAGGTTTCGACACGATACCCGGTTCGGTTACGCCGAGGTCGTCATTCTTCCGACTTCGCACGGCGGACACGGAAAGGCTGCCCGGAGAGGTTCCGGGCAGCCTCGGGATACCGGAATGGTGCGCCGATTACTTCGGCATGAGGACGGTATCGACCACGTGGATGACGCCGTTCGATTGCATCACGTCGGCGATCGTGACGGTGGACATGCCGCCCTTGCCATCGACGAGTTCGATCTTGCCGGCCTTCTCTTCGGCGGTCAGGCTGCCACCCTCGACCGTCTTCAGCATGGCCTTGCCGCCGCCGGCCTTGATCGCCTTCTGGAGATCGGCCGCAGTCATGGTGCCCGCCACCACGTGGTATGTCAGAATCTTGGTGAGCGTCGCCTTGCTCTCGGGCTTCACCAGCGTATCGACCGTGCCGGCCGGCAGTTTGGCGAAGGCCGCGTTGGTCGGGGCGAAGACGGTGAACGGACCCTTGCCCGAGAGCGTCTCGACGAGGCCGGCGGCCTTCACGGCGGCGACGAGCGTGGTGTGATCCTTCGAGTTGACCGCATTCTCGACGATCGTCTTCGATGGGTACATCGGCGCGCCACCGACCGTCACCGTCTTTTCTTCCGCTGCCTGGGCCACCGTGCCGAACGCGCCGACGCCGGTGAGCGCCATGGCGACGGTGAGGCTAGCGACCTTGAACATGCGAGTCATGTGTATCTCCGGGTGTCCGGCCCCGTCTTGCGGGGTCATCGATCGATACGGCCGGAGGAGCGGAGAAGTTTCAGGCCGATCTCGTCGGAGAGAACGATTTGATTCACGGTCCCTGGAGAAGGAGAATTCTTTGTTCTCCGAGACCATGTTCCTGCTTCGATTGGATTTCATCTCGGAGAGTGGACGCAAAAAAGCAAAACGTTACTTTGAGAGACGGACGGGCGATGGGGGTCGGGAACCTCACAGAAGCATCGATTGCCTGTAACCAAGCCGCGTCTCCGACGAATGACGGGTATCCCGCCATCGTTTCGGAGCACGCCATGTCGTCCCGCCTCATTCCCATCCTCGTCGCCCTGTTCCCGGTCGCGCTGTCGCCCGCCGGTGCGCAGGCAAGGCCCGTGGTGGTCGAGCTCTTCACATCGCAGGGATGCTCGTCATGCCCGCCCGCAGAGGCGTTGCTCGGTGAACTCGCCGGGCGGGCCGACCTTCTGCCCCTCGGATTCCATGTCACGTACTGGGACGATCTCGGCTGGAAGGACACCGCGTCCTTTCAAGGGGCGACGGATCGGCAGGCGACCTATGCCGGGCGCCTCGGCCAGGGCAATTTCACCCCGCAGCTCGTGATCGACGGACGCCGGAGCGTCGTAGGCTCGCGCCGCGCCGAAGCCGCCTCGGCGGTGGCGCAGGCCAAGGCCGAGATAGGCTCGGAGACGGACGTCGCCGTGTCGCGCCGGAATGGTCGCCTCAGCGTGAAGGTCGGGTCCGGCAAGGGCAGCGCCCAGGTGATCCTCGTCGGCTTCGACCGATCCCTGCGTACCCCCGTGGCACGGGGCGAGAACAGTGGACGGACCATCGCGCAGGCCAATGTCGTGCGCTCGCTGCGCACCATCGGCACATGGTCCGGCGAGCCCCTGCAGCTCAGCGAGGCGATTCCGGCCGGGCAGGACGTCGCCGTCATCGTGCAGCAACCGGACGGCCGCATCCTCGGGGCCGCACGCCTGACGCCGGGAGCCTGAGACATGGCCCTCTGGGACAAGGTGCCGATCGCCTCCGGCTCTCCTCACGCGCGCCTGATCGACAGGCTGGCCCGCGGGCTCCTCCCGGTCCCGAGCTTCGGCTCTCCGGTCCGACGCATTCTGGGCTGGCTCCTCGTCGTGGGCCTGCCCGGTGCTGGGCTCGCCGCCGTCGCCGACCTGCGCGGCACGCTCGCACGCCACGCCGTCGACCCGGCCCTGGTCCTGGCGGCGGTCGGTTCGATCGCGACCGCCGTCGCTGCTGCGGCCGCGGCGGTCCTCGCGACGCTTCCCGACCGCGATCCTCGCTGGGCCTTGCTGCCCCTGCCAAGCCTCGCGCTCTGGATCGGGGCGAGTGTTTCCGGGGCAGGCATGGACCACGGAGTGCCGATTTCCCTGTCGGAGGCCTGCGCATGCGTCGGGTTCATCCTCGGATTCGGCATCCCCTTCGCGCTTCTGCTCGCGGCGAGCATGAAGGGGGGATATGCCCTCCATCCGTCCTTGAGCGGAGGTCTCGCGGGTCTCGCGGCTGCGTCGGCCGCGGCCTCGATCCTCGGCCTTTTCCACCCCTTCGCCATGGCCTTGAACGATCTCGCCCTGCATGCGCTCGCGGTGGCCTTGCTCTCCGGTGCCGGTGCGGGCCTCGGCCGGCGCCTGCTGCGCGCGAAACCCTGAGGGCGGCGATGATCGGTCCCGTGCTGCGAAGCGTGTTCGCGTACCTCGCGATCTTCCTCGCGGGGGCTGGCCCGGCGCGAGCGGCCGCCAGCGCCTGGATCGGTGACGCCAGGGCGTCGGTACGGCTCATCACGGCCACGGATTCCGTGAGCGCGGGATCACAGCTTGAGGCGGGCCTCGAGTTCCGCTTCGGCGACGGGTGGCATGGGGCGTGGCGCAGCCCGGGCGATGCCGGCCTCGCCCCGACCTTCGACTGGAGCGGATCCGACGGGCTCGTCCTCGAATCCATCGATTGGCCCGCACCGCGACGTCTCACCGTCGGTGATCTCCAGACCTTCGTGTACGAGTCCGGGGTGATCCTGCCCCTCCGCTTCGCGCACCGGGGGGACGGAGCCGCACATCTTCGCTTGCGCCTCGTTCACGCGGTCTGCGGCGAGGTCTGCGTGCCCTATCGCGCGACCCTCGATCTCGCGCTGCCGGCGGGTGTCGAACGCGCCTCGGCCGAGGCGGGGCCGATCGTGACGGCGCGTGGCCGGGTTCCGGGCTCACCCGAAGCCGCCGGCTTCGCGATCGCGGAGCAGACGCGCGAAGGGCCGCCACACGATCAGCGGCTGGTGCTGCGCGTGATCGACGAGGGTCGAGCCTTCGTCGCGCCCGATCTGTTCGTCGAGGGGCCGAAGGGGGCCGTCACCGCTCAGCCCACGATCACCCTCTCGAACGGGGGGCACGAGGCTCGTTTCGAGCTCGACCTACCTCCGGGCGTCGCAGATGCCGCCCTGCATGTGACCCTGGTCGATGGCCTCCGCAGCGCCGAACACGTGGTTCCACCGCCGGCCGAGGTCGGGTGGGGCGACTTTCTTGCGATCCTCGCCACGGCCCTGCTCGGAGGCTTCATCCTCAACGCGATGCCCTGCGTCCTGCCGGTCCTGTCCTTGAAGGCCTTCGCGTTGACGAAGTCTGCCGGAGCGGGTCGGGCCGCAATCCGAAGCGGGCTCCTCGCGACGGCCGCCGGGATCCTCGCTTCCTTCCTCCTGATCGCCACAGCTCTCATCGGTCTGAAGGCGTCGGGGGCGAGCATCGGCTGGGGCATCCAGTTCCAGTCCCCCTGGTTCCTCGCCGGAATGGCCTTGCTGACGACCTTGTTCGCGGCGAGCCTGTTCGAGTGGGTGGCGATCGGTCTGCCCCGCTCCTTTGCCGCCCTCGGTTCCCTGCCCGGTGCCGGACGTCATTCGGAAGCCTTTCTCACCGGCGCCTTCGCCACGCTTCTGGCCACGCCCTGTTCCGCTCCGTTCGTCGGCAGCGCCGTCGGCTTCGCACTGACTCGTGGGACCCCGGAAATCCTGGCCGTCTTCGCCGCTTTGGGCATCGGCATGGCGCTTCCCTTTCTCCTGCTGGCAGTGAAACCGGGATGGACCCGGTTCCTGCCGCGACCGGGGGCCTGGATGACCCTGCTTCGGACGGGCCTCGGCCTGCTGCTGCTCGGAACGACTCTCTGGCTCCTCACCGTCCTCGGCGACGTGGTCGGCCTCCCGCGGGCGATCGGAACGGCAGCGATCCTGACTCTCCTTCTCGGATGGCTCGCCCTGAGCCGACGGGAGAGGGATGTCGGCCGGCGCCGGAGCCTCGTGGCGGCGCTCCTTGCCCTCATGCTCATACCCGTCGCTTTCGGCGCGGCTTCCCCGGTTCGAACGGCGGATGGGTCATGGCGCGCCTTCGCGCCCGACACGATCCCGGGTCTGGTGGCGGAGGGGCGGGTCGTGGTCGTCGATGTGACGGCGGCATGGTGCCTGACCTGCCGGCTCAACGAACTGACGACTTTCGACCGGGCCGACATCCGCGCCCGCCTGTCGGCCCAGGATCTGTTCGCCATGCGAGCGGACTGGACCCAGGCCGATCCCGCGATCCTCTCGTTCCTGCGCCGCTTCGGGCGCTTCGGAATTCCCCTCGTGGTCGTCTACGGGCCTGGAACCCCGGACGGAGAGGCGCTGCCGGAACTGCTCGCGCCGGCAACATTGCGGGCGGCCCTGATGCGGGCAGAACATTCCATCGAACGCCCGACGACGATGAAAATTTCCCCCTGACGCGTAACCGCCGCGGACGCCCGGGCGAAACTCATGGCAGTGCCACTGCTAGTCCCGGCACACTTACGAAGGATCATCTCCATGAGCACGCTCCTGCGCATCGCCTCCGCCCTCGTCCTCGCCACGGCTGTCACGGCGACCCCGGTCTTCGCGGCCGATTCCATGTCGAAGGACAGCATGTCGAAGGATTCGATGTCCAAGGACGGCATGGCGAAGGACGGCATGGCGAAGGATTCCATGGCCAAGGATTCGATGAAGAAGGATTCCATGTCCAAGGACGGCATGGCCAAGGATTCCATGTCCAAGGATTCGATGTCGAAGGACTCGATGAAGAAATAATCGCGTCGACATGAGCGCGCGGTGCGGGTGGCCCATCCAGGTCGCCCGCTCCTCGCGCCGGTCTTTCACTGGGTTCGACATCATAGAGCCGCAGGGCCGTCACCGGTTCGATGGCACGCACAGAGCGGTGCTTTCGCAAGGTGTCGCCGCGGTGAGAATGCAGCGCGGTCCGTAACCAAGTCGCTGCAACGACGAACCGTATCGGACAGCCCCGGCACCGGTCGGCCGCCATCCTGCCCGAGGTCCGGGGCAACCATCAGGAATGCTCCGATGTCCTCCGCTTCACCGCGGGCCGAGCGCCCGATTCACCCCCTCTTCGTGCGGATCACCCATTGGGTGAACGCGCTGGCCATGCTGATCATGATCACCAGCGGTTGGCGCATCTACAACGCCTCGCCGATCTTCGGCGATTGGGCTTTCCCGAAGGCGATCACGCTCGGCGGTTGGCTCGGAGGGGCCCTGCAATGGCACTTCGCCGCCATGTGGCTCCTGGTCGCCAATGGCCTCGCCTACCTTACCTATGGGTTCGCCTCCGGCCATCTGCGCCGGCGCCTCACACCCCTGCGGCCGAGGGAGATCGTGCACGACTTCGTTGCGGCCCTGAAGTTCCGGCTTCCCCACGACCCTGGAGTCTACAATGCCGTGCAGCGACTGCTCTACGTCGTGGTCCTGCTCATTGGAATCGTCATCGTGCTGTCCGGTCTCGCGATCTGGAAGCCTGTCCAGCTCGCCCCGCTCACGGCCCTCATGGGCGGCTACGATATGGCGCGGATCGTCCATTTCCTCGCCATGGCCGGCATCGCGGGCTTCGTGGCGGTGCACCTCGCCCTCGTGCTCCTGGTCCCTCGGACGCTGCCGACGATGATCGTCGGTCGCGAGATCCATCTCGGCCGCCATAGCGTGGTGAAGCCATGAAGACCTTCGACCGGTTCCTCCGCCGCCCGCGCACGGATCTCGCGAACTCCGAGGCGCGCCTGATCCAGCCCGACAGGCGCCTGTTCCTCCGTGGCGGTCTCACCGCGGCCGCCGGTCTCGCACTGGGCGGTTGCGATCTCACGGACAATCCGCAGGTGGACAGCATCCTCGGCGGGATCTCCCGCCTGAACGACAGGTTTCAGGGCGCCCTCTTCGGTGGCACCCGCCTTGCGCCGACCTTCGGGGTCTCGGACATCACGCCGGACTTCCCGTTCAACGCCTATTATCCGGCGAGCAAGATCCGGGTCATCGACGGCTCTACCTGGAAGCTCGAACTCGCCGGGCTCGTCTCCGACAAGACGCCCTGGACGCTCGATCGCCTGAGGGCTCTGCCGCAGGAAGGGCAGATCACCCGCCATGTCTGCGTCGAGGGCTGGAGCGCCATCGGGCAATGGTCGGGGGTCCCGTTCCGCACGTTCCTCGAACGGATCGGGGCCGATACCAGAGCCCGCTACGTCCGGTTCGCCTGCGGCGACGATTACTGGACGAGCATCGACATGGCGAGCGCGCTCCATCCTCAGACGATCCTCGCCCTGGATTACGCGGGCGCACCTCTGCCGCCGAAATACGGATTTCCGGTCAAGCTGCGCATCCCGACCAAGCTCGGCTTCAAGAATCCGAAGCACATCATGGCGATCACCGTCACCAACGACTATCCCGGTGGATATTGGGAAGATCAGGGCTACAACTGGTTCTCCGGCCTGTGAGCCGGTTTCATGGCCACCGTCGAAGGCAGATGTTCTTCTTCGCGGTTCGTCACGTGTAAGAAATCCGATACGGACCGACGGACTTCGCTGCTTGCCGAACCGTAATCGAGTCAACCGGATCGGTCGTTCGCGGGCTCGAGGCCATCGCGGCGGACATCGGCAGCGACCGAAGTTCGGTGCGGGCCGGACGCGCGGATGAAGCAAGCCCAGCCCGCTGTCACCTCGTTGCCGGTTGAGGCGGGCAAATTGAAGCGACGATCTGAAAAAGCCATCGGCTGGATCGTCGGTCAATTGCCCCTTCCGAGGTAGCCGGTACGCTCGGATCTCGCCCGCGCAACGCAAGCCCGCCATAACCGATGGCGAATGCCGGATCGGCGTTCTTGCGGCGAACACCATGTTCGGGTCCGACCGCATTCCTCGGTTCCTGACCGAAGCAAGCGACACGACGGGTCGGATCAGACGATGAGCCACTTGATCACGGGCACGGCGCCATACGCTAACGCGCCGATCCACATCGCTTCGACGAGCACCCAGAACGCAATGAGCGCGCGCTGAACGTAGACGTCGACAAAGTGACCTTCGGGCTCCGGCAAGTGCCCGTTATCGTAATGCGTCACCGGTGCTCCCTCAGGCAGTTCCAGCGCCAACCCGGGCATCGGTAACACTTCGTTAACCATGCGAGGAATCACCTATGAGTGTCGCGGACCTCCAGGGTGTTCCCTTTGCACTCTCCATTGCTGACGACCTGGACGCATCGATCATGCCCGCCACACGCCTCACGTGGCTTCACCGGCTCGGACGGTTCCGCTCATCCGCCCTCCGTCGTGGCAAGGTCGTGACGTCACCCGAGGCGAAGCTGTTCGACCAAGTCTCCCGCATCGCTGCGCATCTTGGCCAAGAAATGATGCGCGATCGGTCCGGATCGGAGATGGTATAGCGCATGGACATCCGCCGACAGGGTGGAAGAGATGACGCGCCGATAGCTGACCTTCGCGTGAGCGAGGTTCGAGACGAATTCCGGGATCAGGGCGACGCCAAATCCCGCCGCGACGAGACTGGTGAGCGAGGCTGCCTCGACGGCCTGCTGAGATATTTTCGGATAAAACCCGCTGCTGACGCAGCATTGCAGGATGTGCTTGGCGAAGAGGGAGTCCCGCAACCGCAGGAAAACGAACCTCTCGTCTTTCAGCTGGCTCAGGCCGATCGAGTCCGTTCGAATTCTGTGTCCTCTCGGCAGGACGACGTTGATCCCCTCCTTCCAGGCGAGTTCGCTGACGAGACCAGGGTCCTGCGGTGGAGTTCGGAGGAAACTGATATCCGTCTGCCCCGACTTCAGCGCGGCGATCTGCTTGTCCGGCGACATCTCGTGGATCTGGATGTCCACGCCGGTGAAAGAGGCCTGGAAGTTGTAGATGAGCCGGCCGAGCGGTCCGGCGAGCATTGATCCCGTCAACCCGACATTGAGCACACCGACGCTGCCGCAGCCTATCGCCTGCGCCCGTTCGGCGGCGTCCTGCACATTGTGCAGGATCGCCTTCGCCCTGATCAGGAAATCCTCACCCGCTGGCGTGAGCGACACGCGGCGGGTCGTGCGCTCGAACAGACGGGTTCCGATGTCGGCTTCCAGATCTCGGATCTGTTGGCTCAAGGGCGGCTGCGCTACCCCGAGATCCGCCGCCGCCACGGTAAAACTGAGGCGTTCCGCGACGGCAACGAAGTAGCGGAGGTGACGGAGTTCCATAGTCGCTATTCATATAAGGAAAGTCTTATTGGCGATCAAATATATATTTGACGCCGATGGATGGCCGAACAATGGTGCGTCTCGCGATTGTTGGCGGTGCTCCCTCCTGAAAAATTTTGCCTGAGAAATTTTGCAGGACGCCCCGTTTCCGGTCTGCCAACCTTCCGATGCATCAGGGCCGGGCACGCGAAGCGACGAATGGCCTGAAAAAACGGAGGGTGGTTCGCATGCGGCGCTTTTTTGCGTCCCTGTTCTGTCAGGTGATCACGGCCCTCATCCTCGGAATCGTCCTCGGAATTGTCTGGCCGGATTTCGCCGTCGCCCTGAAGCCCTTGGGTGACGCGTTCATCAAGCTGATCAAGATGGCGATCGCGCCGCTCGTTTTCGGTGTCGTTGTGCACGGCATCGTCGGCGCGGGAGATCTGCGCAAGGTCGGCCGGGTCGGTCTCAAGGCCTTGATCTATTTCGAAGCCGTCACGACGCTCGCGCTCGTTCTCGGCATCGTCCTCGCCTACGTGTTCGCGCCTGGCGCGGGCATGAATGTCGATCCGACCACCCTCGATGCCAAGGCCATCGCCAGCTACACCGATCGCGTCGGGCAGGTGACGGGTACCGTCGACTTCCTGATGAAGATCATCCCCACCACCCTGGTCGATGCCTTCGCCAAGGGCGACATCCTGCAGGTGCTCATCATCGCGGTCCTGTTCGGCTCGGGATTGTCGTTGCTGGGCGAGCACGGGCAGCCCCTGGCGCAGAGCATCGAACGGATCACGGCGGTCCTGTTCAAGATCATCGGGTTCATCGTACGGCTCGCACCGCTCGGCGTGCTCGGCGCCGTCGCATTCACCGTCGGCAAGTACGGCATCGGCTCGCTCCGGCAGCTCGGAATGCTGGTCGTGCTGTTCTACTTCGGTGTCGCGTTCTTCGTCTTCGTCGTCCTCGGCGCGATCCTGCGCGCCGCCGGCTTCAGCATCCTGAAGTTGCTGGCCTACCTGCGCGAGGAACTCATCGTGGTCGCGGGCACGGCCTCCTCCGACAGCGTGCTGCCGCAGGTGATGCGCAAGCTCGAACGGCTCGGCATCCGCGACTCCACCGTCGGTCTCGTGATCCCGACGGGCTATTCGTTCAACCTCGATGCCTTCTCCCTCTACCTGACGCTCGCCACGGTGTTCATCGCACAGGCGACCAACACGCCCCTGTCGTTCGGGCACTTGCTGCTGATCCTCGGGATCGCCCTCCTGACCTCGAAGGGAGCCCACGGCGTTCCCGGTTCGGCCATCGTCGTCCTGGCGGCGACGTTGTCGGCAGTGCCAGAGATCCCGGTGATCGGTTTGGTGCTCGTGTTGTCGATCGACTGGTTCGTCGGCATCGCCCGCGCCCTCGGCAACCTCATCGGCAATTGCGTGGCGACCGTGGTGATCGCCGCCTGGGAGGGCGACATCGACCGCGCGCAGGCCCACCGCGTCCTGAACGGAGAGGTTGCGGCCGACACGGCCGCGGTGCTCGATGGACCCACCGCCCAGGCGTAATCTCCATGCCCGGCCCGAACGGGTGGCCTCAGGACGACGGGCCGAACTTGCCGTGGCACGATCCGCGCTGTGTCGGCTACGCTGCGAGATGATGACGGCCCGAAGGTTCTGCCCGAAGGTCATGATTGAGATGTCGGAGACGAGCCCATGAGCGCCTCTTCCTACAATCCACCCTGTGGCGGCCTTCCGCCCCAGACCTCGCTGATGACCGGCCGGGCCGTGTTCACGGAAGCCTATGCCGTCATTCCGAGGGGCGTGATGAGCGATATCGTCACTAGCGTGCTTCCGTTCTGGGACGAGACCCGCGCCTGGATCCTGTCCAGGCCGCTCTCGGGCTTCTCGGAGACGTTCGCGCAGTACCTGATGGAGGTCGCGCCCGGCGGCGGCAGCGAGCGCCCGGAACTCGATGCCCGCGCCGAGGGCGTTCTCTTCGTCGTGGGCGGCCATCCCAGCCTCGTCCTCGATGGGGCCACCCACGACCTGCGCCCCGGCAGCTATGCCTATTTGCCGCCGGGCGCCGCCTGGACCCTGCGCAATCGCGGCGACGAGCCCGCGCGCTTCCACTGGATTCGCAAGGCCTACGAGCGTGTCCCCGGCATCGATGTCCCGCCGGCCTTCATCGCCCATGATTCCGAGGTCGATCCTCGGGGCATGGTCGGCACGAACGGTGTCTGGGCCACGACCCGCTTCGTCGCGCCCGACGATGTGCGCCACGACATGCACGTCAACATCGTGACCCTCCAGCCCGGCGCCTCGATCCCCTTCGAGGAGACTCACGTGATGGAACACGGGCTCTTCGTCCTGGAGGGCAAGGCGGTCTACCGGCTCAACCGCGATTGGGTCGAAGTGGAAGCCGGCGACTTCATGTGGCTACGCGCCTTCTGCCCACAGGCCTGCTACGCGGGCGGCCCCGGACCCTTCCGCTACCTCCTCTACAAAGACGTCAACCGCCACCCGGCCCTCACGCCGCACAGGTTGGGCTGATGACCGGCCGCCACATCGTCGCGCAGTCACTCACCGCCGAGGCCTTCGCGCCGTTCGGTGCCGTCATCGACAAGGCGGCCGTCGATCCGCGTCCGATGAATGCCGGCAAAGCCCGCCGTTTCCACGACCTCGCGGCGCTACGCGCCACCGGCGAGGATGCGCGCGTTGTGATCGGTCTCGTCGAAGCCGAGCCTTATGCGCTGCCGTTGCGTGTGAGCCTCGTCGAGCGCCATCCTCTCGGCTCACAGGCTTTCATGCCCCTGAATGCCGCCCCGTTCCTCGTCGTGGTCTGCCCCGATGAAGGCGGGCGACCCGGGCGGCCGCAGGCCTTCGTCACGGCTCCGGGCCAGGGAATCTGCTACGATCTCGGCATCTGGCACGGCGTGCTGACCCCGTTCGGCGAACCACAGGAGTTCCTCGTGGTCGATCGCGCCGGCGCGGGCGTGAATCTCGAGGAGGTCAGCTTCGACGAGCCCTGGACGGTCGATCTGCCGGGCGCGCTCGGAGCGTAGGCCGTCCTCCGAACCAGCCCGGCTCTCCATGACGTCGGCTGTGCCGACGAGAGGGCCGGTCGCAACGCACGGGAGGCGTGCTCGCCGGCCGGCCTCTGGTTCAGCGCCTCTTCGAAAAGTGGAAGATCGCGAAGCCTGCCACTGCCGCGAGACCGAGTGCGAGTGGCCGATTGTCGTGAAAAGCACCGATCGCACGCGATCCGGCATCGCGGATATCCTGCACGACCGGGTTACCCAACAGAATATCCTGAGCGCGATCCAAATTCTCCAACTTGGTGCTGATGGAGACCTCGAACTCGTCGCCACGACGTTCGATGTCGATGCTGTTTCGGGCAAAGCCGGCCTGGGCGAGCCGTTCTCTTGCCGATCGGGCAGCCCTGAGTGAGGGTAGGGTCACCGAAGCCAAAGCGCTGTCAGACATTCATTTCCTCCGATTTGGAAACGAACACCGTCGACGAACGGTCGGTTCCGCTCTGCCCCCGCCGAGCGATCTTCTCCCTGGCGGCCATCCTGAATCCGTGACGGGCGAAACCCGGATGGCAAAGACGAGGCTCGACGATTCAGCCGGCCATCGACGCACTCGCCCGCCTCCTGTCGCCGCGTGCCACACCGTTCGATGCGGGTGACCGAGCCGAGGCTGGGCATCCCGGAGCGGAGCGTTTTCCAGGATGTGAAACTATTGCCGTCCTGCCTGCGTATCTATGGCATGATCGGTTTTGACACACTCATCAGGCGTCTGAAACGGGAGCGGCAAGCTCTGGCAGAGCGTGCTGCATTGCATGAGCCGATCCCGCTCACGGTCGTCGATACGCTGATCGCGCTCGATCGCAGGATTATCGCCTTGGAGGCAGTCAGCGAAGACCGCTGACCGCTCGTCTGCATCGACCGACCCCGCCCGACCAAAGCTGGGCGGAGTCCGGGAACGGCCGGCTAGAGGATGAAATCGGCCGAATGCAGGGTGATGGTGCTTTTCAGCAGGATGCTGAAATCGGATGTGCCGTCGCCGTCCACATCGCCACTGACGAGGGTGTTCGCCCCGGAAGCGACGGCGTGCAGTTCTCCGGCCCGCTGAGTGAAGTCGTCGTCGCCGATGAATTTGAAGGCTTGGTTGACACTCCCACCCGCGACCGCGTCGATCAGGTGCAGATCGATCCGGTCGCCCTGAGTACGGCTGAAATCCTGAAGCGTATCGCGTCCGCTTCCGGCCACCGTACTATCCGTCAGTAGCTTGTAGAGGAACGTGTCGGCCCCTCCCCTCCCGAAGAGGCTGTCCGCACCAGTCCCGCCGCTCAGTATGTTGGCCCCGTCGTTTCCGACGAGCTTGTTGACGCGTTCGTTGCCCGTCAGATCGATGGCCCCCGTGCCTGTATCGCTGGTCGTCCGCAGAGCTTCGATTTCCTGGCCGGCGGCCAGCACGAAGCTCACCGAGGCCCTGACCGTGTCGTTGCCATCGCCGACGGCCTCGAACACCTTGTCGGAGGACAGGCCGACGAAGAAGGTGTCGTCGCCGCCTTTTCCATAGAGGCTGTCTGCACCGGCGCCGCCATCGAGCACGTTTGCCCCGTCGTTTCCGACGAGCTTGTTGGCGAATGCGTTGCCCGTCAGGTCGATGGCCCCCGTGCCCGTATCGTTCGTGGTCCGCAGGGTTTCGATTTCCTGTCCGGCGGCCAGCACGAAGCTCACGGAGGCCCTGACCGTGTCGTTGCCATCGCCGACGGTCTCGAACACCTTGTCGGAGGAAATATCGACGAGGAAGGTGTCGTCGCCGCCCTTTCCATAGAGGCTGTCCGCACCGGCGCCGCCATCGAGCACGTTGGCCCCGTCGTTTCCGACGAGCTTGTTGGCGAAAGCGTTGCCCGTCAGGTCGATGGCCCCCGTGCCTGTATCGTTCGTGGTCCGCAGGGTTTCGATTTCCTGGCCGGCGGCCAGCACGAAGCTCACGGCGGCAATGACCGTGTCGTTGCCGTCACCGATGGCCTCGACGACCTTGTCGGCCGCGATGTCCACGATGTAGGTGTCGCTGCCGCCTCGTCCCGAAAGGGTGTCGATGCCGCCCATGCCGTCCAGTCGGTTGGACCCGTCATTGCCCACCAGGGTATTGCCGAACGCATTGCCCGTGAGATCGATGGCGTTGACACTGGTGGCGGTCGCGACCTCGAGCCGCTCGATTTCCTGGCCGGCTTCGAGGATGTAGCTGAAACTCGTCAACACCCGGTCGGCTCCGCCGCCGACGGCTTCGAGCACGCGATCGGCGGCCGAGTCGACGAAGTAGATATCGTCGTCGGCTCCTCCGCTCATCGTATCGTCGCCCGTGCCCCCCACCAGGCGGTCCTTGCCGCCAGCCCCATTGAGGATGTCGGCGCCGTCGCCGCCTCTGAGGATATTGGCTTTCGCGTCACCCGTCAGGGAGTCGGCCCCGATCGATCCGGTCAGGTTCTGGATGTCGATGAGCGTGTCACCCGCGGCGTCGCCGCCGGAGGCCGTACCGGCGCCGAGGTCGATGGTGACGGCACCCGGGGAAAGGGAATAGTCGGCGGTGTTGTTGCCGCCGAGGCCATTGAGCACGTTGGCGCCCGCAATGCCGCCGAGCACATCGTCGCCGGACGAGCCGGTGAGGTTCTGGATGTTGATGTACGTGTCGCCCTGCGCATCCCCCCCGGTGCCGGTGCCGGCACGCAGGTTCACCACGACACCGATGCTCGATTGCGAATAGCTCGCCGTGTTCACGCCGCTGCCGCCGTCGAGCACGTCGGCGCCTCCGCCGCCCTTGAGCGTGTCGTCATCGGCGCCGCCCTCGAGGTTGTCGGTTCCGCCTGCTCCCTTGAGGATATCGGCGCCGCTGCTGCCCTCGAGATGATTGTCGGCCTCGTCACCGCCGAGGAAATCGGCCAGGGTCGTGCCGAAAATGTTCTCGATGCCGGTCAGCGTGTCGCCGTCCGCGTCGCCGCCGCTTCCGGTCCCGTCCGTAAGGTCGACCGTGACGCCGTCGGCGGATTGTGAATAATCCGCAGTGTCGATGCCCGCGCCGCCATCGAGCGTATCCGCCCCGCCGCCGCCCTTCAGCATGTCGGTGCCGCCGCCGCCATAGAGCGTATCGGCGCCTCCTCCGCCCTTGAGCGTGTCGTCGCCCGACGCGCCGAAAATGCTGTCGCCGTAAATGGTATCGGCGCCCTCGAGCCCGTAGAGCGTGTCGTTGCCGCCGCCGCCCTTGAGTGTGTTGTCGGCGCCGTTGCCCGAGATCGTGTCGTTGCCGGATCCGCCGGTGGCGTTCTCGATGAGGGAGGCCACCTCGGTGGGGTTGGTGGGGTCGATCAGCGCGTTGGCGATGTTGCCGCGGGCATAGTGGTCGCCGCTTCCGCTGCCGTCATTGCCGAGATAGGCGCGCTGGGCATGGCTGCTACTGGTGTCGAGGATCGTCCATCCTCCCGGCGCCAGATCGACGCTGAGATTGGTGGTGTAATTCGAGAAATCGTAGGTATCGATGCCGCCGCCGTCCCAGACCGTCATGAAGACGGCATTGCGCCAGGGGGCGCCCTGACCGGTCCCCTCGATGCTTTCCTCGCCCGTGGTGGCACTCCACGTGTAGGTCGTATCGCCGTTATGGGCGCTGGCGCCGTAATTGGCGCCGTACATGAGTTGCAGCGCCGCGATGTCGTCCTGCATGAAGGTGGTCGGCAGATCGGATGAATTGATCCGCGGGTCGGTGTCGCCCACGAAGTCGTTGTAGGTCATCACCGAGTATTCTTGGCTGTTGTGATCGGAGGGCAGCATCGGGAACGTCGTACCATGGCCGTTCTGGGTCGCATGCCCATGCTTGAGCCCGAGATTGTGCCCGGTCTCGTGCATGAGCCCGGCGGTGTACTGATAGGTACCCTTCAGGGGATTGTCGTAATTGTTCGGGTTGTACCAGCTGTCACCCTGCGCGAAGGCCGGTGAATAGGGCGGGTTTCCGTTGTAGGCGAGCTCGGGCGGGTTGGCCTCGGCGGTGCTGATAGTGTGCAGCCCGCGATGCCCGGCGACCGTGGCATCGTTCGAGTAGTTGATCGACGTTGCTTGCGCGAACCTGAGATAGGCACCGGAGCTCGTGGTTTCCGTGAAGGTGAGGTTCGTGAAGCTCGCCAGGTTACCGACGATCATCCTCACCGACCCCTGCTTATCGTCGCCGGGCACGCCTTCGAAGGCCTGAAAGCCGTTGATCGTGGTGTAACTGCCGTATTCGGCCGTCGAGGTCGGGAAGGAGAACGTGATGTTCGTCCGGTCCGTCTTCCATCCCCAGAGGATGCCATCGATATCCGGATTGCCTGTGGCGTTGACGACCGAGACCATGGGAACCTCCTCAGGCAGCTAGGTGCCGGCCGTGTCGCCGGTCGCGAAACGGGGCGGTGGAGTCGGGACGCGAAGCGATGGATCGTCGGCGGTCGAGGCGCGGTCGATATGCCCGGCGACGAAATCGTTCACCGACAGGCGGACGGGGCGAGACGTGCCGTTCTTGTAGTGACGCTTGAAGTACAGCGTCTGCTTGTCGCTGATGAGTTTGCGTGCCTCGTCCACGAGGAACCGGTGCACGCGCGTCGAATTCGCGGACCAGGCGTTAAAGACGAGACAATCGCCCGCCAGGCTCTCCTCGTAGGAAAGAGCGTGTCGGCCCTCGACCCAAGCCTCCGCCTTCTCACGATTGGTCAGTGCCCAGCCGACGAAGCCTTGGATCTGGCCCGCCTCGTCGATGGCAAAGCAGTAATGGCCGCGATTGATCTGGCCCACGAGGATGCGCGACCATTCACCGAACCGCAGATTCGCAAAGGCCGGCTTCACCATGAGATGGTTGACCGCGAGGCCGAGGGCGACGGCAGGCTTGTCTGGGCGGAACAATCGTAGCGTCGGGGGAAGCGCCATCGTCGTCACCAGACACCCTCCCCCGGCCCGAGAACAGAGTCTTGATCGATCTAATCACCGACGAAAGATCAAAAAAGCATCATTCGTTGTACAAAACAAAAAGGGATCGTTGAAAGCGACATCAAATTATAAAGTGCGCGTCTAATACATCATCAAAATCCGGGCTCAATCTATCTAATGCCAATCAAGTGTTGTTTTCATCGAATATTTCGATTTGGCCGAAATTTGTACAGCACTTTGAAGATAGACTATAATTTACGATGGCAATCAAGATTTTTTGCTTATATCACGAATTCGTGATCGGGGGATGATTTGCGCGACGCAGCACGAATCGATCTCGGAATTCATGCTGCGCCGCCCACCTCCAAACACGGAAAAAGCAAGATCGGTGATCGCGATCCCCGCCCCGTCGACGGCGTCTGCAGACGGTTTTAGAGGCTACATCGCAGTCTCGTCTGATCGGCTCGAAAGCGATGACGCCGGTGGCGCGTGTGACATCGGTTCGGTCGATCTCGGTGCATCTTCCAGAGCGAGTGTTTCGGCGTGCGGCTTTGGATCCGAATCATTTTCGGTGCAGGCGCGGTGATGGGCCTCGGCTTCGGTCGAGTGAGATCTCGCCATGCCTCCCAGCCCGCGTCCCGGTTCTCTCGTCCCGATTCTCTAGTCCTATTTGGCCTCGTCATCATTGACGGGAGCGTCCGCCGCTTCTGGTGCACGGCCCGGCTCGACGGCATCGTCGATCGTCTCCGGCTTGCGCTCGGTGCCGGACCCGCCCCGAGCTTGCCCCACAAGCTCACGGTGCCGGCCGGTGGCGACACGATTCTGCGTGACCGTGCACCGCCAGGACGGCCATATCGATCACAGCGCCACCACATAGACGGCAATCCCCACCGTCGCGGTCATGACGACCCCGCATCCGCCTTCGTGACCAGCCCGTGAGAGGACGCCACGTCGCCAGCGATGCAGCCGGTCGATACCGCGAGCCGCATCGAACACGCCGAGGGCGACAGCGGCACGTAAGCCGTGACGAAGCACCAACACGGAGAGATCCTTGCAATCATCCCGATATTAACTGTGTCGGGATAGTTACTGTGGCGATATTGGGCGGCCTATGTCTCGTTTCTGGATTCTTGCTAGCATATGCCTCGACTGTCGATCCAAAACGAAGATTAAAATTCGAGGTTTACGCTGGGGTATTGCTGGTGGCCGGGTTTGCTTTTCTAGGAGCTGGCCTCGCGCTCTTCCGATGACGCCGCTTCGCGGTCGGAACTGAAGCCACGCAGGCACACGATTTGGGGGCATGTTGCTGATCGGGAGCTTCGAGGAATGATTAATATTCCGATGTCTACGGATCATAGCTCCAGGATTACACGTGCCGATAAAGCGATGTCATATGACATGCATCATCAACTGGCATCGCAATTTTCGAAGCGCAAAAGTGCAAGACACATCATGGTAGAACGGTGTTCGACAAGCAACATTATAATCTACATATTCTTAATTTTATCCATATATCGGCGAAAAGAACTGCGGGCAATATCAGTCTCTGAGCAGACGGCGAGTGTCATCTCGATCTCATTTTATTAATAAAATTGTCATCTTTAATTCGTTGTGCATGAGTAGATATTTTATGAGTTGTCGCTGTATACCGCTTTGGGCGATAAATACGTCGCCTGTCTATGATCTGGTGTCCCTCAACAAATACGTTCAAAAGCCCCATCGCGGGTACGTCCAGGGAACACGTCGTGTCCCATACTTCGATCTCGACTACGCTCACCGCGGCCGTCACGCTCAGAGACGGTAATCGCAGTGCGGATGATGGGTTTACCGTCACCTCCGTGGGCTCGCCCAAGACGACGGCCGTTGCGATTGCCCTGGACACGACGAATCTGCCAACGAGTGCAGGCATCGTCATCAATAACAGCGGCACGATCAGCGCCGCGGCTGCGCATCATGCAGGCGATGCCCTCCATGAGGCGGACAGTCTGCTGCTACGATGACGCCCCGATGGAAAGCGTTGTCCCCACGCTCGAGGTCGAACTCGCACACAGTCGAACGCGAACAGCGGTGACGATGGGCGACCCGCGACGAGGTCCGATATGACCTGTTCGCCGGCAGCGAAGGCTCTTACAAACGGTCGCGTATCCACTCGGCGCTCGGCGACATCACGCCCGAGCAAGCCGAGGGGAATGCGAGCCAACCCCCTGTCCGTGAAGCCGGGGAAGGATCGGGATGTTAATCAATTTTTGCGCATGGGCTTAAGCACACCGGCTGTTCTCGAATCGCGCGTTCTCTGCGGTGATCCATCAATGGCTGATCGCTAGAAATCGAGCCTGCCCCTCACGATGAAACCGTAAGTATCTTCCATGTTCGTGCTCATTCTGGATGATGCCCCGCTGAACAACATGCTGATGGGCGAAGCGCTTCGTGACCTGCCTGACTGCAAGGTCCAGGACTTCACGCAAGGCTCAGACGCCCTCGCCTTCGTACGGGAGTATGCCGCGCAGATCGGCGTCGCCATCTCCGACTACGAGATGCCCGGCATGGATGGCCTCGCTTTCATCCGCGCTGCTCGTGCCATTCCTGGCTTCCAGCATGTTCCCATCGTCATGGTCACCAGTTTCGATCAGCGAAGCCTGCGTCGTGAAGCCTTGGCGGCGGGTGCCACGGACTTTCTCGCCAAGCCGTTCGACGCCGTCGAAGTCCGAGCCCGTGTCTCCAATCTCCTCGCACTGAACCAGGCACGCCTGGACCAGATCGATCGTGCGGCCTGGCTCGATCGCGAAGTGAAAGCGGCCACGGCAGTGATCGCAGCGCGCGAGCGTGAGATCGTTATGATGCTGATGAAGGCCGCTGAGCACCGCGATACCGAGACCGGCAATCACGTCGTGAGGGTTGCGGAGTATGTTGCGATGATCGGCCAGGCGCTTGGGCTTGCGCCGGATGAGGTAGATCAGCTCAGCTTGGCCTCGACCATGCACGACGTCGGCAAGATCAGCGTTCCCGATTCAATACTTCTCAAGCCTGGGCTTTTGTCAAACGATGAGCGCCGGGAGATGGAGGAGCACGCCGAGCGTGGCCGCCGCATTCTCGAAGGCAGTGGCTCACCGCTCATTCAGCTGGCGGCGGAGATCGCAGCCACTCACCACGAGCGTTGGGACGGGACCGGTTATCCGAACGGATTGAAGGGAGAGTGCATTCCACTGTCCGGGCGCATCGTCGCCGTCGCGGATGTCTACGATGCACTCACATCGGAACGGCCCTATAAAAAAGCTTGGACCAAGACCGAAGCCCTCAACCATCTAAAGGTGAATCGAGGAAGTCATTTCGACCCAGCGTGTGTAGAGGCTTTTCTCCTATGCCATGGCGTATCACTCGAATAGCCTTCGGGTTGCAACTCTTAGTCTCGGTCCATTGACTTGCGGGACGGCATTTATATTAACCTTAGGATCGCGATCTGCCGACTCCAGGTACTTTCGGCATTCAAGTTCAGACTTTAGGCAGGTCCGCGCGCTAGCGTCGTGGCATGAAAGTCTGCAAAGCCGTTAAGTTCGCTTCACGTGTTCGCGCTCAAGAGAGCGGCGGGGTGCTCGTCCTTTTTGCTCTGATGACGCCCGTTCTGATCGGTCTCGCCGGAGCCGCGATTGAGTACACTGGCCTGGTGAAGCGACGGACCGAGCTGCAGCGTGCGGCCGACACCGCCAGCATCGCGGGAGTGAACCAGTTCAAGCTCGCCAATGCCGACGACGCCAGCGCGATCCGAATGGCGGAGACAACGGCAAAGGCCCAAGGCCGAAACAACGGTGGGTCAACACCGCAAGTGACCGCTGTCGTGATCGGCAACCACTCCGGGGTTCAGGTTACGGTTTCAGAGACCGTGCCGCTACCCTTCGGCAAGTTCCTCAACATGCCCAGTGCCGAGGTCGCGGTCCGCTCGACAGCCAAGCTCGCAGGAACGACGCGGCTCTGCCTCCTGGCTCTCGATCCGGTCGCACAGGGTGCCTTCCATCTGGAAAGCGCGGCACGGGTCACCGCTTCCGATTGTTCACTCTATTCGAATTCGACCAGTTCGGCGGGAATCGAAGGTGAAAACGCGGCTGTCGCCAAGGCGCTGTCAACCTGCACAGCGGGCGGCTTCTCCGGATCGAGCGCGATCTTCATGCCGCCCCCCGCCACCAACTGCCCGCCCTTACGCGACCCGCTCATCGAGAGGCAGGGACCTCCTTCAGGGAACTGCATCTCATTGGGGTTCTTCCTCGACCCCAAAAAATTCATCGATGGTATCGACGATCCTCTTTTTGGCGTGAACGTCGTCAGTGGTTTTGCGACCCTGAATCCTGGCACCTATTGCGGTGGTCTCCACATCACGAAGGGGGCCCAGGTCGTCCTGAAGCCCGGCATCTACATCATGAAGAACGGCCCTTTGGTCGTTGACAAAAACGCAAGTCTGACGGGGGTGAACACCGGGTTCTATTTTACTGGAATGCGCGGTGGCCTTCTGTTCGATGAGAAAAGCGTCGTCAGTCTCACCGCACCCAAGGACGGTGACATGGCGGGACTTCTATTCTTTGAGGACCGCCTTGCACCGCCGGGACTTCTCTCGCTGCTTCCGGCCAGTGGAAAAGGAAAGGCGAAGTCGGCACCTGGTGGCATCACGGCTCTGCGCGAGTACCGGATCATCAGTGACAACGCACGGACCCTGCTGGGGACCATTTATCTTCCCGTCGGCCGCCTGATCATCGATTCGAAAAAGCCCGTCGCAGACCAATCCGCCTACACGGTCATCATCGCGCGCATGATCAATCTTTATGACGGACCGGATTTGATGCTGAATGCCCGTTACGGCACAACCGACATACCGGTGCCCAAAGGCGTCGGACCCAGCTCGGCGGATACGCAACTCTCGCAGTAACACCAAGACCGCGATGAGCATGGCGCATCGCGGTCTGCCGGCGCGACGGCGCGGCGCCGGTCGTCCTCCCCGTCTCACTTGAGCCTGACCGATGCGGCAGGCTCAGTGAGGTTGGGTTATAAGCGAAATGCCATGCGCGGTTTGAGGACATCCGCGTGGCGGTGCCATGGCCCATCCATTTGATGGCCCATCCATTTGATTGTCCCAGGACGGACGTCTCGTCGTGGACCGCGTCGCCTCTCAGCGGTCGGGACAGGCGGCGCCGTTCGCGATGACGATCTCGGGGCTCTGGCTGTAAAATCGTCGCCCATAGCGGACTGGCCACAGGGTCTTTCGCGACATCGTGAAGCCGATTGGGCTATCCTTGAAGATGGTAGCGCCAGCCACGGGTTTGTAGATCATCGAGATCTCGACCAGGATGAGGCGCGTTCCCTTGGTTTGGAGAAGGTCGGCGGCTTCGACGTTGGCCTGGTTGCCAGGGGCACGGATCGGTGAGTTCGGCGCGGATGCGCTCGAGCAGACCTGCAATGCGCCGTCCACTTCGCCAATCACCCCCACCGCGCTGACGGTCATCAAGATACCGGTGCTGTCGAAGGGTGCCATCACCATGTGGGCGACTTCGAAAATGTCGGCCGCCTCCGCCGGTGTCGACGTATTCCGTTGTGAGAAAGTGTCACCGAGTGTTCGTGACAGGAGATCGATCTTGCGCGCATACCGCATGGCGTTGGCCAGCTCGACCGTTCCAAAGTAGAGCAGAATCAGAATTGGTGTAATGAGTGCGAATTCGAGTATGGCAATGCCATCCTCGGCCCGTCCGAACCGAGCGCGACTGTGCTGTCCCTTACGACAGGCACAATGGATTGCCCTGAGGAACGCTCTCGACATCCCTAGCAGCCGGTGGCGCCGATGGTGTTGCCGTCGAGCTGGAGGACCGAAGTCGAAAGAATCAGCTGGCTGCCATCTTTGAAGCGATTCTTCACGATGCCGAAGTTCTGGAAGGTCTGCTGGGCCAAGGCCGCCTGCACCACCACAATGCTGCTTTTCGTCAAGCAACCGTGCTGTTCGCCGAAACCCACGCGCCACGTCCCCGCTGCATCATCGACCGGTCCCGTCTTGTCGATGCGGCCGAAGCTGTCATAGGCAGCGATGTCGACCTTCAGATTTTCGCATTTCACGAAGGGCGACACCTGTCGGCACAATTCTTCGCGGATCCCTTCCATGGGTGTCTTCGAGTTGGCTTCAGCCTGGACGTAGAACTGCCGCATGGATACATCGAGTCCATTGTCCAATGCGGCCGAGATCCAGTAGACCAATGCGACTTCCATGATAAAAAAGAGCAAGACGCAGAGGGGAAATAGGATCATGGCAAATTCGACTGCCATCGCTCCACGCTGATCGGTCTTGAGCCGATTCAAGTGCCGAAATGCGACGCTGTATCTCCCCTCCACCAGCATTCCTGCCCCGCGAACGACCCAATACAGAAGTAATGGCTGCTTATACAACCGTGAGTTTCAATGTTATATCGAATGCAGTGTGGGGTATTCGCACCCTGCCTTGAGGTCAGATTGAAGATGGAATGACTCAAAACAGGCAGGCGTAGCTTACATCGGTCTCAGCTTAATTTTCCATCAACTGTCCGCCCTGGCGCTGTGCCATCCTCAGGCACGCGTCACAAACCCGCCCGGCAGTTAGGAAGCGTCAAACAAAACCTGCCCATGCTGCGCAATCATGAACGATACGCGCCTGACGACCCTTTCCGCCCCGGGATCCCACCGTCCAAGGTTGCGGTTCGCGCATTCGCTCGCCACCCGGCTCGCCCTGGCGGTCTTCGGGTCTATTGCACTCGCCCTTGCCATAGCGACGGTCCTTTCGATTTGGCAGGAGGTGCACCGCTACTCAGAGACCAAGCGTGAGTCGTTGATTACCATCGCTGACATCTTCGCCGCTGCGAGCGCGCGGGATGTAAAGGCTGGGGATGCCACAGCGGCGGCGCGCGCCCTCAATGCCATCGGCCGGCGCTCCGATCTGGTTTACGCGGGAATCGAGCGCCTCGACGGTTCGATTCTCACCGACCGAGGCCTCGCCATCCGCCTGGCGAGCGACATCGATCTCGACAAGGACGTCTCGCCCTTCCTGCTTCTCCTGAGCCGCACCGCACAGGTGGAGGTGCCGATCCTCGAAGCTGGACACAAAGTCGGCACCCTGGTTCTCGTCGCGGACACGACAGATCTTCTGGATCGTATTCTCACCCTGCTCAAAAGCTCCGCACTCGGCTGGCTCCTGGCGCTCGGCCTTGGTATCGGCTTGTCCTACGGTCTCCAGCGCGCCATCACACGACCGATCGCATCGCTTGCCAGAACCATGGATCAGGTGGGCGAGAGCCAGGATTACACACAAACGGCCCGGATCGTCCGCGACGACGAAGTCGGCGTTCTGGCCCGCTCGTTCAACGCGCTCCTCGTTGCCTTGCGCGACCGCGACGCCCGTCTGGTGCAGCACATGGAGCAGTTGGAGAACGAGGTCGCGGATCGCACCGCCGATCTGCGTGAGGCGAAGGACGCGGCCGAGGCTGCCAACCAAGCCAAGTCGAGCTTCCTCGCCACCATGAGTCACGAGATCCGGACACCGTTGAACGGCATGTTGGTCATGGCGGAATTGCTCGCCGAGTCGAACCTGCCGGAACGCCAGAAGCGCCACGCCGACGTCATCTACCGGTCGGGCCAGAATCTTCTCGCGATCATCAACGACATCCTCGATTTCGCGAAGGTCGAGTCCGGCAAACTGGATCTTGAGCACGTGTCACTCGATCCATCCGAGATTGTGGATACCGTCGTCGCGCTCTTTGCCGAGAAGGCGCGCGAGAGCGGGCTCGATCTCGCCTCGACCGTAGCGCCCGGCGTGCCACTCCGCGTTCTGGGCGACCCTGTCCGCCTTGGCCAGATCCTCGGCAACTTCGTCAATAACGCCCTCAAATTCACTCTGACCGGCTCGGTGCGCGTGCGCCTGGAATGCCTTGCGAGCGGCGCCCTGCGGCTGAGCGTTCGGGACACGGGCATCGGCATCGCCGCCGATAAAGTCGGAACCATCTTCTCCGCCTTCTCCCAGGCCGACCAATCGACGACGCGGCGCTTCGGTGGCACCGGGCTGGGTCTCTCGATCGCTCACCGGCTGGTCCTCGCAATGGGCGGACGCATCGGGGTCGACAGCCAGATCGACGAAGGCTCGACTTTCTGGGCCGAACTGCCTCTGGAAGCTGTTGCCGACGGACCGTTCCACGCCGCCCCGCAGCGGGGCCAGGCGGTGGCATCAGGCGTCGTCGTCGCGATCTCCGGAGAAGCGACGGCAGATACGGTGCGTGAAGGTCTCGTGGCGGCAGGCTTTACTATAGTCACCTCCGGGACTCGGACGGACGGTGCCCACTGGATTGCGGATGCCGCCGCCATCAGTGAGCTCGGACGCCGTCCCAGCGCATCTGGTCGTATCCTGGCGCTGGCTCGATTCGGCGATCCCACGGGCGCAGCGATCGTTGAGGCCGGCTGGGCCGACGCGCTCTTGACGTGGCCCCTCATTCAAACGGAATGGTCGCGAGCGCTCGCTGCTTTGGCAAGCGGAACCGATCTCGCGTGTCTCGATGCGCACCCGGTCAACGTTCGAACAGCCCTCCCACAATTCCCCTCCGCAAGGGTTCTGGTGGCGGATGACAGTGCCGTGAATCGCGAGGTCGCTCGTGCTGCGCTGGCCCGTTGCGGTATCACTGCGATCGTGATGGCTGAAGACGGGCAGAGCGCCGTCGATGCCTGCCGAGTCGAAGCGTTCGATCTCGTGCTCATGGATGGGAGCATGCCGATCCTCGACGGCTACGAGGCGGCCGCGGCAATCCGAGCCGATGAAGCTGCGCGAGGAGCGGCGCGCTTGCCGATCATCGCGCTGACTGCTCACGTGGTGGGCACGGCAGCGCAGGCGTGGCAGGCAGCCGGCATGGACGGGGTCCTGACGAAACCTTTCACTCTGAGCGGTCTCGGAGACACGCTTCTGCGCTTCCTGATCCCTGACCACGCAGTGCCAAGTGAGTCTCAGGAGAGCAGAGGGGGCAACGAGCAGGTGTCTACGGCACCGACGCTTGATGCGGCCTCTCTCGACACAGGCCTCCTCGACGAAGACGTGGTGGGCGGCCTCGCAGAGATGGCCGAACGAGCGGGCCCAGGCTTTGCCGCTCGTATTCTCGACCTCTTCGCGGAGCACGCCCCGGCAGCGCTCGACGCGCTCCGGGCTGCGACCAGCGCGGATGAAGTCGCCCGCGCGGCGCATAGCCTACGCTCCATGAGCCTGAACATCGGCGGCCGTGCCCTTGCGAAGGCCCTGGCTGAGATCGAGGATGCAGCCCGGTCGGAGGCGCGCCTACCGACATCCGACGCCGTCGAGCGCCTTGCTCCCCTGGTCGATTCCACCGTGGCCAAGGTCGGCGAACGCCTGTCGCTCGGCACGGTCTCTACCGATGCGGCGCAGACCCGACGAGCCGTCTGAGAAGGGCACCGCTCCTCCAACGACGCAATGCGGAGACGCGCTCCGAAGGAAGCGGCCAAATGGCAAGGGGGACCTGCGGTAAGGCGTCAATCATGCCGAGAGGCGTATCGGGATCGCATTCCTCAACCCTCCGAAGCCGCGGGTCGCGTGCGGCCATGCCGCCTCGTCCGATTCTCGTCGAACGCGAAGGCAATCGGTCGATAAGGCATCCGAGGATGACGGACTTGCCGAAACGTCCGACGCGAGGTTGCCAGGCGATCTCGTGCAGGGTCATCGTCTTGTCGGCGCGGTCAGGCTGCGGCGTTTGCGCCGTCCATGCCGCCAAGCCCAAGTGCCTCGGATAGGTAGGCCCGGGCCCGGCTGACCCGGCTCTTCACCGTGCCCACCGCGCAGTGAAGCCGCTCGGCGGCCTCCTCGTAGGTATAGCCTTCCGCACCCACCATCAGCAGCGCGATACGCTGCGCTTCCGGGATCTGCTCGAGCTTTTCCTGAAGCTTCTGAAGGTTCACGACGCCTTCCTGTTCGGGGAGCGCCGTGAGCTTGCCGGCGTGGACGCCATCGGCGTCCTCGACCTCGCGCTTGGCCTTGCGCATGTCGGTGTAGAACTGATTGCGCAGGATCGTGAAGAGCCAGGCATTCATGTTGGTGCCCGGCGTGAACCGCTGGCGGTTGCCCCAGGCCTTCACGAGGGTCTCCTGCACGAGGTCGTCGGCCCTGGTCGCATCGCCGATGAGAGAGAACGCAAAGCCCCTCAGCGCCGGTACCGCCTGGATCAGGGCATCGCGGAACTCATCGCCAATGCCGATCCCTGTCGATGCCACGACCGCTTCCAATCGCCCCACGAGGTGGGCAAGGCGCTGCGGAAGCCCCTCACCCGTCGCAACGGCGAAATAGGCCTGTAACTCGCAACCCAGGTGTCGACGGACATGGGTGGGAATATCGACCGTGCCAGTGTCCGAAGATGGGTCTGGATCGAGGATGGACATGCTGATGCGTCTCGCGGGCTCCAGGGAAGGTTCTTCCTTAGACTCGCTCAAAACTGAACAGCAGTGAAACGAAATGCCGGCTTATGGTTCATGTTTTCGCGGACTGAAGGGAGCCGTACAACTGCAGCATCCCGTCCATTCGGCGGCCTATCGACCTGAAACAACCAGGGATTATCCTCTGACGTACAGAACGGCGGCAAGCCATCGTTCTCGTGATCGGCAGATATAGACCCGCTTCAGGCCGATTCGAGTTCCATAGCAAGGTCCGTCAGGTAGAAGGCGATACGCTCGCGTGCGCCGGCATCCGCGCAATCGACGCAGAAACCGAGCGTCAGGGACGATCCCTCGTAGCGACGCATCACCGACTCTGCCATCAACGCGACCTCGCGCTCGCTCGGCGCGTCGAGCACGCGACGGCCATCGCGGGTCTCCAGGGTCACGCGATGGGGCGTTTCGTAGGTCATGGACTGGAATTCCCGACGATCCACCAAAACGGGGGATACGTCCGTCATCGAGCAAAGCAACGACGCAAGGGCGAAAACCGTTCCGGATCGGTCTCAGGTCAGTCAGGTCTCGACATTCAGGACAGATGCGCACAGCCGCTCGTGAAGTCAGGATACCTCGGAGCGGGCGGCGGAATAATCGACATCGTCGGGTCGGAAACGAGCCCGAGACCTTGGTTCGGAAGCATCCGAAGGCCGAGGATGAGCCTCGATCTCCGATACCTTGTCACCGTGCCGGCGGATGGCAAAACCGGCCTCATGGACCGCTTCGTTTACGACCGCCTTCCAGCCGCAAGCGAGACGCTGAGCGGAACAAGCGTCGATGCGTTCGCGGATGGCGTCGCGCCCCCTGAACGCCTGCCAGCGCCGGGTCGCCAAATCGATAGAGACAGGTCGAACTCCAGTAGCGGAGTGCATGACGTCCAGAGTCCAGTTCGGCCCTGCTACCTTACGGCACATCCAGCCGCTGGACGCTGACGCGTTCTTCCTCCGGGCATCAGAACTGGAAAACCAACGATGGCACGAGTCGCAGTCGTGACGGGAGGAAGCGCCGGCATCGGGTTGGCCACCGCCGAGGCGCTGGCCCGGAAAGGCTGGTCCGTCGCCATCTTGGCCCGTGATCCCGAACGCCTGGACGAAGCGGTCACGTTTCTGCGCCGCTTCGGTGGCGCCGTGCTGTCGATCTCGGCTGACGTGGCGGATGCCGCTGCCGTCGATGCTGCGGCCGACCGGATCGAACGGGATCTGGGACCGATCGCGGCCTGGGTGAATAATGCCATGTCGACCGTGGTGGCTCCCGCGGATCGGATCAGCGCCGCGGAATACGCCCGCGTCACCGCCACGACTTATCTCAGCCAGGTCCACGGCACCCTCGCCGCCTTGCGCCACATGAAACCACGCGGTCGCGGCACCATCATCCAGGTCTCGTCGGGCCTCGCCATCCGGGCGGCGCCACTCCAGGCCGCCTATTGCGGTGCCAAATTTGCGGTGACCGGCTTCACCGATGCCTTGCGCTCCGAACTGATCGCCGACCGTATCGATGTATCCCTGTCGGTCATCTACCTCCCTGCGGTGAACACGCCGCAATTCGGATGGTCGCGCAATCATACCGGGCGCCAACAGGTGGCCCCTGATCCCGTCTTCGATCCTCGGCTTTGTGCCGATGCCATCGTTCATGCGATCGAACATCCGTCCCGCGAAGTCTGGGTCGGACGAAGCACGCTGATGATGGCTCTCGGCCAAGCCGTGGCGCCAAGCTATGCCGATCGGAAGGCGAGTGACATGCGGGATGTGCAGCTTGGCGGGTCCATTCCCGAACGGTCGGGCAACCTGGATGAGCCGGTTGCCGGTCCCGCTGCCATCGACGGTCGATGGACCGATCGCGTGTTGCCGACGCGAACCGAATTCTTCACCAGCCGCCAGCGCGACGCGTTCCTGATGGCGGCGGCCGGTGGGCTGATTGCCCTGTCTACGCTGCTGCCGCGATTGGGACGGTTCCGGCGATGAGATGCGGCGGCTTCGCTTTCGCCGTCCCGTGATCGAATCCCACTCGTCGCCTGCCGTCGAGAGGCCTTTACTCGGCGGATGCGCCCGACGGCCGGCACTGCGATCTTCATGAGATCATGGATGGTATCCGCGAAGATTCGAAGGTGGGAGCGCGGCTCCACCTCCGGATCGACGCTGGACTGAAGATGAGACGCGGATCAGGCGCGCTTCTTTAGACGGTCGAGGAGGGCCTGAGCCGCCGGGCCCGAGGATGCTGGGTTCTGCCCGGTGATCAGGAGACCGTCTTCCACCACATAGGGTTGCCAGTCGGCGATCTTGCTGAAGTGACCGCCGAGACGCGTCAGCTCGTCCTCGACCAGGAACGGCACGATGGTTGTGAGCTGCACGGCGTCTTCCTCCGAATTCGTGAAGCCCGTCACCTTCCTATCGCGGACGAGAGGGGCGCCGTCTTCGGTCGTGACATGTCGCAGCACGCCTGGGGCGTGACAGACGAGCGCGATCGGCTTGCCGGCCCTGACCGTCGTTTCAATCAGCCGACGGGAGTTCGGATCCTCGGCAAGATCCCACAAGGGGCCATGACCACCGGGATAGAACACCGCATCGAACCCGTCCTGCGAGACCCCGTCGAGACGCACGGTGCTGGCGAGGGCTGCCTTCGCATCCGCATCAGCTTCGAAGCGTCGTGTGGCGTCGGTCTGGAATCCAGGCTCGTTGCTCTTCGGGTCGAGCGGCGGCTCGCCTCCCTTGGGTGAGGCCAGCACGAGGTCGGCACCCGCGTCCCGGAACACGTAGTAGGGCGCGGCCAACTCCTCCAGCCAGAATCCGGTCTTGCGGCCGGTGCTGCCGAGCTCGTCGTGCGAGGTGAGGACGATCAGGATGTTCATGTCGGGTACTTTTCCATTGTGCGGTCGTGAGTGACAACGACTGGATTGACCGCTTACAGTAGACCAGTCGTCTATAAATTCGCCACGGCGTGGTTCGGGCCTTGCTGTCGGAACCAACTTCAGTGTGCGGGAACGCTCAGAATGCGCCGCGTGGTCGCTGTTGCAGTGTCGAATGGTGCCGGCGTGCGAAGGATCTTCGCCATCAGGCTCGCGCCCATCCAGAGGTGATAGAGCGTCTCGGCTGTCGCGTGCGGTTTGTCTTCAATCACGACTGACCCCTCGGCGACGCCAGCCTCGATGGCATGCGACAACCGTTCGATGATGCCGGTCGTCCCAGTCTTGAGCGCGAGGCGCATGGCCTCAGACAGATCGGAGACTTCCGCTGCGAGCTTGATTGCAAGGCACTTGCCTTGGCAGTCGAGGTTACCCTGGCTCTCCTGCCACCGGCGCCAGTAGTTCATCAGTCGCTCGGCATGGCTGAGGCCGGGCTCTCCAAGGGTCGCATCGAGATCCATGAGATAGTCTTGAAAGTAGCCCGCCAGCAGCGCTTCGCCGAACGCCTCCTTCGAACCGAAGTAGTGGTAGAACGAGCCCTTCGGCACCCTGGCGGAGACGAGGATCTCGTTGAGCCCGACGGCCGAGAAGCCCTTCGCCGCCATGATGCGCTGGGCAGCGGCGAGGATGTTCTGCCGGACGTCGATGGTATCGCGGGCAACGCTCATGACGGCAACATAACCAAAATTAGACCGGTCGTCTAGTGAGTGTAGAGAAAAGCGGTTTCGTGGTTGTTCGAGGCCACCAACCGCTATCGCCGATCGTGGTGGGGCCGGAAAAGCAACCGATCGGGTGACGAGCGCCGGGCCGCAGATGCAGCCCGGCAAACCGGTTTCCGAGAACGTTCAGTTCCAGGTGTGAAGCAAGGTGCGCCAATCATCGCCCTGGCGTTCCAGGACGTTGACCCAGTTGCCGCCGTAGCTCTGCGTGTCTCCACTTTCACCCGGACCGTTCAACTGCCAGCGTCCCGTCAGGATGAGGGTCTCACCCTTCTGAGTGGTGTCCTCGACCGTAATCTTATGGTCCTTGAACCCCTTGGACTGCAGATCGGCGAAGAAGGCGGCGATGCCCTCCGGGCCCTGCACGGACGTGCCGCCGGCGGGGATCACCTTGCCGTCGCGGCTATAGAGTCTTCCCAACGCGGCGGTGTCGCCCCTGTTGAAGGTTTGGTCCCAGATATCGGCGATAGCTTGGCCTTGTAAGCTCATTGGATGTCCTTGCATGGCGACGCGCAAGCGTCGCGTCTGTGATGACCGATCCCGAAGGGTCTCGCAGGACATCAACGAAAGCGGTCGCGTCCGCGTTGCCCAAGAGTGTCCGATGGTGCCCGAGAGGACGTGTGCATCCGCACCCCCTCCCGATCGAAGCCATCGGAAAGCCGGCGCAGCGGCACCGCCGGCCCCTCTGCCACGTTCAGAGCTTCTGGTGACCGATGGCCCGGACATAGGCCGCGAGCGCATCGATCCAAGAGCCGTGGAACGCGATGAAGGTGCCGCCCCGATAGGCTCTCCGGAACAGATCGGAGAGGTCGATCTCCACATCGTTCGGTGCCCAATGCGCCGGGAATGCCGCTACGGAACCCTGCTTCCCGGTGCGGACCCTGGTGCGCGGAGGTCTGCTCATCGGTGGAGACGCGAGCGTCAAAAACGGTCTGAAAGGGCTGGCTTCATGTCCACAAGGGCCGTGTTCACAAGGCGAAGGCAACCCTAGCGGACAGATTTTTGGACAGTTTCTGGAAGTCCTCTGGGGTGTGCCCTAACGGACGAATGAACTCATGCGTTGTGCGCATGAACTATAGATTCCGCAGTTTCATGCACCGCATCTGATGGTCAGGCCACATCCACACTGAGAGCGGGTCTGTTTCCTTCTTGCAACACTTAAGGGTTGGCTGATGAACCCGGCAAAAGTGATTGGCTTTCGCCCACAACAGACGATTCAGTCAGTGAAAACACTCGAACCTCCAGGCTGACATAATCAGACTGCGAACGAACGGGTGCCCACTGGCTCGTAAGCGGACGGCCCTATGTCAACCCAATTGCATCCGGGGCCATCCGGTGTCGTGTTCCCGAAGCCGCGACCGGCGACAGACGCCCTCCAGATCCTCGTGTTCGCGGCAGGATTGCTGACGATCGCCGTTGTTTGGATCGGCCTGTCCTTGCACCTGAGTCTGCGCGAACAGACGGTTCAGGAGCAGGCGGCACGGGACGTCGTGAACCTTTCGATCGCCGTCGAGCAGCACGTCGAGCGCCTCGTCGTCGGAATTGATCAGGTCATGCGCTTCATCGCAGAGGATCACTTTCGCGACCCGGAGACCTTCAACTTTCACGCCTGGCTCCAGCGCGCGACCTCGCTGGAGCACGTCGTGCATCAGATCTCGCTGTTCGACGAGCATGGAGACCTGATCTCCTCGCGCACGCCACCGCCGCCCGAGCTGCCACGCATCAACGTCCGCGACCGAGTGTACTTCCAGGCACTTTCTGCGAACCCCGATGAAGGCCTCTACATCGACCGGACGATGAAGGGTCGGTTCACCGGCGCCGATCTCATCCAGACGGCGCGGCGCCTCAACCATCCGGACGGACGCTTTGCGGGCGTCATCGTCACTTCGATCGATCCTGCTTACCTTGCCGGCCAATTCAAAGCCTTCGACCTTGGGGCCAAGGGCAGCATTGCGTTGATCGGCAAGGACGGATTCATACGGGCTCGCTCGCCGCAGGTCGTCGGCATGTACGAGATGAATACCCGTACCCTCGGCCTGCCCAGCGACCTCTTCCAGCAGAGCACCTCGGGCTCGTTCCAGATGAAGAGCCCCTACGACCAAGTTACCCGCATCTACGGCTATCGCTCCGTCGGGTCGCTGCCGCTCATTGTCAACGTCGGTCAGTCCCTCGACGAGGTCATGGCGCCGCTTGCCGACGAGCGCCTGCGCGCGCGGATCGCAGGCGCCATCGTGACGGTCCTGCTTTTGGCCTTCCTCCTCATCCTCCTGCGGGGTCTGGAGCGCGGCGGCCAGCAGCGGGCGGCCCTGACGCTGGCCAACGTGACCTTGGCCGAGAAAGAAGCCGTCGCTCGCCAGGCTGTGAGCCAGACGCATGAGGCCAACCGCCTGCTCAGCCTCGCCGCCCAGATCGCGCATATCGGGCACTGGCGCATCAGCGTGCCCGGACGCGTCCTGTACTGGTCGGACGAAGTGTTCCGGATACATGGCCGCTCGCCCGAGGGTGGGCCGCCCTCCCTCGACACAGCGATTGCGGTCTATCATCCCGACGATCGGGACGAGGTCGCGCGCTGCGTCGCGGACGCGATGGAGACCGGGCAGAGCTTCTCCTTCTCGGCCCGCATCATTACCGGCGACGGAGACCTACGCGAGGTCGTGAGTCGGGGGCTGTGCGAACAGGATGCCGTCGGCGCCACCACGGCGGTGTTCGGCACCGTCATGGACGTCACCGACCTGCGCCAAACGGAACGGGCCGTGGTCGAGAGCGAGGCGCGCTACCGGCTGCTTGCCGACCACACCAGCGATATGATCGTCCAGGTCGACCTCGACACCACCCGCCGCTACGTCTCACCGGCCTGCAAAGACATCCTCGGCTACGAGCCCGAGGAGTTGATCGGGACGAAGCCCATCGACATGGTCCATCATGACGACCGGGATGGGGTGGCCGCCCTCCTCGCGGAACTCACGGACGGACGGCGCAGCCAGGCGCTGATGCGCCAGCGCTACCGGCGCAAGGACGGCGCCTATGTCTGGGTCGAAGTCAGCTACCAGATGATTCACGACAGCATGGGTCAGCCCGTCGGCTGCGTCGCTTCAACCCGAAACATCACGCCGCGCGTCGAGGCCGAGCAGCGCATTCGGGAAAGCGAGCACCGCTTCCGCCTGCTGGCCGAGAACACCAGCGAACTGATCATGCTTGGCCACGATGACGGCCGGCGCTCCTACATCTCACCCGCCTCTGAGCGCCTCTTGGGCTACACACCCAAAGAGCTCGGCGCGATGCGGCTTCGCGATTATGTCCACCCGGACGACTTGGAGTCCCTGTTCACCGCAACTCGCCCCCTTGCTGACAGCCAGGCAGAGGCCACGTGCGAATACCGGTCGCTGCACAAGACTCGGGGTTGGATCTGGGTCGAGGGGGTGTTCCGTCGCATCCCGGACGCCCAACCGAACGAAGCGACGATCGTCGCAACATTCCGCGACGTGTCAGAACGCCGGGTGCAAAGAGAGGCCCTGGCGGACGCTAAGGTCGCCGCCGAACGTGCGAGCGCGGCCAAGACCGAGTTCCTGGCTTCGATGAGCCACGAGATCCGCACGCCTCTCAACGCCATCATCGGCTTCACCGACCTGCTGGTCACCTCCGGCCGCCTGCCGCAGGACCTGCAACGCCCGGCCGAGTTGGTGCGCACTTCAAGCGCGTCCCTGCTGACGATCGTCAACGACATCCTCGACTTCTCCAAGGTCGAGGCCGGCGCCATCGAGCTCGACCGGCAAGCCTTCGATCCTCGTGCCCTGATCTACAACAGCCTTTCGATCGTTCGCGGCACGGCGGACCAGAAGGGCTTGGAAGTCCGGGCCGTGATCGACCCGTTAATGCCCAAAGCATTGGTGGGCGACGAGTCACGCCTACGGCAGGTGTTGCTCAACCTCCTAAACAACGCCATCAAGTTCACTCATCGGGGCTCCATCACCTTGAACGTGCAGCACGGGGGCACCACCGATGCCGGCGAGCGCCTACGTTTCAGCGTATCCGATACCGGCATCGGCATCGCGCGCGACCAGCAGGAACGCTTGTTCAAGCGCTTCTCACAGGTCGATGGTTCGATCGAGCGTGATTTCGGCGGTACCGGCCTAGGTCTGGCCATCTGCAAGCAACTTGTCGACCTGATGGGCGGCGAGATCGGCGTCCTCTCCGAGGCCGGCATCGGCGCGACGTTCTGGTTCTCGGTCCTGCTGCCGCGCGGCACGGTGGCGCGCACCATTGCCCTAGCCACGGATGCACCGGCAGCACGGCGCTCTGGCCACCTGCTCCTTGTCGAAGACAACGTGATCAACCAGGAACTCGCGCGCGCCGTCCTGGAGGTCGGGGGCCACACTGTCGACGTGGTCGCCGACGGCGAGGCCGCGATTCTGGCGGTGGAGCAGAGCCGCTACGACATCGTCCTGATGGACGTGCAGATGGCCGGCATGAACGGCATGACTGCGACGCGGCGCATCCGAACCCTCGGCACCGCCGCCTCGACGATGCCGATCATCGCCATGACCGCCAACGTCCTGGCCGACCAGATCCAGACCTTCCGCGCGGCTGGGATGGACGACCATATCGGCAAGCCGTTCAAGCGGGCGGAACTCTACCGGCTGATCGACAAGTGGCTGGCATGGGGAGTTGGAACATCACGATCCGATACGGCCGATGCGAGTAACCATTCCGGTCTCCTGGATCAGCGGATCTACGACGAGACGGCATCCGTCATTAGCTCTGAGCGGTTGGCCGGTCTGCTAGAGGCCCTTGGAGACGAGCTCGCCGGGAGCTTCCTCGGGAGCAGCGCCTCGATCGAGGACCGCGAACAGCTTCGCTTCGAGGCTCATACCCTTATGACTTCCGCCGGAATGCTTGGTTTTTCGGCTCTATCCAACGCCTGCCGGGACCTGGAGAGCGTCAACGAGCAGCGCGTGGCCAACGAGGGAGAGAGGGTGTTCCAGCACCGGCTGGAGCAGGCGCGCTCGCTTTGTCGCGAATCCCTGACTTTGTCGCTCACCCTCCTTCAAAAAGAGAAGCACAAATCAGATATGTCGCAACAACCATCTGAAACTCACATGAATTACGAATTTGTGGCTTCCATTCATTGACCGCCCGCAATTGGTATTGGTGTGCCGACCTAGAGGCTATTATAGACCTGAGCGTTCTGGAATCCAGATGAGGAGGCATGACCTCTTCGCGCCAAGCCTACCCGTCCGACGTTTCCGATGATGAATGGGCGCTGGTCGCGCCGTACCTGACGCTGCTGCGCGAGGATGCGGGGCAGTGCGAGCATTCGCTTCGCGAGGCGTTCAACGGACTGCGCTACGTGGTGAAGACGGGGGCACCCTGGCGGTGGATGCCCCACGACCTCCCGCCCTGGGAAGCCGTCTACCAGCAGGCGCAGCGCTGGCTGGCTGCAGGCTGCTTCGAGCAACTCGCCGACGATCTGCGGGCGCTGCTGCGCCTGGCTTCCGGGCGTTCGCTTCAGCCGAGCACGGCCATCCTCGACAGCCGAACCTTGCGTTCGACGCCCGAGAGCGGCGAGTGGGCCGGCTACGATGGAGCCAAGCGCAAGAAGGGCTCGAAGGTCCATCTGGCCGTCGACACCCTCGGCCATCTTCTGGCCCTGCACATCACCCCCGCCGATGCCGACGACCGGGCCCAGGTCGGGCATCTGGCGCAAGCCGTGCAGGCCGCCACCGGGGACAGCGTCGATCTGGCTTAAGTCGACCAGGGCTACATCGGGGAAAAGCCGGCCAAGGCCGCTCGCGAACACGGCATCGAACTGGAAGTCGTCAAACTCCCGGAGGCCAAGCGCGGCTTCGTCCTGCTGCCGCGCCGCTGGGTCGTGGAGCGTTCCTTCGCCTGGGCGACGCGCTTCCGCCGCCTCGTCAAGAATGACGAGCGCTATCCCAGCACACTCGCCGATCTCCACATCGTCGCCTTCGTCTCCCTCATGCTCAAACAGGCCGCTCAACTGGCACCCGGTTCGTAACAGCCTCTAGAGCCGTTCCCTTCTGGATTGAGTCGGGGGTAGCGGTGACGGGCGCATTCTGATTCGATGGTTTGCTTTCGAAGGAGAGCACCATGCCGTCAGCTCTGTCAGTGGATCTGCGCGAGCGTGTCATCGAAGCGGTTGAAGCGGGATCGTCGCGGCGGCAGGCGGCCGAGCGCTTCGGTGTCGGGAAGGCCAGCGCGATCCGTTGGCACGCGCGCTTCCGCGACGAGGGCGAGATCGCGCCCAAGCCCGCGGGCGGCGACGGGTCCCCGCCTGCCATCGAAGCCCATGCCGAGACGATCCTGGAGATCTGCCGCGCGCATCCGCAGATCTTCCTCCGGGAGTTGCGCGACACGCTGGCCGAGCGGGGTGTCCGAACCAGCACGAGCGGGTTGTGGCGGTTCTTCGGTCGCCACGGCATCACCCGTAAAAAGGGGCTCTTCACGCAGACGAGCAACAGCGCGAGAACGTGAGGGCGGCCCGGACCGCGTGGCTCGACGGCCAGCTCGATCTCGATCCGGACAGCCTCGTCTTCATCGACGAGACGGCAGCCGCCACCAACATGGTGAGGCCCTATGGCCGATCCCTACGGGGCGAGCGCTGCCGCATCTCCGCTCCGCACGGGCACTACAAGACCATCACCGTCACCGCCGCCCTACGCACGAGCGGCCTCGTCGCCACCACCTTGTTCGACGGAGCGACGAGCGGCGAGCGCTTCCTGACTTACGTCTCCGACACGCTGGTCCCCGTGCTGAAGCGTGGCGACACGGTCATCCTCGACAACCTGAGCGTCCACAAGGTGGCTGGGGTGAGGGAGACCATCGAGGCGGCGGGTGCCCGCCTCCTCTATCTCCCGGCCTACAGCCCGGACTTCAATCCGATTGAGCAAGCCTTTGCCAAGCTGAAAGCGCTCCTGCGAACGGCCGCCGCGCGCACAGTCCCAGACCTACGGCGCGCGATCCGAAACGCCTTCAAAGCCTTCCATCCTCGCGAATGCCGAAACTACGTCGCTGCCGCCGGATACGATGCCTTCGACCCAACATGAATGGGAACGGCTCTAGGGACGAGACTACAGAGGGCAAAGTATGGTGGGGCACGCGACCAGTCCAAACCATTCTCTGGCGCCGTTTCCCTGCTAACAGGGAAAACAACAGGGAAAACGGGGTGATGCAGCTCCTAATCTCGGTTTTGACCAGCAATACCGCAGCGAATGCAATGACTTAAATGGCAATTCCGTGTGCTGCGGAACAGGGAGTTGGTCCCAGTTGAACAGGGATGCGTTTCGTCGAAACAGGCAATCCGATCGGCCCGAACAAGGATCGGCACGGGGGCAAACGGAAAAAAGCCGGAGAGCTGTGAGGCTCCCCGGCTGCATGCAGTTTTGCGGATCGGGACAGGACGCTCAGGTACCTACGGGCTCCGACGAGACGTCGCTTGGGCTGACGAACCGAACCTCGATGCTGGGCGGATACTTTGGTTGATCGTCCAGGACGTCCAGCCATTCCTCATGGGACATGCCGTCGGGCTCCGTCTTCGGGTCCAGAGCCTTGATGGTATCGAAGAGAAGCTTGGCGGCCTTCATGTCGCCCTGCATGGCCTTCCGGGTGAGTGCCGGGCAAGCGCCTCGATCTGGGTTGTCCGGAGCGTGCGGCCATCCTTGGTGACTGCAATCTGCTATCGTACTTCCTGGGTGAGCGCGTCCAGAAGATCGCGTCGGCCGAGTAGCGCAGAGCCGCCTCGGGGCCGGCCGCGGGGATTGCCAAACTGGTCCTTCCGGAAGCAATGGTCGGCTGAATGTCAACGTGTACGAGAGCTGAAATACGAGTTCCAAAAAAACAGCCGTCCGTTGTACAACTCTGACTCTCATCAACTTTTCCGAAAGAAGATTCAGATTTGTTAAACTCCCTGACGGCAACGTAAGGGACATAAAGACACAAGGTATTCGTTAATGTATCGCGCCCTTGTCTGCCTAACTGAGCAGCATGACGGCTGGGTCTTGCCGCTTGCCGCTATGGTATGCTGGGTGTCAAGTCACACCGCCCTTCGCCTTTCCCGCCAATCGTTTAAAAGCCAGGAGCTGGAACCTTGGGCGTGGCTGTTGGCAGCGAGCTTTTCTGCCGGAGCCGGAGTATGGAGCACGCACTTCATCGGCATGCTCGGTTATGACCCTGGAGTCGTCGTCGGTTACGATACCCGCCTTACGTTGTTGTCTTTGATAGCAGCGATACTGGCGTCAGTGATCGCACTGAGCTTCGCACGTTGGGCTGTCAATTCAACCATGGCAGCAGTCGCCGGGATTATTCTTGGGCTGGGCGTAGCAACCATGCATTATGTCGGCATGGCGAGCATTCAGTTTCCTGGGGCGTTTGCCTGGGACCGAAGTCTTGTGGTCGCCTCGGTAATGATAGGTTGTCTTCTTTCCGCCGCCGCTTTCGTAGCCTTCAGACATCGGGAATTGAAGTACCCTAACGCTGTGGCCGCAACGCTTCTGACTGCCGCGATTGCGGGGCTACATTTTACCGCGATGGGCGCGATTGTGATCACCCCTGATGGGGAAAGACCCAATTTGGAAACGGGCTTGCCCCGCCTCGCACTCGCCACCGGCATTGCCGCGCTCATGCTAATGATCCTAGGCTTTGCCGTGCTCGCACTATTTGCCGACCGGATGCGCCGAGCCAATCGGGCATTGCGTACCAGCGAGGCCGCCTATCGGCTGCTCGCAGAGAACACGACCGACGTGATCATCCGGTCTGATCTAGACACAACTCGCCGATATGTGTCGCCTGCCTCCTTTCAAGTTTTCGGTGTTAGTCCTGACGAACTGATTGGAACTCAGCCTCTCGACACCGTCCACCCCGATGATCGTCCAGCCTATCAGCGGGTGCTTACCGACCTGATCCAGGGTCGGATCGACGGTGCGATAACGAGGCAGCGTTATCGTCACAAGGACGGGCGCTGGGTGTGGATCGAAGCGTCCTTTAAGGTCACCCGATCAGGAGATAATGCCGATCCGACCGGCTATGTAGCCTCACTGCGAGATGTCAGCGACCGAATGTTGGCAGAAACGGCTTTGCGGATCAGTGAAGAACGCCTAGCGCTGGCGCTCGATAGTGGTAGCGACGGTCTCTGGGATTGGGACTTCACAACGGGAAAGGTTTGGTTCTCAGATCGTTGGCAGACCATGCTCGGCTACGATCCGGGAGAGATCGAGGGCCATGCGCGCTCTTGGATGCAACTCACCCACCCTGATGACGTGGAAAAGTCTCGCAGGTCACTGAGAGATCATATCGAAAGTAGAAGCGCGGTCTACGAATGCGAGCAACGCATGCGCACCAAGAGCGGTGCCTACACCTGGTTTTTGTCACGCGGCAAGATTGTTACGCGCAATCCAGCAGGGGAGCCGCAGCGAATCGTTGGCATACATATCGATATCGCAGCGCGCAAGCGGGCCGAACTGCAGATCGAGTATTTGGCATTGCACGATGCGCTTACCGGATTGCCCAACCGCACCTTGTTTCGCGATCGCCTTGACCGCGAAATGGTGAGCGCCGAACGACGCGGGCATGTCTTCGCGGTGCTGGCCTGCGATCTCGATCGATTCAAGTCGGTGAACGATAGTATGGGTCATCCGGCAGGTGACAGCCTCCTCCGAAAGGTTGCCGAGAGACTACAGGCGGCCATCCGCGAGGGAGATACTGTTGCTAGACTTGGCGGCGACGAGTTCGCGATCGTACTGAGAGGCCTCGACCGCCCGCAAAATGCCAGTACCACGGCGCAGCACGTGATAGATGCGGTGAAGCTGCCCTTCGATCTCGATGGCCGCACAGTCAGCGTCGGTATCAGCATTGGCATTGCGGTCGGACCACAAGACGGCGGCGATCCAGAGCAGTTACTCAAGAATGCTGACATCGCGCTTTACCGCGCGAAGGCCGCCGGGCGAAGCACATACCGCTACTACGAACCTGAGATGGACGTGGCGATGGCAGCGCGCAATGCCCTCGAAATGGATGTGCGCGAAGCCGTTCGATTGGGTGAGTTTGAGTTGTTTTATCAGCCGACTTTGAACCTTGAAACCAATGCGACCAGCGGCTTTGAAGCGCTTATGCGCTGGCGGACGCCCGATCGAGGCTTCGTGCCGCCTGCCGAATTTATTCCGTTGGCTGAAGAGATTGGCTTGATCGTACAGCTAGGTGCCTGGGCGCTGAAAGAAGCTTGTCATGAAGCTGCGAAATGGCCGGGCGACCTTATGGTCGCTGTGAACGTCTCCGCTTTGCAATTCGCCGAGCCGGGTTTGGAACATGCCGTTGTGGCGGCGCTATCGGCATCCGGTCTCCCGCCGCATCGTCTCGAACTAGAGATCACCGAGAGTGTGCTGATGGGTGACGCAGAGAGCGCGATCAGTTGCCTGCATCGGCTACATGGGCTTGGAGTGCATATAGCCCTCGACGATTTCGGCACCGGCTTCTCGTCGTTAAACTACCTTCGGCGTTTCCCATTCGACAAGATCAAAATCGACCGATCGTTCATCAGTGAAATCGGCGATCCCGATACGGCTGCAATCGTACGCGCCATCGTAGGTCTGGCTGAACGGCTTGGCGCGAGCATCACCGCGGAGGGTATCGAGGACGAGATACAGCTTGCCCATGTTCGTCGGGAAGGCTGTACACATGCTCAGGGCTACCTGATGAGCAAACCACTTTCAGCGTCAGATGCTCTCCAGTTCGCCTACGTCTCGAGAAAGCAGGCAGCAGCATGAGACATGGCCTGTTCCCCATGAGCCGCCCCAATTCGGTGGCCCAGCTTCGACGTTAGTGCATCGCCGGTAGGATGGATTCGACTCTGTTTATGGTCCACGTCCTATGAAAGTTTCGGGCTATGACAGCTTGGTCGGCGAATGCTCGGGGCTTTAAGCCACCCAGGGCCGTGTGGGGTCTATCTCCGTTGTAGCGGGACTTCCATTCCTCGATGCGCTCGCGGGCTTCGGCCGGCGACTGGAACCACGAGGCGTTCACGCATTCCGCGCACCAGTGGCCGTTGAACGATACGACATAGGCTTTGTCGGTCGGCTTTCCTGGCCGGGAGCGCCGAAGGCGGGCGCAGGGCGATCAATTCGATCTCGACCCCGTTCAGGTAAGCCTGCTGGTCGAGCATGCGGCCGGCGAACTCCGGTCCACTATCCACCCGTAGGCTTTTTGCTCAACCTTGCAGCCGAACCAAGGCGTTGAGCGTCTCGGTCACTTGGAAAGCACGGAAGTTGGCTCTCGGTGTGAGCGAGAGCGCCTCTTGCGTGTGGCAATCAACGACGGTCAGGTTGGTCATCGTGGTGTTCGCAGCGTCAGCCATCACGCAGCCTCCTCGATCAGTGCAAGGGCGGTACGGGCCGATCGAACCCCGTCCCAGGTCTCGTCGGTACCGTCGAGGATGGCGTCACGGCCCGTGAACGCCTGCTAGCGCCGAACGGCGACATCGACATAGACCGGGTCGAGCTCCAGCACCCGAGCCGCCCTCCCCGTCTTCTCCGCCGCCAGGAGGGTCGTGCCGCTGCCCGAGAACGGATCGAGGATGATTGCGCCACGACGCGTGACGTCCTTGATCGCATCGACGACCAGGGCCACCGGCTTCACCGTCGGATGCAGCGCCAGATCGCCTGCGCCCTTGAAGGTATTGACCCCCTAATAGGTCCACACGTTCGAGCGGTTGCGCCCGTGCCGGCCGAGCTCGACGTTGTTGGTGTGGCTGGCCGTGCCGACCTTGTAGAGCGCGATTAGCTCGTGCTGCGAGCGGTACAAGGACCCCTGCCTCGGGTTGGTCTTGCTCCACACGATGAGGTTCTTCTGCTCTCCGTAGAGCGGGCGGGTCTTTGAATGGGTGCGGGCGTTGCGCGGGTTGGCTCCGAGAGAGGTCGGAGCCTGTTCGAGTATGGTCAGTCCCGCCACCTGAAAGGCAGGCTTGTTCGTCGTCATGATGGGAATTTCCTTGGAAAAGCGAGCACGACGACGAGCCCGCGTACCGAAAGGCAGCAGGGTAAAGGTCGGCGCGGCGGTTAGGTGGTTGGAGAGAAGGGCCGTTCAGGCCCGGAGACAGAAACGCCCCGGGGCAGGTGCCGCGGGGCGACGGGACATGCAATCGGGCCGCGGGCTGTTCGGGCGCGCTGTTAGACAAGTTTGACGATTGCGGAAAGGTCCAGGCCGGTCCACTGCGGGCATAATACTCAAGATCTAATGAAAATGCATTGTTAAACCATCGTGTTTCAAGATGGTTTTACCAGCTTTTCGACCACAAAGTAAAGTAAAAATGGGTGAAATAAAATTCAAGCACACGTTCGAAAGCTGTCATTGGAATCAAAAAACTGATTTATCTCAATTTCTAGGTGCGTTCGTAAAAGTAAAATAGTGTTTGGTCTTGGTATTGCAATTATCGATAGAAGTTATGAGCCATTGCATGTGGCATAATTTGGGCAGAAGCGGCAGACAGGGAAACTTCTTTACCCTCGAATATCACCGTGCGGCGTCCTGCAATCCGGGCAACTGCCCCGTACCGCACACAAGTTATTTCATCGCCTACTGGGATGCCCATCCGCAGGAAATCAGCGCGTGGGCGCCTTGAGCGCCGCTGGATGATCTCGTTTGGGATCAGCCCAGGATTGTCATCCACCTCTACAGTAACGTCCTCAGCACCCGCTTCGGTGCCAAGCAGGTGCAATATGGCTTCGACTTGGTAAGGCTCGATTTCGAAGAACTCCCTGTCCTCGCGTCGCCTGTAAGGCTTGAAGACTTCATGAAGGGCTCGCTCGACCGTAGAGCCATTAGGCACGCGATAGGCGACTTCAATCTCAAAGGGCTCAGGGACGCCCGTTGTATGAAGCTCTGCAGCGCGTGCTTGAGCGGTTCGTGAGGTCCAGCCAATCTTTACGAGGCCGGGCATTGAGGGGGTCGTAAGTACGTAGACGATGCTCGTCTCGAAGGTGATAGTGTCTCGTGTCATGTGCAAGCTTTAGTTCAGGCCAATATTCGGGCGAGCGTGGATGCGATCTGGGAGCCGCGCCACACTAATTTCCCTTGTGTGATCGGGATTTCACGGCGGATTAGTCCCCGAGCAACCGCTCGGCTCGACATAACTGATGCCAGGAGGCCCTAGATCACCGGAGCTAGATCGCAAACTGCCCGCCTGCCTTGATGCCCCTCACCGCTGCACTGGCCGGTCGTGCAAGGTGCCTGGCACCAGCGATGCCGCTCCGATTTCCTCCGAGCCGGCGAGTGGTCGGGGTCCACATGCCACTTCCAGGTCAGGCTTCAGCACCCGTCTGGAAATACCGCCATCCCGGCCGCTCAACCCTTGCCGGACATTATCGGACAGGCTCTCAAGCTCTTCCCGTGGCTTCCACGATTAAATCGGCGATACGGACGGGCTGCGATATCAGGGCGAGGTGACTGGCCTTCACTTCGATGGTCTTTGCGCCCATACGCTTGGCCATGTATCGCTCCAAGTCTGGATTGATCGTCCGGTCCTCTGTCGAGACGGCGTAGTAGCTGGGCTTCGTCCGCCAAGCCGCGACGGTCGTCCTGCCGGTCAGCAGGGCCTTCTGGAAAGGCTGCTGGACGGCATAGAGAACCCTTGCCCGGGCTTCCGGCAGGTCGCCGGCGAAGTCGCGCAGGAAGGCTTCCTCGCCGAGTCGTCCCTCGTCGCCATCGAAGACGATGCCGGCACTAGCTGGGGACGTTGGATAGGTTTTGGCCAACGCGGCGTAGTCCTCTCCGGCGTCGGGTGCCCGCGCGGCGACGTAGACCAAGGCGGAGACTTTCGGATCGACGCCGAGCTCGGTGACGATCATTCCAGAAAACGAGTGGCCGACTAGTACGGTTGGGCCGTCCTGCCGTGCGAGGACGCGTTTCGCCGACGCAACGGCGTCCTCCAAGGTCGTGAGAGGGTTCTGGACCGCCGTGGCGTTAAGACCTGCGGCCTGTAGGCGTGCGATGACCTCGGCCCAGCACGACCCGTCGGCGAATAGCCCGTGCACCAGCAGCACGTTCTTGGCGACCGGACGCTCCTGCGCGCGAGCGGCGCCGGGGGCAGCGGATGTCACAGCCGCTGCGGCGAGCAGGGTCGAGAACTTACGACGGTCGATCATGGCATAGCCTCCAGAGTTACGGTGAGGGACGGCGACCGGACGCACAGTGAGGCCGGTCAAAGCCACCGCATTGCGGCGCAGGGTATGAGTCACGCCGGAGCCGTGCCAGCAACTTCGAAGCCGAACGGTCTGGCAGCAGGTCGATGGGACGTCGACGTTCTAGATTGAACAGGATGGGTCCACTGCGCTGAACGCCCGAACCAGTCGCGTCGCCGGTATGTACGCGAGAAATTGCGGGCTGACGCCTAACTTTAACCCTACTAGTTCAACAGCGGTAAGATGCAGACCTCGCCAACAATGTTCGTAGAGCACAGAGCTTGGATAAGATCGGTGCTCCACGATTGGGCAACAGGTCAATTCGGGATCAGCTCTCGGGCAGGACCGCCGGTCTCCTGGCCCCTACCGCGCTCGTCGGAGGGCAGAGCAGGGTCCCTCGCGTTGCCGCCGTCTTCGTCGCCTGCGTAGAGAGGAAGATCCGAGGTCGTTGCCGGAATCCGGGCGGCGGCGCGCATGTTCGCCCAGCGAAGCGACGGGCCATTCTGGTGAGCGCCGTCGGCGGGAGCCATGTCCTGCCGCGAAGACTGGTCCGGGCTTTCGACGTTGGCACCCCAGACATGGATGGTCCGGGCCCCGTCTGCGAAGGCGGGAGAAGCCATGCCGAAGACGAGTGCGAGAGTGGTGAGTAATTTCTTGGTCATGATAATCTCCTGTTCGCAGGATGGAGACGAAACTGCGTTTCTGCGATGAACATGAAATATCAACCCGCGACAAATACTGGAATACACACCTTATGGCGCGGCGATCATCCAATGATATCGATTTTCATACCTAAGTTTAGGATGACGAATGATAGCGCTCGCCGAAATTTCCGCCACGAATTGCATTCTTTGGCGGATGCGACTCGCAGCGCGTCAGGCTTCCGTTATGCCCAAGAGTCGCCGAAGGTCGGGGGTGACGGCAGATGCGAGGCAAACGCGAGTGCGATGGTGGCAGACGAGCCGGTCATATCGTGCGGTGATCGCCCTGAACGGCTCGAGACGGAAGACCATCCACGCGATGGCGGTGCGACCGCGAGCAAAGACCGGCGACAAGGGGGGGCTTTCAGCGGACGTCGATCCGGTCACCGGCGGGTGGCAGTCTCCATCCATCCCACGATGTCTGCGACTAGATCGGATTCCATTCCGAGGTATCCATGCGGCGAGAGGGAGCCGCACGGTCTAGCGCATGAAGCGCCGCCCCTGACATGGAGCACCGTCACCGCCGGCGAAGCAGAGAGAGCGGAAGCGATCAGGTCAGCGTCCGCAGGGGGGCTCACCGCGCAGGCATCGCGTTCATTGGCAACGATCAACGCGGGGACATGCACGCGGTCAGGCGAGGCATCGAACACGGTCTCTCCGGATTTACCCATGCGGGATACGGACTCCGTCATTATGACGCCGGCGATCTGATCCGGACCCAGGCGGCTCGCGCCGTTCATCGCGGCAATGGAACCCTGGCTGGTCCCGAGGAGAAAGACCGGGCCCGGGGATTGCGCGTGAGCCAGCCTCACCAGATCCGCTACAAACAACCCGTAGGAAAGGGTGCTTCGAGCACCACGAAGCGACGCGTGGGACATCGTGTCGGGGATCAGAACGACGTATCCCCGTGCCAGCCATAAGGCCCGCGTCCGAACGACGAAGTTGTTGCCGTGCCTCAGGCCGCCGTCGCGCGCGATGCCAACGTCGCCGTCGCCGCCGGGTAGCATGACGATTGCGCCGCGCGGCTTATCGGGCGTGTCCACGAGCACGCGGAATACGAACCCATGGGACGGCCTGATCGTCGCGATCTGCTCGTCCGCAACCGCATGTCGAGGGGCGAGGGGCAACGCCGCGATCAGGGCGGCAATGGCCCAATGGTAAGAGCGCTTCATGCGCCGGGCTCCTGAAGACGAGCCGGCGCGCGAATCGCCCCGGACGCACTCAGACATCGAGCGCGCATCGCAAAGTGCCTACTATACGAAGGTATATAATAAATACCTGCGTATGAATTCAAAGCCACCGACAACCAGATTAGCATTGCATCGCTGATCATTCCGATGGCTGCAATTCAACATTGAGCATCGGCCAAGCAAGAATTCCTCATGGCGCGTTGCGGAACCAGACAATTCGCTCAGAGGTTTCGCGGTTTGTTGAGATGAAGGGGGACTGACAATGGACGACATCACGAGGCGACTTGTTCTGCTCGCGAGTACAGTCTCCGGTATGGCGGCCGCCATGTCCGCGAGCTCGGCCGCCACGTTCGGAAATCCGGACGAACCTCCCCAGGGCGCGATCAACACGCAGGACAATCCGCGCGGCCTGACGATCCCCGGCCCGCAGAACCCAATACTGTCAGGACAATTCCCGACCTCCGTCTCACCACCCGCAACCGATGTCGGGGCTCTCCCCCAGTTCTGGGCCTCGTTCAACAACGCCCAGCGGCGCATCCATAATGGTGGCTGGGCCCGGCAGGTCACGCAGGAAAGCTTCCCGATCTCGACGACCATCGCCGGCGTCGACATGCGTCTGGCCGCAGGCGGCATCCGGGAGATGCATTGGCACCAGGCAGCCGAGTGGGCGTTCATGACCTATGGCAACTGCCGCATCACGGTGCTCGATCCCCAAGGCAGAGCCTACGTGGCCGACGTCAAGGAGGGAGACCTTTGGTACTTCCCGGCCGGCTATCCGCATTCGCTCCAAGGATTGGAGCCGGATGGGGCACAGTTCGTCCTCTGCTTCGACGAGGGGCACCAGTCCGAGTACGATACGCTTCTCCTGAACGAGTGGATGGCGCACACGCCTCCCGAAATTCTATCGCTCAACTTCGGCGTGCCGGCAGAGGCGTTCAAGAATATTCCCCTGAACGATACCTACATCTTCCAAAGCCAGCTCCCAGGCTCGCTCGCAGCCGACCAGGCTGCGGTTGCGAGCCCGGCGGGTCCGCCGCCCAACCCCTTCGTCTTCTCGTTGACGCGTGGGCCGATCACGAAGGAAACCAAAGGCGGCAAAGTTCAAATCGCCGACAGCCATAATTTCAAGGTGTCGACGACCGTAGCCGCCGCACTCGTGACCGTGAAGCCGGGTGGAATGCGCGAGATGCACTGGCATCCGAACGCGGACGAGTGGCAGTATTATATCAAGGGCACCGGTCAGATGACGGTGTTCCAGACGGGACCGAAGGCGGTCACCACGAACTTCAATCCCGGTGACATCGGCTACATCAAGCGGAATCTGGGTCATTACATTAAGAACGTCGGCGCGGACGATCTGGTGTTCCTGGAGGTGTTCAGGACCGCCGAATACCAAGACTTCTCCCTGTCCGACTGGATCACTCACACGCCTCCGCAAATGGTCTCGGCCCATCTCAACCTGCCCGCGGACATGATCGCGAGGTTTCCGCAGACCAATGCCGGGGTCATGCCCCTCTGAAGGTCGCGCTTTGTCTGGATGTGATGGGCGCGAAGTCCGGTGATCCGTCCCAAACTTCGCGATCCGGCCGACGTCGATGCGGCCGGATCGATGGGGGCATTCGTCACGCCCGTTCCGGATGCCACCCACCTCCCGTTCCAACGCGGAACACGCCCGTGCCTAGGCTGAGGAACCGATGACCCCAATCATACCTGACGCACAGGGTCAGCCAAGCGCAGCTTCGGGCCGCTCCGGACGGCTATGGATCCTCGTCGCGTTGCTTGTCGGCGTTGGCGCTGTCCTTGCGGGCTATGTGGCCCTGTCACCGAGGGCGATTCCCGCCCGGACCGAGGCAGAGCCCTCCGTTCCCGTCGTCACGGCCGCCGTGACGCAGGAGGACGTGGCCATCGCCCTCACCGGACTCGGGACGGTCCAGGCGCTGAACAAGGCCGTGATCCGCAGCCAGGTGACGGGACTGCTGGAAGCCGTCGACTTTACGGAGGGAAAGGCGGTCAAGCGCGGCGACGTCCTGGCGCGGATCGACCCCCGGATCTATCAGGCCAAGCTCGATCAAGCCAAGGCGCAGCGCGCGCACGACCAAGCCCTGTTGGCGAACCAGCAGACGAACCTCCAGCGGGACGAACCCTTGCTCAGGAGGGGTTATGCCACGGACCGGCAGGTGACAGGCGAGCAGGCGGGGGTAGCCCAGACGGAGAGCACGCAGCAGGCCGATCAGGCCGCCATCGACGCCGCCGCGACGGAACTCGACTTCGCCACGTTGCGGGCCCCCTTCGACGGGGTCACCGGCCTGCGCCTCATCGACATCGGCAATGTGGTCCATCCGACCGATCCCGGTGGGATCGTCGTCCTGACGCAGGTGCAGCCGATCAGCGTGGTCTTCACGCTTCCTACCCACGACATCGGCGCCGTCCAAGCCGCCCTCGACCGCGGTCGCGTCTCCGTCACCGTCTACGACCAAGCCGGAACGAGACAACTCGACACCGGCACCTTGCTGCTCGTCGACAACGAGGCGGCGGCGAATTCCGGGACGGTCAGGCTGAAGGCCACGTTCCCGAACTCCGGCCGGCAACTCTGGCCCGGCGCCTTCGTCAACGCGCAGGTGACGCTCTCCATCGTCAAGGCAGCGCTCACGGTACCCACCAACGCCATTCAGCGGAACGACACCGGTCAATTCGTCTTCGTGGTCGGCCCCGACCAGACGGTTTCACCGCGCCTGGTCGAGGTCTCCCAGCGCGTGCGCGGCGTCGCCCTCGTCTCGGAAGGGCTGAAGGCGGGCGAAACGGTGGTGGCACAAGGCCAGTATCGCCTGACCCCCGGGGTCACCGTCGTAGCCGAGAGCCCGGCGAAGGTCGCCGATACGACGACCGCCAGCGCCGGGATGCTGCCATGAACATCTCCGCCGGCTTCATCACGCGCCCCATCGCGACCGCGCTGCTGATGGTCGCCATCGTCGTGCTCGGGGCGATCAGCTACACGCTGCTCCCCGTGGCGGCGCTTCCGGACATCGACGCGCCGACCTTCCAGGTCACGGCCCAGTTACCGGGCGCGGACCCTCAGACCGTCGCCTCGTCGGTGGCGACCCAGCTCGAACGGCAGTTCGGGCAGATCCCCGGCCTGCGTCAGATGACGTCTAGCAGCGGCACGGGTTTCACGCAGATCACCCTGTCGTTCGACCGCAGCCGTACCGTGGACTCGGCCTCGACCGACGTTCAGTCGGCCATCAATGCGACGCAGGGTCAGCTCCCGGCAGCGCTCCTCAATCCGCCGACCTACCGCAAGACCAATCCGGCCGACACGCCGATCCTGCTCATCGCCCTCACCTCCGACACCCTGCCGATCATGACGGTGAGCGATTACGCGTATTCTATCCTCGTGCAGAAGCTGTCCCAGGTTCCAGGCGTCGGCACCGTCGGCATCGGTGGATTGCAGCAGCCCGCCATCCGGGTGCAGGTCAATCCGGCCCAGCTCGCCGCCGAATCGTTGGATTTCGAGACCGTCCGCAAGGCCCTGGCCGCCATCACCGTGCTACAGCCGAAAGGGCAGCTCTACGGTGGCCAGCAGGCGGTCTCCCTGCAGTCGAATGACCAGCTCATGACCGCCGCCGGGTTCGACGACGTCGTCGTCGCCGATCGCGATGGCGCGCCGATCCGCGTTCGCGACATCGGTCAGGCGATCAAGGCGCCACACGATACGACGCTTGCGGGCTTCCTGGGGGAAAGGCGCGCCGTCATCCTCGCCGTGCAGCGCGAGCCGGGCGCCAACGTCATGTCGACCGTCGCGGCGATACGCAAGGCGCTGCCGCAGCTGCGCGCCTCCCTGCCGCCGGGTATCCATTTAGAGGTCGCCTCCGACCGGACGCAGACGATCGCGGCCAGCGTCGCCGACGTGCGCACCACGTTGCTGCTGACAATCGCCCTGGTGGTCGGCGTCATCGCGCTCTTCCTGCGCAAGCTCTGGGCGACCGTGATCCCCGCCGTCTCCGTGCCGATCTCGCTCATCGGCACTTTCGCGGTGATGTACGTGCTGGGCTACAGCCTCGACAATCTCTCGCTCATGGCACTCTCCATCGCCATCGGGTTTGTCGTCGACGATGCCATCGTCATGGTCGAGAACATCGTCAGGCACATCGAGGACGGAAAGACCCCGTTACAGGCAGCACTGGCCGGAGCCGGCGAGATCGGCTTCACCATCGTGTCCATCTCGATCTCCCTCGTCGCCGTCTTCATCCCGCTGTTCCTGATGAGCGGCGTCGTCGGGTTGCTGTTCCGTGAGTTCGCCGCGACAGTGGCGATCTCGATCCTCGTCTCCGTCGTGGTCTCGTTGACCTTGACGCCGATGATGTGTGCGAAGCTGTTGCCCGCCGCCGGCGAGGGCAACCCCGGCCGGGTTTCCCGCGTCCTGGAACGCGCCCTCGATTGGCTCGTCGCCCGCTACGATGGCGGCCTTACACGCGCGTTGAAGCATCGCCGGATCACCCTCGGCGTCATGATCGCGACGGTGGCGGCCACGGTGGGGTTGTTCGTCGCGATCCCCAAGGGGTTTTTCCCCCAGCAGGATACCGGCCTGATCATCGGCATCAGCGAGGCGGCCGAGGACGTCTCGCCCGACGGCATGAAGCAGCGGCAGCAGGCGATCCTCGGCATCGCGGGCCGGGACCCGGCCGTCTCCGACGTGGTCGGTTACATCGGGCCGGGCGGGCCGACGGTCACCGAGAACAACGGACGCGTGTTCATCACGCTCAAGCCAAAGGGCGAACGCGACGTCACCGCCGATCAGGTCATCGCGAGGCTCGGCATCGCTTTGCGCCAGGTCCAGGGCATGCGGCTTTACATGCAGGCCGCTCAGGACATCACCATCGGCGCCCGTCTGTCCAAGACGCAGTACCAGTACACGCTAACCGAAGTCGACAGCGATGCGCTTAACCGCGAGGCACCCAAGGTCCTCGCGGCCCTGCAGGCGCTGCCCGAACTCTCGGATGTGGCCAGCGACCAGCAATCCATCGGTCGAACCCTGACCGCACAGATCGACCGTTCCGCCGCCGCCCGCCTCGGCATCGATCCGGCCACCGTCGATGCCACGCTCTACGACGCCTTCGGACAACGTCACGTCGCGAGGATCTACACCGCGCTGAACCAATACTACGTCATCCTGGAGGTCGATCCGCGCTACCAGCTCGGACCTGACGCACTCCAGCGGATCTACGCCCGTTCCCGGGACGGAACATCGGTACCGCTCAGCCAGATCGCCGAGCTCGTCTCCGGCGTCGCGCCGGTGGCGGTCAATCATCAAGGCCAGTTTCCCTCCGTGACCCTGAGCTTCAACCTGGTGCCGGGAGCGACCGTCGGCGCGGCGGTCGCGGCGGTCGATAAGACGGTGGCGAACCTGCATCTGCCGCCTTCGCTCGCCACGAGCTTCCAGGGCAGTGCCCAGGCCTTCCAAAGCTCGCTGAGCAGCACGCCGGTGCTGATCCTGGCGGCCCTGCTCGCGGTCTACCTCATCCTCGGCATGCTCTACGAGAGCCTGATCCACCCGCTGACCATCCTCTCGACCCTGCCCTCGGCGGGATTCGGCGCCCTGGCGACCCTGATGCTCGTCGGACGCCCCCTCGATGTGATCGGGATCATCGGGATCATCCTCCTGATCGGCATCGTGAAGAAGAACGGCATCATGCTAATCGACGTCGCCCTCGTCGGACAGCGCCAACGAGGTCTGTCGGCCGAACAGGCGATTCATGAGGCGTGCCTCCTGCGCTTTCGTCCGATCCTGATGACCACGATGTGCGCGCTTCTAGGCGGGCTGCCGCTCATGCTCGGCACGGGGGTCGGGTCGGAATTCAGGCAACCGCTCGGTTATGCCATCGTCGGAGGCCTGCTCGTGTCTCAAGTCCTTACGCTATTCACCACGCCAGTGGTATATATCTACATGGAAAAACTCAATCGATTTTCATCAGCTATAAGCAGCAACAAATCAGGACAAATCATTCCGTCTTAATGAAGACGCGTTGTTTCACCGTATCATCCTTCGCGACCGTGTTTTTAAAGCATGTGAGCTTTGGCGATGCGCGCGAGTCAGAGAACTTATAATCGCCCGGGCAGATCAGCCAGGCTGAGGCGGCATGTGCGTTATTATCGAAACAACCCCCGGTTCCCGTAGATTATTCCTGAGCTGCGGCCAACCACGTAACCTCTTCTCCTCTCGATCTTGCACTTCTGGCCGCAAACGATGCGTTCTTCAAACCTTTGTATAGTTCCATAGGCCTTTATCTAGAGGCATGGTTCTGGCGAACGTCGGTCCGGCGACTGGTCTCCAGGGTACGGTTGAGGGGAGGCAGCGAATGCCTCAGGCAGCATTCATGCAGAACAAAAGCGACCCGACAGAGGCCACCATTCGAGCCGAAGCCGCCTATATGGCGACGTCTCGGCTGCTAACAGTTGCGGGGCATGACTTGAAACAGCCGCTTCAGATCGCCCTTATGGCCATTGGGGGTGTTATTCAGCGAAGCGTCGACTCAGCGATTTCTGAACGCCTCAACGTTGCGACCCGTGCCTTTCAACGACTGGGATCCGAGTTGGACGACCTCGCGCGCTCCTCCCAACTCGGTCGCGAGCCGAAGATGGTCCTCCAACCAGTACCCCTTCCGAAATTTTCGTTGATCTCGATACGCATTGGCGGGGCTACGCACAGGCATCTGGGATCAAGGTCAGGCTGAGGCCTCATCGTTGATAGTCGAGACCGATCCGATCATGCTGGCCGCGATCCTTCGCCACCTCGTTGGCAACGCGATCAAGTATTCAGCGCGCAGCGGCGACGTCCTGATCGGCTGCCGTCCTCGTGGGGACAAGGTGATGATTGACGTCTATGATCAAGGATACGGCATTCCTGCCTCGCGTTTCGCGACGATTTTCGATGCCTTCGACCGTGGCGGCCGGGAACACACGGAGCAAGGGCTCGGACTTGGACTGGCCATCGTTCGACAAACCGCCATGCTGCTCGATCACCCCATCGCCATAAGATCGATAGAGGGGGTGGGCTCGACGTTTTCTGTTACCGTCCCCATTGCTGCCCCAGCATATGAACCACGGAATGCCTGGGTTTACGCTTACGAGACCGGGAAGCTCGATGAATGCGTTTGCGCTCACTGATCGGGCAATACATCGTCTGATCGCTTTTGGCGGGCGATCCACGACGAAGGTTCCGCGCCGGTCGCATGAGAGGGCGTTCGGTATTCTGGCCATCGGGCTCGCGCTCGGGATCTTTGTCATTGATGCGTTCACGCCCCTCGAAGGAGCGGTCGCGGTCCTTTACGTCGTTGTTGTCTTGATTTCCGCCCGAGGGTTCGAGCGCGGCGGCGTGATCATCACCGCAGCCGCCTGCCTAACTATGACGACGACGGCTTATCTTCTTGCTCATGGTTTTTTCCAGAGCGATTCGGCCCTTCTACGGGCCTTGGTAAGCTTCGCCGCTATCGCGATCAGCACGGGGCTTGTTCTTCGCAATCAGTCGGCATCCGAGATCCTCGCTGAACAGGCTGCGCTGCTCGAACTTACTCACGATCCCATCTTCGTGCGCGAGCTCAATGATGTCGCGAAGTTCTGGAATCGAGCCGCCGAGGATTTGTACGGCTGGAGCCGGGACGAGGTGGAAGGGAAGAACGTGCATGCCCTTCTGCGTACGGTGTTTCCAGGCGACGGTGCCATGATCCGCGCGGAACTCATGCGGACCGGCCGTTGGGAAGGCGAGTTGATCCAGACAGTCCGCTCAGGCTCCACCGTCACGGTGGATAGTCGCTGGTCTCTCCAACGCGACGCGCACGGCAAACCTGTTTCGGTCCTGGAGACGAATACAGACATCAGCGAGCGCAAGCACGCCCATGCCGCCCTGGTCGCGAGCGAGCGGCGTTACCGTACGATCTTCGACACCACACGCGTTTCAATCCTTCAGCAAGACTGGACTCCAGTGATGGCGGCCCTCGACGCCTTGGCACCTGAGGACCTTCCTGCGCTTGAGAATTACATGGGCGCCCACCCGGAATTCATACGGCAGCTGCGAAATAGCGTGACCATCGTCGATGCCAACGCGGTCATGCTGCGCCTCATCGGCACCGCAACGGACGCGCCCTCGCCGCGCACCCTCGATGAGTTCCTGCCCGAGGATGAGCCAACTTTCACCCAGTCCGTCTTGGCGCTTGTACGCGGAGACACCTTCTTCGAGGGCGAGACGACAATTCTGACGCAAGCCGGCGGTCGAATTCCAATCCTCTTCGGCATCACGTTCCCGAAACGGGCGGACGGTTTTGGGTGTGTTCTGGTGTTCGCCGTCGACATCACGGAACGCAAGCAAGCTCAGGAATCACTCCTTGCCGTACAGGCTGAGCTTGCCCATTCGGCGCGCGTGGCAACCTTAGGCGAGCTGACCGCCTCCATTGCGCATGAGGTCAATCAACCCCTGGCCTCCATCGTCACAAATGGCGAGGCAGCTCTACGTTGGCTGCGCCGCGATGTACCGGACTTGGAAGAAGCTTCAGCTGCGGTAACCCGGTTGGTAGCCAGTGGAACCCGAGCCGGTGAGATCGTATCTCGCATCCGCGCCTTTCTGACAAAAGCACCGGCCCGTCGAGAATGGATCGACGTGAAGGAGATGATCGCCGAAGCCGCACTTCTGGTAGAACGGGAGATGTTGCGCGGAGGGGTGCGCTTCAGGGTTGAGGTCGCGCCCGATCTTCCACATGTTCACGGAGACCGCGTGCAACTTCAGCAAGTTGTGATTAATCTGATGGTTAATGCGATCCAGGCAATGGCGACGATTGTGGAACGCACACGGTGGCTCACAGTGATAGCAGTTGTCAGCGACGCAGTAGATGTTTGCGTGACCGTGACCGACACCGGAAATGGGATAACGGGTGACGCCATGGGGCAGGTCTTTTGCCCTTTCTTCACCACCAAGGCGGATGGCATGGGAATGGGGTTGGCGATCTGCCGTTCAACCGTAGAAGCTCACGGCGGCCGCCTTTGGGCGTCGGAACACGTTTCTCTAGGCGCGAGCTTCTCCTTCACGATACCTATTGCTGCTGGGAGAACGCAATGATCCGCTCCTCCGCAACCGTCCCGCCTGCGACAAGCAGGCCGACCATCTTCGTCGTTGACGACGACCCTGCAATCCGTGAGGCGATTTCTAGTCTGCTACGCTCGGTCGATCTCGGGTGCGCCGTGTTTGCCTCTGTGGCGGAGCTCCTTCTAGCTACCCGTCCTTACGGGCCGGGGTGTTTGGTCGTCGATGTCCGCCTACCGGGGCTAAGTGGACTCGAGTTTCAGGCCCAGATGGCTGCACATAGCGTCGATATGCCGATCATTCTGATGACCGGTCACGGCGATATCCCGATGTCCGTGAAGGCGATGAAGGCCGGAGCGGTCGACTTCCTGGCCAAGCCATTCCGTGATCAGGATCTCCTTGATGCGATTGGGACTGCTTTGACCCGGGATGAACAGAAGCGCCAAAAGCATGCCGCGCTTGATGGTCTGACCGCGGCCTATCGGACCCTCACTGATCGTGAGCGCGAGGTTCTCGCCCAGGTGACGACCGGATTGATGAACAAGCAGGTCGCCGGCAACCTTGGGCTCAGTGAAATTACCGTGAAGATCCATCGAGGTCATGCCATGCGCAAAATGAACGCAAGATCTCTCGCAGAGCTCGTGCGAATGGCGGAAGCGCTAGGCATCTCGCGGGAGGCAGATATCACACAAAGATAAACTTCAGTATAATTCCAAGACGATGCCTCGAGGTTCATATCTATAATGAGGCAAGCGAGCTGCATTTGCAGTGATCGCAACAACGCCTGCAAGGTCAATCAGATGCCATCGATTCCGGTAATCGCCATTATCGATGATGACGAGGATGTTCGCAAAGCGACCGAGAGCTTAATCCGGTCTCTCGGCTACGTTGCCCGCACTTATGCGTCAGCCAGCGACTATCTCAAGCCGTCGCAACAAAAATCCGCCGACTGCCTAATTACCGACGTTCAGATGCCGGACATGACAGGGATCGAGCTTTACCAAAGGATAATTGCCACAGGGTCTAAGATTCCTGTGATTTTCGTGACCGCGTTTCCGACTGAGGCGTTACGAAATAGAGCCCTTGCAGCCGGCGCCTGTGGTTTCCTGAGCAAACCTTGCGATGGAGCAACGATTATACGTTCATTGGAGGAGGCATTGAGGGGGCACTGATTCCTCTTACGGAAAGCAGAGACCACGCAGCAATGCATTGTGGCGCAAAATATTGGGTTAACGGATCACCCATTGGCGATGATGCTTAAGCTACATAGTTCTTACGCTTCAGTTTTTCTCTGATCTACACGGCTGCCATGCAATAGGCCATCATTTCGCTCGGTCCAAAGTACCTGTCAGTCAGTGGCGCCCACGTAAATCGCTTCGTGCTACGTCAGGATGTCCCGGGTGTCCTTAGTGACAGATGTAGGAAACGCCGCGTTAACTTGATCAACGCACTTCTTTGCCGCTACGCATTTATTCGAATCACCGACGAACAGACACTACGGGCGTACTCTTGCGAGAACGGCGGCTGGCCGGACGACCGCTTTCGGGCCAAGTTCAAACGACCTTAAACGGCGAGGTTGGGTCGGTTGCTGAACGTCCGCTTCCGGGCAGGTGGCCAACTTCCTATTTTGGCGCATGACGTAAGCGATTCCGGCTCCGAACGCTCGAATGGCGTTGCCTCAGGGCATCCGTTTGAGGCGAGTCCGCGCTCAGGCGGGGATCGGCGAGCCGTCCCACGCGAAAACGCCGCCGGTGTCGTCCGCGCTTAGACCTTTCAGCACGCGCAAGAGATGCGCTGCACTCTCCTCGGGCGAGAAAACGCCATCGGCAGTCGGGTCTGGTCGGAAGGGCTGCGACAGGCCGGAGGCGACCGTCCCCGGATGCAGGCCCACGACGATCGCCTCCGGTCGGCTGCGGGCAACCTCGATCGCGAGCGTTCGCAGGATCTGGTTCAGCGCTGACTTCGAGGCACGGTAGGTATACCAGCCGCCGAGTCGGTTGTCGCCGATCGATCCGACCCGCGCCGACAGGGTCGCGAACACGCATCGCTCCCGTCGCGCCAGCAGGGGCACGAAATACTTGGCAACGAGCGCAGGGCCGATCGTGTTGACCGCGAAGACGGTTGCCATCGTAGAGGGGTCGAGCGCTCCGACCGTCTTCTCGGGCGAGACGCCCGCTCGATGAAGAAGGCCGGTGGCGACGATAACCAGACCCACCGGTCCGGCTTCGCCGACCTGGGCCGCCGCCGCGGCAACCGTTGCTTCATCGCTGAGGTCGATTGGGAGGGTTCGGACGCTCTGCGGGACTGACGCCCCCGATCGTGACAGCGCGAAGATCGGCGCGTAGGCTTCGCCCTCGGCGAGCGCGCGGACTAGGGCCCCGCCTATGCCGCCGGACGCACCGACGACAACCGCGCTTGTCAGGCACGAGGTGGTCAAAGCGTGACCTCTCGGTCGACGGCGGAGCCTCGGCGCCCTCGGCGAAAGATCAGGCTGAGGTTGTTGGCGGGCATCGTGATGCGCTCTGCCAGATGCAGATCGTACGCTTTTGCGGCAGCCACGACCGCCTCGGTGTCGCGGATGCCCCAAGAGGCATTCCTCGCGCGCAGGCTGTCGTCGAACGCGGCGTTGCTCGACGTGGTGTGCGCGCCTTTCTCTCGGAAAGGACCGTACAGGTAGAGCACACCTCCCTCTGCGAGCGTCGCTTCCGCGCCAACCATCAGCCCTATGGTCGCGTCCCAGGGTGCGATGTGGATCATGTTGATGGCGACGATCGCGTCGGCCTGTGCCACCGGCCACGGCTGACGGATCGCATCGATCGCCAACGGCGACCGGATGTTCGCCAGCCCGGCGGCGCTGGCATGAGCGACGATGCTGCGAAGGGCTGCTTCATCGGGATCGCTGGGCTGCCAGACGAGCATGGGCAGCGCACGAGCGAAATGGACGGCGTGCTCGCCCGATCCGCTCGCGATCTCGAGCACGAGGCCGATGGGCGAGAGAACGCGCTTAAGGACTTCGGCGATCGGGGCGGCGTTGCGGGCCGCGGCCGGCGAGAACAAGGCTTCAGGCATGGGATACTTCTAAGGGCGGCCGATGCCGAGTGCATGCTCTTTCGTGTCGGCACGCCTGCTCCGAGGCGACGACGCGGCTTCCGTCCATAGGGAACAATCGCGGCAGGGCGGATCGCGGTGAGATGCTGATGCCTCCAGCAACGGAGTTCTATCATGACTTCGACCATTGACCCCACTCGCCGACCGTGGAACCTCGGCCGCCTCATCGGCCCCAAACCGCCGTTCAAACCCAAGCACATCTGGGCGATCCTCACCCCTCTGCAGCACGAGGATCGCACGCGCGACATAGCCCTGTTCAACACCGCCATCGACAGCAAACTGCGTGGCTGCGACCTCGTCCGCCTGCGCGTGGCCGATGTCCATCTCGGCGACGGCGTCCGCCTGCGCACCACCATCGTCCAGCAGAAGACTGGCGGGCCCGTACCCTTCGAGCTGACCGAGACCACCCGTGAGACCCTCGCGGCCTGGCTAAAGCTGCGGGGGGGGGGCGGTCCGGCGAATGGCTGTTGCCGAGCCGTAGCCGACCGGGCAAGCATCTGACGACACGCCAGTACGGTCGGCTCGTCGAAGAATGGGTAGTGCTGATCGGCCTCGACCCCGCGGGTTACGGCACGCACAGCCTGCGACGAACGAAGGTCGCGCTCATCTACCGGCGGACGGGCAACCTAAGGGCCTGTCAGTTGCTCCTCGGTCATACCAATCTTGAGAGCACGGTATGCCACCTCGGCCTCGAGGCGGACGACGCGCTGATGATGTCAGACCAGACCGACATCTGACACTCACCGCGGTGGTTTCGGGGCCGCCGCACCTACCCTCCTTCGTCCGAGAAGGGTGGGAAGCGGATCCTGGCCCTTTGCCTGAAACCGGACAGTTCGCCTCCGCCCTAGTCCCGCGATCCAACCAACTGGCCGATCGCTACTCCCGCCGCTGTGGCACCACCTTGCCGAGGATACGCCCGAGCTGATCGGCCGAGTAAGGCTTGTGCAGCAACTCGAAGCCGTGCAGCCCATCCTGGGCCAGCACGTGACTGTAGCCAGAGGTCAGCAGGACCGGCAGGTCCGGCATCAGACGCTGAAGCGTCTTGGCGAGCTCGATGCCGCCCATGCCGGGCATCACCACATCGGAGAACACAACGTCAAAGCCGGCGCCGTCCGACCCCAGCTTCTCCAGCGCCTCCTCGGCGTTGGCGGCCCAGCTCGTCCGATAGCCGATGTCCTCCAGGATCTGGGTTGCGAACCTGCCGACCTCGACGTTGTCCTCGACGACCAGCACCGACTGACCGCCACCGGTTGGGAAAGTCTCCGCGCCGAGGGCGGGTACCGGGCGATCGGGGGCGACCGCCACGATCATCGGCAGGTAGAGCTTGAACGTGGTGCCCCGTCCGGGCTCGCTCTCGACCTCGATGTCCCCGCCGGACTGCTTGGCGAAGCCGAAGACCTGGCTGAGGCCGAGCCCGGTGCCCTTGCCGACCTCCTTGGTCGTGAAGAAGGGCTCGAAGATCCGGCCGATCTGGTCCGGTGCGATGCCGGCGCCGGTATCTGTCAAGGCGATGGACGCGAATTGGCCGGATGCGGCGGCATGCCCGCGGATGGTTGGCAAGTTGCCCGTGTCTTCGAGCCGGAGGGTCAGCGTGCCCTCCCCCTCCATGGCGTCGCGTGCGTTCACTGCCATGTTGACCAGCGCCGTCTCGAACTGGCTCACGTCGGCCTTCACGAAGCACGGCATATCCGGGATCTCGGTGATGACGCGGATACGGGTGCCGGTCACGGTGTCGAGCATGTCGGCAATGCTGCGGAGGCGGTCCCCGACGTCGAACACCTCGGGCCTCAGCGCCTGCCGCCGGGCGAAGGCGAGGAGCTGGCTGGTGAGCTTGGCGGCCCGGTCGACCGTGTCGGAGACGGCGTCCATGTAGCGGGCACGACGCTCCTCCGGCAGGTCCGGGCGCCGCAAGAAGTCGACCGAGGAGCGGATGATGGTGAGCAGGTTGTTGAAGTCGTGGGCCACGCCCCCGGTCAACTGCCCCACGGCCTCCAACTTCTGCGATTGGCGCAGCGCCTCCTCCGCCCGGCTCAGGGCTGCGGCCTGCTCATGCTCGACGGTCGTGTTGCGGCCGGTGGCGTAGACTTGTCCATCCTCGAATACTCCCGTCCAGGAAAACCGGCGATAGGTGCCGTCCGCGTGCTTGAGGCGGTACTCGTACGGCGCGACCATCGGGGCCTTCAGGATGCGGTCGAGGGCGGCCTGCGTCGCATCCAGGTCGTCCGGATGCGTGAACCCGACGAAGCTTTGCCCGACGAGGTCGGAGACCTCCCAGCCGAGCAACGCCTTCCAGGCCGCGTTGACGGCGAGGAATGTCCCCTGCCTATCGGCGATGGCCAGCAGATCCGGCGACAGCCGCCAGGCTTGCTCCAGGGCGCGTGCACGGTCCGCGACCCGGGCTTCGAGGGTGGCGTTCAGGTCCCGCAGCGCGGCCGTGGCCCGCTCCGCGGACCGTCGCGCCTCCAGCATCTCGCGCTCGTAGCGCCGGCGGTCGGACGCGTTGAACACGGTGATCCGGATGAACCGGATCTCGCCCGCCTCGTCCCGGCGCACCACGGCGTTGATGAGGACCGGCAGGGTCGTGCCGTCCGCGCGCACAAGGTCGAGGGCCACCTCGTTGAAGAAGCCCTGCATCCGCAGGAGCGGCGCGAAGTGGGTCTCGTAGTAGACCTTGCCGGCGATGTTCAGCAGGTCGAGGAAACGGCGCCCCACGATCAGCCCGGACGGGTGACCGAGCCAGGTCGAGAGCGTGCGGTTGACCTTGGAGATGCGTCCGTTCGGCAGGGCCGAGGCGTAGCCGCAGGGTGCGTTCTCGAACAGGTCCTCCAGGTCGTCCACGTCCGGCGCCCGAGGGGTGGCGAGTGTGTCATCCACCGACCGGCCCTCGAAGGAAGCGGTCGATAGCCGCGATGGTCTCCTTTGGCGCGCTCAGGTTCGGACAGTGGCCCGTCGCGTCGAGCAGGGCGAACGCGCTGTTCGGCAGGTGGCGGTGGACGTATTCGCCGACCTCCTGGGGCGCGATCACGTCCTCCGAGCTTTGCAGGACGAGGCAACGCGCCGTCACGCCCGCCAGGTCGGCGCGGTTGTCGGCGAGGAAGGTGGTGCGTGCGAACCGCCTCGCGATGTCCGGGTCCATGCGGCAGAAGCTGTTTGTGAGCTCCTCGCCGAGTTCGGGCCGGTCGGCGTTTGCCATGATCGCCGGCGCCATCGCCTGCGACCAACCCAGGTGGTTCGTGTCGAGGAAGTCGAGCAGTTCCTCAATCTGGGGCGGACTGAAACCGCCGACGTAGCCGTCGTCGTCGAGGTAGCGCGGCGACGGGCAGACCAGCACGAGGCTATCGAATAGCTCCGGGGCCTTTTTCGAGGCGAGGACACCGATCATCGCACTGACGGAATGGCCGACGAAGACCCCGCTGCTGACGTCCAGGGCATGGCAAAGCTCGATTACGTCGTCGGCGTAGCCGTCGAGCGAGGCGTATTTTTCCGCGTCGTAGGCCGACAGATCCGAACCACCCGCGCCGATATGGTCGAACAGCACCGTGCGGTAGCAGTCCTCGAACGCGGGCGCCACGAAACGCCACATGTTCTGATCGCAACCGAAGCCGTGCGCGAAGACCATGGCGGTTCCGTCGGTACCGGCCTGCCTGACATTGTGCCGCTGAATGACCGACAAGCTCGACTCCCCTCCAAGTTGACGATCAAGCATGCATCAGCAGGCGGCGCTGCTTATCCGTACTACGTCTTGGTGTTGACAGAAGCCATAAAGCGGACCTTCCGACGGCCCGCAATGGGTCGGACTGGGATTGGAAATGCCCCGTTTTTGTGGACGGTCAGGGGGCTTAGGTGAACAGGGGCTCGGGTAACGGGTCCGGCTGGGTTTCCTGCTCGTAGACGACGGGCGAGCGGTATCCGAGCGCCGAGTGCCGGCGCAGCGGATTGTAGAAGCCCTCGATGTAGCTGAAGCAGGCCATCCGTGCCTCGGCCTGTGAGCGGAAGCGGCGGCGGGCGAGCAGTTCGCATTCGAGGGTCGAGAAGAAGCTCTCGGCCATGGCGTTGTCGTAGGCATCGCCGCCCGAACCCGTCGAGGGTCGCACGCCCGCCTCCTGACAGCGGCTACCGAAGGCCAGCGACGTGTATTGTGCCCCCTGGTCCGAATGATGGATCACGTCGCGGGGCCTGCGCTGGGTCACGGCCATCTCCAGGGCGTCCAGGACGAGCTCCGACCGGAGGTGGTTGGCCATGGCCCATCCGACGATCCGGCGGCTGAAGGCGTCGAGCACGACGGCGAGGTAGAGGAAGCCGGCAGCAGTCGGCACGTAGGTGATATCCGCCACCCAGAGCTGGTTCGGGGCGGCGGCGGCGAAGTTGCGGTCGACGAGGTCGGGAGCCGGACGCGCCTCCCGGTCCCGCCGCGTCGTCAAAGGGCCACCGCGCCGATGGCTGGCCCCGACGAGGCCGGCCTCGCGCATCAGCCGGGCAATGCGTTTGCGGGAATGCCGCTCGCCCTGCTCGCGCAGGTCGGCGTGGACGCGCGGCGCGCCGTAGGTCTCGTGCGAGCCGAGATGGACGGTGCGGATCCGCTTCAGCAGGGCAGCGTCCGCCACGCGTCGCGCCGAGGGCTGCCGGCCGGCCCAGGCATAGTACCCGGCCTTCGACACGCCGAGGGTGCGCGCCATCACCGTGATCGGGAAGTCGGCCTGGTTGGCGCTCATGAACCGGAAGACCCCGACGGCAGAACTCCGGTCTCTCGCGCAAACCAGGCTGTCGCGCGAGAGAGGATATTGCTTCGCTGACCTTCGGTTCGCGCTCCAGCTTCAGCTGCCGGTTCTCGCGCCGCAGCCGGACGAGTTCATCGCGCTCGACCGCTGTCAGGCCAGGGTCGGCAGGCGGTGGCTTTGCATCACGCCGTCCTTCGCTGCGGTCGGCCTCGGCCACTCAGTTGCGGATGGCCTGTGCGGAGGGCTCGAACTCGCGAGCCAGATCGTTCGGATCACGGCCTGCGCGGACCAACTCGACCATCTGTCGGCGGAACTCGGCAGGGTATGGGGCGGCTCTGGGGCATTGGACAAACACCTCACGCGAAAGCGTTCTCGGTGTCCTCCAAACCGGGGCAATCCCAATCCCAGTTCTATGAGTGGTTGGACGGCCTGGCACAGGGCACTCTGCCTGAGGGGCCGCCCGTCTGGATCTGTGGCGATTGCCACGCGGGCAACCTTGGCCCCCTCGCCGATGCGGACGGTCGAGTCGATATCCAGATCCGCGACCTTGACCAGTCCGTCATCGGTAATCCGACCCACGATCTCGTGCGTCTCGGCCTTTCGCTTACCAGCGCAGCGCGTGGCTCGGACTTACCTGGCGTCGTCAAGGCTCAAATGATGGAAGAAATGGTTCCGGGTTATGCTTGGGGTTTGGGCGGACGAAGCCTGAACGAACCACCGCCAGAGCCCGACGTCGTTCGTACAGTCCGTCGTCGTGCCCTAGGCCGGCAATGGAAACACTTAGCGCGTGAGCGCCTAGCAGGCCGCTGAAGAAGTCTGGTTTGGCCCTCTGCATGGATGATGTTGGCTGTTGTGGCGGGGACCGGCGCTTTCGAGGCGGTCCGGTTCGTCACCTTCGGCGGCACCTCCGTTTCCGGAGGTGAGTCCCGGCCCCGGGCCTACCCCTCATCCCGCCGACTGGGCCAGGAGCTTGGGCAGGCGCACGAGGTTGTAGGCAGCCGCCGCGAAGGTGAAGGCCGCCTCGACCTTGGGCTTTGACCGGACCTTTACCTTGGCCAACCCCGCCTGGGCCTTGATCCAGCCGAAGACCTCCTCCACGCGCTTGCGGCAGCGCAGGCTGATCGCGTAGCCGGGATGGCGCGTGGTGCGACCATCGATGGCCGTTTTGCGCGGCTTGCCGGATTTGGACACCGCCCCGTTGATGGCGATGTGGGGCGTGACGCGGCGTGCCCGCAGGTCGCCGACGAAGGCCCGGATATCGTAGGCCTTGTCCGCCCCCAGAGTGATCCGGTGCCGGCGCGGATGACGGTCGAGCATCGTCAGCGTCGCCTCGCGCTCGGCGGTCCCCGTGGCATGGGTCAGCGTCGCGTCCACCACGAGCCCGTTGCGGTTCTCCATCAGGGCATGGCCCATGAAGCACAGCCGGCTCTCCTGGCCCGCGCTCTTGCGATAGAGACGGGCATCCGGATCGGTGGTCGAGGCGTGGGTCTCGTTCGAGCGCGTCTCCTTGCGGAAGTCGCGTTCGCCGTTGCGGCCGGGGCCCGGCGGTTCGCCCGAGCCGTCCTTGGGCCGGAAGCTCTTCATGCTCGCCCAGGCCTCGATCAGCGTGCCGTCAACGGAAAAGTGGTCGCTCGACAGAAGCCGCTTGACGGGCTTCAGGGCCATCAGGCCCGAGAGAAAGGCGCGGGCGACATCCGCCTTCAGCAACCGGTCGCGGTTGTGCGTGAACACCGTCGGATGCCAGGCCACGGCATCCATTTCCAGGCCGACGAACCAGCGGAACAGCAGGTTGTAATCGATCTGCTCCATCAGCATCCGCTCGGACCGCACCGAGAAGAACGCCTGCAGCAGCGTCGCCCGCAGCAACATCTCTGGCGGGATCGAGGGCCGCCCCGCCCCCGAATACAGCGCCTCGAACCGTCCGTTCAATCCGGCCAGGACCTCGTCCGCCAGCGCCCGGATCGGCCGCAAGGGATGATCGGCCGGCACGCGCGCCTCCAGACGAACATAGCTGAACAGGCTCTCCGACCGTTCCTTACGCCCGCGCATCGCTCGACCCCCAACCCGCCACGGACAGAGTGAATCATCTCAGAGACAAGCCGACCAGCGACTTCTGCAGCAGCCTGCTAAAGAAGCCGAATGGCGAGCTTGAGTCGAAGATACGGGAAGTCGCGCTTCAGTCCGACGATGTGATCAAGCTCAGGAACTCGGGCGGCTATTTCCTGGTCAACCGCAAGACCGGCGCCATGGATCTGATCAAGGGTGAGAGCCCCAAGGTCGACAGGATCTCATGCCGCAAGCACGACAGCCTCATCCCGATTCCAGTGGACAAGCGTCCGGCGAACAAAATACTGAGCGACCCGTTTTTGCTCCCGACGCATTCGAGGAGGCGAGTATCCCCGACGCAGCTAACCCGCGCACGCCCTCGCGCCTGCGATCCATCACGCGCCTGATCGCCGCCACCGTCCTGCTGCCGCTCGCCATCATGCTGCTTGGTCTCTGGGAGCAGCAGCGCGCAGTTGGTAACTGGGCCGGTTTCGACGAGGAGCGGTTGCATCTGACGCAGATCGTCGAGGCTCTGGAAGCGAAGGCGCCACGGGACGGACGCGTCGACTACAGCATGCAGTTCCGCCGTAATGGCAAGCTGTACGGCGGGCCCTTCGCCCTCGTGCAGGCCCGTGCGGCACTCAGTGAGGTCACGACTTTCACCACGGTGATGGAGTGGCGCAAGCTTCTGCCGCCCTTCGTCATCGTGGCCGGCGGGCTTGCCGCGGCCCTGTCCGTCCTCGTCCTGATTGGGGGCGCCGCCCTGGGACGGATGGGGCGGAACTCGCGCGACGTGCTGGTCGGCGGCTTCTCCCTGGTGCGCCGCCTGCTGCCCCCGGTGCTCGCCCTGCAGGTCCTTTTCACGACGGTGGGCTCCGTCGCCGCCGTGATCTTCGAGGCCGGCACGCTCGCGCGACCCGGGCTCGGCAGCGGTGAGATCAAGATGCTGCTGATGGCCGCCGTCGCTGTCGGGGCGGTCCTCCTCGCGGCGGGCGCGACCGTGCTGGGCCTGCGCCGCGCGCTCTCCGCCTTCGAACCAGACCCGCTTCCGATCCTCGGCCGAACGGTCTCGCCCGCCGAGGCTCCGGGCCTTTGGCGGCTGATCGAGGGGCTGGCCGAGCGCCTCGGCGCGCTCGAGCCCGAGGCCGTCGTGGTCGGCCTCACCGGAGGCTTCTTCGTCAGCGCCGGCCCGGCCTTGGTCGAGCCGAGCGGCGCGCGGCTGACGGGCCGGATACTCTACCTGCCGCTGCCCTACCTTGCACTTCTGCGCGGTGACGAGGTGGCGGCGATCATCGGCCACGAACTCGCCCACTACGCCGGCGGCGACACCGCCTACAGCCAACGCTTCCTGCCGATCTATGCCGGGGTCGGGCGCTCCCTCGACGCGGTAGCGGAGGGGCATTCCGGATCGTTCGGACTGCTGAGCCCTTCCCTGCACCTCGGCGTCTTCGTGATGGATCGGTTCCACCTCGCCGTGCGCCACTGGAGTCGGGCGCGCGAGTTCGCCGCCGACGCAGCGGGCGCCGGGCCGACCTCGTTCGACGCCGCCGCCCGGGCGCTCCTGCGCACCGGCGCGGTGGGACCACGCATCGCCGAGACCCTCGGTGCAGCCGCCGAAGCGCCCGGCTTGGCCCCCACCGATCTCGTGGCGGCCAGCCTCGATCATGCCATCGCCCGCGGCCTCGACGACCCGGCGGCGCATCTCGAAGCGGAGCAGGCCCACCCCACCGATACCCATCCGCCGACCCGTGAGCGCGTGGTGGCTCTTGGCCGGACCCTCGACGCGGACCTCCTGGCCGCCGCCGCCGCCGTGCCGCCCCCGCACGCGCTCGGCCAGCTCGCCGCCTACTTCGCGGATCCTGCCGGGCTCAGCCGTGCGGCAACGGCGGATTTCCTCGGGGCGGTGCGGGAGCAGGAGGCCGCTTTCCGTGCGCATCTGGAGGCCACGGTGGCGGAGATCGGCACCGAGGAACGGGCGCTGCGCGAAAACACCCGCCCGGGAGCCATTGCGCTGCTGGTGGCCGGCGGCTTCCTCGCCGGGGTCGCCCTCCTGTGGATCGCCGCCGGCCTGCCGGGCCTCTCTGCCGATCAGGCGCGGCTCGTGGTGGCAGTGGCGCTGGCGTGCGGGACCATCCTGGCGGGCTTCGGCGCTTTCCGGCTTTGGCGGGGCGAGCGGACCACCATGTTCCTGGGACCCGAGGCCATGGCCATCCCCGGTCTCGACCGGCCGATCCCTTGGGACAGCGTGGCCGACCTCGACATGACCCTGGGCCGGACCGGCGTCGTTACCCGCCTGCTCCTGCCGCCGGAGGCGCCATTCCCGCAGCGGGTGCCGGGTGGGCGGAAGGTCAAGCTCGACGCCAGGCGCGGCATCGTCACCATCACCGCCGGCCTGCCCCGCAAGATGACGGTGCAGGACTTCGCCGACCTCGTCGGACGCTACCGCCACGCGGCGGAGGCGCGCCGGATCCTTGCCGGGACCGACGTCTCGTCGGCCCGTCCTGCCAACACCGATATCCCGGTTTCCGTGAGGCCCGCACCATGACCGCATCCGCGAACCGCACCGAGCCCCTGCGCCTGCCGCCGCCCAGCCAGGGCTGGGGCAACATCTTCTGGACCCTGTTCGGCCTCGTTGCCCTCGCGGCCCTCCTCGTCGCCTGCGCCGTCTTCACGGCCCCGCCGATACTGTCGGATTGGCAGGTCCGCGACACGGCACGCCCCGTCGCCGAGGCGCGGGTGACCGACGGTAAGTGCAGCGCCAAGATCGTCCTGCACATCTGCGACGTGACGCTCAACCTGCGCACCCCCACGGGCACCGTGGTGCGCCGGGTGAACACCGTGTTCACCGGCTTTCACGTCGGCGATTACAACATCCGGGTGATGGCCGATCCGGCGCGCCCCGACCTCGTCACCACCGACCTCGCCCTTGATCGGCTGTGGAACCGCACCATCACCCTCCTGGTCGTCGCCGGTGCGCTCGCGAGCATCATCGTGGCAGGGATCGCCGCGATGATCCGGAACCGGCGAGCCGCCTCGGGGACCATCGGCTGAGACCAGGGCGCTATCTTCGTCCTCGCCCGGTGAGGACGCGTCGTGACGGAACGAGCCACGACCTCCCCGGACGACGGCATTCCGGCAAGTTGCGAGGGGCCGAGGTAGGACCCTGCGTCCTGAAGTGCCACTTGGGCTGAGCTACCCGATCCGAACCTCGCGAAACAAGGTTGGCACATGGTCGTCTTCTGGCAGGGCCGCGGTTACTGGGTCGTCTTCCTCGCCGCGGCGGCGATGTTCCTCCCCCTGATCCTCCTGAGACAAATCGAAGGGCCGGAGGTGGATCGTGCGGTCTGCCTCACCATGAGCCTTGCCGCGCTCGCCGTCCTCGTCCTCGGACTTCGCTGGAACCACGGCACGACTTTCGGCCCGGCAGGGCGCGATCACGCCTTCATGGGGCTCCCGATGCAGGTCTGGGCATTGCCGATGATCGTCTTCGCGGTCCTGCTCGGTACCGGCACGATCACCACGGCGGAGACGCCGCGGTCGCGACCGGCGGTCCAGGACCTTGGCGGACGCTCGATCCCATAGGGTGGCGTCGGCTAAACCGGGGTGTGTCCTGCGTCGACAGGTCCGGGCGTCCATCCCGAGGCGCACCGAAACGGGGTTCACCCCCTCGTGATGTAGAACCAGTTCGGCGCAAGGCGGCGATCATCCTCCGCCCCGGAGGCAGCCGGAAAGGCATCGTCGGGCCGATACACGAAGGACGTCCCCCATGGCGTCCCCCCCGGCATCGGTTCGTCCAACGAGATCTCTCCGTCGGCACCTCGGCTGAAGCCCGACAGCGAGAGGTGTTCGAGGGAGGTCGTGAGTGTCAGATACCGCACGGGGGAAACACCGAGGTCCCGCAGGAAGTCGGCCTCGTACAGGGTCGATTGATACGCATCGGGCGCGACCTGCTCGCGATACCGGGTGACGAGCTGGGCGTTGATGAAGCGGTAGCTGTCAGATCGGCCCGTTCGTCCGGACCCCGACGGCCAGGGCTCGTCATGACCCAGTTGAAGCGACGTGAGAGACGGAACCGCCGTGATCTCGGCCACGAGTCCCTCCAGTCGGGATCGGTTCAGCAGGAAGTATCCGGCCGTCGTTCCGAAGGCCATCCAGATCAGGGGGGCGCAAACCGCCGACAGGCCGAGGGAGACGACGAGCCGCCTTCTCGCCGTGAGGGAAAGGAGCGGGATCGCGGCGGCGACGGACAGGACCGCCGTCATCCGCGCGTAGGCGATGATGGCCCAGACGAACACGGCAAAGGCCACGCAACCCGCGACCAAAAATCCTATTTGTGCTTTCTCACGACGCAGGAGGTCCATGGGATTTTTCTCAATCCGATCAGGGCTTCTACCTGACCATCGAATGCAACGCGCCGCCGCCACCCCGCTCGGGGACCCGGGTCGTCGCTTCAACCATCCGCGTCGTGCGTCCGGTCGAGGGTTTTGAGCACATCCGGTTGTCGCCTGTAGCGGCGCCGCAGGCGCCGCCCATCCGCTTCGACGGTGTCGCAGCGTAGGCTTCTCACGGCTTCGCCAATCTCCCGGCCGCGCGCCGCGTCGTAGGCGTCTTCCCCACCCCAGTGGTTGCAATCCATCCGCCGCGTCACGTAGGCTCTCGCGTCCGTCGGCAGGTCGGGTCCGGCCCGGACGGGCTGCGGTTCGAGAAGCGGAACGGTTAGGAGGATGGCCAAGGCCGTCCTGAGGATCATCCCACCCTGCCTTTCATCGAATACATGGGCTGGAATAGCAGAGGGTCGGCGTGAGACGGAATTGTTTCGCCCCTTGAGGGGAACCTGTCGCCGTCATCGAACCGTCGCACTGGGCCCGCACTCCAACATCGCAACCATACCTAGGAACCGCTGAATGATCTCACGCCGTCACGCCCTTGCCGCTACCCTCTTGGTGGTTCTGTCCGCCCCGTTGGCCAGGGCCGAGCCGACGGTCGGCCTCGCGGAGCGCCGGGCCATCGCAGCCTACCGCCAGGACCGCTACCCCGCCCAGGAGAAGGCGATGCAAGAGGCGGCCGGCTTTCCCATTCCGGTGGAGGTCGCGTGGGATCAGCTCACGATTCCGGGCGACGCCAAGTATTATTCCGACGAGGGCTACTTCGAGAAAACCATCTTCGAGCCACTCGCAGCCGGGCTGAAGGAGGTCGGCAAGGACCCGATGGGACGCGAGGCTTTGGCCAAGAAACTTAAGGCGATCCGCGTTCGTTTCGACGAGAAGACCGCCCCCGCCTCGAATTACCCCAACGGCCTGAAGTTCGACGGCGGTACCCTCGACGTGAACTGGCGTCCCTTCTCCAATGTCGCGGAGTTCAAGGACCGGGTCGAGGCCGTGGTGAAGGTCCTGGAGAAGAACCTCTGATGGCGCGGGGTGAGGACCGGGTCGCGACGTCGCGAACGGTTTGGCCCGCCTTGGGCCTTGCCATCCTGCTGGCCACTTGCGAAGCGGCGGCAGCCGAGCCGGCCGCGCGATCCGGCAACTACGAGAGCTTGACCCTGGCGGTCTCCGGCAGCGCGGTGGCGGGCGTCTTCGCCGAGCAGCGCGGGACGGCCGATCCCGGCGGCCCGCAGTTCAGTTGCATCTTCCTGCTGCGCGGGACCCTCGCGGGCGACGGGGCAACGGTCGAGACGTGGTATCCAGGCGAACCAGAACGCATCGCAGGGCACCTCGATTTCACCCTAGGCGGGGCCGCACTGACCCTCTCGGAGAACCACGGCGGCTGCCTGATGACCACGGGCACCATGGTGGGAATCCCCTACGCGCTCTCCCGGAACGCTGGCGAGGCCTCGATGGAATGGGTCGGCGTCGGCTTAGTGACGGCCAAGCGCACGGCCTTCCGGCACGAACCCGGGCCGGCCCCGGCGCGCGCGCCCTACCTCGTCCAATACGATCCGGTCGCTGTGCTGGAACGGCGGGACGGCTGGTTGCGGGTACGCTATCGGGGCGAGAAGGCTCCCGTCATCGGCTGGCTGCCGGCGGTGGACCTCGCCGTGGTCATGCCCTGAACGGAACGGGCCGGAAGTGCGCTTCGGTCCGGTGGCCATCGCAAGACCAAAAGATAGGACTTCACATGCGCCGCCCCCTTCCGCACACCGTCCTCCTGCTGATCTTCGCGAGCGCCCCCGCCATCGCCCAGGCGCCCGCCATGCCGCCGCGTCCCACGACCGTCTGGGTACCGGTCGAGGAGCCGATGAGCATGCTCCTCAACGGCGGCCACCGCATCGTATCCGCCATGGGTCCCAGCTTTACCGTGGAGCGCGGCGGCAAGTACGTGGTTTGCGAGATCCGGTCGGCGGCCGGGATGCGCGGAACACCTGAGACCACTTCGACCTGCCACCGCCTGAGCTGACGGCCGACGTGGGCTCTCCCCTCCGCGCGCGCTTCACCGTCGACGGATAGGCCGGAGCGGGCCGTGAAGGAAACCGGGTTCCATACCCATCTCCGCAGCGCGCTCCCCGATCACGCCCAGGCCGCCCATTAGGCCGGCGATGGGTGAGTCCTGCAGGCCGGGATGGTTCAGGGCCTTTCCGATCTGGCGGCCCTCCCACCAGAGTTCCGCGAACAGCAGGGCCAGGAGCCCGAACAGCCACCAGGTCACCAGCCCCTGACCGAGGAAATAGACGCCGTAGGGCGGCGACAGGAAGGTGCTGAGATGCGACACGCCGATGATACCGGCAAAGCCCAGGACGAGGATCGCTGGGAGGCGAAACAACATGCGCCGGTAGAGGCGCAGAGCCAGATCGAGTTCCTCGACGGATGACTGGTCCAGCCTTAATTGCATTCGATGTCCTTGCGTGAATGGCCAGAAAGATATGGCCGACGGGCGAAACGCCCGCAACCGAAGCGCGGGCGATTGCGTCCGACGTGTCCGTGGACGACGCAGCGGGCGAGACCGGTCCCGTTGGGCGCCGGAGGCATCCGATGAGTGGCGCGGCGTTCGGCATTCGCGTCGCCCTGATCGCGACGGCCGTGCTCGCGTCTCTTCCCCTCCCGGCGCGGAGTGCCGAGGCGGCCACCTTTCCCCTCGCCTGCCGCAACGTCTACGCCGACCTCGACCGTTACGCGCACTGCGCCCGCCGCGATGGCGTGATGGTCCGCATCGACCCCGCCTACCTCGCGCGCATGTGCTTCCACGGTGGGCTGACTGAGATCGTCGTCGACGGGGTCGGTTGGCTCTGGGCGCGTCGCGACGGGCTGGCGCTGCCCGTTTTCATCCTCGATAACGGGCCGGACCCCTTCGCATCGGGGCGCGTGCGTGCCTGGCACGCGGGCAAGGTCGCTTTTTATGATCGACGCCTGCGTCGTGTCCTCACCACCGCATACGATTGGTCCTTCCCATTCAACGCCCGTGGCGAGGCCCTGGTGTGCCAAGGCTGCAGTTCTGACGGCCGCGTACCGTCCTCAATGGTCGGTGGTCTGTGGGGGCTCATCGATCGGCGCGGACGCATCGCGATGCCGCTGGCCGAGGGCGGGCAGGCGTCCGACCGGTATTTCAACCAGCCCTGATGGATCGTTGTACGGCATCGTCGGGCGCGCACGTGCGGGAGGCGCTTCGGCATGACACGCACGCTGGTCATGGTCACGCTAGTCGGCTTGGTCGTTCTGCCGCCATGCGCTCCCTCAATCGTATGCAGCCAGTCCGATGTCCGGACGGATCCGCGTGCCCGATCTGCCGGGCCGATAAGTACCGGCCCCATCGGGGTGGCGACACAGGACCCGGACGGCAGCCTCGTCCTGATCCTGCGTGCGGAATCGATTGGAGGCGCCATGGGAGATGCTCGAGTCCGCTACGCCCCGTCGGATCCGGCCTATGCCGGCATCGCCCGGCATCTCGGGCCGATCCAGCCGGGCGGCTCCGTACCGGTTCGCCCCTTCGAGGAGCGGTGATCGAGATGCGAACAGTGGAACGCGTTCTCGTCGCCAATCTTGCCGGCTGTACTCTGAGCAAAGGCGCCGTCCATGCCTGATTGATCGCCGGGGCCGATCTTGGCCTATCGCTGACGATGACGGCGTGATGGGACGGCTCGTCATCGCGATGCTGGGTGGCCGCGAAACCTGCGGTTTGATGCAGGACCTAGTAGTCAAAATCTAACGAATCGAGCCCGCCACGAACGTCCGCGATGGGTGGTTTCGCGACTGTCCGCTTTCGCGCAGCATTGCGTCGGAGCAGACTTCGGTTGCTATCGTGCCGGCCTGGGCCGAGCTTACCAGGAATCCGAAGTGGTCGACGAAGTTCGAGATGCGCAGTCCAAGCTACGCGTCGTAGGTTCCGGCACATACCTGACCTCGTTGCACCGTGTCCGCCGGATGCGGAGTGAGGCAGCTATATTCTGCCCCGCCCTCACTCGATCGTCTCAGGCGGCGCGGACGGCGGCCAAGAACCGATTCACCTCGGCGTTGAGGTGCTCGGACTGGCGTGACAGCTCGGAAGCGGCGCCCACCTCTGGGCCAAGGCAGCTTGCACTGGTGCATTGGCCACTTATGCCAGCTGCCAAGATGCACTCGCGGCCTAAACACACTCTGACTCTGGTAACCGAACCGTCGCGGAGGCTTGGGCGGCGAGGCCCTCGGCGCGGCCGACGAAGCCGAGCTGCTCGGTGGTCGTCGCCTTGATGGAGACGGACGAGAGCGGCACGCTGGCGATCTCGGCGATTCGTGCCCGTATCGCCTCGCGATGCGCTCCGATGCGGGGCGCCTCGGCTAGGACCGTGATGTCGAGGTGCTCGATGCGGCCGTCGCGCGCGCGCACCAGCGAGACCGCATGGGCCAGGAACTGGTCTGAGGCGGCGCCGCGCCATCTCTCGTCGCTTGGCGGGAAGTGGGTGCCGATGTCGCCGTCCGCGATGGCTCCAAGTAGCGCGTCCGTGAGGGCATGCAGGACGACGTCGCCGTCCGAATGGGCCAGCACACCGCAGTCGGCGGGAATGCGAATGCCGCCGAGCCAGACATGATCGCCTTCGGTGAAGGCGTGCACGTCAAAGCCGGTGCCGAGGCGGGTCAGGTATTGGGTCATTATTGTTCACTTTCTCATGGTGTGTCGCGGGGTACGGGGACGTTCACCGATGTATGAGCATCACAACCAGGGTCGCCGAAAGGGCGGCGATAAGGCAGCCCTCGATCAGAGAACGGGGACCGACTTGATCCAGCCTGTGTCCCGCATCCAGGACGAACAGCATGACCGCCACGGCCAGGACCCGTGCGACGAAGATCCTCATCTGGTCGCTCCCCTTTGGGTCATATCGGTTGCCCATGGCCGCACGTTCGAAGCCGGTGTCCCGCTTCCTTCAGCCCTCTGACGAAGACTCTGGTTGCCTGCGCGGAGCCGTGCCGTTTGAGTCACCGGCGAGCTCGACGCGGGACAGTGTTCGGTCCTGGCCCCCATGAACCGGCGCAGGGACCAGGCTACCTTGCACACGTCTGCCCACCCACTGCGGACGCCCGGCCCGCCGTGGTCGCCGTCACCTGAGGTCCGGGCTCGGACCAACCGACGCGAGACGTCAGCCAAGTTAGCCACCCGCGTCTGGAACGAGGCGATGGGACGACGAGGACGTCCGGCCCTTCCGTGGACAGGACATCGTCGGTGACGCTTCCGAGAAGCGCCTTCCCCAGTCGGCTTCGCGTATGTGTGCCGATGACAAGGAGGTCCGAAAGCCCATCCTCGGCGATCCTGGGGATGGTCTCGCGTGGGCCTCCCTCCTCTATCTGCCTGGTCCATTTCCAATCGGACAGGCCTGCGCCGGCGAGGAACGCCTCGACGTCCCTTGCGGCGCGGGAGCGGCATCCCTCGACATATCCGGCGATCTGTCCGCGCGAGACGCCGGAGGCGCGCAGTCTCGCCTTTCCCGGCGCGAAGAAGGCATGCAGAACTGTCACGCGCGCGCGGTTCGCGAGACCGAGGTGGACCGTACTCTGCAGTGCTCGCTCCGATGCGTCCGAGAGATCGACCGGAACCAGGACCCGCGCGTAGGCGGCGGCCTTGCGCCTCACGAACAGGATGGGGCACGGGGCGTCGCGGATCAGGCTTCCGACGGTTCGCCGTAGGCCGAAGGTTGGCGCCCCGCACCTGTATCCAGCCACGATCAGGTCGATGCTATGGACGGTCGCGGCGGTGCGGATCGCATCGGAGGGCCGTCCCCTGGCCACGAGTGGCACGCACGGGACGCGGTAAAGCTGCGGCACCACGGCAATCTGCTCGATTGTCATCAGCCGTGCCTCGCGAAAGTCCTGCGCCGTCTCGGCACAGTCGGGGCCTTCCACGACGTGCATCAGGATGACCACCCCACTGTTTTGGGCGGCCAGGATGCCGGCACGCCGAACCGCCCTCTGCGAACGAGGCGAGAAGTCGGTGGCTACGAGGATGCGCATGGGTGCCACTCCTGGACGCAAGGACGTCAGCGAAGGCCTTGGTGGATCGTCGGGGTTCGGGTCGCCACGTTCGCGTGCCGGGCCCGAGGGAACGCAGGCCGCCGTTCGGGCTCAAGGTGCCTTGGCGGCTAGCCTGTTCGTCTCCATCGCGACACGAGCGGCCTTCTCGCCCGACCGGATCGCCCCTTCGATGCAGGCGGGTAGACCCGTGTCGGTCCAATCGCCGGCGATGAAGAGATTCCGGAATTCTGTGCGCGTCCGCGAGCGAAGACGAGCGGCCCCGGGCGTCGCGGCGAAGGTCGCACGTTTCTCGCGGATGACCTGCCAAGGGGGAGGCGCGTCCGAAAGGCCTGTCATGTACCGGCCGGTGACGTAGGAGACCTCAGTCCAGATCTGATGCGCAAGCTCGCGCCGGCTCATGACGTCGGGGTTCGCCGCGCTGATGGTTACGGAGATCCTTCCCGGATGGGCGAAGATCCAGTCGGACAGTCCGTTCACCACGCCGGTCAGCCGCGGCATGCCAACCGGGCATTCCATGCGGAAGTGGATGTTCGCGATCCCCCGGTGATCCATCGGAGAGTCCAACCCCGGGACGACGTCCGCCGCCGCCTTTGGCGTAAGCGCGAGGATGATGCCATCCCCAGGCGTCAACGGGATCGAACCGTTGTCGAGGACGAGGCCAACGACGCGGCCCCCCTCGTATGCGAGCCGGCGCAGGCGGCTGCCGTAGCGGACTACCGCGCCGCGCTGTTTCAGGAAGCGCAATGCCGGATCGACGAAGGCGTCCGAGAGGCCGCCCCGGGCGAGGACGGGCCTGCAGGCTTGCCCGCCCTCGCCGAAGGTCTCGCGCAGCACCTGCGCGGCCAGGGTCGCATCGGCCTCCTTCGGGTCGATGTTCAAAGCCGCCAGGAGGACGGGGCGCCAAAGCCGCTCGTAGAGCGGGCCCTCGCAGGACAGAACATCCGATACGGTCGTGCCCGGCCTTGCCGACAGAAGGCGCAGGATCGATGCATAGTCGGTGGCTTGCGTGCCCGGGACGCGCCGGCCTGGATCAAGAATCCACCACGGCACCCGCCCCTCATTAATGCGCAGCGTCCAGCGCTCGCCCGAGGAGAGGTCGATGAAGGGAAACTCCGCACGCGCATGCACGGCGACCGCCTCGCGGCCGCCGACGAGGTTCAGAAAGGCGAATGTTGCCCCGTTGCCCGACAGGACAAGGTGGTTGCCGTTGTCGATACTCATCCCGAGTTGCGGGTCGTGATAGGATCTGCAGCGGCCGCCGGCATGGCTGGCGGCCTCATGGACCATCACCGTACGCCCGGCTTCCACGAGACGCACGGCCGCGGAGAGCCCCGACAGCCCGGCGCCCACCACGTGAACGACGCTCGTCATCGTGTACCCCTTAACGGACGAGCACGTTGCGGAACTGCCAGGGGTCGCTGGTGTCGATGTCCTCGGGGAACAGGCCTGGGCGACCGGTCAGCGGCGTCCAGTCGGTGTAGACGCCGATGACGGGACCGAGATACGGGCTCTGCACCTCAAGGCAGCGACGGAAGTCCATCTCGTCGGCCTCGACGATGCCGGCTTCCGGGTTCTCCAGAGCCCAGACCATGCCGGCGAGCACCGCCGAGGTCACCTGCAGGCCCGTGGCATTCTGGTAGGGGGCGATGCGGCGGGTCTCCTCGATGGAGAGCTGCGAGCCGAACCAGTAGGCGTTCTTCTCGTGGCCGTAGAGGAGCACGCCGAGTTCGTCGATGCCGTCGAGGATCTCGGTCTCGTCGAGGATATGGTGCTGCTCCTGCACCTTGCCGCCGTTGCCGAACATCTCGTGCAGCGAGAGCACGGCGTCGTTGGCGGGGTGATAGGCGTAGTGGCAGGTCGGGCGATAGGCGGCGCGCTCGCCCTCCAGCACCGTGTAGTAATCGGAGATCGAGACGGCCTCGCTGTGGGTCACGAGGAAGCCGAACTGCGACTGGACCGTGGGCGTCCAGGAGCGCACGCGGGTGTCGGCCCCGGGCTGGAGCAGGTAGATCGCGCAGCGCGAGCCCTTCTCCTGCTCGCGGCCGTTCTCCGGCATCCAGGTCTCGTGGGTACCCCAGCCGAGCTCGGCCGGCTGGTTGCCCTCGGAGACGAAGCCTTCCACCGACCAAGTGTTGACGAACACGCCCATCGGCTTGGCCGACTTGGCGCGCTGGGTGTCGCGCTCGGCGATGTGCACGCCCTTCACGCCGACCTCGCGCATGAGGGCGGCCCAGCCGGCGCGGTCCTTCGGCTCAGGAGTCTTCAGGCCGAGATCGCCGGCGACGTTGAGGAGCGCCTGCTTGACGAACCACGACACCATGCCTGGATTGGCGCCGCAGCACGACACGGCCGTGGTGCCGCCGGGGCTGGCGCTGCGCGCGTCGAGGATCTCCTGGCGCAGAGCGTAGTTGGTGCGGTCGCCCTGGCTCCTGTTCTTGTCGAAATAGAAGCCGGGCCAGGGCTCGGCCACGGTGTCGATGTAGAACGCGCCGAGCTCACGGCAGAGCTCCATAATCGCCCGCGACGAGGTGTCGACCGAGAGGTTCACGCAGAAGCCCTGGCCGCCGCCTTCCGTGAGCAGCGGCGTCAGCACGTCGCGATAGTTCTCCTTGGTCAGCGCCACCTGCTCGAAGCGCAGGCCATGCTTGTCGGCCAGGGACTTGTGCGCGTCGGATGGCTCGACGACCGTGAAGCGGGCCTTGTCATACTCGAAGTGCCGCTCGATCAGCGGAAGGGCGCCGCGTCCGATGGAGCCGAAGCCGATCATAACGATGGGGCCAGTGATGCGGCCATGGACGGGCCATATGGGTTCGGTCATTGGTCGTGTTCCTTTTCGTGGGGAATGTTTGGCGGCGCTTTAGCCGCAACCGCATTGTCATCCGACTGCCGGAGGGGTCGGCTTCGGGATCGGATCGGGTGCCCGGTTCACGACCGGTCAGTCATGGATCGAGGGTGGATGGATTACCGGTCCCCCGCAGCATCGCGCTCGGCGATGACACGCGACAACAGACCTAAATCGACAGCCATTCAGAGGGTTGGGAGCCGAGCAGCAGCGTTGGCGGGGACGGCGGGCGTTAGGCCCTTTCGAGCATCTCATCGCCAGACCACGCGAAACCGCGCGTTTACGCCGACCGAGCCGGGAAACGGCCTGCGGGAATGGACGGAATGCTCTGAGGTTTCATCCCTGGTGCGGGCCACGCCTGAAAAGGCAGGCCGGGCGCCAGGGCTTAAGAGCCTGCTTGCAGGCTGCCCGCGCGCCCCAAGAGGCGAATGCTGCGTAGAAGGTTCGACATCGTGACGCCAAGCATAGGCTAAGCCGTACGGGTGTCAACGAAGTCCCGTCGAGGGAATTTCCAGGGTTGAGGCATTCGGCGATACCGGAATTGACAAGCCGGAGAACTTCCCGGAGATATGGGGAACCATGCACAATCCTTGGCCTCCCCATCGTGGCCTGCTCCGGGCAGGTAGACTCATCGCGGGCGAGTAGCCCCGAGCCAGAGGCGCACGCCTGCGCCGGCCGCTCGGGGATTTCGTGACGGCTTCGGCCGGCACCAACCAACATCATCGCGTATCTATCGGCGGGTAGGAGCCTATGCGGCTCGCCTGTCGGCCAACCTGCGTCGCGTCCCAGCCGTCGGATCGGCTGATGGCGCGTCATTGCGGAGTTCAAGCCATGGAAACTTCTAAGTCCGAGCCAAAGGCGCGTCCTGCACCCGAAACCCACGACGGCATAGGCGATGCGGGCGACGCAGTACCTGCGCGGAACGTGTTTCCGCTAGCACGCAGGGTGATTCCGTTCGCGCGCACAAATTATCCGCGTCCGCCTATCAGCCCGGGGGATGGGCGGTCCGACGCCACCACAAGCGAAGACGACGATCCGGGCCCGCGCGCCGCTTGATCGTTCCGGATTCAAATAGCTGCAGGGATTAATCGACCGTGTCTCAGAAGATGATGAAGCCGTCCATCAAGATGACGGCGGACGACCATAAGCACTTGGCGCAGTTGGCCTCGTTCGCCGCGGATCGCACGCCCGAGGTGGCTTCCTTCCTCGCCGACGAGGTAGACCGTGCGAGGATAGTCGGTCCCAAGGCCTGCGTTGCCGGCCTCGTGCAGATGGGGTGCGCGGTCGAGTTCAGGGACGATGCGACGGGCAAGGTCCAGACGGTGACGCTGGTCTACCCTGGCGAGGCGGACATCGAGCAGGGACGGGTGTCCGTCATGACTCCCATTGGCGCGGCCCTGATCGGATTGAGCATCGGCCAGTCGATGGACTGGCAAACCCGAACGGGAACCGTGAAGCAGTTGACGGTCCTCGGCGTGAAGGTGCCCGAGAGGGTCTAGGGAATAGCCTGGACGGTCCCTTCTTCGCGATGCCGAACCTCTCCCTCGGTATGTTTGCTTATTGTCTGCTGTAGAGGACGGAGGCTTCGCTATGACGGATCATGTCGCCCTCGGAAGATTACCTCACTTGGTCATCCCGGACACAGATATCTTTAGTCTGCGTCGGGCAGTGGCATGCAATCCTCAAAGCGATCCGAAGGTAGCCGCACTTACCTTTCTCGCCTCGGAGTTGGACCGCGCCGAAATCGTCAAATCGGACGAGTTGCCCTGGAACGTCGTGACGATGCACGCTAGCGCCGAATATCGGGACGATGTCACCAACGATGTCGGACGCCTGAAGCTGATCCACCCGGACGAGGAGCAATGGGACGGGACATGCATCTCGGTCCTATCGCCGCTCGGCGCCGCCGTTCTGGGCTTATCCGAAGGCCATTCGATCAGGTGGCGTACCCCCTCGGGCGGCATACGAGGCGTAACGATCCTACACGTCCTCTTCCAACCGTATTGGAAGAAGCCGAATTGGTATGGCTGGCAGACCGACAGCGCGCTGTTGTGAGATGGCGTGACGACTGACGCCGCTAAAAGGCCACTTCTCACGCCATGCCGACGTGCGTCGCCGTCCGAGCGAACGTCTGATTTCTCGACTTTGTTTCTAAAAAGCAGACCGGCAGCAAACCACCCGACCCAGTCGTAGGGCTCAGTTCTATCGAGCGCCCGAAAGCGGACCTTCCGACCTTCTGCAAAGGGTCTTGAGCGGAAACGTCCGTTTGTCGATCGTCTATCGAACACGGCGGGAATGACCGAGTTGGCTCGACACCGGACGGTCGCATACCCAAACCTAAATGTCGGCTACTGGGCCGGAGGCCAACTTCCGCTCTTGGCGCATTGCTGACGGAGCAACATGGCGATGAGCGTCCGTCTGACAGGACGGCATGGATAGTCGGGGAAGCAATGCAAACGCTCCTTCACGCTCCATTACTGCTACGGGCATCAGTGTGTTCGCTCCAGATCATTGATGCGTTCATGAGCGCGGAAATGCCGGAACCCTCTGGCAGGCTCCCCTCGATTGCCGCCTGAATGACGGACGAAGCGAGGAAGGCGAGGTTGAGGGTCATGCGCACCGAGCGCTCGCTGCAGCCTTCCACTACGGCGATCGCGTGGGTGTCCGCCGCACGGCCAGCGACAAGATCGTCGAGCCAGCAGCGCGCCTTGGCGATCCCGTCAATGAGACGGTCCCGGGTCTCGGCCCGCATCGGTCGCAGCGACGCTGACCGTTCATCTCCCTCAGCGCGTATGATCTGGCGCCGACGACGGCTCGGTCGGGATGACCACGGTACATGGAGGTGAGAGGGCTCGACCGCTCCTACTCCTTCCGTCCGGTCGTCTTGTCCGGCCTCCTCCGGCTCGACGAAGATGATCGCAAGATGGCTCGGGTGAACGACGATGCGGCTGACCTGGGCGAGCAGGGACGTCTCGTCGGACGCAGACGTACGATCAGGGGAGGCGGTTGCTGTCAGCGCCTTTCGCACGGCCTGCTCGATTTCGGGCGCCGACACCCGCGGGACCGAGCCGGCCTCGCTGCGCTGTCCCGTCTCGAGTGCGCGCGAGACGTAATAGCGGTAGTGGAGAGCGCCCTTCCTGGCCGAGCTCGGCGTCATCCGGTTGCCACGGTCGTCGTAGAGCAGCCCCGCCAGCCAAGAGCCGGTGTTGCCCCGGACCGAACCTTGCGCCTGCGCCTTCTCGCTCAGCGCCGCCTGGACCGCATCGAACAGCTCGCGCGGGACGATGCCCTCGTGCTCGCCGGGGTAATGCCGGTCCTTATGGATCACCTCACCGATATAGACCCGGTTGCGCAGCAGATAGGCCAGCGGCCCCTTGGTGAAGGCGATGCCGCCACGGACCGTGCCATCCCGGCGCGGGGTTCGCTTGGTTAGAATGCCCCGGCCCTGCAGATCGGCCGCCAGCCCGTTGAGGCAGCCGAGTTCGAGATAGCGCTCGAAGATCGCCCTCACCTGCTCGGCTTCGATCGGGCAAGGCATCCGCTTCTTGTCATGAACGCGGTAGCCAAACGGCACGGGGCCGCCCATGCGCATGCCCTTGCGCTTCGAAGCCGCGATCTTGTCGCGGATGCGCTCGGCCGTGACCTCGCGCTCGAACTGGGCGAACGACAGCAGGACGTTGAGCGTCAGCCTGCCCATGCTGTTGGTGGTGTTGAAGGCCTGGGTCACCGAGACGAAGGAGACGCCGTGCGCATCGAACAGTTCGACGAGCTTGGCAAAGTCCGACAGGGCACGGGTGAGCCGGTCGACCTTGTAGACCACCACTACATCGACGCGTCCCGCCTCGACCTCGGCGAGGAGCCGCTGCAGGGCCGGACGATCGAGGCTGCCGCCCGAGACCCCGCCATCGTCGTAGGCCTCGGGCAGCAGGCGCCAGCCTTCATGCGCCTGGCTCTTGATATAGGCCTCGGCCGCCTCGCGCTGGTTGTCGAGGGAGGTGAAGGCCTGATCGAGACCGTGCTCGGTGGATTTGCGGGTGTAGATCGCGCAGCGCAGGATCTTGGGGGCCTGGGGTTTGGGGGCCTGGATCTTCGGAAGCTGGGCTTTGAGGTGCGACGGCTTGGAGAGGGATGCCATCACGTCATCCCTCCCACGGCCACAACTATCGATGCCGCTTCGGCCCCGCTTGGCGCTCTGGTGGCTACCTTGTCCCGCAGGCCGAAGAAGCGGGGTCCGTTCCAGCGGGTGCCGGTGATCGCGCAGGCGACCTCCGACAGGCTCGCATAGGTCGTCTCCCCCCAGGCAAACCCACCGGTCACCACGGTGACGGTGTGGACCTCGCCGCCGAACTCCCGCACCAGCAGCGTGCCGGGCCGAAGCCCAGGCGTCGGGATCGGCGGGACGAGGGGCGGTGCCTTCGGCTTGGCGGCCCGCTCGGCGGCGGCGCGGCGGCGCAGGCGCTCCTTCGCGATCCGATCGAGCAGTCGGGCACTGTCGCGATCGAGGTCGCCCAACGCCTTGGCCTGGATGCGGTAGGCCAGGAGCCGCACCATCAGGGGGCGGGACAGGTGCGGGGGAGGAGCGGTTCGCAGGTGCTGCCGCCAGCGGATGCGCAGGTCGCCCAGATCGAGGGAAGCGAGCGCCTCGATCTCACGCTTGAGCTCGGGGCTGATCACGGCGGCCATCACCGGGCCTCCGTCGTGGCATCGTCGGTCAGGCGATAGACGGTCCGACCCTCTGCATCGCATCCCTTCGTGAGGGTCATCCCTCGCTTGCGCAAGCCGGTCAGGGCGGCGCGCGTCGAATGGGCGAGCCAGCTGGTGGCGGCCATCAGGTCGGCGACAGTGGCGCCCTCGTCACGCTGCAGCATCGCGATGATCAGCGCTTGCTTCGTGCCGGATCGCGACTTTGTCCCAGCCTTGTCCGGTCCGGCGTCGAGGCCGAGGCTTTCCCGACCGGTTGGCGCGAGGCGCAGTCCGATCGGACCGCGCTCATCGCTGTGCCAGTGTGGCTCGTCCTCGGTGACGACGACCTCGACCGCCAGCGCGGTCTTGCGGAGCTTGGCAAGCAGCGCTTTGGCGGCTCGGGCGTTCAGCCCGGCTGGACGGGTGATCAGTTGGTCGTGCGATTCGGCGGCTGCCTTCAGCAGCGCATGGTGCGTTTCGTCGATCATGAAGGTGGCCCGTGCGATGGTTGGGCAGCGGGTGTGCTGCCACTAGCGCAACCCCGCGGATCGCGAGGGATCGGCAGGGGTCGAGTGCGCACCGCGTCGGTGGCCTTGCGAACACCGACAGTTCCGCTCCGTTCGCAGCGCAAGTCCAGTCCGAAGTGATGGGATTGGCTCACACGCCAGTGCACGGCCGCCAGCGAACCTAGGCTCCGCTGGCCTACGAACTGGTCTCCAGCACGGCGAGCCGAAATGTTGCGGAAGCTGCACCTGCGGCAGGCGAGAAACCGGCGAAATTCGCCTGGAATCAGGGCAGCAACATCGCCCCGGAGATGGGGCCGCCGAACAGCAGCTTTTCGCTAAGTCCTTGAGATGGCTATCATCTCCCGCGAAACGCGAATTCACGTCGTTCGCGGAGAGTGAGTGGTGGGCCCGGCAGGACTCGAACCTGCAACCAGACCGTTATGAGCGGTCGGCTCTAACCATTGAGCTACAGGCCCTGAAGTGCACTCGCGTCGGTGGTGTGTCGATATCCGACGATGCCGCGATTGCGGTCATGGACTCACCTTTACGGTGTCCGGCGGGCGTCGTCACCGTCTGCGTGAGCCAAAATCAGGCGGAGATCCCAGGGGAAGAGTCGAAGAGGAAATCGTCGGCGACCGGGATCGTCACGGACAGGCCCGAGCCGTAGGCGGCTTTCGACAGGCGCCAGGGGCGATCGGCCTGGGCGCGTATGGCTTCGGAGGGGCGCAGGCGCCGCAAGGTGCCTGCGTCACCCAGTTCCTCGACGGTGAGAAAGCCGTAGACTTGCAGGCGGGCGGCGATCAGCTTGGTTTCACGGTCACCGGCTGCGACGGCCAGGGTTCCGCTGGCATAGACCGCATCCATGAGGGCACGCTGGTCGACGCGCCGGGCGGCGAGGGAGGGTGAAACGACGGGAGCCTGGGGCTGTGGCCTGCCGGGTCGCCGGAAGGGAACCACGTTGTCGATCGCCGTCTGAGCGCTACGCATACACCACTACCCTCAAAACCATTCGCGGGGACCGACGAACGCAGTCGCGGCCCCGACAATCGCTAGGTTTCGACGAGTCGGATTAATGGGCAGTTTACGGTAAACGGTCGAGCTGTCTCACAGGCCCGCGGTCGCGTACCCGGCGCCGGGAACACCACGCCGACGCCGGCGCCCGAGACTCGCCTGCCATCGTGCACCATGACCGGCATGCGTACCCATCGTTTCGGTGCTCGGGCTGCGACAGCTGGCGTCGGGCTCTATAGCCGGCGCAACGCCGCATGGGCGGCGACCAAGTCTGATCGATGACGCGACAGTGCCTCGACATGGGAGAGGGCCCTGAGATAAGCCTCCGATGATCGCAGGGGTCAGTGGTGATGTAAGCCTTTGTAATCGCATCGATTTCATTCGAGACGCGGGCTCTGCTTTCGCGGTTGATCCTGCCAGGGGAGATGACGAGTGGCGAATGACGACGAGGTGCTGGCAGCGAAAACGTTCCTGACCTTTCTCAGGAATGGAGACCGGGACGCGTTCCTCGAACTGGAAGCCGAGTTGCTCGGCCAGTCGGCCGAGAAATGGGGCGCGCTCGTTTCGGCGTATCGCGCTCTGCTGACCTTCGATGACCTGGCGGCGGAAGCCGATCTCGACGAACGCTTCCGTCCGAAGATCTGGTGGATGCGCAGCCCGTTTCCGGGCAATTTCGGCGATATCCTGACGCCCTACATGCTCTGGCACGCCTTCGGCGTGATGCCCCGCTGGTTCGACGCGAAGCAGGCGGACGGTCTCTGCATCGGCAGCATCGCCAAGTTCGCCCGTCCCGGCATGCATCTGTGGGGGACCGGCATGCCGCGCAGCACCGATGACCTCTGCCCGACCGCGATCTACGCGGCGGTGCGCGGCCCGCTCTCCCGCGATGCCGTTCTGGCGGCGGGTGGGCAATGCCCCGAAATCTACGGCGATGCCGCCATTCTGCTTCCCGAACTCTATTCACCCATCGTGGAGAAGACCCACACGATCGGCATCATCCCGCACGTTTTGCAGGAAGCCCGGATCCGCAAGGCTCTGACGGCGATCGGCGCCGACCACGTCAAGGTCATCTCCCTCCTGGCGGTGACGTTCGATGATATCGAACGTGTGATCCGAGACATCCTCTCGTGCGAGGAGATCGTTTCCACGTCGCTTCACGGGCTCATCGTCGCACAGGCCTACGGCATTCCCTGCCAATCGGCGCGTCTGTCTGACGGGAAGAGCGCGGCAGAGGATTCCTTCAAGATGCGAGATTACAAACAATCGGTCGGTCTTGCCGACGCAGCACTCGACTTGCCTCGCAAGTTCAAAGACTTGACCTGGCTCGATCGCCGCGCATGCGTGCTCCCGCCCTCCCCCCTCGACCCGAAGCCGCTGCGGGACGCCTTCCCGTTCCCGGTCCGCGTTCACGGACGGTCGACCGCGCGGGCGTGAGCCCCGCTTATGCAAAAGGCTCCGGATGCGGCGGCACCCGGAGCCTTTTTCCAACGCCGAACCCTTCGACGGAGCCGCAGCTCAGTTCAGCGCGACGGTGAACGCACCCTCGGTCTTGGAGCGGATCTCATCCTCGGTGACGCCGTCGGCGAGTTCGATCAGGATCATGCCGCCATCGCCCTTCTTGTCGATCGTGAAGACGCCGAGGTCGGTGATCACCATGTCGACGACGGCGGTGCCGGTGAGCGGCAAATCGCATGCGGTGAGGAGTTTGGCGCTCTCCGAGCCGTCCTTGCCCTTGGCGGTGTGTTCCATCACCACCACCACCTTCTTCACGCCGGCGACGAGGTCCATGGCGCCGCCCATGCCCTTCACCATCTTGCCGGGGATCATCCAGTTGGCGAGGTCACCGTTCTCCGCCACCTGCATCGCGCCGAGGATCGACAGGTTGATGTGTCCGCCACGGACCATGCCGAACGAATCGGAGGACGAGAAGTAGCTGGTGGTCGCCAGTTCGGTGATCGTCTGCTTGCCGGCGTTGATGAGGTCGGGGTCCTCCTCGCCTTCGAACGGGAACGGGCCCATGCCGAGCATGCCGTTCTCCGATTGCAGCTGCACCGACATGCCGTCGGGGATGTAGTTCGAGACCAGGGTCGGAATGCCGATGCCGAGGTTCACGTAGTAGCCGTCGCGCAGTTCCTTGGCGGCGCGCGCCGCCATCTGTTCGCGGGTCCAGGCCATGATGGTGTCTCCCTAGGATATCAGACGGCGGCGGAGGGGATGGCGGCCTCGCCGCGCTTGCGCGTCGTGCGCTGCTCGATCCTCTTCTCGCGGATCGCCACGTGGATGAGGCGCTTGATGAAGATGCCCGGCGTATGGATCGCGTCACCGTCGATCTCGCCCGGCTGGACCAGATGTTCGACCTGCGCGATCGTCACCTTGGCGGCGGTAGCCATCATCGGATTGAAGTTGCGGGCGGTCTTCCGGTAAACGAGGTTGCCTTCGGTATCGCCCTTCCAGGCGTGGACGATGGCGAGATCCGCGAATAGGCCGCGCTCCATCACGTAAGTCTCGCCGTCGAACTCGCGGATTTCCTTGCCCTCGGCGATGAGAGTGCCGACGCCGGTCTTGGTGAAGAAGGCCGGGATGCCCGCCCCGCCCGCGCGGATGCGCTCGGCCAGGGTGCCTTGCGGGTTGAACTCGATGGCGAGTTCGCCGCCGAGATACTGCCGGGCGAATTCCTTGTTCTCGCCGACATAGGACGAGATCATCTTCGCGATCTGGCGGGTCTGCAGCAGCTTGCCGAGCCCAACGTTGTCGATGCCGGCATTGTTGGAGATGACGGTGAGGTCCTTGACGCCCGAAGCCTGGATCGCGTCGATCAGTTCATCGGGGATGCCGCAGAGGCCGAAGCCGCCGGCCATGATCGTCATGCCGTCCTTGAGCACGCCGGCGACCGCCTGCGTGGCGTCGGAATATACCTTCTTCATCTCAAGCCGTCCTCCCGGAATCCGGTCCCTGTGGCCGTTGCCGCCCGCCGTGCGAAACCCAAGCCAAGCCCGTCCCGCCAACTCACCCGGCTCAGTCGAGTCGCGCCAGCCGGCTTGTGCGGTGCTCAGGTATACCAAGGCGAGGCGCTCGCCTATCCGTACCGTCTCTGCGCCAGGAGACCGCGTTTCGGCAAGATCCTGCGGAAGACGATCCTCCGGGATCCGAGACTGAACGCGAGACTTGTCGCCTCTCCGGCGGATCGAGCGGTTCTCCGCCCTCTGGAAACAACCCGGCATCCCCGTGCTCCACTGCGGAGAAATGATGCATGGCAGACAAACCCCGTCGCGACCGCTATGGGATGGAACGGGGGGCAGGTTTTGAAGATCGATCACGGCGGCTCGGCGAGGCCGCCCGTGAGGCCGCTCGTCGCGGTTTTGCTCTAGTAGGGAGAGACATGTCGCTCCGCCGCCTTCTGCCGGCCCTGTGTCTCGGCATCCTCGTGCTCGCCCTCATCGGTGCCTGTTTCCCGTGGTCGGTCGCGTCCGTTCGCCTGACGCGGGCCGTCGGCACGTCGCTGACGACCCAGTACGGGATCGCGATGAAGGCCGACGGGCCGGCGGGGATCGCTCTGCTTCCCCTCCCCCGACTGGATTTCGAGGGCGTCCGGCTCAACGCCGGGACGGTGGACGGCCCGCTTCTCGCCGAGGGCGGAACGCTCATCCTCAAGCTCGGCATTCGCGCGCTGCTCGCGGGCCGCATCGAGGTCGACACCCTCTCGCTCGAACGCACCACGATCACCCTCCCCGTCGATGACGCGGACCGGCGATGGGCCGAGCCTGTCCGCCGCCTGAAAGCCCATCTGACCGAAGATGGCGGCTCGCGGCCCCGGCGCATCAGCCTCACCGATGCCACCATCGTGGGCCGCGATCCGCGCGACGGCAGCGCCCAGACCGCGAGCGACGTCGACCTGATCCTGTCCTGGCCGTTCTGGTCCTCGCAGACCAACGTCGCGGGAAGCTTCCTCTGGAACGACACCCCGACCCAGTTCTCCCTCAGCGGCCTCCGGCTGGACGAACTGTTCTCGGGCCGGGAATCTCCCTTCTCCGCCTCCGTGACCTGGCCGGCGGGCCACCTCTCGGCGGAAGGACGCGGTATCTACGCCGGAGGCGTATCGCTTCGCGGCCAGGGCAGCCTGCAGACCCGGTCCTTGCGCGAGACCATGGACTGGGCGGGGACGGACGTCGCCCTCGCGCCATTCCTGGAGACCTTCGCCATCGACGGCACATTCGAGAGTTCGGGCCGTAACCTGCTCCTGCCGTCGATGCGCCTTCAACTCGGCGACAACCGCCTCGAAGGTGCAGGCTCGATCAGCTTCGGCGAGAACCGCCCGGCCCTGCAGGCGACTCTGGCTGCGGAGAACCTGAACCTCGCGCCCGTTCTGGCCACCCTGATCCGGGTCTTCGGCCCCGACGATACGCTGAACGCCAATGGCTGGAGCCGCCAGAGCCTCGCGCTGCGGCCCTTCACCGGCGGAGATCTCGACCTGCGTCTCTCGGCGGGAAGCGCCCGCCTCGGTCCGGTCGTGATGGAGGATGTCGCCTCCAGTCTCCTCGTGCGCGAAGGCAGCGTCGAAGGCTCTCTCAGCCGCGCTTCCTTGAGGGGCGGTACCATCAAGGGGCGGTTCGGCCTCACCACCTCGGCCAGCGATCGCGGCGAGACGGAATTGCGGGCGCAGGGCGCCTTCGATCAGCTCGACCTCGGCACGCTCCTCGTCGATATCGGGCAGGAGGGTTGGATTCTGGGCAACGCCCAGGGACAGTTCATGCTGGAGGGAGCGGGCCGCACCGCAGCCGGCCTCATCGGGCATCTCAACGGACGTTCGTCCTTTGCCATGGAGGGCGGCACTCTCACGGGTCTCGACCTTGCCGATGTGGTCCATCGCAACGGAGTCGCCGCCGATGGTGCCCTGGCCCGCCGGAATGGCCGCACCCCGTTCGAACGAGCGGGGGTGACCCTGCGCTTCGTCGATGGGGTCGGGGACATCACCGACGGGATGCTGAAGACGGCATCGCTCACCGCCTCGCTGCGCGGAACCCTGTCGCTGCCCGAGCGCAGTCTCGTCGCGAGGGCGGAACTGATGCCGCGAGCGGCAGGCGACACGACCTTGCGGCCGGGCGCCTCCCAGGGGCCGCCGCAAGGGTCGCTCTTCGACATCGAGGGACCGTGGGACGCCGTCGCCGTCCGTGCTCTTTCCCGTGAGGGTGGCTCGGATCTCGATTCCCGTGGAGGCTCGATCGTCGCTCCCAACGCGCTGCGCGTGCCGGCGACGGGCACCTTCGACCTGCCGATGCGCGTAAGAGCCTACGCGCCCTGAACGCCGGCCGGGCGTCGTCCGGTGAGGAACGAGGCCATGAGCACCACGAGGGTGACGCCGCCGACGAGGAGCGTCGAGGCGGCGTTGATTTCGGGGTTCACGCCGAGACGGACCTGACTGTAGAGGCGCATTGGCAGGGTCGTCGCGCCCGGCCCCGAGACGAAGCTCGCGATGACGAGATCGTCCAGGGACAGGGTGAAGGCGAGGAGGAACGCCGCCGCCAGCGCGGGCGCGATCAGCGGCAGGGTGATGGTCGCGAAGACCCGGAACGGCCCTGCCCCGAGATCCGCCGCCGCCTCTTCGAGCGAGCGGTCGAGCCCTTTCAGCCGGGCGCCGACGACGACCGTCACGAAGCCCAGGCCGAGAGTGGCATGGGCGATGACCAGGGTGACGAGGCCCCGGTCGAGGCCGAGTCCGACGAAGAGCAGCAGCAGCGACAGGCCGGTGATCACCTCCGGCATGACCATCGGCGCGTAGACGAGCCCGGTGAAGCTACCCCGTCCGGCAAAGCGGCCGCTGCGGTCGAGGGCCAGCGCCGCCGTCGTGCCGAGGAGCGTCGCCACCAGGGCCGCGAGCGAGGCCACCTTCAGGGAGACCAGGGCCGAGGCGATGAGCGGGCCGTCATTGACGAGGATTCCGTACCAGCGTGTCGAGAACCCGCCCCACACCGTGACGAGGGAGGAGGCGTTGAAGGAGAACACCACGAGGACGGCGATCGGCGCGTAGAGGAAGACGAGGCCGAGACCGAGGCTGAGGCGGTTGAGAGGAGTCACCGGCCGAAATCCTCTCGCTGGCGCTCCGCATCGCGGAACAGCACGATCGGCCCGACGATGAGGATGAGCAGCAGCACCGCCACCGCCGAGGCGAGCGGCCAATCGCGGTTCGAGAAGAATTCACTCCAGAGGACGCGGCCGAGCATCAGCGTGTCGGAGCCGCCGAGGAGATCGGGGATGATGAACTCGCCGACCATCGGGATGAAGCACAGGAGCGCGCCGGCGACGATGCCGGGCCGGGCCAGCGGCAGCGTGACGGTCCAGAACGCCCGCGTCGGGGTGGCTCCGAGATCGGCTGCGGCCTCCGTCAGCGCCGGGTCGAGGCGGGAGAGCACCGCGTAGAGCGGCAGCACCATGAACGGGAGGTAGGCATAGGTCAGCCCGATCATCACCGCCGCCGGGGTGTCCAGGAGAGCGAGCGGGCGGGCGATCACGCCGCTCCAGAGCAAAGCGGCATTGAGCAGTCCTTCGGGCTTCAGGATCGCGATCCAGGCATAGATGCGGATGAGGAAGCTCGTCCAGAACGGCACGATCACCAGGGCCACGAGGATCGGCTGGAAACGGGCCGGTGACCGGGCGAGCGCATGGGCGATGGGCGTGCCGAGGATCACGAGGATCGCCGTCGCCGTTCCCGCATAGACGACCGAGGACAGGGCCGCGTCGCGATACAGGCTGTCACCGGCCAGCGTCTCGAAATTGGCGAAATCCAGGGCTTCGAGGAACGCCCCCCACCCGTCGATGCCTGCGCTCCAGTCGAGCACCGGGAGATATGGCGGCTGTGCCGTCGCCGGTGCGGACAGGCTGATCTTGAGTGTGATGAGGCAGGGCAGCAGCACGAAGGCGGCGAGCCATAGATATGGCGCGAGAGGCAGGAGGCGTCTCATCAGGCCGCCACGACCGTCGCGGCCTCCGGCGCGAAAGTGAGACGGATTGCCGTTCCGCTCCCGGTTCCCGTGGGCAGGGTCGCTCGGAGCGTGCTGCCATCGGTCATGCGGATCTCGAGCCGGGTGCGGTCGCCGAGATAGGTCGAGGCCTCCACGCGCCCGTCGAGCGCATTTCGATTCTCCGCCATCGTCGGGTCGACGGGCGAAGCCGTCAGGCGCTCGGGGCGCAAGGCGACCATCGCAGGTGCGCCGGCAGCCGGGGCGCCCTCCCCCAGGGCGAGGATCGGCCCAAGGGCCGTCTCGACCTGTACCAGCAGGCCGTCGGCTCGTCCGACCGTACCCGGAATGAGGTTCACGTCGCCGAGAAGGCCGGCGACGAAGCGGGTGGCGGGCCGTTCGTAGAGCGTCTCGGCCCGGCCGAGCTGGACCAGGCGGCCCTTGTCCATCACGCCGATCCGATCCGCGAGCGCCATGGCTTCCGAGGGATCGTGGGTGACGATGACGAAGGCGGTGCCGAGGCGGCGCTGGATCGCGCGCAACTCTCCCTGGGTCTGCTCGCGCAGGCCCCGGTCGAGGGCGCCGAGCGGTTCGTCGAGGAGGAGCACCTTTGGCTCGCGGGCCAGCGCGCGCGCGAGGGCGACGCGCTGGCGCTGCCCACCGGACAAGGTCTCGGGACGCCGGTCCCCGAAGCCTTCGAGACGGACGAGGCGCAGCAGATCGGTGACGCGGGCCGTCGCGGCCTCGCGGCCGAGGCCCTTCAATCCGTAGGCGATGTTCTGCGCCACGCTGAGGTGCGGAAACAGCGCATAGGACTGGAACATCATGTTCACCGGCCGCCTGTGCGGGGCGAGGCCGGCGAGATCGGTGCCGTCGAGGCGGATCGTGCCGGAGCTGGGCGTCTCGAACCCGGCGATCAGGCGCAGGAGGGTGCTCTTTCCGCAGCCCGAAGGCCCGAGCAGGCATAGGATCTCGCCCGGGGGCATGTCGAGCGAGAGATCCGCCACCGCCTCATGGGCGCCGAACCTCTTGCTGACCCGTTCTAGGGTCAGGAACGGCGCCACGGCGGTTTTGCCCGTCAACTGTCCTCGCGCAAGGCTTCGGCGACCCGCGCCTCCAGCAGGTCCGGCCGGCGGATGACGAGGGCGCCGCGCGTCCGGTCGATCAGGCCGTCGGCCGCCATGACCGTGAATTCGCGGGTCACCTGCTCGCGCCGGCAGCCGATGCGGGCGGCGAGGACGTGATGATAGGGCGGCGGCGTCACCACCCGCTCGCCGTCGCCACCCGCACGCGGCACCGACAGGCGCAGCAGCTCGGCATAGAGCCGATGGCGCAGGTCGAGGAGCGCGTGCTCCATCAGGCGTGTGTTGAGTTCGCGCACCCGCTTGGCGAGCAGCCGGAACAGCCGGTCGGCGATGGCCTCGGAGGCGAAGATCATCTGCCGGAAGATCGGGGCCGGGACCACGCAGACCTCGCCGCGGGTCAGGGCGGTGACGTTGGCCGAGCGGCCGATCCCGTCGAGGGCCGCGAGCTCGCCGAAGAAAGCGCCCCCGCGCATCTCGCCGAGAATGACTTCCTTGCCCGATTGCGAGCGGTTGAGGATGCGGACTTCACCGGAGGCCAGGAAATAGACGTCGGTCGAGATGTCGTCGTAATCGACCAGCACCTCGTTCTCGTCGAACCGGCGCCAATGGCAGCGGGTCTCGTAGGTGGACAGCTCGATTCCCGGCTCCTTGAAGAAGGGGATTGTCGCCAGCCGTCCTGTGGTCACGCGTATCGTCTCCTAAAGCCGACCGATCGTTAAGCTGCCGGTCCCGTGGGTCAAGTCACTCGGGCGGGCCATCCCTACCTAAGTCGTGCCGCCGAGCTGCGTCGCCGGTCGCGACCGGATCATCGGCCTTCATCTCCTTTCGCTCATCGCGCGAAGTTTACCAACCCTCGGCGCCACACCGGTTAACGTGTTCTCGCGCCGGAGAATGAGCCGTCTGTCTCACGCCGATCCCGGTTGTTCGCGCCGAGGAGTCGAGACGTGCCGGGAGGGTCGAAGCCATGGCGGGAGATCGTCGGCGAAACCTTAGCCCCTCCTCCTCTCGGATCCATGGGCTCGAAGCGACGGGATTGGCGTCTTGCGGAAGAATGGAGTCCTGCGGAAGAATGGAGTCCTGGCCGCGCAGGATCGGCCCGGTCGCCGACCTGCATCGCCTCGGACTCGGTCTCCCTCTCGTCGGCAGGGCATGACGCGATGGCGAAGTCCTTCGCCATGTCGGTCGCACCTGCGCGAGACGCGGCCCTGCCGGGAGCGGGGTCCCGGCAGGCGACGCTGGCCGCGAGTTTCGGGCTGACGGGCTACGGCCTGCATACCGGGCGCCGCGTCACGGTGACGGTGGCGCCGGCCTACGAGGATCACGGCATCGTCTTCCGGCGAACCCTCGCCAATGGACGCGCCATCGATGTGCCGGCCTCGTGGAGGTTCCGCGAGACGCAGCCGCTCTGCACCGCGTTGCGCTCGACCGACGGGCCGCTGATCCGGACCGTGGAGCATCTGCTGGCCGCGCTCAGCGCGTATCGCATCGACAACGCGCTCGTTTCCCTCGACGCGGAGGAATTGCCGATCTTCGATGGAAGCGCCCTGCCCTGGTGCGCCGGACTGCGCGCAAGCGGCCGGACCGAGAGCGATGCGACGAGGCGCAGCATCCGCGTGCTGCGTCCTCTGGAGGTGCGCCAGGACCATCGGACGTTGAGGATCGAACCGGCGGATGCGCTCCAGATCTCCGGCCATCTCCAGCTCTCCCATTTCGACGCCATGCACTGGTCCGGCACGGTCACGCCCGAGACATTCACCGAGCAACTCGCCCCCTCGCGCAGTTTCGGGCGGGCCAAATGGGCGCTCCCCGCCAAGATCTACGGCGCCCTGTTGCGCAAGCCCCTGCTCCGGGGAGCGAACCTGTCATCGACCGCCTGTATCGTCGGCGGGCGCATCCTCGGCGGGATGACAGTGCCCGATGAGCCGGTGCGGCACCGCATGCTCGACCTGATCGGCGATCTCGCGCTCGCCGGATATCCGATCCTCGGCCGAATCGAGGCCTCGCATACCGGCCACGAACTGAACCACGCCCTCGTCGAGACCCTGATGAACGATCCCGCCGCCTGGGAACTGGCCTGAAGCGGGCCCCGCCGAAATGCCCTCAGCCGAGGCCGGTCAGGGCCAGGACGACGGCCAGGGCTAGGGGAAGCGCCACTCCGGCGATCACCGTCTGCGTCGCCGTGATTCCCGCCATCAGCGGTGCATCCCCGCCGAGCTGGCGCGACATGATGTAGGAGGACGATGCCGTCGGCAGGGTCTGGAACAGCAGTGCCGTCACCGCGGCCGGTCCATTGAGCCCCAATACGAGGCAGGCGAGCACGGTGGCGATCGGCATCAGCCCGAACTTGATCAGGGACGCCACGGCCACCGGCCGGACCCAGCTTCGCGCCGCGCCGAAATCGAGAGCGGCACCGACGCAGAGCAGGCCCAGCGGCAGCGAAGCCTGACCCAGCGCTCGCAGCATCGGTTCGATCCCCGCCGGCAGGCCGAGGCCCGAGGCCTGGAGTGCGATGCCGCCGAGGCTGCCGACGACCAGCGGGTTGAGTGCGATCTGCCGCGCGAGGCCGAGGGCCGTGGGGCGGCCCGCCGTCCCGAACCGGGCGAAGACGAGCACGCAGAGAACGTTGACCGTCGGCACGATCGCGGCATTCGCCACCGCCGCCAGGGCGACGCCCTGAGCGCCGTAGAGGCCGGCTGCCGCCGAGACGCCCACGTAGTTGTTGAAGCGGATCCCTCCCTGGAACACCGAGGTGAAGGCCGGCCCGCCGAAGCCGAGGTGCGGCCGGGCCGCCAGCATCAGACCCGCCACCATCAGGGTGGAGACCACCAGGACCAGAGCGAGGGCGCCCACCGGAACATCGGCGAGGCGTGCCGTGGCGAGACTGTCGAGGAGAAGGCTCGGCAGCAGTACGTAATAGGCGAGGCGCTCGGCCTGCGGCCAGAAGCCCTCGGCGAGGAAGCCGAGGCGGCGCAGGGCTGCGCCGAGCCCGATCAGGAGAGCGATCGGCACGAGGGCGCCGAGAAGCGTCAAGGTCATGGCGGCCGCATTACAATGCCTTGCCTCCGCCGGATATGGCCGTCCGCCTCCCCGCCTCTCGGCGACGCTCCCTATGCCACCCGCCCCTTGCCATCCCCCTCCTGCCACCCGCCCCTTGCAACCGTTGCCGCGCGCCGCCAGAAGCCTTCCATGCTCCGCGTCAACGACCTCACCTACCGCATCGGCGAACGCCTGATCCTCGACGGCGCCACCTTCGTCATTCCGGACCGCGCCCGGGTCGGGCTCGTGGGCCGAAACGGCGCGGGCAAGACCACGCTGTTCAAGGCGATCCTGGGCGAGTTGCCCACCGAGGGCGGCACCGTCTCGATGCCCAAGGGCATGCGCATCGGCGCGGTGGCGCAGGAAGCCCCGGCCGGCCCCGAGACCCTGCACGCGGTGGTGCTCGCCGCCGATACCGAGCGCGGCCGCCTGATGGCGGAGGCCGAGCACGCCGACGGCCTGCGCCGGGCCGAGATCGAGACGCGGCTCGTGGATATCGAGGCGCATTCGGCCCCGGCCCGCGCGGCCGCCATCCTGCACGGCCTCGGCTTCGACGCGGAGGCGCAGGCGCGGCCCTGCTCCGACTTCTCCGGCGGCTGGCGCATGCGCGTGGCGCTCGCCGCCGTGCTGTTCTCCGAGCCCGACCTGTTGCTCCTCGACGAGCCGACCAACTACCTCGATATCGAGGGCACGATCTGGCTCTACGACTACCTCGAGCGCTACCCGCGCACCGCCGTGATCATCAGCCACGACCGCGACCTGCTCGACGAGTGCGTCGACCACATCCTGCACCTCGATCGCGGCAAGCTCAGCATCTATCGCGGCGGCTACACCTCTTTCGCACGACAGGTCGCCGAGAAGCGCGTGCTGCAGTCGAAAGCCAAGGCCAAGCAGGATGCCGAGCGGGCGCATCTCCAGAGCTTCGTCGACCGGTTCAAGGCCAAGGCGACCAAGGCGCGCCAGGCCCAGTCCCGCGTCAAGCGCCTCGCTAAGATGGAGATCATCGCCTCGGTGATCGAGGACGACGTGCCGGCCTTCCGCCTGCCGAGCCCGGAGCGGCCCCTGTCGCCGCCCATCGTCGCGATGGAGCGGGTGCAGGCCGGTTATCCCGACCGGATCGTGCTGTCTGGCCTCAACCTGTCGCTGGCACCCGACGATCGGGTGGCGTTGCTCGGCGCCAACGGCAACGGCAAGTCGACCTTCTGCAAGCTCATCGGCGGGCGCCTGCCGCCGCTCAGCGGCGAGATGCGGCGCTCGGGCAAGATGGAGGTGGCCTATTTCGCCCAGCACCAGCTCGACGAGTTGCGCCCCGCCGAGAGCGCCTACGCCCATGTCCGCGACCTGATGCCGGACGTGCCGGAATCGAAGGCACGCGCCGCCGCTGCCCGGCTCGGGTTCTCGGGGACCAAATCCGAGACGCCCGTCTCGCAGCTTTCCGGCGGCGAGAAGGCGCGGCTGCTGATGGGGCTGGCGGCCTTCAAGGGCCCGCATCTGCTGATCCTCGACGAGCCGACCAACCACCTCGACATCGAGAGCCGGCAGGCCTTGGTGGAGGCGATCAACGATTACGAGGGCGCCGTCATCTTGGTGAGCCACGACCGCTTCCTGGTGGAGGCCTGCGCCGACCGGCTCTGGCTCGTCGCGAACGGCAGCGTGAAGGCCTTCGACGGTGACATGGACGATTACCGCCGCTTCGTCCTCGCCGGCCCAGAACGCGAGGCCGAGAAGGGCGCGTCCGAGATCGCCGGCGGGGTGAAGGCGCTGGAGCGCCGCTCGAATGCCGACCGCCGCGTGGCATTGGCCCCCCTGCGCAAGAAGCTGGAGGGCGTCGAGGCGCGGATGAAGAAGCTCACCGACGCCATGACCAAGATCGACGCCGCGCTCGCCGACGGCACCGCCTTCCAGACCAATGCCGCCAAGGCCGGCGAACTCGCCAAGATGCGCTCGGACGCGGCCACCGCTTTGGAAACGGCCGAGGAGGAATGGCTGGAACTGAGCGGGGAGATCGAAGGCGCGACGGCGTGATGGGTGCGAATTCCGGGAGCAACCGCGATCGCTCCGCGTTTCCCGGAGCCTGAACCAAGACCCGGACGCTTCCATGCCCGCACCGACCCGACGCGACAGGTCCGAGCCCCGCACGGGCCTCGCCGCCAAGCTCGCGCTCCTGCCCCTGGGCGCTGCGGGCGCATGGATCGCCTACAGTCGGTTCGGCATCGATCATCGCCGGCCGCTCCACCCGGCCCTGCCTGGCCGGCATGAATGCCTCGAGACGCCGGCCGGCGGGATCGGTCTCTACGGGAGTACTGCTGCGCCGGGCGTGCCGCTGCTGCTGATCCACTCCGTCAACGCGGTGGCCAACGCCTACGAGATCCGGCCGCTCTACCGGCACTATGCGGGCAGCCGTCCTGTCTACGCTCTCGACCTGCCCGGCTTCGGTTTCTCCGAGCGCAGCGACCGCGTCTACACCCCGCGCCTGATGACCGACGCGATCCACGCCGTCGTCGCGGAAATCCGGCATCGACACGGCGGCGGGCGGATCGATGCGCTCGCCCTGTCCCTGTCCTGCGAGTACCTCGCCGCCGCCGCCTTGGAGGCGCCGGGCGATTATCGCAGCCTCGGTCTTCTCAGCCCGACCGGGTTCGATGCCCGCTTCGTCGGCCGGCATCGCGACCGGACCCGGCATGGCGGCGCCGTCGCCCGTGCCATGTTGAACACACCGCTTTGGGGAGAGCCGCTGTTCGACCTCCTGGTGAGCCGGCCGAGCATGCGCTTCTTTTTGGAGAAGACCTGGGGTTCCAGCGACATCGACGAGGGCCTGCTCGCTTACGATCATGCTTCCGCCCACCGGCCGGGCGCGCGGCATGCACCGTTCTCGTTCCTGTCGGGCGCCCTGTTTCCGGATGCGCCGGGCCACCTCTACGAAGCCCTGCCCCTGCCGGTCTGGATGATCCACGGCGTGCGCGGCGATTTCGTGGATTATCGCTACGCCGGCCGCGTCGCGGGGCGTCCGAACTGGGTCGTCGATGTGCTGCCCACGGGCGCCTTCCCGCATTTCGAGGATCTCCCGGCAGTGACGCGGCACTACGATGCGTTCCTCGCCGAGTTCGGCGGATGAGGCTGGGGCTGGTCCGGCGTCGAAGGGCGGGCTACGTCCGGTACGACACGTCACTCATCGCCCCGGTAAACCGATGCCCGACCTGACCCTCCCCGCCGCCCAGACCATCGTCGCTACTGCGCTCAGGACGGCGCGCGAGCGGAGCCTGAAACCCCTCGCGGTGGTAGTCTACGACGCGCGCGGCGCGCTCAAGGCGATGGCGGCCGAGGACGGCACGTCGCTGCGGCGGGCGGAGATCGCCATGGGCAAGGCCAATGGCTGCCTCGCTCTGGGCCTCGGTGGCCGCGCCATCCACAAGCGGGCCGAGGAGCAGGCCTATTTCGTGGCGGCGGTGAGCCATCTCGTCGGTCCGGCCGCTTTGGTGCCGGTGCCGGGCGGCGTGCTGATCCGTGACGGCGAGGGCGTGGTGGGCGCCGTCGGCATCTCAGGAGATACGTCCGACAACGACGAACTCTGCGCGCTCGCCGGGATCGAGGCGGCGGGCTTCACCGCGCAGACCGGCGCCTGAGCGCCACCATGCGCCCGGATCGGCGCGCCTGTCTTCTCGGCGGCGCGGCCATACTCCTCGCGGGCCGTAGCACGGCGCGCGCCGCTCCCGCATCCGTCTACAGGCGCGGCAACGATGCCGACCCGGAGACCCTCGATCCGCACAAATCCTCCACCGTGGCGGAGGCGCATATCCTACGCGATCTCTACGAGGGGCTCCTCACCTACGACAATCACGGCGCCATCATTCCCGGAGCGGCGACGCATTGGACCGTCTCCGATGACGCCCTGACCTACACCTTCCACCTGCGCGGGGATGGACGCTGGTCGAACGGCGACCCGGTGGTGGCCTCGGACTTCGTCTTCGGGCTGCGCCGGATCTTGCACCCGGCGACGGCAGCGAAATACGCCGAGGTCCTGTATCCGCTGAAGAATGCCCGAGGCGTGAACCAGGGCGAGGCGCCGCCGGAGACGCTGGGCGTCGTTTCTCCGGATGAGCGGGTCCTGGTCGTCACCCTCGAACAGCCGACGCCCTACTTCCTCGAACTCCTGACCCACCAGACCTCGCTGCCGGTGCATCCCGCCTCCGTCGCCAGGTTCGGCGATGCTTTCACCCGGCCGGGCAACCTCGTCAGCAACGGCGCCTACGCCCTCGTCGACATGGTGCCGAACGACCGCATCACGCTGAAGCGCAATCCCCATTTTCACGCGGCGGCCGGCGTTGCGATCGAGACGGTCGCCTTCCTGCCGACGCCCGACCTCTCCAGCGCGGTCCGCCGTTATGCCGGCGGCGAGATCGATTCGCTGGCCGACCTGCCGGGCGACCAGATGGCCTCCCTCAAGGCGCGGTTCGGCCGTCAGGTCGTCCTCGGCCCGTCGCTCGGGCTCTATTCCCTCGCCGTCAATACGAAAAAGCCTCCCTTCGACGATGTCCGCCTGCGCCGGGCGCTGTCCCTGGTGATCGATCGCGAGTTCCTGGCCGAGAGGCTGTGGGGCGAGACCATGTCGCCGGCCTATTCCCTGTGCCCGCCGGGCCTCGACAATTATCGCACGCCGCCGGAACTCGCCGGGCGGAATGCGTTGCCGATCGACCGCGAGGACGAGGCGCGTTCGCTGCTCGCGGAGGCCGGGTACGGTCCCGGGAGGAAGCCGCTCACCATCGAGTATCGCTTCAACACCACCGACAACAACCGCAACACGGCGGTGGCCATCGCCGATATGTGGCGCGGCATCGGCATCGAGACGCGCCTCGTCTACACCGACGCCAAGACCCATTTCGCCCATCTGCGCGACGGCGGCGACTTCGATGTCGCGCGCATGTCCTGGTTCGCCGATTATTCCGATCCGCAGAACTTCCTGTTCCTGCTGGAGACCGGCAACGATGGGCTCAACCCCGGCCGCTACAGCAATCCGGCCTATGACGGATCGATGCGCGCTGCGGCCTCCGAGCGGGATGTCGCCAAGCGGGCCGATATCCTGTTCCGGGCGGAGACGATCGTCCTCGACGACCTGCCCTGGATTCCGGTGCTGCATACCCGATCGAAAGCGCTGATCTCGCCGCGTCTCACCGGCTACCACCCGAATCTTCGCAACGCCTCGCCCACGCGATTCCTCAGGCTCGACGCGTGACGGCGGAGATGCCGGAATGATCGGCTTCGTCCTGCGCCGCCTCGTCCAGGCGGTCCCGACCCTGTTCCTCGTCGTCACGGGCAGCTTCTTCCTCATCCGCCTCGCCCCCGGCGGGCCGTTCGATCTGGAGCGCCCGCTGCCGCCGGCCGCGATGCAGAACCTCGCCCGCGTCTACGGCCTCGATCAGCCCCTCATCGTGCAATACGGTCGCTACCTCGCCGCGCTGATGCGGGGCGATCTCGGCCCCTCCTTCTCCTTCCGCGACCTCACCGTGGCCGACCTGTTCGCCCGCGGCCTGCCAGTCTCCATGATCCTCGGCGGCCTCGCACTCGCCGGCGCTCTGAGCTTGGGGATCGGGCTCGGAGCCTGGGCGGCGTTCCGGCGTGGCGGATGGATCGACCGGTCCATCGGGCTCCTCGCCGGGCTGACCCTGGCGGTGCCCAATTTCGTCGTCGCCCCGCTGCTGCAGATCGTGTTCGGGCTGAGCCTCCGCTGGCTACCGGTGGGAAGCTGGGAGGGCGGAGCACCCTCGCATCTCGTGCTCCCCGTTCTTACCCTCGCGCTGCCGCAGATCGGTGCCATCGCCCGGCTCACCAGGGCATCGCTCGTCGAGACGCTGAGCGCCCAGCCGATCCGCACCATGCGGGCCATGGGCCTGCCGCCTCATCGCATCGCCCGCCACGCCCTGCGCGGGGCGCTGCCGCCGGTGATCGCGATCCTCGGCCCCATCGCCGCCGCGCTTCTCACCGGCTCCGTGGTGGTCGAGACGATCTTCGGTCTGCCCGGCATCGGGCGCGCCTTCGTCGATGGCGCGCTCAACCGCGACTACACCCTGGTGATGGGCACGGTGGTTCTGGTCGCGCTCTTCGTCACGCTGCTCAACATCGTCGCCGACATCGCCTGTGCCGTCCTCGATCCGCGCCTGAGGAAGGCCCGATGATCCGCGCCGCGAACCGTCTCGCGCGCAACAGGGGCGCCCTCGCCGCCCTCGTTGTCCTGGTCGCGATGATCCTCGCCTGCCTGGTCGGGCCGCGCTTCACCGGCCACGAGCCGGGACGGATCTATCCCGACCTCGTCCGCACCGCGCCGAGCCTCGCCGCGCATCCCGAGCCCGGCGAGATCGCGCCCGCGCTGACCCGCCTCGCCTTCCGCATGCGGGTCACGGTCTCCGACATCGCCGTGTCCGGCGACCGCGTGCGCCTGGTGCTCTCCGACATGGCCAAGCCCATCGACGAGCGCGTCCTCGTCTATCTCCCCCGGTCCGACCTGTTCGGCCCGGCCACTGTCCTCGATCGTCAGGATGGCGGGCGGCGCCTCGTGGTCGAGGCGCCGCTGGGCCGCCTGCGCTTCCTTCTCGGCACCGACATGCTCGGGCGTGATCTTCTCACCCGCAGCCTCGTCGCCGGGCGGGTGTCCCTGCTCATCGGCGCCGTCGCCACCGCCGTGGCGCTGCTCATCGGAATCGCCTACGGCGCGCTCGCCGGCTATCTCGGCGGCGTGGCCGATGCGGTGATGATGCGCTTCGTCGACATGCTCTACGCCCTGCCCTTCGTCTTCTTCGTCATCATGCTGCTGGTGTTCTTTCGCTCAGGATTGGGGCTGATCCTGGTGGCGATCGGCGCGGTGGAATGGCTCGACATGGCCCGCCTCGTCCGCGCCCAGACCCTCTCGCTCCGTGCCCGCGACTTCGTCCGCGCCGCCGAGGCGCTCGGGCTTTCGACGCCGGCGATCCTGCGGCGCCACGTCGTCCCGAACACGCTCGGTCCCGTCACGGTGGCGGCGACCCTGCTCGTGCCCAAGGTGATCCTGCTGGAGAGCTTCCTGTCGTTCCTGGGCCTCGGGGTGCAGGAGCCGGCCACCAGTTGGGGCGCCTTGATCGCGGAAGGCGCGCGCGCCCTCGAATCCGCGCCATGGATGCTCGCCGGCCCGGCCTCCTTCCTCGTCCTGACCCTGATCGCCCTCAACGTGCTCGGCGACGGACTCGGCGACGCCCTCGACCCGCGCCTTGCGGAGAGGTGACGTCAGCGGTCGGCCAGAAGGCTGGGATAGACCATTCGGACGGCCCGCCGCTCTGCCGGGAGGTCGGAGACCGGTCGATCCTTGATCACGGGAATTGTCGTCCCCGTCGTCGTCACGTCGGCCGGGCGGAGCCGCCAGCGCTCGGCGCCGCTGGGCTGGCCATGCAAGGCTTCGCCGGCTTGGATCGGCAGCGGCGCGAGCGCGGGATAAGCGAGCGCAGTCGTGGCCAGGATAGCGGAGAGAAGGCGGGGATTCATCGGTCGCGGCACCCGGAGACGAGCACCTTGAGTGAAGCGTGAACAGGTAAAGACGCCGACGGAACCGCGAGGCTTGGCCGTTCATTGCCAACAGCAATCGTGTTCCACAGTTAATGAGGCGTCGATGACGAGTAAGGTCGAGGCGAAGCCAGGTTCCGCCGCCCCCGAGCGGGTTCCGATGGGGACGGTCATCGATACCGATATCTCCGCCCGTCTCGACCGGTTGCCCTGGGGGCGCTTCCACGTCCTCGTCATCGTGGCGCTCGGCATCACCTGGGTGCTCGACGGCCTCGAAGTGACGCTGGCCGGCTCCCTGGTCGGCGCACTCCGCGCCGCGCCGATGAACTTCACCGAATTCGATGTCGGCCTGGCGGCGAGTTCCTACCTCGTCGGCGCGGTCTTCGGCGCCCTCGGCTTCGGCTGGCTCACCGACCGGATCGGGCGCAAGAAACTGTTCTTTATCACCCTGGCCCTCTACCTCGCGGCGACCGCCGCCACCGGCCTGTCCTGGAACATCTGGAGCTTCTGCATCTTCCGCTTCCTCACGGGGGCAGGCATCGGCGGCGAATATACCGCCATCAACTCCACCATTCAGGAACTCGTGCCGGCGCGCGTGCGCGGCTGGACCGACCTCGTCATCAACGGCTCGTTCTGGATCGGCGCGGCGCTCGGCTCCTTCCTCTCCATCGCCGTGCTGCGTCCCGGCATGATCGACCCCGCCTGGGGCTGGCGCATTGCCTTCTTCGTCGGCGGGGGCATCGGCCTCGTGATCCTGCTTTTGCGGACCTGGATCCCCGAAAGCCCGCGCTGGCTCGCGACCCATGGCTACGTCGCCGAGGCCGACCGGGTGGTGACGGCAATCGAGAAGCGCTTCACCGACGAGGGCATCACCCTGCCGCCGGTGGATGAATCCAAGCGCATGAAGCTGAAGACCCGCAGCCACACGCCGCTCAAGGAAGTGTTCGGCACCATGCTGATCGGCCACCGCAAGCAGACGCTGGTCGGTCTCGCGCTGATGGTCGCGCAGGCGTTCTTCTACAACGCACTGTTCTTCACCTACGCCCTCGTGCTCCAGCGCTTCTATCAAGTGCCGGGCGACCATGTCGGCTGGTACCTGCTGCCCTTCGCATTGGGCTCCTTCCTCGGCCCCGTGCTCCTCGGCCGCCTGTTCGACACGATCGGCCGCCGCCAGATGATCGCCTTCACCTACGGCATCTCGGCGGTGCTGCTGACCGTCACCGGCTACCTGTTCAAGATCGAAGTGTTCGGTGCCGTGGGCCAGACGGCGGCCTGGATGGTGGTGTTCTTCTTCGCCTCCGCCGCCGCGAGTGCCGCCTACCTCACCGTTGCCGAGACCTTCCCGCTGGAAATCAGGGCGCTCGCCATCGCGGTGTTCTACGCGCTCGGCACCGGTATCGGCGGCGTGTCGGGACCGCTCCTGTTCGGCGCATTGGTGGAGACCGGGTCACGCGACAACGTGCTCATCGGCTACGGCATCGGTGCCGCGCTGATGCTGATCGCCGCCATCGTCGGCGGCATCTGGGGCACGGCGGCGGAAGGCAAATCCCTGGAGGATGTGTCGAAGCCCCTGGCGGCGGCCTGAGCGCACTTTCTGCGCTCAACGCTCGCGCGCTCCATCGCGGTCGATGTTCCTCTGAAACGTCAGAAGCGCTCCACCCACGGGCGGAGTTCGATCTCCGAGGTCCAGGCGCTGCGGTCCTGCCGCAGGACGTCCCAATAGGCCGAGGCGATGGCGTCCGGATCGAGCATGCTGTCGGGCGCATCCGCCGGCTCGGGGCGGGACGCGCTACGGATGCCGCCGTCGATGACGAAATGGGCGACGTGGATGCCCTTTGGCTGGAGTTCGCGCGCGAGGCTCTGCGACAGGCCACGCAAGCCGAACTTGCCCATGGTGAAGGGCGCGGATTCGGCAAAACCCTTCACGCTGGCCGATGCGCCCGTCAACAGGATGGCGCCGTGGCGCCCTGGCAGCATGCGCCGCGCGGCGGCCTGGGCCACGAGGAACCCGCCATAGGCCGAGACCATCAGGGATTGGCGAACCGCGTCGGGGTCTAGATCGACGATGGGGCCGCGCAGCCTGTTGCTGGCATTGTAGACCACCACGTCGGGCGGCCCACCGAGCGCCGGTTCCATCCGCGCGAACAAGGCCTCCACCTCCGCCGGATCGGCGGCGTCGCAGGAATGAATGGCGGCCCCGGTCTCCGTCGTCAGCGCCTCGAGCTTGTCGATGGAGCGTGCGGCGAGGCCGATCCGCAGGCCTTCGCGGGACAGGCGTCGCGCCAGAGAGGCGCTCAGCCCTTCACCGGCGCCGACGATGAGGGCGCGTCGATAGGTCGGGACCATGGGACATCTCCGGATTTCAGGGCATCGTCGGCGAACGTCTTCGTTGCCGAACCTCGGCATGGGGCGGAAAGCCTTCGCGCCTGTCGCGAAAAAAATCGCGCAGGAGGGCCGCGGCCTCCGCCTCCCGCAATCCACCATAGACCTCAGGCGCATGGTGGCAGGTGGGCTGGTTGAAGATGCGGGGACCGTGCTCGACTCCGCCGCCTTTCGGGTCGAGGGCGGCGAAATAGACCCGGCGGATGCGCGCGAAGGAGATGGCGCCGGCGCACATCGGGCACGGTTCCAGGGTGACGTAGAGATCACAGCCGACGAGGCGCTCGTCGCCGATCTCGGTGCAGGCGGCGCGGATCGCCAGGATCTCCGCATGGGCGGTGGGGTCGCGAAGCGCCCGAGGGCGATTATGGGCGACGCTCAGCACCTTTCCCTCCCTCACGATCACGGCGCCCACCGGCACTTCTCCCTCGCCGGCGGCGCGGCGGGCTGCGTCGAAGGCGAGGCTCAAGGGGTCGTTCACAGGCACACGGGAAGAAGGCGCGTTCACGATGGTCGAGCTCAAGCTTTTGTCATCAATAAGGAATTCATCAAGTCGAGCTCCCGTGATCGCGCCGCGCAGGAACATCGCCGCGACGTGGCCGTTTCCTTCCCGAAGCGGCAAGCCCGCAGCATCTTTTCAGGAGCAGACGATGAGCAGCACCACCGACAAGATCAAGGGTCTCGCTAACGAAGCCGTCGGCAACGTGAAGCAGGGCATCGGCAATGCGACGGATAACGACAAGCTCAAGGCCGAGGGCAAGGCGCAGGAACTGAAGGGCGAGACCCAGAAGACGGTCGGCGACGCCAAGGACGGCGTCAAGAACGCCGCCGACACGGTGAAGAGCAAGCTCTGAGCATCAGTCTCCGCTCATGGAATGACGATCGAGAAGGCGGCCGCGAGGCCGCCTTTTCCGTGTGCGGTTGCAAGGCGCCCTTGCGCGAGAGGAAGACCGCACTAAGCGCAAGTGCTCGCAACCTTGCTTCCGCTCTGTTATGGGGCTCGGATGAGCGACAAGACAGACGAACAGACGGGCGGGTCCGAGGACGCGCCCAAGACCGACAACGTTTCCAACGAAGCGTGGTCCCCGGCCACCGATGCAGGCGTGCCCGGCCCCTCGGCCGAGGAGCAGCCGAAGCCGCGCCGGGCCGCGCCCGCCAGGGGCGGCGACGCCCCGTTGCGCCGCAAGGCGGCGTTGCCGAGGCCGCCGGCCAAGGAGGCGGCGAGCCCTAGCGCCGCCGATTCCGACGATGACGCGGTGCACGAGGGCGACCGCATCGCCAAGGCGATCGCGCGGGCCGGCATCGCGTCCCGCCGCGACGTCGAGGTCATGATCGCCGAAGGGCGCGTGACCCTCAACGGCAAGGTGCTGACCTCTCCGGCGATCAACGTGACGCCCGAGGACGAGATCACCGTCGATGGCGAGCCCCTGCCCGCCCGCGAGCGGACCCGGCTGTGGATCTTCCACAAGCCGCGCGGCCTCGTGACGACGGCCCGCGACCCGGAGGGGCGCCAGACCGTCTTCGAAGCCCTGCCCGAAGATCTGCCGCGCGTGGTGGCCATCGGCCGCCTCGACATCAACACCGAAGGCCTGCTGCTGCTCACCAACGATGGCGGCCTCGCCAAGGTGATCGCGCATCCCGATACCGGGTGGCTTCGACGCTACCGCGTCCGTGCGCATGGCGACACGACCCAGGCCGAGCTCGACAAGCTGCGCAAGGGCGTGACCATCGACGGCATGGATTACGGTCCGGTCGATGCGGTCCTCGACCGGGCGTCGGGCGACAACCTCTGGCTGACGCTGGGCCTGCGCGAGGGCAAGAACCGCGAGGTCAAGCGCATCCTCGAACATCTGGGTCTGGCCGTGAACCGGCTGATCCGCCTGTCCTTCGGCCCGTTCCAGCTCGGTGATCTCGAGGTCGGGTTGGTCGAGGAGATCCGTACCAAGGTGCTCAAGGAGCAGCTCGGCCCGGCCCTCTCCGATCAGGCCGGCGTCGATTTCACCAGCCCGAACCGCGAGCCCATCGCCCCGTTCGGCTCGCCGAAGGTGACCCAGCAACAGGCGAAGCAGCCTGCTCGCAGCGCCTCGGCGGCCGCTGCCAGAAGCGCGGGACGCAGCTATGACGACGCGCCGCGCGGTGGCGAGCGTGGGGGCGACCGCGACCGTGGCGGTGACCGGCCCATGCGCAAGCCCGCAGAGCCGGCACGGGTGCCCACCGGCGGCAACAGCGCCGGTCCCCGCCGCTCGGTCTGGCGTGCCGAAGAGGCCGCGCCGCAGGAGGACGGTCCGCGCCGGGTCAAGATCCCGCGCCGCGGCGCCGATCCGAAGGCCGAGCGTGAAACCGCTGCCGCTCGCGGACGCGAGCGCGTCGGTGCGATCAACACCGGTGAACGCCGCGTCCTGGTGGAGCGCCTGAAGGCGAGCCCGCAGGAGCCGGCTCCCGAGCCTCATCGTCGCGACCGGGGTGCCCGCCGTGACGAAATGGGCGCAGCCGAGCGTCCGGTTCGGACGTTGCGCCAATCCGATGCCAAGGCGGCCCGCCGCGAGGACGCCGATGCTCGGCCGCCTCAGCGCCGCTTCGACAACGATTCCCGGCCTCCGCGCAGGGACGACGCTCCGCGCGGCGGATTCGGCCGGTCGGACGGCGCCGAACGACGTGGCCCGCCACGCGGCGGTGACGAGCGGCCACGCAGCTTCAAGCCGCGTGAGGCCGGCCCCCGCGATGGCGGCGGCTTCAACGATCGCGCGGAACGGCCGTCCTTCAACCGTGGAGAGCCGCGCGGCGAGAGGCCATCGGGATTCCGCGGCGACAAGCCCGGCGGTTTTCGCGGTAATGACGATCGTCCCGGCGGCTTCCGCCCCGGTGGCGGCAAGCCGGGCGGGTTCAAGCCGGGCGGTTTCAAGGGCGAGGGCTCCAGGGGAGACGGTTTCCGGGGCCGTGCCGACGATCGCTCGGGGGGCGATCGCGACATCGGCGCCGAGCGCTCGGGAGCGGATCGCGGTGGTTTCCGTGCCGGTGGCAAGCCCGGCGGGTTCGGCAAGCCCGGCGCATCCGGCAAGCCCGGCGGATTCGGTAAACCGGGCGGTTTCAACAAGCCCGGTGGATCCGGCAAGCCCGCCGGCGCGGGCAGACCCGGTGGCTTCAAAGCCGGTGGCTCGTCCCGTCCCGGCGGTTCGGGCAAGCCCGGCGGCTTCGGAAACCGTAGCGGCGGCGCGGGTGGTAAGCCCGGCGGCGGTGGCGGACGTCCGCCCCGCGGCGGCTCCCGGTGAGGATCGTCGGCGGCGACCTGCGTGGACGCCGCCTCGCCACCCCGAAATCGGATGCGATCCGGCCGACGTCGGATCGCCTGCGCGAGGCGCTCTTCAACGTCCTCGCCCATGCCTATGACGATGCGGTCGCCGACGCGCGGGTGCTCGATCTCTTCGCCGGGACCGGGGCGCTGAGCTTCGAGGCGCTGTCCCGCGGGGCGAGTTACGCCCTCCTCGTGGACGAAGGCGCGGAAGCGCGCGGGCTGATCCGCGAGAACATCGATACGCTCGGCTGCGCCGGAAAGACCCGCCTGTTCCGTCGCGATGCGACCAAGCTCGGGCCGGCCGGCACCAGCGGCAGCTTCACCCTCGTCTTCTGCGACCCTCCCTATGGCCGCGACCTCGCGCCCGCTTCCCTGGCCTCGGCGGCTCGGGGTGGCTGGCTCGAGCCCGGGGCGCTCGTGGTGGTGGAAGAGGCGTCGAGCGTGCAGATCGCTCTGCCTGAAGGTTTCGCCGAGATCGAGCGCAGGGACTATGGCGAGACCAGCGTGACGATCTCGCGCTATGCGGGCCGCGCCGCGTCCGCAAACCCTGACGGTGCCATCCGGGCCTGAAGCCTTCAGTTCCGGTCTTCCGTGTTCGGAATCCGAACGGTGGCGATTTCGTCCCGGACCGCGAAAATCACCGCCGCCCGAACAACCGCTCGATATCGGTGAGCTTCAACTCCACGAAGGTCGGCCGTCCATGGTTGCAGGTGCCGGCGAACGGGGTCGCCTCCATCTCGCGGAGCAGCGCGTTCATTTCCTCTGGACGCAGGCGGCGCCCGGCGCGGATCGAGCCGTGGCAGCTCATGCGCGAGAGGATCGCGTCGAGGCGTCGCCCGAGCGGTCCGCCCTCGGTGCCGTCCGCGCTCCCGTCTTCCAGGCCGCTATCGTCGAGCGCGTCGAGGATGTCCTCGAGGAGGCGGCGGGTCGACGCATCGGCCAGGGCGACCGGGACCTCACGAACGAGAACCGCGCCGGTGCCGAAGGGCTCGAGGGTGAGGCCGAGCCGGTCGAGATCCGGGGCGGCGGCGATCAGGCGCTCGGCGTCCTGCGGCGCCATCTCCACCACGTCGGGGATCAGGAGGCCCTGTCGGGCGATGCCCCCGGCGGCTCGCTCGCGCTTCAACCGTTCGTAGACGAGGCGCTCATGCGCCGCGTGCTGATCGACGAGAACGATCCCATCCCTGGTCTGGGCGACGATGTAGGTCTCGTGGAGCTGGGCACGGGCGGCGCCCAGGGGATGGTCGCCCAAGGGATGATCGCCAAGGGGCGGCTCGATCTCCGACGGGCGGATATCGGCACCGGGCGGAGCGAACTCGCCCGACAGCCGCGCTTGGCGCGCTTCCTCGAACACGGCATCGGATCGATCGAAAGCCGCTTGACCGGCCTCTGACAGACCTTCGGCGGCCTCGAAACGCCGTGCCTGCGCGTATCCGGCGGGGGCACCGAAGGAGGGAAGCCCCGGCTGGAGCGGCGCCCTCCCCGACCAGGCGCCCCGGCCGGAATGCGCCGTCATCGCCGGTCGCATCACGGGCGAGGGATGGCTCGGGCGTAGGGCATCGAGGGTCCGTGCGGCGCCCGTGCTGGCGCTGCGCGCGCCGGCCTGCCGAAGGGTCTCGTGGATGGCACTGACGATGAGCGCGCGCACGAGGCCGGGCTCTCGGAACCGCACCTCGGTCTTGGCGGGATGCACGTTGACATCGACGCGGGCGGGATCGCAGGTGATGGCGAGGCCGAGCACCGGATGCCGGTCCGAGCTCATCGCGTCGGCATAGGCGCCGCGCACCGCCCCGAGGAGCAGGCGATCCCTCACCGGCCGCCCGTTGACGGTGAAGTGGATCTGGTTGCCCGCTCCGCGATGGTAGCTCGGCAGGCCGATATGGCCGGACAGGGCGAAGCCTTCCCGCGCCATGTCGAGCGCGGCCGAACTGGCACCGAAATCCGGCCCCAGCACCGCCGTGAGCCGGCGCAGGGTGGCGTCCTCGCCGGTCTCGGCGGACAACACGAGCGGATTGCCGCTCTCGGAGCGGAGAGAAAAGCGGATGCCGGGTTGCGCGACCGCGAGGCGGCGCAGCCCATCGGCGATGGCCGATGCCTCGGCGCGGTCGGATTTGAGGAATTTCAGCCGTGCCGGTGTCGCCGAGAACAGGTCGGTGACCTCGATCCGCGTGCCGCGCGGGCTCGGGGCCGGGCGGACCTCGCCCTTGATGCCGGCATCGACCACCAGGGTCGATCCGGTCTCGGCATCGGCCGTTCGACTGGTGAGGGAGAGGCGCGCCACCGCGCCGATGGAGGGCAGAGCCTCGCCGCGAAAGCCCAGGGAATCAATGCGGGTGAGGTCGCCGCCGGGGAGTTTCGAAGTGGCGTGACGCTCCACCGCCAGGGCGAGATCGTCAGCGCTCATGCCGGCGCCGTCATCCACCACCCGGATCAGCCGGCGGCCGCCCGCCTCGATCGTCACCTCGATGCTGGAGGCGCCCGCATCGATGGCGTTCTCGACGAGCTCCTTCACGGCGGAGGCCGGACGCTCCACGACCTCGCCTGCGGCGATGCGGTCCACGAGGATCGGGTCGAGGCGACGGACGGGGCGGAGCACGGGTGGCATTTCCGCCAACATAAGCGAGCGCGCCACGCCCTCAAAGCGGGTCGCGCCCGTCATCAACCGATTGGAAAGGCGATTCCGGAGGCGGCCTGGACCCATGCACCGATCGTCAGGCCGACGAGAAGCGATGCCGCTATTGCCACGAGCAGAACCCGCCTGCGTAGATTGAGGGCAATGATACCGGCGGCGGCGAGCGGGATGATCTGTTCGCCATGCATGCCGAGGAAATGAGCGATCCTGAGATCTCCGCCGGACCGGTTCCAGCCGAGCAGCGGCAGCCCGGCACCGATCTGCCCGACGGAGTGGCCGTGATGGACGCTGATGGCGATGCCGGTGGCCGCGCCGAGGATCACCGTCATCGCGAGGCCGAGCACTACGGCGAGGCGCAGTCCCGGCTCCAGCCCCCGGACCGGTCGGAACGCGATCTCGATCGCGAGGGGAATCTTGGCAGCCAGCAGGGTCAGGGCCATGATTCCCATGCCGGCGTAGAGGATCGCGTGGACGGCGTCGCCGTCGTTGAAATGCGAGCCTTGTCCGAGGGCAGCCTGCAGGGTGATGTAGCCGAGTTCGAAACTGGCCGCGCCGGTCAGCATGAGGCGCCCGATCCGCAGGGGGCGGCCATCGCGGCGCTTCGGGCGGACATAGCCGGTGAACCAGGCGAAGGTCAGGGCGTAGACGCCGACCGAGAGGAAGAACTTCGCAGGCTTGGCCCAGACGGTGATGCCGCCGATCGACCGCTCGTCGACGAGAGGCAGGGTGAGAGTGATGGCGGCCGTCAGCAGGCAGGCGAGGCCGAAGGCGGTGAGGCGCGGATCGGCCGCGCGAAGCCGTGCGAGAACCGTGGACGGAGACATCTTTACCGTGATGGAGGGGGCGATCACGATCTGTCCTCCAGGGTGAGCGTGCCGGTGCTGGAGCCGATGACGAGGGCGAGAAGCAATCCCGCCGGCCCGACGAGGAAGGTGAGGACGAGGCAGGGCAGGATGAGCAGCGGCGAGCGCCCTGCCACGGTGCCCGTGCGGGCAATCCAGGTGCCGACGAACAGATCGAAGGCGAGGTAGTGGATCCAGCCGGCGGTCAGTGCGTGGTCGTTGGCGAACAGGGAGCGCACGGCCGCGATGGAGTCGAAACCACCCGTCGCTCCCCCGGCAAGCCCCGCCGCCAAGGCACCGATATAGGCCACGGCGAGGAACGCCGGGACGACGAGGCCGGTGCCGATCCACGTCGTGCGACGAAGCGAAGGAACGAACAGGGCGACCGCCATGGCGCTCCAGGCGACGAGGGCGAGGCCGTTGCAGAGCGAGAACAGGCCGGCTGCGGAGATCATACCTTGTCCGGCTTCATCTTTACATCGTATAGATCGACCATGACGAGAAATCTTTACAGCGTCAAGAAGCCCGAGGCTTCACCGGCGGGCAAGGCTGCCGCCTACCATCACGGCGACCTCCGTGCCGCCCTGATCCAGGCGGCGACCGCGATTCTGAAGGAACGTGGGATCGACGGTTTCTCGCTGCGCGAGGCGGCGCGGCGCGCCGGCGTCTCGCCCGCGGCCCCGCAGCATCATTTCGGCGATGCGCGCGGGCTCCTGACCGCCGTGGCGACGGAGGGCTTCCGGCTGTTGGGTGAGGCGCTGGCCCGGGCCGACTCGGCCGCTGCGGACCGGGACGGGCGAATCCGCGGTCAGGGCCGGGCCTATGTCGCCTTCGCCCTCGACCATCCCGCCGAATTCGACACGATGTGGCGCTGCGCCCGGATCGACACGAGCAACGCGGCCTACGGGGCGGCGGCCGGCCAGGCCTTCGGGCTGCTCAGGGCGGCGGTGGCCGGCATCCCGTTCGAGGGGGGACAGGTGCCGACCGCTTCGGATCCGAAGGCCATCGCCTGCTGGTCCCTGGTCCACGGGTTGGCACGGCTTGCTCTCGATGGAGCGTTGGGGCCGGGCGAGGCGGCTCGCGGCGCGATCGATGCGATGCTGGAACCGGTCCTCGACTGCCTGACAGTGTGAGGAGCCGGTCAACCCGGCCTGACTTGTCGCCCTGGCGAGGCCGAGAGTGGGAGTCGCACCAGCGGCTCCGCGAATGAGGGACGCCGCTCGTCGAGCGGATCGCGTCTACGGTTCCGGTCAGGCGACTCCGGCCCGCAGGAGGTCGTGGTAGTGGACGAGGCCGACCGGGCATTCGTTCTCGACCACGATCAACGAGGTGATCTTCATCGATTCCTGGATCTCCAGGGCCTTGGCGAGAAGGGTCTCGGGGTTCACCGTGCGCGGCCTGACGCTCATCAGGGCCTCGACGGCGAGGCTGTCGAGATCGGCCCTGAACACGTTTCGGCGCAGGTCGCCGTCGGTGAGGATGCCGGCGAGGCGGCCGTCCTCCTCCACCACCACCACCGATCCGAAGCCCTTGGCATCGATCTCGGCGATGGCCGCGCGCATGGCCGTGCCGCGCCGGACCACCGGCAACTGGGCGCCCGCATGCATCACCTCGCGGACCTGCCGGAGGGAGGCTCCCAGGCGTCCGCCGGGATGATAGATGCCGAATTCGCGGGCGGAGAATCCGCGCGCCTCGAGCAGGGCGATGGCGAGGGCGTCACCGAGCGCGAGCTGCATCGCCGTCGAGGTGGTGGGCGCGAGCCCGTTGGGGCAGGCTTCGCGGGCTTTGGGCAGGGTCAGGCAGATGTCGGCCTCGCGCCCGAGGGTCGAGCCGGCATTGGCCGTGATGGCGATGAGACCGACCCGGTAGCGCCGCGCATAGCCGATGATGTTGGCGAGTTCCGTGGTCTCGCCCGACCAGGACAGGGCGACGACGACATCCTCCGGCTGGATCATGCCGAGATCGCCATGGCTCGCTTCCGCCGGGTGGACATAGAGGGCCGGGGTGCCGGTGGAGGCCATCGTCGCCGCGATCTTGCGGCCGACATGACCCGATTTCCCCATGCCGGTGAGGATGACGCGGCCCTTGGCACCGGAGATGCGGTCGACGGCATCCGAGAAGGGCGTGCCGAGACCGTTGCCGATGGCCTCCATGAGGCAGCGCAGGCCCTCGCACTCGGTCCCGATGGTGCGCAGGGCCGAGGCGATGGCGGGCGCATGCTCGGAATCTGGCTGAGAGATCCGCTTCTCCGCTCCAGCACCGCCCATCCGTGATCCCCACATCGCCCGCGGCGCGCGCGCCGCCGTTCCACGCCGCCTATGCAATCCGAATGTGGTCGGATGGGGGCTTGGGGCCGCAGGGGCGGCGCGCCATCGACGGGAGGGTCAGGGACGTGGCGGTGCCGTGTGCATGGGCTTGTCCCGGCCCTGCATCTGCGGTTCCTCGGCAGGGATGCCTCCGGCGCCGGGCGGCACCGGCACGGCATCGCCGCTCCTGATGGCCTCGGCCTCGTTGCGAGGGCCGGCGATGCCCTCCGTTCCGCCGGGCGCGGTCGCGGCATCGCGGCCCGACGGCGCGCCGTAGCTCTGCGCAAGAGCAACTGCCGCTGTTCCCGTGACCAGCAGTGCGGAGAGCGTGACGACGGTCGAGAGACGGATCATGGCAGTGCCTCGGCTTTGGAAAGGATTGCGTAGGAGCGGCGAGCCAAGCGGGGAGTGACTGGTCAGCGTTTCCGCCGGTGCATCCGATGATGCCGGTGCCGGTAGAGGACGCTCCGTCCGCGCACGCCTCCCGGTGCCGTCACTCGCGTTTGGCCGCCCGGCGCGACGAGGGTGCCCTGGGCGCGCACCGGCGCCGTTGTCGACGTGAGCCCCGCAGCGAGGATCCCGACGAAGACCACGCTCGAACAGAGCCGCACGAGGGCGAGATTCCTGTGAGGTTTCAAACTCGTATCGTCCCGCCCGTTCGAGGTCGCGCTTCCCGCGTTCGATGAGGCAAGGCACGTGCCGATCCTGGCGACATCGTCGGCGGAACTGGCCGGATCGGAGGCCAGTAGGATTGCAGCGGCACGCCGATCCGAAGGCGCCGGCCATACGCGGGCTCGTCCGGGGCTTCGATCCGCGCGTCCGATCGCACGGGAATCGGCTCCGATGGCGGCGAGGCGCCTTTCCGGATGCGGGTAACGACGGATTGGCTGAACGGAAGTCTCAGCTCCCGCGATAGGTCTGGTAGCTCCACGGGCTGGCGACCAGCGGCACGTGATAATGGCCCTCCGGATCGCTCACCCCGAAACGCAGGGTCACGATATCGAGGAAGGGCGGTTCCGGAAGTCCGGGTTGGGTCCGCCGGAAATGGTCGCCGATACGGAAGCGCAATTCGTAGGCGGCGATCGGCACCGGCCGGCCTCCGATGAGAGGCGCGTCGGTGCGTCCGTCGGCATTCGTGATCGCGGTGGCGACCAGGGCCGCCCTGTCGTCGGAGACCCATTCGTACAGGGACACCGCGACCCCGGCCGCCGGCCGTCCGGACGCGGTGTCGAGGACATGGGTGGAGAGACGTCCCGTCGTATGCAGGGCGCCCTCCCCCTCGACCAGGGCATCGAGGCGGATCGCGGCGATGCGGAAGACTTCTTCCTCCGCCGTCGCCCGCTCTATCTCGGGCATCGAGGCCACGCGCCGCTCGAACGTGCCGAGGAGCGAGGCGCGGCCGTGCCGCTTGATGCACAGGATAAAAGGGAAGCCGAATTTCTCGCGATAGGCGGCGTTCAGGGCCTCGAACCGCGCGTATTCGGCATCCGACAGCCGGTCGAGCCCGGCCGAGGCCTGTTCCGCGATGGAATCCGGGGCGATGGCGCCGGAGCGGGCGGCGCGTCCGGCAAGCTCGGGATGCCCGGTGAGAAGCGCGATCCGGTCGCTGTCGGAGGCCGCTTCGACCGCCTCCCGCATCGCGGCGAAGAGGTCCGTCACATTGGCATAGGGGCGCCGTCTGGCCGCGGCTTCGGCTACCCAGGGTGCGTGCTCGAAGATCGCGCCGAGCGCCGACACGAAATCCGGAAGCGGTGCCGCGTTGAGGCTGGCAAGGTCGAGGGCGGCGGGATGGGTCATGGCGTCCCTCGCTGATGGGTCATGTCGCTGCGCCGGCTCGCCCGCTGCTCCGAAGGTCTCCTCGTAGCAGGCAACGGGCCAGGGCCGGCAATCCCGCCGGATGTCGGCACGACATCGGTGACGGAATCCGATGTCTCCGTTCGGTCCGCTGGCACAGCGCTTGCGGATCACGGGCCGAGTGGAGAGGCCGCGCGCCGGCAGAGCGGCGGGGCCATGCCGGGAGCTGTGGCCTTGATCGAAAGCTCTCCCTCCGACGCCACCCGCACCACCTCCCCCGACGCGCGGGCGGACGCGAAAAGTCCCGCGTCGGTGGCGCCGGCCGCATTGCTCTTCCTCGGCCTCCAGCACGTCCTCGTCATGTATGCCGGCGCCGTGGCGGTGCCGCTCATCGTCGGGCGGGCGCTGGGTCTGGCGCCGGAGCAGGTCGCCCTCCTCGTCAGCGCCGACCTCTTCGCCTGCGGTCTCGCCACCCTGGTCCAGTCCTGGGGCCTGCCCGGAATCGGCATCCGCATGCCGGTGATGATGGGCGTCACCTTCGCGGCGGTGACGCCGATGGTCGCCATGGGGACCAATCCCGAACTCGGCCTCGCCGGCATCTACGGGGCGGTGATCGTCTCCGGCCTGTTCGCGTTCCTCGCCGGCCCCCTCGTCGGCAGGTTGCTGCCGCTGTTTCCCCCCGTCGTCACCGGCACGGTGATCCTCGTCATCGGCATCTCGCTGATGCGGGTCGGCGTGAACTGGGCCGGCGGCGGCGTCGGCAACCCGCAATACGGTGCGCCGCTCTTCCTCGGGATCGCCCTCTTCGTCCTCGTCGTGATCCTCCTGCTCACGCGTTACGCCAGGGGCTTCGTCGCCTCCGCCTCGGTGCTCATCGGCATCGTCACCGGCATGCTGGCCGCCGGCCTGTTCGGCCTGGTCGACCTCACCCGCGTCGGCACCGCACCCTGGTTCGACATCGTGCGGCCCTTCGCCTTCGGCTGGCCGAAATTCGACCTCGTGGCGAGCCTGACCCTCTGCCTCGTGATGGTGGTGGTGATGATCGAATCCACAGGCATGTTCCTGGCGCTGGCCGAGATCACCGACGACCCGGTCGACGAGGAGCGTCTCGGTCGCGGCCTGCGCGCGGACGGCCTCGGGACGCTGCTCGGCGGTGTGTTCAACACCTTCCCCTACAGCTCGTTCTCGCAGAATATCGGCCTCGTCGGGGTCACCGGCGTGCGCTCGCGCTACGTGGCGGTGGTGGGCGGCTTCATCATGCTCGGCCTCGGCCTGATCCCGAAGCTCGCGGCCCTCGTGGAGGCGGTGCCGCAATGCGTCCTGGGTGGCGCCGGGCTGGTGATGTTCGGCATGGTGGCGGCCACCGGGGCCCGCATCCTCGGTTCGGTGGATTTTGCGCGCAACCGCAACAACCTCTTCATCGTCGCCGTGTCGGTGGGGTTCGGCCTGATCCCGCTCGTCGCCCCGAACTTCTTCAAGCAGATGCCGCATGCGCTGCATCCGCTGCTCGAATCCGGCATTCTGCTCGCGGCCCTCGCGGCAGTGGTGCTCAACCTGTTCTTCAACGGCCTCGACGACGCGGCTTCGGCGCGATCCGAGGCGACCCGCATCGCCCATGCGGCCGAAGCCTGAGCCGAACGAGAAGGAACCGACCATGGCCCTGACGGCGTCGACCTACGGCAAGGGACGGGTGCGGGTGATGCGGCTGGGGCGCGACGGCGACCACCATACCCCGCGCGAACTCGACCTGAAGGTGCTGATGAAGGGCGCTTTCGACCGCGCCTGGACGGAGGGCGACAACCGGGCCTGCGTCGCCACCGACAGCGTCAAGAACATCGTCAACGTGACCGCCGCCAGGAATCTCTCGGCGGAGAAGGAAGCCTTCGTCGGCGCCGTGGCGTCCGTCTTCCTCGACACCTATCCCCAGGTCGAGGAGGTCGTGATCGAGGCGCGTGAGACGCGGTGGCTGCGCCATGCCTTCGCCGGCGAACCGCACGGCCACACCTTCACCCTCGACGGCAACGGTGTCGGCTTCGTCAAGCTCACCGCGAACCGCGCCGGATCGGTGCTGAAATCGGGCCTGCGCGGCTACACGTTGATGAAGACGACCCAATCCGGCTGGGCCGATTTCGTCGACGACCATTTTCGCACGCTGGCCGACACCACCGACCGCATCGCCGCCACCAGCATGGATGCGACCTGGACCTGGACGGGAATTCCAGCGGATTACGCCACCGCCAATGCCCTCGTGCTGGCGATCCTGATCGAGGTGTTCGGCACCACCTACAGCCACGGCGTCCAGGACAGCATGTACCGGATGGGCGAAGCGGTGCTCGCCGCGATCCCGGAGATCGCCGAGATCGCCTTCGCCATGCCCAACAAGCACTACATCCCGATCAACCTCGCGCCCTTCGGCCTCGACAACCCGAACGCGGTGTTCCTGCCCACCGACGAGCCGCATGGACAGATCGAGGCGACGATCGGGCGGGAGGGGTAGCGCGACGCACACTCTGGCGGGGCTGGCCGCTCGTCGACGAGGTTTGTCCGCATGCAGCGCGTGATCATTATGGGGCCGCCGGGAAGCGGGAAATCGACCCTGGCGAGACGCCTCGGCGCCGCCCATCGCCTGCCCGTCTTTCACCTCGATCAGGCCTATTTCCGTCCGGGCTGGGAGCCCATGCCGCCGGAAGAGTTCCGCGCCGAGGTGGAGCGTCTCGCGACCCTCCCGCGCTGGATCATCGATGGGAACTACACCGACACCATCGGGCCGCGCTTCGAGGCGGCGGACACCCTGGTCTATCTCGATCTGGCCGCTTGGCTGACGATGGCGCGGGTGATCCGCCGCCTGGTGGCGAGCTTCGGCCGGGTCCGGCCAGATGCGGCACGCGGATGCCCGGAACGGCTCGATATCGAGTTCCTGCGCTACGTCTGGACCTGGAACCGCAAGAGGCGGGCCCGGAACCTCGCCCTGATCGAGCGGTTCCCCGGCAAGGTCGTCATCCTGGCGAGCCGTGCGGAGCAGCGCCGGTTCGAAGGGGCATGAGCCTCCACCGATGGGCGCTCGCGGATGCGAGGGACGGCTGTCATCGCCGGCCCGCTCTCGCTAGAGTCCTTGCCGACATCGCAGGAAACCCGCGCCCGCCCATGCCATCAGCCCGTCCCGCCGCCAAGCACACCGAACTCGGTCCCGATTTCTACGACGTCGTCGCCGCCGCCGATTTTCCGAAGACGATCCTGCGGTATCGCAACCGGCCCTGGTCGGCGCGTGTCGGGCTCGACGATCTCTCCGACGCGGAGTGGGTCGCGCATTTCGGCCGGTTCCAGCCGCTGGCGGGCAGCCTGCCCCAGCCCCTGGCGCTGCGCTACCACGGCCACCAGTTCCGCTCGTACAACCCCGATCTCGGCGACGGGCGCGGCTTCCTGTTCGCGCAGCTCCACGACCTCGCCGACGGGCGCCTCCTCGACCTCGCCACCAAGGGCAGCGGCACCACGCCCTGGTCGCGCACAGCCGATGGGCGCCTGACCTTGAAGGGAGGCATGCGCGAGATCCTCGCCACCTCCATGCTGGAAGCGCTCGGCGTCGACACGTCGAAGACCTTCAGCCTGATCGAGACCGGCGAGGAACTGGAGCGCGGCGACGAGCCCTCGCCCACCCGGTCCAGCGTGCTGGTTCGTCTCAGCCATTCCCACATCCGGATCGGCAGCTTCCAGCGCCTGCTGGCGCTCGACGAGCCGCACAACACCGAAAAGCTCCTCGATTATGCGGTGCGGACCTACCTGCCGGAGGCGTGGCGCGAGGAGACCGGTCCGCGTGCCGTCGCCTTTCTGGAAGAGGTAAGCCGCCGGGTCGCCCGCACGGGCGCCCAGTGGATGGCGGCGGGCTTCGTCCATGGGGTGCTCAACACCGACAACATCAACATCACCGGCGAGAGCTTCGATTACGGACCGTGGCGCTTTGCGCCGACGAGCGATCCCGGCTTCACCGCCGCCTATTTCGATGTCCACGGGCTCTACAGTTTCGGCCGCCAGCCGGAGGCTTTGTTCTGGAACCTCAGCCGTCTCGCGGAATGCCTGATGCCGCTCGCCGACCGCGATGCTCTCGAAGGGGCTTTGAAGGTCTTCCGGCCGAGCCTGCAGGATTCCTTCGCCGAAGCCCTGCTTGCCCGCCTCGGTCTCGCCAAGCCGGCGAACGAGGCGGACCTGCACCGGTTCGTCGCCGCCTTCTGGGGATTCCTCGCGAGAAGTCGGGCCCCGTTCGAGCAGACCTTCTTCGACTGGTATGGCGGCCTCGCAAGCGCGGAGCGTGCCGCGGCGAGCCCCTCCGCCTCTCTCTACGAGAGCGAGGATTTCGCCGCCGTTAGGGCCAGCCTCGCAGCCCTTTCTCCGGCAGTGGGAGTGCGGCTCGACCACCCGTATTTCGCGCGACGAGAGCCCTGCACCATGCTGGTCGACGAGGTCGAATCCCTGTGGGACCCCATCGCCGGGCGCGACGACTGGTCCGCGCTCCATGCCAAACTCGATGCCATCGCCGAGATGGCGGAGGCCTATGGCACGGCGCCTGCACCTCTCACCTGACGGAACGCCCTGTTTCCGACACACGGCTGCGTAGTTTTCGGCAATGGCGGCGGGTGACGTTCGCCGGGACGGCACGATGACGGATATTCGGATCACAGCAGGCTCCTTCGGCGAAGGGGCGGCCACCTACGAAGACGGCGTCTTCCGCATGCCCAATGGGGACGTCCTCGGCGTGGAGGATCTCTCCGATATCGGCATGCCCGCCGAGCCGGCGCCTGAGCCGCATTGGAGCGGCGACATCGTGCGCGGTCTCCAAGGGGCGCTCGCCACTTCCACCAAGGCATTGCCGTCTCCATTCGGCTTCGCGGCTTCCTTCGTCGGCATCGGGCTCGACGCTTTCGAGGCTTCGGCCAACACCGCGACGATCCTCGTGGCGACCTTCGCCGACGACGCCAGCGCGACGATCCTCGCCGACACCGCCGTCGCAGCCACCATCCGGCGCGATCGCGAGGTGACCCGCCTCGCTCTCCTCCGGAGAACACTCGTCGTGCCGGCTTTGCCGTCGCAGGCGCCCGAGCCCCCGGCCTCCTCGCCGGCCCTCAGCGATCCGACCCTGACCTCGATGTTCCAGTACGAGAAGCGCAAGGGCCGCCTGCGCCGCGTCGCGTCCGAGCCGACGCCTAAGGAAGGCTGAGCCGCTGCGGCGGTCCGTCTCGATACCGGATCCCGGATCATCCTCTGCTTCGGTCCCAGAGTCCGGGCAAGGTGAGACGGGCGCGCGCTGCGCTACCCGTCGATGACGCTCACATGGGCGGCCACGACCTTCCACCCGTCGGGGAAACGGATCCAGGTCTGGCTCTGCCGGCCGATCTTTCCCGGTGATCCCTCGCGCCGGAACAGCGTCATCGCCACGGCCGCATCGCGCCCGTAACTGCTGATCACGGTGTCGGAGAGGGTGCGCTCCAGCCCGGCCGGCGAGCGGGCGCGGCGGAAGGCGCGGATCGCGTCCATGCCGTAGAGGTTCTCGCCTCCGCCATAGCGGATGGTGCGGGGATCGTCGTGGAACAGGGCCTCGAGCGTCGCCACGTCGTTTCCAACGAGGGCGGTCTCGTAGGCCGCGAAGGCGGCCTCGACCTCGGCGATCACGTCGGGCGCATCGATCTGCATCGGATCTCTCACAGCGCGGCATGCGGCGCGGAGACGACGCCGTTCCGCTCGAGGTGCCTCGCGACCCGAAACGCCAGGTCCTCGCGCCACGGGGCGGCGATGATCTGGACACCGAGCGGCAAGCCGTCATCGATCCGTACCGGCACCGCCACCACGGGCAGGCCGATGAAGGAGATCGGCTGGGTGAAGACGCCGATATTCGCCCGCACCGGCAGGGTCACTCCATCGAGGACGAAGCTGATCTGACCGGATTTCGGAGCCCGGCACGGAGTCGAGGGAGCGAGGATGATGTCGACCTCGCGGAACAGGTCGAGCATGGCCGCCCTGTACCAGCGGCGGAAGCGCTGTGCACGTTCGACGAAGGGGGCTGGGATCATCGCGCCCGCGATCAACCGGTCACGCACGGCCGGGTCGAAATCGGCGGCCCGGCTCCGCAACCGGTCGAGATGGAGGGCAGCACCCTCGGCGGCGGTGATGACGTAGGCGGCGGCGCGCGCCCGCGCGGCTTCGGGGATTTCGACCCGGCGCTCACAGTCGAGCGCCGCGACGACGGTGTCCACAGCCGCGAAGGCCTCGGGGTCGCCGCCACGGGCGAAATAACCGCCGGCGACCGCGATGCGCAGGTCGCCGATCCCGTCATCGAGGCTCGGCATGGTGAGGTCGTGCGCGCGGGTCGTCGCCACCGGATCGTCGGGATCGGGGCCCTGCATGGCATCGTAGGACAAGGCGAGGTCGGTGACGCTGCGCGCCATCGGACCGAGATGGTCGAGGCTGCCGACGAAGGGGAAGCTTCCCGCCCGCGTCAGCCGGCCGTAGGTGGGCTTCAGCCCGAAGCAGCCGCAGAACGCCGAAGGGACGCGGATCGAGCCGTTGGTGTCGGAGCCGAGCGCCAGGGGAACGAGGCCCGCACCGATGGCGCCCCCCGATCCTCCGGATGAGCCGCCCGACATGTGTCCGAGATCGTGCGGGTTGCGAGTCGGGCCGTCATGGACGTTCTCGCCGGTGAAATCATAGGCATACTCGCCCATGTTGAGGCCGCCCACGAGGATGGCCCCGGCCGACTCCAGCCGTCTCACCAAGGCGCCGTCGCGCGTGGCGGGGGCGAGGTCGCGGTTGATCCTGGAGCCCGCCCGTGTCGGCAGGCCCTCGATATCGATGAGGTTCTTCACCGCAAAGGGGACCCCGGCGAGCGGTCCCATCGCCTCTCCGCGGGTTCTCGCCGCATCGAGGGCATCGGCCTTTCCGAGGGCGCGTCCCGGCAGGATGTCGGTGAAGGCATTGACCGACGCATCCACCCGCGCGATCCGCGCCAGCACGGCCTCGACCACGCTGCGCGCACTGGTAGACCCATTCCCGACGGACCGGGCAATGTCGGCCGCGTGCATCGTGCTCGGATCGCTGTTCTCGTCGCCTCGTCCGCCGCTCATGCCGTGAAGACCGGAGCCGGCTCCGCCACGTCGGGCAGGGGAAATCCAGCGACGAGGCCGGACGCCGCATGGAGCACGGTGAGGTTCGCGCCCACCGCCGCGACCCAGGCGGGATCGAGGGGGATGCCCAGCAGGGCCGAGGCAGCATCGATATAGGTGTGGAGCCCGCCCGGTGCGGGCTCTGCCTTCGGTGTCTCGGCCATCGTCATCGCCATCGTCCGCCTATTCCGCCGGCACCGCTGAGGCGACCGGCAGAAGCGGCTCCTTGGCGGTCGCGCGTGACGCCGCATAGAGGAGCCCCGCCACCATCAGATAAGCAAGGGCCAAGCCGGGCTTCACGGCGATTCCCACGGCGGGGCCGTGCATGAAGCCGAAGTAGGTCATCACCGCCCCCACGGCGGAGAAGGCGGCCGCCTTGGCGAAGTCCCGCTCGATGATGAAGACCGCGATGGCGCCGAGGATCAGGCCGCCGAGGATCGCGCCCTCGCCGAGCACTTCGAGCCCGCCGTAGAGCACGCCGACCTGCCCGAGCTTGTCGAGGCCCACCGCCGCCGCGCTGGTCCCGGCCGCGCCGAGCGCCCCGTCGATGAGGGTCTTGGCCCAGGCCGCGAGATGCGGCGCGAAGGCCAGGACGATGGCCGGCGCATGGGAATGCGGCGTCTCCTGGAACGCCTGCGCCCCGATCAGCATGCCGATGTAGAGTAGGATCGGTGCGATCGCGACCACCGGCACGAGGCTTGAGAGCAGCGAGACGAGGTTGAGCCAGCACAGCGCCAGGATGACGAGGCCCGTGGCCACCGAGTAGCCGATCCGCCCGCCCATCGCCTTCCAGCCGGGATGGCCGATATAGACGGCGTTGATGAAGGGGTTGCCCATCATGCAGCCGATCAGGCTGACGACGCCGTCGGCGGTGAGTACGCGCGTGGTCGGATAGGAATCTCCGGCGACCTCGGCGCTCTCGACATTGTCCATGGCCTCGACGAGGTCGTAGATGCCGAAGGGGATCGCGGTCACGAGGATCACCCCGATGAACTCGAACCCGCCGAAGACGTGGCCGAAGGCCGGCAGGGGAATCGAGAAGCCGATCCCCTGGATGGCGCTGACGAAGCCGGGGCCGCTGACGCCGCCCATGTCGATGCCGAACAGTTTGGCGCCCCAGGCCACCGTCATGCCGAACAGGATGGCGACGAGACCGGCGGGAAGCCTGCCCGGGTAGCGCAGGCCGCCGAACCAGGCGAGGAGGATGATGGCGAAGGAGACGACCCCGATGATCGGCGTCGTGATCATCTCCAGTGCGGGCCGCATGGCGATGAAGGTGACCGAGACGCCGGCAAGGGTGCCGAGAAGCGCGGCGCGCGGCGTGATCCGGCGGATGACGGGGGCGACGAAGCCGCCGATCATCAGGATGAAACTCTGGATGAAGACCCAGGCGAGGCCGGCCTCCCAGCCCTTCACCGGGTCGCCGGTGGCGAGCTTGATTGGCAGCATGATCACGAAGACGACGATGAACATGTGCGGCACGCTGATGCCGGACGGAAGGGCACAGACGTCGTCCCGGCCCGTCGCCTTCGCCAGGCGGTAGGCGAGCCAGCCGTAATAGGCGGTGGAGAGGCAGAGCATCAATCCGATGGCCGGCAGGATGCGCCCGAAGGTGATGGAATCGGGCATGCCGAGGACGAAGCGCAGCAATCCGGTGAGCACCAGGAGGTTCACCAGGATGTTGGTGCCGAAGCCGAAGAAGGCGTTCCAATCCCCCGGCACCCAGGGGGCGGGGCGGAAGGCGCCACCGATCCCCGATGTGTTTCCGCTCGCAGACGATCCCGACGCCATGATCCACCCTCCCCGTTCTGCCGTCGCCCCAGCGTGTCGCCGCGTCCTCATTTGGCCGCCGCCAGGGCCGCCAGGACGGCGCCTGACGACGAGACCCAGCCGAAGATGCCGCCCTGCGCCTTGATCATCTCCAGGCCGACGCGATGGAATTCGGGGAAGTAGGAGGCGCAGCAATCCGAGAGCGCGACGCAGCGATAGCCGCGGTCGTTGCCTTCTCGGATCGTCGTATGCACGCAGACTTCCGTCGTGACGCCGCAGACGAGCAGCGTGGCGATGCCTCGCTCGGTGAGCACGGCCCCGAATGCAGTGGCGTAGAAGGCGCCCTTGCCGGGCTTGTCGATGACGATTTCGCCCGGCACCGGCGCGAGATCCGGCACGATGTCGTGGCCGGGTTCGCCGCGGATCAGGATCCGGCCCATCGGACCCGGCGCGCCGATCCGCGAGGTCGGTTCGCCGCGCTCGAGCTTGGCTGGCGGCGCATCCGACAGGTCTGGCTTGTGACCTTCGCGTGTATGCACGACGAGCATCCCGACGCTTCGGGCGGCGGCGAGGACGAGCTGGCACGGCGGGACCGCGGCAAGGAGGAGCGAGACATCGTTCCCCAGCGTCTCGCCGAACCCGCCCGGTTCGAGGAAGTCCCGCTGCATATCGATGATGACGAGGGCGGTCGTAGCCGGATCGAAGGTGAGATCGGCGGGTTCCGCGCTGAGCGTGACACTCATGGTCTTGCACACCCGGTCGTCCGGCACAGCGTTTCCCGAACGCGGCGAGAGTGCCGATTCGGTCGCGGAGCTGACGGATCATGTATGCAAGGAGGCGATCGTACACGCCCAAATTATGCGCGACTCTGCGTCGTTGCGCGCCACGCTGTGGAATCTTTACGCGGGCTCAGCGCCGCGATCGTTCCAGCCTGCCGAGGGCTGGCGCCGGCCTGGTCATGGAGCGCCGCTCGTCCTCCCGCTCGCGGGCCGTTTCGCGCTCTTGGGCCGGTACCGAATCCACGGTCTCGAACACGTCCTCGACGATGCTCATATGGATCAGCATCGCGGCATTGGCCGCCGCCGCATCGCGCCCCAGCACCGCGCGGACTACGGCGCCATGCTCCGCATGCGAGCGATGCAATCGTCCGGGAGCCTTGAACTGGGCCTTGCGATAGGGCGTCAGCCTCCGTCGAAGGGAAACCGCGATCTCCTCGACGACGCTGTTATGGGCGCCAGCATAGAGGAGCCCGTGAAACTCCTGGTTGGCGAGGATGTAGCCTGCCCTGTCCTCCGTATCCGCGAGCCGGGCCATGCCATCGTGGAGGGATTGCAACCGGCTGCGCTCCGTCGGCGTCATGCTGAGGGTCGCGAGGCGGGCGCAGGTGGCCTCGATCTCGCCCATGGCGATGAACAGCATGTCGAGTTCGTCGAGCGCCATCCTGCGCACCATGGCGCCCGCGCGCGGTCGCAGATCGATGAGGCCGGTCCCGCTCAAGAGGCGCAGCGCGTCCCGCACGGGTGTGCGCGAGACGCCGAAGCGCTTGGCGAGGACTTGCTCGTCGAGATGAAAGCCCGGCGCGAAGACGCCGTTCAGGATGTCGTTCGCGATCTGGTCCGCCAGGTGTTCGGCGCGGGTCTGGAGCACGGGCACCGGTGTCTCGATGGAGCGGGGACGAAGACGCCCGGATGGACGCGGTCGCACCCTAACGCAGTTTCTCGGGCCTTGAATGCATCGTCTTGTGATAAACAGCTTCATGCACACAGGCGAGGTGCTGAAACATCGCCGCGACTGCACGCTGCAATGCTTCATCCGCCAAAATCTGCGCTAAAAATCTGTACTCGAAAATATTTATATATAGATCTTGATAAAACTATATTTATAGCTTCAAATTCGTCTACAAAATTTGCATTTATACAGTTTGAATTATAACTTAATCCATCGAGATGAGTGGATCGATCTCGTTTAGCGGCCGCGCCCGTGATCGCTCCGAGCTTGTGATCGACGGCTGATCCGTGCGTATTTGTTGCATAATTGCAAGTCGACGCTCACGCAGTCGCAGATTCTGTCTAGGGCGAGTGTCCTGGCATATGGGTTGCAGTCCTCGGTCCCCAATGAGCGCGAAGCGTTTCGGGGGATTGATGATGGTGGGCATCTCGAAGCAGCTGACGGCGGCTTTGTTCTCGTTCGTGGCGGTCATGCCGGCCGTCGCCGCCGATCTCGCGAAGGCGCCGACGCCGGCCCCGGTTCCCGATGCGCCGTCATCGTTCTTTCTCTTTTCCGATACGCAGTTCAGCTATCGCTATCAGTTCCCGGCTTCCGAGCCCGGCGTTCAGGTGCAGAACCGCGACGGCACGTTCAGCACGCGCGGCATCCCGAAGCAGATCTACAATATCTCGCATGCCGATGCCTGGGCCTACGGCACGAACTTCTTCACCCTCGACATCCTGAAATCGTCCTCTCAGGATCCGGGCGGCACCACCAACGCACCGGGCGGATTCGCGCAATACGATTACGGCGCGACCGAAGCTTACGGCCTCTATCGCGGCACCCTGAGCCTCAATGCGCTCACCGGCACGAAGGCATTCACGGTGCCCGGCCTCATTAAGGACGTCTCGCTGTCCTACGGCTTCGACGCCAATGCCAAGAACACGGCGTTCGGTCCGCGCAAGCGCGACGTGGTCGGCGGCCTGAACTTCGCCTTCGACGTGCCGGCCGGCTTCATCAACGCCTCGGTCCATGCCTACAAGGAGTGGAACCGGAACGGCTTCAACACCTATCCGAACCGTGACGTCAGCTTCGATACGGTCCCGGAATTCGAGATCGTCTACAGCCTGCCGCTGAGCTTCACCGGCCTGCCGCTCAGCCTAGCCGGCTTCAACAACATCGTCCTGCCCAAGGGCCGCGGCATTACCGATGTCACCGCCTTCGCCTTCAACCCGAAGACGGGCCTCGAATTCCTCTCCCGCACCAACCTCGTGCTCGACCTCGGCAAGCTCGTCTACGACCAGCCCAACCGCGTCGATGTCTTCATCGGCTTCCAATACTGGCTGAACAAGTTCGGCGCGCAGGAGACGGCGACGTTCAAGGGAACGGAAGAGAAGAGCTTCCTCGCCGGCGTCTCGTTCCACGTCTTCTGACCGGACCGCTTCCGGGAGGGCCGCGTCTAGGACGAGGCGTCCGCCCGCCGTACACCGATGCATGACGAGGCCGGAGCCCGCTCCGGTCGTCCTCCGGCGAAGGGAATGACGGACATCATGGTCGAGACCGGAACAGCGAGGCGAATCTGGATCCGTAATCCGCTGGCGATCCTCGCAGTCGATGCGGGGGGAGGCATCGTCGTCGAGGGAACGAGGATCGTCGAACGCGTCCCGGCCGGGGCGCAGCCGTCGAGCCCTGTGGACGAGAGCTTCGATGCCGGTCGCCACGTCGTCATTCCCGGCCTCGTCAACACGCACCACCATTTCTTCCAGACGCTGACGCGCGCCCATCCGGTGGCTCTCAACAAGCCATTGTTTCCATGGCTTCAATCGCTCTACACGGTCTGGGACAAGATCACCCCCGACGCGTTCCGCCTCGCGACCCGGCTCGCCTATACCGAACTCCTGCTGTCGGGCTGCACCACGGCGGGCGATCACCACTACCTCTTTCCCAAGGGGCTCGAATCCTCCGTCGACATCCAGGTCGAGGAGGCTGGGCCGATCGGCATCCGCGCCTTCGTCACCCGCGGCTCCATGAGCCTGTCGGTGCGCGACGGCGGCCTCCCGCCCGAATGCCTCACCCAGGACGACGACACGATCCTCGCCGATAGCGAGCGGGTGCTGCGCCTGTTCCACGATCCGAGCCCGGGCGCGATGGTGCAGATCGGGCTGGCGCCCTGCTCGCCCTTCAACGTGACGAAGCGACTGATGCGCGAGAGCGCGGCGTTGGCCGAGCGGTACGATTGCCGCCTCCATACCCATCTCGGCGAGACCCTCGACGAGGACCGGTATTGCCTCGACATCTTCGGCCAGCGTCCGGTCGATTACCTCGAGGAGGTCGGCTGGATGCAGAGCCGGGCCTGGCTCGCGCATGGCATCCATTTCAACGACGAGGAGGTGGTCCGGCTCGGCAAGGCCGGCGTCGGCGTGTGCCATTGCCCGACCTCGAACATGACGCTCGCCTCCGGCCAGTGCCGGACCTGCGAATTGGAGGCCGCCGGGTCTCCGGTGGGGCTCGGCGTCGACGGGTCGGCCTCCAACGACAATTCCAACCTGATGGAGGGCGTGCGCCACGCCCTCATGATCAACCGCCTGACCTATGGCGCGGAGCGGGTCACCCATCTCGACGCCCTGCGCTGGGCCACCGAGGGATCGGCCGCCTGCCTCGGCCGCAAGGATATCGGCCGGATCGAGGAAGGCCGCGAGGCGGATCTCGCGCTGTTCAGCCTCGACGAACTGCGCTTCTCCGGGGCGCACGACCCGCTCGCGGCGCTGGTCCTGTGCGGGGCCTACAAGGCCGACCGGGTCATGGTGGCGGGGACGTGGCGGGTGGTCGACGGCCAGCCGCTCGGCATCGAGACGGGCCAGCTGCGCGAGGCCCATACGAAGCTCGCTCATTCGCTGCTCGGGGGACTGTGATGGCAACGGGCATCCTCTCCCGAAACACGGCGCGATGGCCGATGGATGCCGCCGCTGACGTCGGCGGGGCTCGTCACGGCGGTTGGTCGCGCGCGGTCCTCTTTCGCCGAGCGGTGCGAGGGGATGCCCGACCGACGGATCGATTTCGGTGGGGCAAGCCAGCATGACGGACGCGGTCGCCAGTCCCGTGATGCGGTCCACGGAGGGGCCGACTCCGTTGTTCGGCGCCTATGGCATCGTCAAGCGCTTCGGCGACTTCAAGGCCAATGACGGGGTCGATCTCGAGATCCGCACGGGCGAGATCCACGCCCTGCTCGGCGAGAACGGCGCCGGCAAATCGACCCTGATGAAGATCCTCTACGGGCTCCTCGAGCCGACGGAGGGAGTCGTGACTTATCGCGGCGACATCGTGAAGCTCGCCAACCCGGAAGCCGCGCGGGCGCTGGGCATCGGCATGGTCTTCCAGCATTTCTCGCTCTGCGAGAATCTGACGGTGGCCGAGAACATCGCCCTCGTCATGCCGCGCTCCATGAGCGCGAAGGCGCTCAAGGCGAAGATGTCCAATGTGGGCGCCACCTACGGCCTGCATCTCGACCCGGATCGACCGGTCTGGTCGCTCTCGGCCGGCGAGCGCCAGCGCATCGAGATCATCCGCTGCCTGCTGCAGGATCCGCGCCTCGTCATCCTCGACGAGCCCACCTCCGTGCTGACGCCCGGCGAGGCGGAGGGGCTGTTCATCGTGCTGGAGCGCCTGCGCGACGAGGGTCGGGCGCTGCTCTACATCTCGCATCGCCTCGACGAGGTGCGTCGCCTGTGCTCGCGCGCCACCATCCTGCGGGCTGGCCGGGTGGTCGGGGCCTGCGATCCGCGCGAGGAGAGCGCCCGGTCGCTCGCCGCGATGATGGTCGGTGTTCAGGTCGGCGAGGTGAAAGCGCCTTCAGGCATCCCGCTCGGGCCGGAACGGCTCGTGCTCGCGAACCTGTCGCTCGCCACGTCCGGCCTTCACGGCACGGCACTCGACGGCATCTCCCTCGCCGTCGCCGGCGGCGAGATCGTCGGTATCGCGGGCATCGCCGGCAACGGACAGGCCGAGTTGTTCGACGCCTTGTCCGGCGAGGCCGCCGCGCCGGAATCCGGCATGATCACCTTCGATGGCAAGCCCGTCGGACGCCTCGGCATCACCGAGCGTCGGCGCCGGGGCGCCTGTTTCGTGCCGGAAGAGCGCAACGGCCATGCCGCGGCACCCACCCTGAGCCTGTCCGACAACGCCCTGCTCTCCCGTCACGCCACGGCCGGCCTCAGCCGCTTCGGTTTCCTGCGCAGCGCCGCCGCCAAGGCCCTGGCTCAGCGGGTGACCGACGCCTTCGACGTGCGCAAGGCCGGGCCGGACCCCGCTGCCGGCACCCTGTCCGGCGGCAACCTCCAGAAGTTCCTGATGGGGCGGGAGATCATGGCCGAGCCCGGCATCCTCGTGGTCAACCAGCCGACCTGGGGCGTCGACGCCCTGGCCGCCGCTCATATCCGGCAGGCCCTCCTCGATCTCGCCGGACGTGGTGCCGCGCTGCTGGTCATCAGCCAGGACCTCGACGAGCTGTTCGAGATCGCGGGTCGCATCGCGGTCCTGCATGACGGGACGCTGTCGCGGGCGGTGCCCGCCGGCGAGACCAGCCGCGAGGCGGTGGGGCTTCTGATGGGCGGCTCCGTCGTCGGCGGTACGGACGCCGTGGCTTCCGTTCCGGTGAAGGAGGCCGTGGCCCATGCGCATTGACCTGTCGCCGCGCATCAACCGCTCGCCGCTCATGGATGGGCTGGCGCCGATCGTCGCATTCGTCGTCGCCGTGGCCATCGGCGGCATCGTGGTCGGAGCGATGGGCCGTTCGCCGGCCGCCGCCTTCGTGACCTATTTCATCGCGCCCCTGAGCGAGGTCTGGTCGCTGCAGGAGGTGGCGCTCAAAGCGGCACCACTCGCGCTCATCGCCATCGGCCTCGCCTTCTGCTTCCGCGCCAATGTCTGGAATATCGGCGCCGAGGGCCAGTTCGTCATCGGCGGCCTGATCGGTGGGTGGATCGCGGTGGCGACCCATGGGACCGAGGGAAACACCTTCTGGATCCTGCCGCTGATCCTTCTGGTGGGTACCCTGGCGGGCATGGCCTATGCGCTCGTTCCGGCGATCCTGAAGGTCACCCTCGGCGTGTCCGAGATCCTCACCAGCCTGATGCTGGTCTACGTCGCGGAACTGCTCCTCGACTACATGGCGCGCGGCCCCCTGCGCGATCCGGCCGGCTATAACTTCCCCCAGAGCGTCACCTTCGACGATGCGGCCCGCCTTCCCTACCTGATGGAGGGCGACACCCTCCATGCCGGCGTCCTGATCGCCCTGACGGCCGTGGTCGTGGCGACCATCGTCCTCGCCCGTACCCTGTTCGGGTTCGAGGTCCGGGTGGTGGGGGCGAGCCCGCGTGCCGCGCGCTTCGCCGGTTTCAGCGACGCGCGCCTGACCTTGGCGGTCTTCGCGGTCTCGGGCGGTGCGGCGGGACTTGCCGGGATCGCGGAGGTGGCGGGCAAGATCGGCCAGCTCCAGCCGTCGATCTCACCGGGCTACGGTTTCACCGCGATCATCGTGGCCTTCCTGGGCCGGCTCTCGCCCATGGGGATCCTGGTGGCGGCTCTGGTGATCGCGCTCACGACGATCGGCGGCGAAGGCGCACAGATCGATCTGAAGCTGCCCCTCGACCTCACCCGTGCCTTCCAGGGTTTGCTGCTCGCGCTGGTGCTCGGAGCCGACGCCCTGTCGCGCTACCGCGTCCGGTTCGTGCCCGGGACGGCGACATGACTCGGCACCTTTCCCCTTTCCCCGGCCCGCCCCTCGGGATGAGGCGTTCGGACGGGTCGGCAGGCCAGGTCGGGAGACACGCAGCATGACCCCCGACATCCTGCAGATGGTGCTCATCACCATCGTCGCCGCCGCGACCCCGCTGATGATCGCCGCGCTCGGTGAACTCGTCGTCGAGCGGTCCGGGGTGCTCAACCTTGGCGTCGAGGGCATGATGGTGCTCGGCGCGGCCACCGGATTCGCGGTGGCGGTGGAGACGGGCTCGACCCTGGCGGGAGCGATCGCCGGCGCCGGCGCGGGGCTCGCCCTCTCCGCCCTGTTCGCGGTTCTCACCGTGGTGCTCGCCGCCAATCAGGTCGCTTCCGGGCTCGCCATGACGATCCTCGGGCTCGGTCTGTCGGGGCTGGTCGGAGCCTCCTATGTCGGCATGAAGCGGGAGCCGGCGCCACATCTCGCGATCCCCGGCCTCACCGACCTTCCCGTCATCGGCCGCCTCGTCTTCGGCCAGGACGCCTTCGTCTATGCCGGTTTCGCGCTGGTCGGCGCCATCGGGTGGTTTCTGTGGCGGACACGGCCGGGATTGGCGCTGCGCGCCATCGGTGACGACCACACCTCGACCCATGCCCTTGGGCTGCAGGTCCGCAAGGTCCGCTTCCTCGCGGTGCTGTTCGGCGGCGCCTGCGCGGGGCTCGCCGGGGCCTATCTCTCCCTCGCCTATACCCCGTTCTGGGCCCCGGCCATGACCGCCGGACGCGGTTGGATCGCTCTCGCCCTCGTCGTCTTCGCCTCGTGGCGCCCCGTGCGGGTGATGGCAGGAGCGATGCTGTTCGGCGGGGCGACGGTGCTCCAGCTCCATGCCCAGGCGGCGGGTCTCGGCCTGCCGGGCCAGGCCCTCTCCGCCCTGCCCTATCTCGCCACGATCCTGGCCCTCGTCTTGCTCTCCCTCGGGCGGCGGCAGGGTGGCTCGCTGGCTCCGGCATCACTCGGTCGTGTCTTCACGCCGTTTCGATAGCCATCGGCCCGCAAAGCGGAATCCGCTTTTCGAACAAGGCCGATGGACGACACAGACTCAGACACATCGGCGCTTTTTCACGAGGAAGACGAGATATGGGGATCATCAAGGGGGTCGCCGTCTCCCTGGCGCTCGCGCTGGGGATCGGTTCGGTCCAGGCGCAGGAGAAGCCGGCCGGCAAGCTCAAGGTCGGCTTCGTCTATGTCGGCCCGGTGGCCGATTTCGGCTACTCGTTCCAGCACGACCAGAGCCGCAAAGCGCTGCTGGCCGCGATGCCGGACAAGGTGGAGACGAGTTTCCTCGAGAACGTGCCCGAGGCCGATAGCGAACGCTCGATCGAGAGCCTGGCGCGCTCGGGCCACCAGCTGATCTTCACCACCTCCTTCGGCTTCATGGAACCGACCCTGAAGGTCGCCAAGAAATTCCCCAAAGTGAAGTTCGAGCACGCCACCGGCTACAAGCGCTCGCCCAACGTCTCGACCTATTCGGCGCGGTTCTACGAAGGCCGCTACATCTGCGGCGAGATCGCGGGCCGGCTCTCCAAGACGGGGACGCTGGGCTACATCGCCTCCTTCCCGATCCCGGAAGTGGTGAGCGGCATCAACGCCTTCATGCTCGGCGCCCAATCGGTGAACCCGAACATCAAGCTCAAGATCGTCTGGGTGAATACCTGGTTCGATCCGGGCAAGGAGGCCGAGGCCGCCAAGGCATTGCTGGCGCAGGGCGCCGACATCCTGTCCCAGCATACCGATTCCGCCGCTCCGCTGCAGGAAGCCGAGAAGCAGGGCAAGCTCGCCTTCGGCCAATCCTCCGACCAGATGCGTTTTGCGCCCAAGGCCCAGCTCACCTCCATCGTCGACGATTGGGACGGCTACGTGGTCGGTGAGGCCAAGGCGGTCCTCGACGGCACCTGGAAGAGCCACGACACCTGGGGCGGCATCAAGGACGGCATGGTCGTGCTCGCGCCCTTCGCCAACATGCCCGACGACGTGAAGGCCAAGGCCGAGGCCAGCAAGAAGGCGATCGCGGACGGCACGCTCCATCCCTTCCATGGCCCCGTGCTCAAACAGGACGGCAGCGTGGCCGTGAAGGCCGGCGAGACCGCTCCCGATCCGATGATCCTCGGCATGAACTGGTACGTGAAGGGCATCGAGGACAAGCTGCCGAACTGAGTTCGCCGCCTCCGGCACCCGGAACATCCATCATCGCCAAGAACCGGCGATCGCCCGCGAGGCGGTCGCCGGTTCTTGCGTGTGTGGGGACATTGAAGAGTTCGCGGGCGGGCCGGGACAGGTCCGCGAATTTCCCCGCCAGAATGCCGCTTGTCTTATATTCTCGATGCGTCTAACTAATATGCATCGAGCATATAAGGCTGCCCCGTGACCGAAGCAGAATTCCTGGCGGATTACGATCCCGCCGCCTACGAGCGCCCTGCCCTCGCCGTCGATCTCGTCCTGCTGGGGCTGCGCGACGGGCGCCCGGTGGCCCTGCTCGGGAAGCGGGAGCAGCTTCCGCATGCCGGCCGCTGGGCGTTGCCCGGCGGTTTCGTGGGGATCGACCAGACCCTCGATGCCGCCGCCCTGCATGTCCTGCGCGAGAAGGCCGGCATCTCCGGGGCACATCTCGAACAACTCTACACGTTCGGTGCGCTCGCCCGCGATCCTCGCATGAGGATCATCAGCGTCGCCTATCTCGCCCTGCTGCCGGAGGCCGCCCTCGCCGAGGCGCTCGAGCAAACGCCCTCTCTCGTCGCGGCCACCATCGATGTTCCTTGGACGGGCGAGGCGGGTGGAGAGGTGACGGCGCTTTCGCCCAAGGGCGAGAGGCTTTCCCTCGCCTTCGACCACGCCGACATCCTGGCGATGGCGATATTACGGCTTCGCGGCAAGCTCGATTACTCGGCAATCGGCTTTGCCCTGCTGCCCGAGCATTTCACCCTGCGGCAGTTGCAGGACGTGCACGAGGCGGTGCTCGGCACCACGCTCAACAAGCCGGCCTTCCGGCGCCGGATGCTCGATCGGGGCTGGCTGGCACCGACCGGTTCGCGCGAGGCCGGGACGTCGTTCCGCCCCGCCGAACTCTACCGCTTTCAACCGTCTCGCTGATTGGACAGGAGGGTACCCATGGCAACGATCCGTACGATCGGCCTGATCGCACAATTGAAGAGCGAGGCGAGCAATTACGTCATCCGCTATCGCAAGGGCCGCATCCGCCAGAGTGGCCGCGGCCTCGTCTTCTGGTTTCGCCCCGAGACGTCGAGCATCGCCGAGCTGCCGATGGATGATCGCGAGATGACGTTGTTCGTCCGTGGCCGCAGCCAGGATTTCCAGGCCGTCGCCGTGCAGGGGACGATCGGCTGGCACGTGGTCGATCCCGAACGGTTGGCCAACCGCATCGACTTCTCGATCGGGCTCTCCAGCGGGAAGCTGCAGGGCGAGCCGATCGAGAAGATCGAGGCGCGCATCGCCGGCATCGCCAGTCAGGCGGTGCTGCACTATCTCGGCGGCAAGCCGGTGCGCGCCATCCTCGATGCCGGACCCGAACCCCTGCGCGGAGGCCTGGAGACCGTGCTGGCGGTAGACCCGTCCTTGTCCGAGATCGGCGTCGCGGCGGTCTCGGTTCGGCTCACCAACCTCGCGCCGACGAGTGAACTCGAACGCGCCTTGCAGACGCCGACTTTCGAGGCGCTTCAGCAGAAGGCCGACGAGGCGACCTTCTCGCGCCGTGCCCTCGCGGTGGAGAAGGAACGCGCCATCGCCGAGAACGAACTCGCCACGAGGACGGAACTGGCGCGCCAGGAGAAGCTGCTCATCGCGGAGGAGGCGGAGAATGCGCGAAGCCGCGCGGAGGGAATCGCGGAGGCACAGGGTGTCGAGGCGATGGCGGATGCCGAGCGCATCCGCCTCGTCGAGGGAGCCAAGGCCCTGGCCGAGCAGCAGCGCGTCGCCATCTACCGCGATCTGCCGCCCGCCATCCTGCTCGGGCTCGCCGCACAGCAACTCGCGGGCAAGCTCGAGACGATCGAGCATGTCAGCGTGACGCCCGATCTCCTCGCCGCCGTGATGGGTGAGTTCCACAAGTCCCGCCCGTCGGTCGGGGTGCGCTGAGCGATGCCCGCCCTCACCCATCGCGCGGTCTTCGTCATCCGCGAGACCGATTACGAGGCCCTGATCGCCCGGCACGCCACGAGCGGGCAGGCCCGCTTCTTCCTGGAGAGCCGGGGTCAGCGGCTGGAAGACATCGTGGAGCGCCACGAGCGCTTCCACGCCGTGCTCGCCAGGGCGCGGGCCTCGGTGCCGGACGAGTGGCGGCAGGCCCTGGTGAAGCGCGCCGACCTCGACCGCTTCCTGTTCGCGCCGGACGACGTCATCGTCGCGGTGGGTCAGGACGGGCTCGTCGCCAATGTCGCGAAGTATCTCGGAGCGCAGCCGGTCATCGGCATCAATCCGGCACCCGACCTCTATGACGGGGTTCTCGCCCGCGTCGCCGTCGAGCGGCTGAACGGGCTCCTGCCCGCCAGCGTCAACGGCGCGGCGGTGATGGAGCGGCGCACCATGGTCCAGGCCGTACTCGACCATGGCGAGACGCTGTTTGCCCTCAACGAGATCTACGTCGGACATCGCAGCCACCAATCCGCGCGCTACAGGATCGAAGCGTCCGGCGAAGCGGAAGACCAGTCCTCCAGTGGGCTCATCGTGGCGTCCGGAACCGGGGTCACCGGCTGGGCACGCTCCATCGCCGAGGCGACGCATCTCGTCGTGCCGCTCGGCACGGAAGAAGCGGCGGTGGGCTATTGGGTGCGCGAACCGTTCCCCAGCGTCGCCAGCACCACGCGCTTGCGGGCCGGAAAGCTCACCGATGCCGGGCTTCTCGTCACCTCGCGGATGAACGACGGCGGCGTCGTCTTCGCCGACGGTATCGAGCAGGACTTCCTGACCTTCGGATGGGGCTGCCAGGTCAGGCTGTCGCCGGCGGCACGCACGCTCAACCTCGCGGTCGGCTAGATGCGGTCGGCGGACCACGACGATGTCCGGCGCCACGGCAAAACCGGATCGGGCAAAGAAAAACCCGCTAAGTCGCGGACTTAGCGGGTTAAAACCTTGGTAGCGAGAGAGGGATTTGAACCCCCGACACAAGGATTATGATTCCTCTGCTCTAACCAGCTGAGCTACCCCGCCATCACAAAGGAGCCCGCGCGATGCGGACGCCCCTGAAGAGATCGGCGGTATAGAGAAATCCGCCTCGGGGTGTCAACGGGGTGTTGGCCCGTGGCGGCCCGTGTTCGGGTTTTTCTCAGAGATGGGTCCCCAGGATCTCGGCGACCTGCGGGATGTCCTTGTCGCCACGGCCCGAGAGGTTGAGCACCATCAGGTGGTCGGCGGGCTTGGTCGGGGCGAGTTCGAACACCTTGGCGAGGGCGTGGGCCGGCTCGAGGGCCGGGATGATGCCCTCCAGCAGCGAGCACAGCTTGAAGGCCTCCAGCGTCTCGGAATCGGTCGCCGAGAGATAGGTGACGCGCTTGGCCTCGTGCAGCCATGCGTGTTCGGGGCCGATGCCGGGATAGTCGAGGCCGGCCGAGATCGAGTGGGCGTCGGCGATCTGGCCGTCCTCGTTCTGCAGGAGGTACGTCCGGTTGCCGTGGAGCACGCCCGGCTTACCGCCGGACAGGGAGGCGGCATGAAGGCCCGAGGAGATGCCGTGGCCGGCGGCCTCGACGCCGTAGATCTCGACCTCGCGGTCGTCGAGGAACGGGTGGAACAGGCCCATGGCGTTGGAGCCACCGCCGATGCAGGCGATGAGCGAATCCGGCAGACGCCCTTCCATCTCCAGCATCTGCTCCCTGGTCTCGCGGCCGATGATCGACTGGAAGTCGCGCACCATCGCCGGATACGGGTGCGGGCCGGCCACCGTGCCGATGCAGTAGAACGTGTCGGCGACGTTGGTGACCCAGTCGCGCAGGGCCTCGTTCATGGCGTCCTTGAGGGTCTTGGTGCCGGACTCGACCGGGATCACCTCGGCCCCGAGCATCTTCATGCGGAAGACGTTGGGAGCTTGGCGCGCAACGTCGACGGCGCCCATGTAGACGACGCATTTCAGGCCGAACCGGGCGCAGAGGGTGGCGGTGGCCACTCCGTGCTGGCCGGCACCGGTCTCCGCGATGATCCGCGGCTTGCCCATGCGGCGGGCCAGCATGATCTGGCCCAGCACGTTGTTCACCTTGTGCGAGCCGGTGTGGTTCAGCTCCTCGCGCTTGAAGAACACCTTGGCGCCATGGCCGGGCGCCGACTTCGCGCGCAGGTGTTCGGTCAGACGCTCGGCGTAGTAGAGCGGGCTCGGCCGGCCGACATAATGGGTCAGGTGGCCGTTCATCTCTTTCTGGAAGGACGGGTCGGCCTTCGCCTCCGTATAGGCCTTCTCGAGATCGAGGATCAGCGGCATCAGCGTCTCGGCGACGAAGCGGCCGCCGAAGATGCCGAAGCGGCCACGCTCGTCCGGTCCGTTGCGGAACGAGTTCGGAGAGGGGGCGATGGTCACGGTCTGTCGTCCTTCGCGTCTTCGGCCGGCGGCTCGGCGCCGGGCCTTTGCGTGCGGTCTTGGGTTGCGCCAATGCCTAGACCCGCGCGGGGGGGCGCTACAATGCGGCGAACGCGTCGATCTGTGAAATCGCGCGCTATTCATTCGTCCGAACGGCCGAGACGAAGGCCGCGATGCGTTCCGCGCTCTTCTCCCCCGGCCTCGTCTCGACTCCCGAGGAGACGTCGACGGCGCGCAGGCCCGTCCGCGTCAGCGCCTCGGCGACATTCTCCGGAGTGAGACCACCGGACAGCATGGTGCCCAGCGGCAGGTCCATTCCCGAGAGAAGCCCCCAATCGAAGGCGTGGCCGTTGCCTCCGGGAAGCGCGGCGCTCGGCGGAGGCTTGGCATCGAGGAGGATGCGGTCGGCCGCACCATGCGCGACGATTGCGGCCAGATCCGCATGGCTGGCGATGCCGATGGCCTTCATCACCGGCCTGCCGCTGCGGCTGCGGATCATCGCCACCCGCTCCGGAGTCTCGCGCCCGTGGAGTTGGATCCAGTCCGGATCGACAGCCTCCAGCGCCGCATCGACGAGCGCATCGTCGGGATCGACCAGCAGAATCACCCGCTCCGCCCTGCCCTTCGCCTGCTCTGACAGGAGCCGCGCCCGCTCCAAATCGACATGGCGCGGGCTTTTCTGAAAATGCACGAAGCCGACGAGGTCGGCTCCGGCCGACAGGGCCGCGTCGAGGGTGTCGGGGGTGCTCAGCCCGCAGATCTTGATGCGGATCGACGGCATGACGGCGATCGGTCTAGCGGGGCGCCGGGAGCGCGACGCGGCTGTCCATGCCGGGATAGCGCTCGGTCGGCGCAGCTTCGCTCGCCGCGACATGGGATTTCAGCCGCTCGGTCTCGCCCTCCAGGCGGCGGATCTCGCGACGGCGAGCGGCGCTCGTCCGCCGCGTGCTCGACTGGCCGAGCCAGCTGCCGATGCCGCCGCAGAGGATGCCGATGGCGATGCAGGCGAAGATCAGGACGTAGAGCGGCAGCGGCAGGCTGAAGGCCGGCGTATCCGGCGAGAACGGATCGAAGGAGAGGCGGACGACCTCCCGATTGGCGACGGCCAGGGCGACGACCACGATCGCGACGGGAAGCAGGACCAAACCCTTGAGAAAGCGGATCATCGAGACACTCCGGTCGATGGGACGAGGCTGGTCATGAGTTCAGGATTCCTCGCTCTCGGAGGATTCCTCTTCGCCGATCCCGGCCTCGTTGAGTCGCTGGCGCATCTCCTTGCCCGTCTTGAACACGGGGATGGCCTTCTCGGAGACGGCAACGGGTTCACCGGTGCGCGGGTTGCGCCCGCGGCGCGCCTCGCGACGTTTCACCGAGAACGCGCCGAAGCCGCGCAATTCCACGCGGTCACCGCGCGACAGCGCCTCGGCGATCGTGTCGAGGATCGCCTTCACGAGGGTTTCCACGTCGCGCTGGTAGAGATGCGGGTTCTGCTCTGCGATCCTGAGCACGAGCTCGGACTTGATCATGCGGCGGTCTTCCCTGACATCATGCGGGTCCGACACCCCTGCGAACGCGATCCATGCGGGGGTGGTACGGCGTCGCCCTCACGGCGCATCGGCGGTGCCCGGACGCCAGAGCACCAGCAATCCACCCTGCGCCATGCTCGCCGTCTCGTCGCCGACCTGACGGAGGCGAGTGGCGAGGCCGCCCATTCCCATGAGATCGGCACCCATTCCGAGAGCCGACCATAGTTTGAAATCACTCTCGGATTTCGGTTTCCAGTCGCGCACCGGCAGGCCCTTGGCGACGTTGCGTTCGGTCTCCAACCAGGCGACCGCCTGACGCTCGCCGCCCACGCCGTCCACCAGCTTCAGCGGCACGCTTTGGCGCCCGCTGAACACCCGCCCGTCGCTGACGGTGGCAAGTTCCTTCTCGGTCATCTTGCGGCGCTCGGAGACGAGGCCCTTAAACCATGCGTAGGTGTCGCCGACGACGGCGGCCAGGGCCGCGCGTGCCTCGGGCGAGGTCGGGGTGAAGCCCGAGGGCTCGGCCTTCAAAGGCGCCGACTTCACGGACTCGACCTTCACGCCGACCTTGTCCAGCAGGCCGGAGAGATCCGGGTATTGGAACAGCACGCCGATGGAGCCGACGAGGGCGGTCTCCCGCGCCACGATGTGATCGGCGGCGATGGCGGCGATATAGGCTCCCGAAGCTGCCGTGCCGTCGACGAAGGCGACCATAGGCTTCTTCTCGGAGAGCGCGCGAAGGTTGCGGTAGAGCTCCTCCGAGCCGGTGGTGGTGCCGCCGGGCGAGGAGATCGAGACGATCACACCCTGGACGGCGCTGGCATCGCGCACCCGTTCGATCAGCTTGGTGGTCGATTCGCTGCCGGCGATGAAACCGCCGATGGAGATGCGTGCGATCTGCGGCTTGATCGCCGAGAAGCCGAACCCCTCACCGCCGCGCACCCGGTAGCCCAAGGCCCCGACGGCGACGATCAGGCCGCCGATGCCGACGACACGCCATAGCGAAAGCTTGCGGCGCAGGCGCCGACGATCGATCAGAAGTTCGGCGTCTGCAGCCATGCGATCGTCTCGCTCCCTCGTGATCCGGCCATTGCGGTCGGGTCTTCGCCCTCGAGTTCGACGACACGCAGGCGTGGTGCGTCCGTCGTTCCGTCGAGTCTTGTTCCACACCTGCCGGCGATTTGCACCAAGCCTTTGGTAGCTCTCGCATCCTTCCGCCGGGAAGTCGGTGGACCCCGTCGGGACGCGATGGCAGGGCCGTGTTCTAGCGCTCCCTGCCGCAGACCGGCAAGGGGCCTCGTGGGCAGGGAAGGCGGCCTTGGAGAAAAGCCGTGCCGTGCGCCGAGCAAGTCGTGGATGTCATCGGGACGCACCGGCTCGGCGCTTGCACGAAGCCGAGGGTCCGTCTCGATCGACCGATGCGAATCCGCCGGTGCCGTCGTCGCGACATCGGCGGATTCGACGTCCCGATCTCCTCGCTCAGGGAGCGAGGTCGTGGACCGGGTTCGTCGACATGGTGCGGTTGCTGTTGAGGACGGCGTTGCTCGGAGCCGTCTGTTTCAGCGCCGCGACCTCGATCTGTGGAGGGGATGGCAGCTGCAGCTGCTCGCTCGTATAGGCCCAGGCCTGTGCGACCCGCTCCGGATCATCGTTCAGCTTCACGCCGTAGCTCGGGACGATCTGTCGAAGCTTCGCCTGCCATTCCGGTGAGGAGACCTTGGAAGCGAACACCTTCTCCAGCACCTTCAGCATGATCGGAGCGGCGGTGGACGCGCCCGGCGAGGCACCGAGCAGGGCCGCGATGCTGCCGTCCTTCGCGCTGACGATTTCCGTGCCGAGCTTGAGCACGCCGCCCTTGTCCTTGTCCCGCTTGATGATCTGCACGCGCTGGCCCGCCTGCCACAGGCGCCACTCTTCCTTCCTGGCTTTCGGGAAATACTCGCGCAGGGCGGCGAGGCGGTCGTCGTCCGACAGCATCAGCTGGCCGGCCAGATATTCCACCAGCGGATACTCATCCACGCCCACGCGGACCATCGGCCAGACGTTGCTGGTGGTCGCCGAGGAGACCAGGTCGAAATACGACCCTTCCTTCAGGAACTTGGTCGAGAAGGTGGCGAAGGGTCCGAACAGGATGACGCGTTTCCCGTCGATGACGCGCGTGTCCAGATGCGGAACCGACATCGGCGGCGAGCCGACCGAGGCCTTGCCGTAGGCTTTCGCCAGATGCCGCGTCGTCACGTCGAGATTCTCGTTGACGAGGAACGAGCCGCCGACAGGAAAACCGGCATAATCCTCACCTTCCGGAATGCCGGATTTCTGCAGGAGATGCAGCGATCCGCCACCCGCGCCGATGAACACGAACTTGGCGTCGACGCTCTGCTCTGAGCCGTCCTTGAGGTTGCGCGAGGTCACCCTCCAAGTGCCGTCGGGGTTCTTCTCGATGGTGCGGACCTCGGTCGAGAGCTTCAGCTCGAAGCTGTCCTGGCTCTTGAGATGAGACACGAACTGCCGGGTGATCTCGCCGAACTCGACGTCGGTGCCCAGCGATGTCCAGGTCGCCGCGACGGCCTGCTTGGGATCGCGCCCCTCCATCATGAGGGGGACCCATTTCTTGATCTGCTCCGGATCGGTCGAGATTTCCATCCCGGCGAAGAGAGGGCTCGCCTTCAAAGCGGCATGGCGCTTCTTCAGATAGGCGATGTTGTCGTCACCCCACACGAAGCTCATATGCGGCGTGTAGTTGATGAAGGATCGCGGATTCTTCAGGACGCCGTTCCGCACCTGCCACGACAGGAACTGACGCGTGACCTGGAAGGCCTCGTTGATCTCCACTGCCTTGGCGATCTCGATCTGCCCGTCCTTCTTCTCGGGCGTGTAGTTCAGCTCCGCGAGAGCGGAATGGCCCGTGCCTGCGTTGTTCCAGCCGTTGGAACTCTCTTTCGCCACACCGTCGAGGCGCTCGATCATCTGGATCGACCAGGCGGGTTCCAGTTCGCGGAGCCACACGCCGATCGTCGCGCTCATGATGCCGCCGCCGATCAGCAGGACGTCGACCTTCTTCGCTGCAGGGGCTGCCAGAGCGAGCGAGGCCGGCACGGCTGCCGCCGCGAGGCCGGTCAATGCGGTGCCGAGGATCTGCCTGCGGTTGAAGGGAGGTGCCGCGGGGGAGATGCCGTCGGACAGGCAGGTGTCGTTGTCGTCGGCGCTCATCGCCATACCTCGTTCTCTGGAATACGGCCGCAAGCCCTCGTCAGACGTCGGTCTGTCCCAGGGATCGGATCGAGAGGATCGGAGGAGCGCTTCTTCCCAGGGCCATTCTCGCCCGGTCTGCTGGCTGGGCCAGTCTGCCGGAGCGGTGCCGCGTGATCCCGGTCGATAGAGGGATCAGCGATAGCCTTCCAGCTATTGTTTTTTGAGCTTCGCGTTGCCCGGATTGTCTCAGGTTTTCTATCTGGAAGACTTGTAGAAAACGCAGTGAGGTCCAGGGCGACGCTCGGCCTCGTAAATGATTGCAGGACGGGCGACAATCGACGGGGTTGCCGCAATCCATTCAAATGCCGGGTTTTGAAACTGCCATTCACGGTGGCGATCGGCATCGGCGGCGCCGGACCGACCTCGCGGAAACGAAGAACGCCCGCGTGGGAGGCGATCCCGCGCGGGCGTTCAGCAGGTGTGGGCCGCCGGCTCCGAAGAACCGGCGGCCGTTCGTATCGGCGCCGGATTAATCCTGCGCGTCGTCCTTGTCGTCGCTGGTGCGGGCCTTCTTGAAGGCTGCGCCCAGGATCTCGCCGAGGGAGGCGCCGGAATCGGCGGAGCCGAACTGAGCCATCGCCTCCTTTTCCTCGGCCATTTCGAGGGCCTTGATCGAGAGCTGGACCCGGCGCGCCTTGCGGTCGAACTGGATCACGCGGGCATCGAACTTCTCGCCGGCGGCGAAACGCTCGGGGCGCTGGTCGCCACGATCGCGGGCGAGCTCGGCCCGACGGATGAAGGTGGAGAGGTCGGTGTCGACGATCTTAACTTCGACGCCCGAATCCTTCACTTCCGTCACTTCGCAGGTCACGATCTGACCCTTCTTGAGTTCGCCGGCTTCCGTGAAGGGGTCGCCGCCGAGCTGCTTCACGCCGAGCGAGATACGCTCCTTCTCGACATCGACGTCGAGAACCTGGGCGCGCAGCATGTCGCCCTTCTTGAACTCTTCGATGACCTGCTCGCCGGGACGGTTCCAGTCGAGATCCGACAGGTGGACCATGCCGTCGACATCGCCGTCGAGACCGATGAACAGACCGAACTCGGTCTTGTTCTTGACCTCGCCCTCGACCTCGGAGCCGACCGGATGCTGCTCGGCGAAGGCCTCCCAGGGGTTCTGGAGGGTCTGCTTGAGGCCGAGCGAGATACGGCGCTTGACCGGATCGACTTCGAGGATCTGCACTTCCACTTCCTGCGAGGTGGAGACGATCTTGCCCGGATGAACGTTCTTCTTCGTCCAGGACATCTCGGAGACGTGGATCAGGCCTTCGATGCCCGGCTCCAGCTCCACGAAGGCGCCGTAATCGGTGATGTTGGTGACACGGCCCTTGAGCTTGGCGTCGACCGGGTAGCGCTGGGCGATGCCCTCCCACGGATCGGCGAGCAGCTGCTTGATGCCGAGCGAGATGCGATGGGTCTCGTGGTTGATCTTGATGATCTTGACCTTGACCGTCTGGCCGATGGTCACGACCTCGGACGGATGGTTCACGCGGCGCCACGCCATATCGGTGACGTGGAGCAGGCCGTCGATGCCGCCGAGATCGACGAAGGCACCGTATTCGGTGATGTTCTTGACGACGCCGTCGATGACCTGACCCTCTTCGAGGTTGGCCACGAGCTCGGAGCGCTGCTCGGCGCGGCTCTCTTCGAGGACGGTGCGGCGCGACACGACGATGTTGCCGCGGCGGCGATCCATCTTGAGGATCTGGAACGGCTGCGGGGTGCCGAGCAGCGGGGTCACATCGCGCACGGGGCGGATATCGACCTGGGAGCGCGGCAGGAACGCCACGGCGCCGTCGAGATCGACGGTGTAGCCGCCCTTGACCTGATTGAAGATCGCGCCGGTGACGCGCTCGTTGGCCTCGAAGGCCTTCTCGAGCTTGACCCAGCTCTCCTCGCGGCGCGCCTTGTCGCGCGAGATGACGGCTTCGCCGAGCGCATTCTCGATGCGGTCGACATAGACCTCGACCTCGTCGCCGACGGCGAGTTCGCCTTCGCGGCCGGGGCCGTTGAATTCCTTGAGAGCGACACGGCCTTCCGTCTTGGCGCCGATGTCGATGACGGCCACGTCCTTCTCGATCGCGACGACGCGACCCTTGACGACGGACCCTTCGGTGATCTCGTGCTCGAGGAAGCTCTCCTCGAGGAGAGCCGCGAAATCGTCGCGGCTCGGGTTACGCTGCAGCGCGTTACCAGCGGTCATTCTGTCTCCTGACAGGCCTCTCGTGCGAGGCCGGCGTCGGCGGTTCGTGTGACGGGGCACCCTCGGCGATCGCCGCCCGCGGACCCCTTGGGGGACCCGACAGGCTCACCCCCCGAAGGAGGGCCGACGCAATCTGGAACGATGGTCGAGGGCCATTCCCCAACGGGTCGATGTCGGGACGATGAGCCCGCGCGCAGTCGAATCCGATTGGAGGACGGCGCTCCCATAACCGATCGCGTCCGTTTCGGCAATATACGGCATCGTCCCGGATACGGATCCGGGACGATGCCGTAGCCTGTGGATGACGTATCGTGGTCTTCGAAAAACGGTTCCCGCTGTTCGGGACGATGCTCCACCGCGACGAGTCCCCGGCGGGCGAAGCGGTCAGGTGAGCATCCAGCGCGGCGTATCGGCGTGGCGCAGCCAGATCGCGGAGGCGACGGAGAGCGGCTCGAGGGGCAGCACCACGTCGCCGCGCCGTTTGTCCCACAACTCGATCCCGGAAAACCCGACCTTGCGGATCGTCAGCCACGCTCCGAAGGGAAAGGTCGCGTCGGTGCCCTGGCCGGGGCCGAAACACTCTTCGAAGGCGAGTGGATCGACCATCATCTGATCGTACTTCTGGAGGTGCTCCGCCATCGAGACCTTGGAGCGGAACAGGATGCGATCGCGGCTATGGGACGAGAAGCACGGCTCGTAGTCCGTGAGCGTCATCCGAAGCTTGCCGCCGATGCGAAGATAGGGCGGGTTCGGGCCGGTCTCGTCGAAATTCAGAGGGCTCCAGCCCTCGTCTTGGATCAGCGATTCGGCCAGGGTCACCGGTTCCGATGCCACCGTGCGTCGGTCGGACTCCGTATCGGCCGCATCCATGCGGGGGGCGGCCGCCAGAACATCCGCCCCGAGACCGTAGCCTCCCGGCTCGTATTCCGCCACGTCGTGCCCTGTCTCGCGAGAGGCCATCATTCGCCCCGAAAAAGTATCCTCGTCGATCGAGTGAGCTCAATATTACGCATTTTCTTATGATTGGCGATCATGCACCGCACCAACACGAAAAAGGCGCCGCGAGAGCGGCGCCTTCGGAAATATCGGGCTGATCGAGAGACGGTCGAGGAGAGGATCACTCCTCGTCGTCATCCTCCGTGCTGCGCATGCCCTTGAGCTTGGCGAAGACTGAATCAGCGTTGAGCTTCTCGTCGCGCTCGTTGCGATGATGCGCGTCGGCCTCCTCGAAATTACCGGCCGTGGACACTTCGGTCGGCAGCAGGGTCGCGCCCGCATCCGTGGGCAGCACGGCCGGCCGGTCCTTGGCGGCACGCTGCACTTCGAAGTCGAGGTCGATCTGCGTGCAGAGGCCGAGGGTCACCGGATCCATCGGCTGCAGCGAGCCGGAATTCCAGTGGGTGCGCTCCCGGATCTGCTGGATCGTCGACTTGGTGGTGCCGACGAGACGGATGACCTGCGCATCCTTAAGCTCGGGATGGTTGCGCAGCAGCCAGAGGATGGCGTTCGGGCGATCCTGGCGGCGCGACAGCGGCGTGTAGCGCGGGCCCTTGGTGGTGCGCTTGACCTCGGGCAGCTTCACCTTCGAGACGGCGACCTTGAGCTTGTAGTTGGGGGCCTTCTGCGCCTTCTCGATCTCGTCGCGGGTGAGCTGGCCCGTGGTGATCGGGTCGAGGCCCTTGATCCCGGCGGCGACCTCGCCGTCGGCGATGCCCTTCACCTCGAGCGGGTGAAGCTTGCAGAAATCGGCAATCTGCTCGAAGGCGAGCGAGGTGTTCTCGACCAGCCAGACGGCGGTCGCCTTCGGCATCAGCGGACCTTGGGACATGCTCTGTGGCTCCGACGTTAGCTGTGGAACGGGTGGCGGCGGGCATCGGTCCGCAGGCTCCGGACGAATCGTTCCGGAAGTCCCGTCTCACGCTTTCAAAAGGGGATCAGCCTATATAGGCGGCGGCCGAAGGGGGCGCAATTGCCTTCACGCCGGCTCGTCGACGATGTGATGCCGGAGCCGCCCTGCTGTCAGGCATTCGAGGGCTGAGCGGCGGCCACGACCTCCGGGGCAGGCCGCCGGCACCGAATTCAGACGAACAGGCTCGACACGCTCGATTCCGTCGCGGTCCGGCCGATGGCCTCCCCGAGAAGCGGCGCGATGGTGGCGACGCGGATGTTGCGGGCGAGCTTGACCGCCTGGGTCGGCTGGATCGAATCGGTGATCACCAATTCCTTCATCCGCGAGGCCGCGATGCGGGAGACGGCGCCGCCCGAAAGCACTCCGTGGGTGATGTAGGCCGACACGTCCTTGGCACCGGCATTGAGCAGGGCTTCGGCGGCGTTCACCAGAGTACCGCCGGAATCGACGATGTCGTCGACGAGGATGCACGAGCGGCCCTCGACCTCGCCGATGATGTTCATGACTTCCGATTCGCCGGGGCGCTCGCGGCGCTTGTCGACGATCGCCAGCGTCGCGTCGATGCGCTTGGCGATGGCACGGGCACGGACCACGCCGCCGACATCGGGCGAGACCACCATCCATTCCTTCGGGTCGAGGCGCTCCTTGATGTCGCGCACGATCACTGGGGCGGCGAAGAGGTTGTCGGTGGGGATGTCGAAGAAGCCCTGGATCTGGCCGGCATGCAGATCGAGGGTCATAACACGGTCGGCACCGGCCTCGGTGATGAGGTTGGCGACCAGCTTGGCCGAAATCGGCGTGCGGCCGGAGGTGCGGCGGTCCTGGCGGGCATAGCCGAAATACGGAATCACCGCCGTGATGCGCCGCGCGGAGGAGCGCCGCGCCGCGTCGATCATGATGAGCAGTTCCATCAGGTGATCGTTGGCGGGAAACGACGTCGACTGGACGATGAAGACGTCCTCGCCTCGGACGTTCTCCTGCAACTCGACGAAAATCTCCATGTCCGCGAAGCGCCGGACCATGCATTTGGCGAGGGGAAGTTCGAGATAGGCGGAGATCGCCTCCGCGAGCGGACGGCTGGCATTTCCAGCGATGATCTTGATCGAGGACTTCATGCCGCCGTCTTCATCTCACGTTTTCCGCGCCGTGCCGGATGTCGGCCCCTCGGCGCGGCACCCATTACAGCCCCCAACCCGGTGTCACAATGCCTTCACTTCTGATTGGGGACTGCCCTGCACAGCTCACGGCTCCAGCAGGCGATGGAGATGGACGATGAAATAGCGCGTCTGAGCGCTGTCGACGGTGGCCTGCGCCTTCGATTTCCAGGCGCCCTGTGCGGAAGCATAGTCTGGAAAGATTCCGACGATGTCGAGCCCCTTCACGTCGCGGAAGTTGACGCCGTCGAGGTTCTCGAGCTCGCCGCCGAAGACGAGATGCAACTTCTGTCCGCTATCGATCGTGGTGGTCATCGTCTCTCCTTGGCAAGCTGTCGACGGGCCGACACACGGTGGAATGGGATCGCCGAGCCCGACTGCCGCGACGCGCTTTAACGGCGTTCTCGACGCCAGGCGAGGTACCACGCATCGATAAGCATCCCTCGCGCCAATCACCGCATCGAGGCCATGCGCTCGCGGCAGGACTCACGGCATGATTCTCCGCGCGAATCTCATAATTCGAATGAGGATTGCTGTGGCGGCGTGGTTGCCGGCTTTCGCGGTTGCCGCTTGCGTTTGGGTGGCTCGGCTCCGCCCGGCGCCGTGGCGTCGGGCGCTTCGGTTCGGGCGAGAAGCGTTCCGTCCGAGAATTCGAGGCTGAGGCGCTGGCCCGGCACCGTCGAGGACGCGGCGCGGATCGGCGCGCCCGCCTCGTCACGCACGAGGGCGAAACCGCGAGCGAGCACCGCGCGATAGCTCAGCGAGCCGAGGAGGGCGGAGAAATTGTCGAGCCGGTCGCTTCGCCGCTCGATCAGGCGACCAATCGCCTGTCCGAGCCGAGTCTCCAGTGCGCCGAGGCGTTCGTGCCGGCGGACGGCGTCCGAGCGGGCGCGGACGAGGGTCTGCTCGCGGGCGACGACGAGGCGACGACCGAGATAGGCCAGGGCCTCGCCCTTCCGGGTCGCATAGTTCTGCAGAGCGGAACGGGGGCGGTCCGCGACGAGGGCGAGGCGTCCGCGCGCCTGGGCCAGCCGCAATTCCGGTGGGTGACGCCCCATCCGTTCGAGCAGGCGTCCGAACTTCGCCCGGTGATCGCGGGCATTTCCGGCGAGAGCCGGCATGAGCCGGGCCTCGGCAAGGTCGAGCCGCTGGCGCTTTCCCGCGAGAAAGGCATCCGCTCCCGGCATGGCGCGAAGGAGCGCGCGCAGGTCCGAGCCTTCCCGGTCGAGCTTTCGCCGGACGGCCTCGAACTGTCGATGGCCGAGATCGCGGATCTCGGCGACGAGGTCGACGCGCACCGGGACGGCCATCTCGGCGGCGCCCGTCGGCGTGGGTGCGCGACGGTCGGAGACGTAGTCGATGAGGGTGGTGTCGGTCTCGTGGCCCACCGCCGAGATCAAGGGGATCGTACTCTCCGAGGCGGCGCGGACCACGATCTCCTCGTTGAACGCCCACAGATCCTCGATCGAACCGCCGCCGCGCGCCACGATCAGCACGTCCGGTCGCGGTATCGCTCCACCGGGCAGAAGCGCGTTGAAGCCGCGGATCGCTGCGGCGATCTCCTCGGCCGCCCCCTCCCCCTGGACCCGCACGGGCCAGACCAGAACCGGCCTCGGGAAGCGGTCTTCCAGGCGGTGCAGGATATCCCGGATGACCGCGCCGGTGGGCGAGGTCACTACTCCGACGACCCGGGGGAGATAGGGAATCGCGCGCTTGCGCTCGGCGGCGAACAGGCCCTCCGCCGAGAGGAGGCGCTTGCGCTCCTCCAGCAGAGCCATCCAGGCGCCGATGCCCGCCGGCTCCAGGGTTTCGACCACGATCTGGTAGGAGGACTTGCCGGCGAAGGTGGTGATGCGGCCGGTGGCGACGACCTCGAGGCCTTCCTGCGGCCGCTGGCGCAAGCGGTTGAACGTGCCTTTCCAGACCACCGCATCGATGCGGGCGGTGCCGTCCTTCAACGAGAAATAGGCGTGTCCCGACCCGTGCTGGCCGCGATAGCCGGAAATCTCGCCGCGCAGGCGGACGTGACCGAACGCGTCTTCCAGCGTTCGCTTCAGGGCCGAGGCGAGATCGCCCACCGACCATTCGGGCGCATTGGATGTCGTGGGAGGGGCCGTAGCGGGGGGAGGAACGAGAGCCATGTCGCGGCGGACGCTAGGCCCGGCGAGGACGCGGGTAAACCCCGGGCCGGCCCGTCAGAACAGCAGGGAGAGCAGCAGCATGGCCGACAGCACGGGAGCGACGCCGATGGCCAGGGCCCAGGGCCAGAAGGCCGACATGTAGGGCGGGCGGTTGTCGTTGACGGGCTTCACCGAAGGACGCCCGCTCAGGAGGTAATGCGACAAACGCACTCCCGACCCCGGATGCGGGGCCATGGGAGGGGCAGCGGAATGGCGACATCCTGGCATGACGTGTTTCAACTCGCAGACATCCCGCATCGTTCCTGCGAGTATCACCATTCGCGTGCGGGCGGAGGCCGATTTTCGCGAACCGAAGGCATCTTTGGTTCGAAGCACCTGCGCGCGGGACCGGCGATCGAGCCTTAAAATCATGACTTCGAAGCAAATGTCTTCCGGAAAAGGATGGCGTCCACGGCAAAAACCCTGTGCGGGGATGTCGGGCACTCCGGGACACGGACGATGTGATGATCCAGAATGGCGATGAGCGATCCGGCACCTTGCGCCGATCCTATCCATGCCAAATTCCGACGTCATGGCAGGCTCGGAATTCCGGCACGCCTCCACGTCCTTCGAAGCGCAGTTCATGAACATTCTCCTCATCGGCTCCGGCGGACGCGAACACGCCCTGGCCTATGCCATCGCCAAGAGCCCGCTCTGCGCCCGCCTGTTCACGGCGCCGGGCAATCCCGGCACGGCCGAGTTCGGCGAGAACCTCCCCGATCTCGCGGTCGCCGACCATGAGGCGGTGAAGCTGTTCTGCGACACGGCAGGGATCGGCCTCGTGGTCGTCGGTCCGGAAGCGCCGCTGGTGGCGGGCCTCGTGGACGATCTCCAGGCCGCCGGCATCCGCGCCTTCGGACCGACCAAGGCCGCGGCGCAGCTCGAAGGCTCCAAAGGCTTCACCAAGGACCTCTGCGCCGAGCGGGGCATTCCGACGGCCGCCTTCGCCCGCTTCACCGACCAGCATGCCGCCCTCGCCTATCTGGCGAAATCCGGAGCGCCGATTGTGGTGAAGGCCGACGGGCTCGCCGCCGGCAAGGGCGTCGTCGTCGCCGAGACCCTGGATCAGGCGGAGAGCGCCGTCCGTGCCATGCTCGGTGAACCGGGGGCCGAAATCGTCATCGAGGAGTGCTTGTTCGGCGAGGAGGCGAGCTTCTTCGCCCTTTGCGACGGCACCAATGCCGTCCCGATCGGGACGGCGCAGGACCACAAGCGCGTATTCGACGGCGATCGCGGCCCCAATACCGGGGGCATGGGCGCCTATTCTCCGGCCACCATCCTCACGCCCGAACTCGAACAGGCGGTGATGGAGACGATCATCGCCCCGACCCTGGCGGGGATGCGCGAGCGCGGGACGCCCTTCTCCGGAATCCTCTATGCCGGCCTGATGCTGACCGCCGACGGTCCCAAGCTCATCGAGTACAACACACGCTTCGGCGATCCCGAGGCGCAGGTGCTGATGCCCCGGCTCGCCTCCGATCTGGTGCCCGCCCTACTCGCCGCCTGCGAGGGCGACGTGACCGGCATCGCGCTGCAATTCGACGCTCACCGCGCCGCGCTCACCGTGGTGATGGCGGCGGCCGGCTATCCCGGCACGGTGATGCGCGGGTCGACCATCCGTGGCATCGCCGAGGCCGGCGCCAGCGACGAAGTCATCGTGTTCCAGGCCGGAACGCGGCAGGAGAACGGCCGGATCGTCGCCGATGGCGGCCGTGTTCTGGCGGTGACGGCCACGGGCGACAGCATGATGGAGGCCCAGGCACGGGCCTATGCCGCGGTTGCCCGGATCGACTGGCCGGAAGGCTTCTGCCGCCGCGACATCGGCCGCCGGGCCGTGGCGCGCGAAGTCGCCGGGGATGGGATCTGACACCGTCGCGCCCTCGCTATCCCGAGGCTCGCTGAAATCTCGCGTGCCCTTGAAATCCGAGGCGCCCGCTCATCTTGAACGTTGACGGCCGGTTCCGCGCCGGTGTGAGGGAGGATACGGATGGGCTACGTCTCGAAGACCGTCATGGAAGAGGGCAAGGCCGCCAAGATCGCCGGCCAGCCGGATGCGACCAATCCCTACCCCGCGGGTTCGCAGAACAGCGCCGACTGGCTCGAAGGCTACACCTACGACGAGGTCGAGCAGAACGTCGACAACGACTCGGACGAATAACCGTCCGGTTCAGCCCTTCGTCCAGACCTGCCCGTGATAGACGAACACCTCGGGCCGGTTCGCCAGGGCGGCGAGGCCCGCGAAGGCGGGATCCTGGACCGAGATCACGCTGGTGGGGATCGCCTCCATCTGGGTGACGAAGGGCGGCTTGTATTCGAAGGCCTTGCGGAAGCCGCCCGTCTCCAGGACGGGCAGGATCCGCGGGGCGATGCCGCCGCCGATATAGACGCCGCCCGTGGCGAGGAAGGTCAGGGCGAGGTCGCCGCAGACCCGTCCGAGGAGCTTTGCGAACAGAGCGACGGCTTCGGCCGCGTACGGATCGCTGCCATCGACGCCCATGGTGGTGACCATGGCGGGCTCGGACGTCTCGGCCTCCCGCCCGGTTCTCGCGAGATGAACGGCCCTGTAGAGCCGTGAGAGCCCCGGCCCGGAGAGCAGTGCCTCCACCGTGACCCGTCCGTCGATACGCTCGACATGCCGCCAGATCTCGTCCTCGCCGGCATCGGAGGGGCCGAAATCGACGTGGCCGGCCTCGGTGGAGACGATGGTGAGGCGATCCGCGTAGGGCACCACGGCCGCCGCGCCGAACCCGGTGCCCGGCCCGAGCACCAGTCGCGTACCCTGGTCGCCTTTCAGGCCGCCGTCCCGGTGAGGGCCGATCGGCGTCAGGTCGGTGGGGGCGATATCCACGGCGCCGGCGGCGACGGGCACGTAATCGTTGACGACGACCGAGCGCGACAGGCCGAAATCCTGCCCGATCCGCGCTCCCTCGATCACCCAATCGGCATTGGTGAGACGAACCGCCGGCCCATCGATGCGGGCGGCAACGGCGAGGATGGTCGAGCGCGGCGCCGGTCCCTCATGTTTCTCCAGAACCGACCTGATCGCCGCGCTCGGATCGGGAAAGGCGTTCGTCTGGACATGACCGAGGATCTTCGCCTCGGCACCCGCCTCCGCCACGAGCGCGAAGCGGGCGTTGGTGCCGCCGACATCACCGACGAGGACCGGGAATTCGAACATGCGGGCAATGGTCCTTCGGGTAGGAAACCGGGGTCCGGGATCTCGCCGGTCTGCGGGGCGTCACGGTCAAGTCTACAGCATCGGCCTCGGCGCGGTATCCCGGTCGATGTCTTCGAACGCGGGCTTTCGGGCGACCATTCCCGATCGCGCCTTCAGGCGGCCGGCAAGGCGTCCGGGTCGATCGGCGCGCCGTCGGCCCAGGCATAGATCAGCGCGCGCACGGCGTCGGGATCCGTGAGGCGTCGTGTGGCGATGGTGTCGCTGCCGCCGATGCGGACGCTGACCCCGCCGACTTCGTTGACCACGGCGAAGGCCTTCTCGTCGGTGAGGTCGTCTCCGAGGAACATCGCGCGCCGGCCGGCATAGGGCGCCGCTTCGGCCAGGGCGCGGATGGCGTGGCCCTTGGTGGCCGATGCCGGGACGATCTCACCGACCGCCTTGCCCAATTGCAGCCGATAGGCATCGCCGAGTTCGGCGGCCGCCGCCTTCACGGCCGCTTCGGCCTCCGCGGCATCGGAGGGCGTGGCGAGGCGCCAATGCACGGCGACCGAGGCGCCCTTGTCCTCGATCAGAACGGATTCGAGATTGCGCACGGCCTCGTGCAGACCCGCGATCCGGGCGCGCAAAGCGGGGTGGTCCTCGGCGCTGCCTCCCGACACGACACCGTCGACCCGTCGCTCGACCCCGTGGAGACCGGCGACATCGAACCGCGCGGGCGCCAGGAAGTCGTCGATCACCGCGATGGGACGGCCGGTGACGATGGCGAGGGCGCCGCCGAGCCGGTCCCGCAGCCGGAGCAGGGCCGGCGCCAGTTCGGGAGCCACCACCACCTGATCCGGCCGTGGAGCGATCTCCACGAGAGTGCCGTCGAAGTCGAGGAAGAGGGCGAAGTCCGTCACAGGCAAATTCCCAGAATGTCTCGCTCGTGCCGGCCGACCGGAGCGGCCGATAGGCCGGAGCAGGCAGATTCCGTAAGCGTCATCGCGAGCGGGGCTAGCATGGCCCGCGCCACGCGCAAACGCCGCCCTACCTAAAAGCGTCGCACTCCCCTCCGAGATGGACGGCACCGATGCATCCGAGACCTTTGCCCTGCGGCCCCGGCCAGGAGAGCGTGTGGGACTATCCCCGCCCGCCGCGGTTGGAGCGCGTCGCTTCACGCCTGCGCGTGATGTTTTCGGGGACGACCGTCGCCGACACGGTGTCGGGCTATCGCGTCCTCGAGACGAGCCATCCGCCGACCTATTACATCCCGCCCGGCGACCTGGCCGAAGGTGTTCTCGGGCCGGCGAGGATGGCGGGCATATGCGAGTGGAAGGGGCGCGCCGTCCTTCACGACGTCCTGGCCGGGGGTCGTCGCGCGGAGGGTGCGGCCTGGGCCTACCCGAAGCCGACACGGGACTTCGAGGCCATCGCGGGCTTCCTCGCCTTCTACGCGGGTGCGATGGAGTCCTGTTTCGTCGGCGACGTGAGGGTGGAACCCCAGCCCGGCGGCTTCTATGGCGGCTGGATCACGCCCGATGTCGTCGGCCCGTTCAAGGGCGGCCCCGGGACGATGGGATGGTGAATCGGCCGATTGGCGACGGCCGCGCGCGAGGCTAAAGCCGGAGGGTCCCATTCGCGGACACCGCCGCGCGGCGCGGCGAGGACGGAGCGGCTCGCATGCAGGACATCCCGGTGACCGACCCCAAGACGCTCGGTCTCTGTTCCGATAGGCTGGAGCGGGTCGATGGCTGGATGCGGAGGCTCGTCGACGAGGGGAAGCTCGCCGGCCTCTCGGTGATGCTGTCGCGGCGCGGTGAGACGGCGTTCTTCCGCGCCCACGGCCTTGCAGACATGGCTCGCAAGACGCCGTTCGCGGCAGATACGATCACGCGCATCTACTCGATGACGAAGCCGCTGACCTCGGTGGCGGTGATGATGCTCTACGAGGAAGGCCGCTTCCAGCTCGACGACCCGATCACCCGCTTCCTTCCGGAATTCGCCGACATGCGGGTCTTCACCGGTGGCAACCGGGTGAAGGCCGAGACCGAGCCGGCCCAGCGTCCGATCACCATCCGCGATCTCCTCACCCATACGTCCGGCCTGACCTACGGCTTCATGGAATCGACGCTCGTCGATGCGCTCTACCGGCAGAACGGCGTCGATTTCGGGGAGGCCCAGGATGCCGGTCTCTCCGAAGTGGTGGCGCGGCTGGCCAAGCAGCCTCTCCTCGCCCAGCCCGGTGCGGAATGGAACTACAGCGTCGCCACCGACCTGCTCGGCCATCTCGTGGCGGTGATCGCGGGCCAGGATTTTGGCGATTTCCTGAAGGCCAGAGTGATCGATCCCCTCGGCATGGTCGACACGGACTTCTTCGTGCCCGCCGACAAGGTTTCGCGGCTGGCATCCAACTACAGCCTGTTCCGCGACCGCAGCCTCAAGCTCTACGACGACGCGGTGGGAAGCCGCTTCACCTCGAAGCCGGCGATCCCCTCCGGCGGCGGTGGCCTGGTCTCGACAGCCTCCGACTACATGCGCTTCTGCCGGTTCATCCTGGGAGGCGGTGCCCTCGACGATGTGCGGCTCCTCGGCCGCAAGACCATCGACCTCATGCTGATGAACCATCTCGGCGGCGACCTCGCCTCGATGGGCCAGCCGCGCTTTTCGGAATCGACCTATACCGGGATCGGTTTCGGGCTGGGATTCTCAGTCATGATCGACCCGGCTCGGGCACAGATCATCGGCACTCCCGGCGAGGTCGCATGGGGCGGCCTCGCCAGCACGTCGTTCTGGATCGATCCGGCGGAAGATCTCGCGGTGGTGATGCTCGCCCAGCTCATCCCGTCCTCGGCCCTGCCGATCAGACGAGAGTTGCGGGTTCTGACTTACGCCGCCCTGGTTGATTGAGGGCCTGCGCGCCCGACGTATCGTCCCGGATTCCGGATCCGGGACGATACGTCGGCTGTCTGCCGGAGAATTACTCGGCGGGCTTGGCTGCCGGCGCCGGCTTCGGCGCGGCGGCGGCCGGTTTCGGAGCGCCGGCCGGCGCGGTGCCGGTCGCGCCCGCGGCCGAGGCGGGCTGTGCCTTGGGCGCCCACTCGGGGTCGGAGCGGGGGCCGCCCGGCCCGTTGGTCGGGCCGGTCAGCTGTCCAGGCACCGTATCGGTGACCTTGGTCCAGCCCTGGGACATGCACATGAAACGCAGCATGCAGCCGCGTACGGTGAGCTGGCCGGGCTGCTCGCTCCAGATCGTCACGTCGTAGAACGAGCCGTCCTCGGCGTTGTAGATCTTGCCTTCGTAATGATTGTCGGCGTTCGGCTTGATGCCCATGATGAGCTGGTGGCCGAGCGAGGCGCGGGCCTGCTTCTTCGGGTCGGGATTCTTGAAGTCGATACGCGGCTGGCCCTTGTCGTTCAGCGGGACCTTCAGCCAGACGACGTAACCGCAGACATGGTTGTTCTGCGCGCCGCACTTCTCGACGCGGACGCGGGCCCGCCCGTCCTCGGTGAGGAAGGTGCCGGTCGGGTCGTTGGGAGCCGCCATGGCGAGTCCGGACACAGCACTCAGCACGATCCCGGCGAGCGGCGCCAGGAGCCGACCGGCCATCGCCGAAATGGGTCGATTCGTCATCCAGAAAAATCCTTAAACCGCCCCGAAACCCGACCGCCCGTGCCCGTGCCGTGTGCCCGTCCGGACCGCGTGGCTCAGGATGCGGTGGCAGGAGCCGCCCGTCTCATGAAGGCCCCGCCTTCGGACGCGAAGGTGACCGGATCATGACCGGCTCGCGGCGTGCTAACGGATTTCGCGAGGGCGGCGAGGGAATTCTTCGTGAGAAACAGAGACGGTCGCGCCCGCGAATACCCATGAAAAAGGGCCGGCGCTCGCGCGCCGACCCCGATCTCGACACTCGCGAGGAGCGCGGCCTTACTCGGCGGCGGTCATCTCGGAAGTGAAATGGCCACACCAATCCTTGGACGCAACCACCGGCCACAGGCCCGGCGACTTCGGCTCGGGCTGGCTCACCGGCGGGTTGAAGCGGCAAAGCCCCTCGTCGCCCGATGACTGACCGCCATTGAGCTGATGGTCGTCGAAGAACCGGCAGCTTTCGCAGGCCGCGCTGGTGCTGTGTGCCATGTGTCTCTCCAAATTCTTCGGTCGGTCGCGAGGTGATATCCACCGCGCCGTCCACGCAGTTCCTAATTAGAATAACTCCATTGTAGGGTCAAGCGTTCCGCTGCGACGGTGGAAATCCGCGTCGACTTATCGATACAGGATAGTCCGGTGTAGCGATTTTCTCCTTCCTCGGTTTTACGACGACCTCCTATGCGCTCATTAGAGGGTGTTGATTTGCCACCCTCGAATGGATCGACTGGTTCAACACCCGCCGCTTGCTCGATCCCATCGGGAATATCCCTCCCGCTGAAGCCGAAGCGCGATACGAAGCCCAAACCGAGTCGCAAGCCTTGGCCGCATAATCCAAACCAAATCGGCTCCGGAAAATCCGGCGCGGTTCAGAGGGCTACAAAGGCGGATTGGGGCCGAAGTTCAGCTAATCGCGGTCAAGCGAGTCGGCCGCCTGGCGCTGCTGAGCCGCTACGTGCCCGGTTCCGCCTTCGACGAGAGCCTGTGCATGCAGATGCGCCAGACCTGAGGCGGAAGCTGCCCACAGCGATGCTGCCAACAAAGACAGCGTCGCCGATGGGGCACACGGCCCATCGGCGACGGAACGACGACCCGCGATGCCCTCGGCATGGCCGAGAGCGATCGAACCACGTTACTTGCGGGGACCGGACACCGGAACGGCGACGGGAACCACCGCGGCCTCGCCGGGAAGCGAGAGCGGGCCGGTGAGCGGCCGCAGGGCGACATTGATCGGCGCGATCGCAGCGTCGACGACGTGCAGGCCCTCGGTGATCGGCTTGACGATGATGCCGACCGGGGCAAAGACCAGGGCCATAAGGTCGGGTCCGAAGGACCGGCGCGACTTACCCACCGCCGCCACGGCCGCCTGATCGGCAGGACCCGCCATGAGATCGCTCTGTTGCCGCAATACGCGCTGACGGTCCCTCTGCAGATCGTTGGACCCGTCTTGTTCCATTCTCTGTGGCGGCCTTTGATCCGTCGTCCGGGACTGCCCCAGGGCCACGCCCGTCAGCGCCACCATCATGCTCAAGCTCGCCGCAATGATCGTCTTCATGGTCGTCCCCTTCTGATCCGTGGCATGGCCCGGATGGTTGTCCGCTTTTGCTGCCGCCCGGATCGGACGGCCTTTCAGGATCACAGGCCTGCCGGCTCGCCGGCGGCCGTCACGAGCAGAGCCCCGTCACCGAACAGGCGCTCGATGGTGCGGGCCGCGTCCGCTTCGGTCACGGCGGCGATCCGCCGATTGCGCTCGTCGAGCCAGCTCGGATCGCGTCCGTCGAATTTCAGCTCGAGCAGCAGGTTGGCGATCGAGCGGGATGTGTCGAACCGGAGACCATAGGAACCGGTGAGATAGCTCTTGGCCGCTTCGAGCTCGTCCGTGCCGATCCCCTCCTGGATGAGGCGCGCGACTTCGCCCTGAATCACGCCGAGGGCTTCGCCCGCCCGCTCGTTCGGAGTCGACGTGGCACCGATAATGGTTGAGCCCTCATCGCTGAAGCGCACCATCGACCAGACCGAGTAGCAGAGCCCGCGCGCCTCCCGGACCTCTCGAAACAGGCGGGAGCTGAAGGTGCCGCCGCCGAGGCAATGATTGACGACGACGGACGCCATGGCGTCATGATCGTGGCGTGCCAGCGCGGGGCGACCGAAGTAGATCGTCGTCTGCGGCGACGCCAATGGCGTCACGAACCGCGCGCCGAGATGCGCGAGGGAACAAGGAGCCACGGCCGGCGAGGTCCCGACCGGAAGCTCCGAGAAGGCGCGGTCGAGGAGCGCGACCAGAGCATCCGGGCCGATCGCTCCGACCACGGCGATCTCCAGATTGTCGCGCGTGACCATGCCTGCATGAAGGTCGACGATGTCGCTCCGGCTGATCGCCGCGAGGGATGCCAGATCGCCGCCCTTCGGGCGTCCGTACGGATGATCGGGAAAGCCGTGCGCGAAGAGCGCGTCCATCGCCACTTGATCGGTTTGCGTGAGGGATTTTCGAACCTCGGCGCAAGCCGCGTCACGGATGCGCTCATGGTCGTCCGATGCCAGGAGCGGGTCGCGCAGGGCGAGGCCGACCAGTTCGAAGGCCCTGTCGGCATTCCGGGAGAGGGACCGAAGAGTTCCTCTCAGACTTTCGGAACTAGCCGAGAACGAGAGCTGGATCGCCCGGTCGCCCATGGCACGCTGGAAGGCACTGCCGTCGAGGGAACCTGCGCCCTCGGTGAGCAGATCCGCGAGCATCCGCGCCGTGCCGGCCTTGCCGATGGGATCGCTGGCCGCGCCGCCGCGGAAGCCGAAGGCCATCGACAGGATCGGAAGGGTGTGATCCTCGAACAGCCAGGCCGTCACACCGCCCGGACTCGTCACGCGCTGGACGCGTTCGGCATAGGATTTGATCGCGGCGCACGAGTCGTTGGAAAGTGTCATGGTGAGGGGTCTCATGCGGCTCAGGCCGCTTCCAAGAGGTAGCCCGACACGCCGGTCTGGCGGTCGAGCATCCGGAGGGCGTTGCCCAGGGCTTCGGGCGTGACCGCCTCGACGGTGCGCTGCCAGGCGTCGAGATCGGCGATCGAGAGGCCGCAGCACAGCGACATGCCGTACCATTGGGCAAGTTGGGCCTGGCTATCGCGGGCATAGAGAGCGCGCGCCACGATCTGGGTCTTGGCCCGTTCGATATCCTCCGCACCGAAACCGCCGGACCGTAAGCCGAGCAGCACCTCGTCGATGGAATGGTCGAGCACTTCTGGAGAGATCCCGGCGGCGGGCGTCCCGGAAATGTGGAAGCTCGCCTGATCGTAGGCCGTGCCCCAATAGCTCACGTGGACGCCGGTCGCGCAGCCGAGGCCGCGCACGAGGCGTTCGTGGAGCAGGGAGGTCTCGTCGCCGCCGAGGAGGAAGGCCAGGACCTGCAGGGCTTCGGACTCGCCGGGCGCTCCGGTATGGGCGGAGGGCACCGCATGGAGCCGCTGCAGGATCGGCTGACGGACCTGATCGTCCCGCAGCGTGATCGCCCGATGCGTCCGAGCCGGCGGATCCTGCACGCGCTTGCGCACCGGAGCGGTCACGGTCGCGTCGATCGCACCATAGATGCGGGCCGCCATGTCGAACACCGCCTCCGGGTCGGCGTCGCCGGCCACGATCAGGATCGCGTTCGAGGGGGTGTAATAGCGCCGGTAATAGGCCAGGGCCTCGGAGCGGCCGAGACCCTCGATCTCGTGCCTCCAGCCGATCACCGGGCGCCCACAGGGATGGGCCGGGAAGGCTGCCGCCTGCACGGCCTCGTCGAGGAGCCCCGCAGGGTTGGCCTCGCACATCATCCCGCGCTCGGCCAGGACGACATCCCGCTCCGAAGCAACGACCGCGTCTTCGAGGACGAGGTTCGTCATGCGGTCGGCTTCGTATTCCATGCACATGGCCAGATAGGGCGCCGGGACCCGCTGGAAGAAGGCCGTGAAATCATAGGACGTGAAGGCGTTCTCCTGGCCGCCGATGGCGGCGAGACGATCGCTGAAGTGCCGGGCAGGGTGGCGTTCCGTCCCCTTGAACATCAGGTGTTCGAGAAAGTGCGCGATGCCCGACTGGCCCACGGGATCTTCGGCGGCGCCGTTCCGATACCAGACCATGTGGGTCACGATCGGGCTGCGCCGGTCGGGTATCACGATGACGTCCATCCCGTTGTCGAGGCGATGGGTCGAGACCGCGAGAGGAACCGCGTCCCCCCGGAGCGGGTCGGGACGGATGTCACGCGGCTGAAGCGTCGGTAGATGTGTCATCGAAAACTCACGTCTCACGTGCGTTGGCTGGGGACGGGTCGCCCCGAAACGGGGCGTCTCACATTGGATCCGCAGAGGCGGAGGTTCACGTCGGTCGTGCGCTCACTGGCGAAAGTTGAGGGGGACCATCAGCACGGTGGTCTTCCCGCCCGGAGGGATCGGATAGGGCGCGGCGCGGTACATCACCGCGACGGCTTCCGCGTCGAGGGAGGCATTGCCGGACGAGCGAACCAGCCGGGCGCCCGAGGCGCCGCCATTGGCTCCGAACGTCACGCTGACGACGGCGACGCCCGATTGGCCCCTCGCATCCGACGGGAATCGCTTGGCTCGCACGATCTTGCTGCGAACCTCGTTCTGCCAGCTCGCGCGGGACGCTTCGCTGACGGCCGAGCCGGCCGAGGACGCAGCGGTGACATCGGCGGTCTGCCGATCCGATTTCGGCCCGCCGCCGCTCTTCGAAGCCACCTGCGGCTTCTCCTGGGGCTTCGTCGGCTTCTTCGGCTTGTCCTTCTTTTCGACCGGCTTCTTCACCGGTTTCTCAGGAGGTTTCTCCGCCTTCTTGACGACGACGGGCGGCTTCGGTGCGAGGACGGCCTCGGACACCACGTTCGGCGGTGGGAGAGGCGCGTCGGGGACTAGCTCCGGCGCGGGCGGAGGCGGCGGTTCCTCCTCCTCGACCTTCTCGACCGCTTGGCTCTCCGCCGCCGGCGGCGTGTCCGACGCGTTGTCGACCTCCGATTTCGCCGAGACGGCGATCGGCGAGAGGTTGATCATCACCGCCGCGGGCATCTGGGGCGGCGGCACGGGGGGGGCCTCACCCATGCGCGTGAGCAACAGGTAGAGCCCCACATGCAACCCGAGGGTGACCGAGGCCGTGGCGCCCCAGATCAGGAAGCGGACGGGACGGGATGCCCCGTCGTCGATGGCCCGCGGGAGCGCGCGCGGGAGGGTAAAGGACCCGGGCGGCGGCTGGATCATGGCTTCGTGCCGCCGGAAACGTCCTCGAGACCGACGAGGCCGACCTTGAGGTATCCGGCGGACCGGAGGAGGTTCATCACCTGCATCAGTTCGCCGTAGGGAACGCCCTTGTCGGCCCGGAGGAAGATGCGCTCATCCTTGTTGCCCTTGGCGAGCGCATCCAGCGCCGGACCCATGGCCGGACGGGCCACGACTTCCTCGCCGAGCGCCAGGGTGAGGTCGGACTTCACGCTGACGAAGATCGGCTTCTCCGGCCGCGGCTGCTGGGGGGCGGCGGAGGTCGGAAGCTCCACCGCAACGTCGACGGTGGAGAGCGGTGCGGCCACCATGAAGATGATCAAGAGGACGAGGATCACGTCGATGAACGGCGTGATGTTGATCTCGGCATTCTCAGCCAGGTCGTCGCTGCTGTCGGATCCAAGACGAACGGCCATGGTCGGTCACTCCGCAGCGAGGCGCACGCTGACGTGCTGGTGTTGGAAGATACCGGATTCGCGCCGATCGAGGTCGCGGGAGAGATGCCGCATGATCAGGGCCACCGCGTCGCCCATCCGGGTGCGGTAGGCACCGATGGACCGGGTCAGGGCGTTGTAGATGACCACCGCCGGGATGGCGGCGACGAGGCCGATGCCGGTGGCGAGGAGTGCCTCGGCGATGCCCGGTGCCACCACGGCGAGGTTGGTGGTGTTGGAATTGGCGATGCCGATGAAGCTGCCCATGATGCCCCAGACCGTGCCGAACAGGCCGACGAAGGGGCCGATCGAGCCGATCGAGGCGAGGATGCCGGTGCCGACGGCCATGTGCTTGCTCTCGGCCACCTCAACGCGATGGAGGGCGATGGCGACGCGTTCCTTGATGCCCTCGCTCGGTAGACCGTGAGAGAGGCTGAGCTCTTCCTCGGTCTCGACGAGCAGGCGAAGGCCGACGCCGCGATGGACGCGGGTGCAAGCCTCGGCGAGACTCGACGCGGAGCGGATCGACGCAACCGCCCGGTTGAGGCGCCGCTTGGCGAGGACGAGGCCGACGATCTTGCCGAACAGGATGGTCCAGGTCGCGACCGAGGCCAGCGCCAGGCTGATCATCACAGCCTTCACCACCGGATCCGCATTCCAGAACATGCCCATGGGGGAGAGGTCGTGGTGTCTCTCCTTGGGAAGAGCCGCCTTGGCAATCGCGGGGGCCTCGCCGGAGACCGAGACAGGGGCGGCCGGAAGCGCTGCAGGGGCGGCTTCCGGGGACGCCGGAGCGGCCGATTCCTCGGCCAAAACTGGGATCGCCGGGGCGCTCGCGGCGGTGGGTGCCTCGGCCGACGGAACCGGGCGGGCCTCCTGGGCGATGGCTGAAGCAAGGCCGACTCCACTTACCAGCGAGATGACCGTAACCATCCGGAGGATGGATCGGATCACGGTGGTCTCAGTCCCGTTCGAGTTTGCGCGCTTCGAATGCGTCATCGCGATCCAACCTCCGTCATCGTGTCGTCATGAGGGTTCAGACCTTTTGTGAGCCAAGACGGCGGAAGCGACAGCGCCCGGTACGATTTTTTTATCCTTCGCGCGGAACGAAATCTGCGACATGGTCCGCAAGGGTCCGGACGCATCTGAATGGGCATGCGAAAGCATGCAGCCGGAGCTTGGCCTTTCCCTCGGCGCCCGGGTGTCGGGGGCTGAGATGCCCATGTTCGCGCGGGGGTCCGTGCCGTGATCGAGGAAGGCGGTCATCCCCGCATGGGCTGGTTTCCAGGCGATGCCGCGCTCCAGCAGCCAGGACTCGTCGAGATGGGTGCTGCGATAGCGCTCGCCGGAATCGCAGAGGAGCGTCACCACCGATCCGGCTTCGCCTCGCTCCGCCATGTCGCGGATCAGGAGGGCGGCGGCCCAGAGATTCGCTCCGGTCGAACCGCCGCAGGAGCGCCCGAGCTTCTCGGCGAGAGCGCGGGCGGCGCCGAGACTCGCGGCATCCGGCACGGCGATCCAGCGGTCGATGAGCTGCGGCAGGAACGAGGGTTCGAGGCGCGCCCGGCCGATCCCTTCGAGGACCGAGCAGGGGCCGGAGACGGTCGTGACCGTAGGATCGGCCAGATGGCGGTGGAACACCGAGGCTTCGGGATCGGCCAGACACAGCCGCGTGGCATGGCCCCGATAGCGCACGAACCGGCCGATCGTGGCCGAGGTGCCGCCGGTGCCGGCTCCGACCACGAGCCAGCGCGGAATCGGAAACCGCTCGCGGGCCATCTGGTCGAAGATCGACTGGGCGATGTTGTTGTTGCCGCGCCAGTCTGTGGCGCGCTCCGCATGGGTGAACTGGTCCATGAAATGGCCGCCGGTCTCCGCCGCGATCCGCGCCGCCTCGACATAGACCGCGCCGGGGTCGTTCACGAAGTGGCAGTATCCGCCATAGCGGGTGATCTGCGCGACCTTCTCGGCCGCGGTGCTCGACGGCATGACCGCGACGAAGGGTAGGCCGAGGGCCTCCGCGAAATAGGCTTCCGAGACGGCGGTCGAGCCGCTCGATGCCTCCACGATGGTGGTGCGCGGCCCGATCCAGCCGTTGCAGAGCCCGTACAGGAAGAGCGAGCGGGCCAGGCGGTGTTTGAGGCTGCCGGTGGCGTGGGCGGATTCGTCCTTTACGTAGAAGTCGATGCCCGGCAGGCCGCCGAGGGGAACCCGGAGCAGGTGGGTGTCGGCGCTGCGGGCAGCCTCGGCTTCGATCAGCGCCAGGGCCTCGGCGAGCCAGGCACGGTCGACGGGTGCGCCTTCCGCGCGGGCTCGGGTTGCGATCGGGGACATGCTGTTTTCCGCGAAAATCTGGGACGGGGATTTTTCGCGATGACCGGGTGACCGATCATCGTTGAAGCTCACTCGGCTGCGAGGGTTCGCGCGGAACCGTCGACGGGCTCGCCTCGCGGAACGGCCGCGCGCGGCGCGTCGAGGGGCCGTTGGAGGCTTGGGGCGAGTGCGATCCTGCGCGGGTGGAACGCCACGAGGCTTTCGCGATGGCCGATGGAGACCAGGGTGGTCTCGGGCAGGCGCCGCGCCAGGGCCGCGTAGACCTGCCGCTCGAAGGCGTCGTCCAGGGCGGCGGTGGCCTCGTCGAGGAGGAGCCAATCGGGTCGGCTCAGGATCGCCCGCGCAATCGCCAGGCGCTGCTGCTCGCCGCCGGACAGCCGCTGCGCCCAGATGTCGTCGCGGTCGAGTTCAGGCACCAGATGGCCGAGCCCGACATCCCTGAGGGCCTCGCCGACGGCGTTCGGGTCATAGGCGCCGACGGGGCGTGGATAGCTGACGGCGGTGAGAAGCGTGCCGGAGGGCAGGTAGGATTTCTGCGGCAGGACCAGGATCTCGGCGTCGCGCGGCCGGGTCAGGGTTCCGCTCCAGGCGGGCCAGATGCCGGCCAGCACCCGGAACAGGGTGGATTTGCCGGTGCCGGACGGACCCGTGATCAGCGTGTTCTCCTTGGCGACGAGGCGCAGGGACGGAAGCCGCGTCAGGACGGTCCCGTTCGGCAGGCGGATCTCGGCATCGCGGAGGGTGATCTCGGGCGCATCCCCGGTGGTCATGGTCCCGCCGGTCGGCCTGACGGAGGCCGCGAGGGCGGAGTCGAAGGAGGTAAGCCTGTCGAGGACGGATTTGAGCTCGGCCAGGGAGGGGAACGCGCCCATGAGGAAGGAGAGCGACATGGTGACGTTCCCGAAGGCGCTCGCGATCTGACCGGTCTCCCCCAGGGTGATCTGCTGGGTGAAGAAGAAGGCGGCGGTCAGCATGTGGGGAATGTAGACGCTGGTCCTCTCGAACAGGGTCCGGACGAAGTCGATCAGGGTATTGACCCGCGTCAGCGCGTAGAAATTCAACCGGACGGCGCGAAACTTGCTTGCCATCAGCAGGCGTTCGGTCGGCGCCCCCTTCATAAGGGCGATCTGCTCGCCGTATTCGCGCAGGCGCGAGAGTCCGAAGCGGTAATCGGCCTCCACGTGCTGGCGCTCGAAGGCCAGGGCCGGCAGGCGGCGTCCGGCGAGCACCATGCCCAGGCTGGAGAGGAAGGCGTAGAGGATGGCGAGCCAGAGGAAGAAGCCCGGCACCGCGACGGTGTCGACGACCTTGGCCGAAAGCCCCCACAGGATCACCGCGTAGGCGGTCACCGAACTCGTCTGGGAAATGAGCGAGATCGTCAGGTTGTGGACGCCATAGCCGCCATGCAGGCCGCCATTGATGAAGCGCGCGATGTCTTCCTGGATGCGCTGATCCGGGTTGTCCGCATCCCATTCGCCGAGGGACAGCCGGTAATGGGCATCGGAGCCGAGCCAGCGATCCGCGTAATTCGTGGTGAGCCAGTTGCGCCAGCGGAACGTCAGATGCTGGGTCGTATAGAAATCGATCGTCTCGGAGATCATGTACGGAATCAGAAGGCTCGGCAGGGTCACCAGAACCGCATGCCAGTAGAGGGCGGCGTCGCCCTTCATCATCGCATCGGAAGTGACGCTGAAGATCAGGAGCAGCTTGATATTGAAGAAGACCCGCAGCTGGACGAACAGGATGCTGAGGACGAGCAAGCCCGCCGCGAGGGAACGCTCGCGGATAGTGCCGACGAAGCGGATCGCGAGGCGGTCGTCATTGCGAAAATAGAGGTCGGCCACGTTCATGGCCCGGCGCACGATCGGAATCCGCAGCGCGAGATGGACCAGGACGCAGAAGAACGCGAGGGCCTCGACGAGGCTCGGCGGAGCCTCGAAGCCCGAGAGGCTCTCGGGCCATTGGCCGGCGGCCACCGCGCAGGCACAGAGGCCGAACAGGACCGTCTCAATCGCGAAGAAGCGGATAACGACCTTCAGATAAGCGGAGACGCCGCCCGACAGGCCGACCGCCACGGCGCCGGCGAAGACGAAGCCCGCGACGATGTAGAAATCCGGGCGCGCGGCCTGGTCGGCCACGAGGCAGGCCAGCAGGCCGAGACAGCCCATGGCCGATGCGATGATGATCATGGGTCCTACTCGCGCGGAGTTCACGCACGGAGGCCGGGCGCGACAGCGACCCGGCTTCATGGGGTGTCCTGTCCGATTTCGCCGGCCGGTGCGGGCGAAGTCCCCCGAAGCACCGGCTTCGGCGGATCGTCGTCATGGCGTCGGGTCCGGGAGCCAGGACCCGACGCCATCCGATCGTTTAGAACTTCATCTTCGCCGTCAGCATGGCGCTGCGGCCCTGGCCGATGCCGACGTAATCACCCGAATAAGACGGGGTGTAATAATACTTGTTGGCCAGGTTGTTGAACTTGAGATTGATCGAGTAATCGCCCTTCTCGTAGCCGATCATCGCGTTGAAGATCGTGTAGCCGCCAATCTTGTAAAAATCGCCGGTGAACGAGTTGATGATGCTGCTCGTCACGCTGCGGGCACCGAAGCCGAAGGTGAGACCGGCATAGGGCGTATCCTGGACCGTATAGGTGAGCCAAGCGCTCAAGGTGTTCTTCGGAATGCCGCTGGCCGGCTGGCCGCCGAGCACCTTGCCGCTGTAAGCCGCGTTGACGAAGCCGTAGCTGGTGATGAGGTTCAGGCCAGGCAGGATCTCACCCTGCGCCTCGACCTCGTAGCCGCGGTTCTTCTGCCCATCGACGAGGATGTAGCGCGTCCGCGTCGGGTCGAAGGGGTCCCGAACGGCTACGTTCGTCAGCGCGATGTCGAAGAACGAACCCGAGACCGTGAGCCGCTTGTCGAACCAGAAGGTGCGCAGGCCGGCCTCGGCCTGATCGCTGAATTGCGGCGGCAGGACGCCGTTGGGGCCAGCCGGGTTCACCTGGAAACCGGTGTTGCGGCTGCCATACACGGTCAGCCAATCCGTCACGTCGAAGGCCGCGCCGGCCGTCCAGGACAGGGCCGAACCGCTGTTTCGATCGACCCGGTAGCCTTCCTTGAAGACCCCGTTTTCGAAGGTGAAATCGGGCCCGCCGACGTCCTGCCTATACCAATCCTGCCGGACCATACCCAGGATATGAAGCCGGTTGTCGAGGGTATCGATCTTGTCGAGGACGTAGACACCCTGCACCGCCGTGACCGGCACGAAGGACAGACGCATATCCTGGGAACGGAAGAGTGGATCCGGCCGAATCTCGTCCAGGTTCTGAACGACGTACCTGTTGCGGAAACCTAGCTGCTGAAACGTCTTGCCCTGGCTCCGATCGTAATCGTAACCGACTTTCAACGTCTGCTTGAGGAAACCGGCATCGTAGGTCCCGGTGAGGTCGAGGCGGTTGGTCAGATTGAGCTGGGTGTCCCGACGAGCGACCTGAACGACACTGATTCCGGGGCCTTCGTTGAAGTTATCCGCGTCCTGGAGATAGGGCGTGACGCCGTAGGACGTGGCCCAGGTTTGGGCAACGTGGTTGTTCACCGTGAGATCGAGCCCGGCGAAGGTGCCGAGGTTATGCGAGATCTTCGAATAGACCGTGGTGGATTCGACGTTCGTGAAGAACCCGTCATTGATCAGCGCGGAGTCGCGCGGCATCCGCGCGATGATAGTCCCGCCCCGGAACCGGTTCGGGATCACCGTGGATAGAGGCGGCGCCTGACGCTGATTGATGTAACGCAGCCCCATGAGCACGCTGGTGTTCTCGCCCGTCCACTTGACCGAGGGAGAAACCAGGAGGTCCTTCGTCGGCCCGTACCCGGCGTAGTTGCGATCGGCGATGCCGCCCGAGACGTTGAGGCGATAGGTCAGCCCCTCCGTCTCCAGGACTCGACCGCCGAGGTCGATGGCCGCGATGGTGTTGGCATAGGTGCCGTGGCGCAGGGTCAGCTCGCGGATCTCACGGTCGACGGGCTCCTTCGTCGTGACGTTGACGAGGCCGCCCGGCGTGCTCGTTCCGGCCAGGATGCCGGTCGGCCCCTTCAGGACCTCGACCCGCTCCACGTCGTCGATGGGGATGGTGGCGAGGCCGGGATCGTTGGCGCCGTTGACCCGGTAGTTTCCTCCCGCGAAGCCGCGGATCGTGAAGAAGGGGACGCCAGGCCGGCCCTGGGTGTCGCCCTGGGCGATGGCCACGCCTGCGACGTTCTCGACGGCATCCGTCGTGGTGGTGAGGTTCTGCGAGCGGATGACATCCGACGTCACCGCGTTGATGGTGATCGGGATCTCCTTGACGGGCGCATCGAGGCGGGCGGCGACGCCGGCATCGCCGGCCTGGAAGCCCTGGTCGTGATACGGGCCGGTGCCGGAATCGGTGACGTCGATCGCGTCGAGGTCACCGACGGGCAGCGCGCCCTGGGCACCCGCGGGACCCGCCGCCTTGATGGTCAGGCTGCCGCTCGCGCCCGCCACCACTTGGAGGCCGGTTCCGGCCAGGGCCTGGGCGAGGGCGTCTCGTACCGACCCCCGGCTGCGAATCGGGCCAGCCGAGCGCGAAGCCGTGATGCCGGCCGGGAACGCGATCGGCGTTCCGGCGGTGCGCGCGATGCGCGTGATGACGGTGGAGAGGTCGCTGCGCGGCACGTCGAAATCGTAGACCTGCTGCGCGAAGGCGGATTGAACCCCGCCCGACAGAGCCACCGCTAGAGCGATCGCCGATACCGCGGCGACCGAGCGCCGTATCCCAGAATCAAATTGCACCGTCGAGCCCCCGTTTTCTTGTTCCTGCCAGGCTTGACGGTCGACGGCCGGAAAGCGTCAGCGACGCCGAAGATTTTTTCAGGATCGAGGGAACAAATTAAAGCATGCCCCGCGCAACACGCGCGATCGCTCAACGACTCAGCACCCGCCAACCGTCGATCCGGTCTGGCGGGTGCTGAGTCGTTGGGCAGTGTTGCTGAAAAGGCAGGACGTTCGCGGGAGGCGCGGCGTGCCGGCGCCCGGTCAGATGCGCGTGCCGGTCCCGGTCGGGACGTCGATCGCCACCCAATAGCCCGCGATCCGCGTGATCGACAGGTTCAGAGACTCGGCCAGGGCATCGAGGGCCGCATTCGGGTCCTTGAGGGAGAACACGCCGGTCGCATGGATCGGAGCCACCGCAGGGCTCAGCCGGATCACCCCGGGGAAATAGGGCCGCAGGGCCTCCACGATCGTGGCCACGGGCTGGTCGTTCGCCACGAGAAGACCGTCGAGCCAGGCGATGGCGGCGCCGGGATCGACCGTCTGGCGGATCGTATTGCCGCGCTGGAAGGCGATCCGCTGGCCGCGCGCGAGATCCTGCACCGTCCCGGCAACGCGCAGGACGCGGCCCGTCCCCTCGATGCCGGTCACCGCGGATTCGTCGCTCCACTTTTGGACCACGAAGGTCCCGGCCGTCGCCTCCAGGGCGAGGGATTCGGCGTCGACCCGGAACGACGCGGCGCGCGGCGCGACCCGTAACATGATCTCGCCGTCGATGAGGTGGATGCCCCGCCGGCCCGGCTCGTAGCGCAGGTCCACGGCGGTGCGGGCGCCCAGAACGAGTTCGCTGCCATCCGGCAGCGTCACCCGCTCCTGCTGGGCGGTGCGGGTGTAATGATCGGCGAACACGTCGCGCAAGGGAAGGAATCGGTCGGCCACCCCCAGCCCCACGGTAGCTGTCCCGCAGAAGCCTGCGAAGCTCGCCAGCATCGCCCGGCGGCTCGGGGGCCGCTTGGCCCCGCGCTTCACCAGGAACGCGCGGGCTCCGTCCTGCCGCGCCGCCACGCCATAGGGCATCAAACTGCCGTTGAGGCGAATCCAGGCAGCCTCGTTACACGCATCCTCGTGCAGCCAAGTCTCGAACGCCCGGTAATCCGCGGCGGACATGTCGCCCGAGGCGATCTCCACCATCCAGGCGACGGCCGCCTCCGCCCGCGGATCTTCGAGAATGCCCCCACGCGACATCAACGATGCCCCTTCGATCACGATCCCTGCCGAGCATTGGCCAAGTAGGCGGCCCGGAAGCCCTGGGCAACATATTTGCGAACCATGCTGACCGAAACCTTCAGTTCGACGGCGATATCGGCATAGCGCATCCCGTCGAGCTGACTCATGAGGAAGGCGGTACGCGCCTTGGTCGGCAGGGTCGCCAGCATCGCGTCCACCGCCTCGAGGGCCTGCACCACGATCAGGCGATCTTCCGCCGAGATCTCGCTGGCCTCCGGCATGAGGGCCAGCTCCGCCTCGTAGGCGCGCTGGAGGTCGTTGCGGCGGCGGGCATCGTAGACCAGGCGGCGCGCGATCGTCGTCATCATCGCACGCGGCTCGCGGATGCCGCCGATGGCCGGCATCTGAAGGAGCGCCAGAAACACCTCGGACGATAGATCTTCGGCGGAAATGACCGTCCAGCGCTGCTTCCCGACCCAAGAGGCCAGCCAACCGCTGTGCTCACGGAATATCCGATCGAGGACAGACGTTTGCTGCCAAATCACAGATGCCGCCATTACCGATCCTCCTGCTCACGTCCCCAATCGATGCTTAACGTCATGGTATGAACTTCAACACCACCGCCCTCATAACCTGTAAGTTCTCCACTATATTTAGCCTTCATCGAATTTTGGAGAACATCAAGGTTAGATGCAGATTCCATGCCATTTAAGCGGGAACTGAATTTATCTTTGGGCCCGATCGGGCGAACCGGTTGCTTCACCCCTATACGGCACGGACCACAAGTTGGGCCGCCGCCCGCGGCACAAAGCCCTTCTGAGCCGTCGCTCCCGCCAAGCAGGCGTCGCACCCAAACACGTCGGAGAGCCGCGAACATGAGCCCTCCCTGATCTCCGGCAGAGAGGTAAGCCGCCGAGGCTCCGGAGTTGCTCCGGTTTGCGATCCCAGACCTCCGCAAGTTCTCGTGCCATGACAGCTTGGCTGGCTAAGGCTCGGGGCGTCAAGCCACTCATGAACCGCCCCATGTTTCCCGGATACGATCTGGTCCGAGGCCGGCGGCCAAGTCTTGCACTTCGCCCTGAACATAGTAGCACGCTTCCGCCTCGGCGGGAGGGATATCGCCGATGAGTTCGAGCAGACGGCATGTATTAAACCAGTCGCCCTAATCCAGGGTTGCGAACTCGACAGTCTCGAAAGGCTGACACGGACCGCTTCGGTGGATGAACTCGTCCATGAACGGGATGATGGCCATCTCGGCGAGAGCCTTGACGCGCATAATCTTCGTCAAACGGCAACCGCGCTTACTACGATGCGACGAAGACGAATGCAGAGATGAGTTAAAGCTCGCAAGTGACGAATCGTTGGAGGCCGCGGACGATCCAGGGGTTCGTCAGACCTTCGGCATGTCGCTTGCCGGGGACGGCAAGGGTCGACGTGGCGATCGGCACACCTTGCAGATCGGCTCGGCTCCGTGGGCGGTGCGATGATCGTCGATGAGCGCAATCATGGCCCCTACCGGCAGGTTTGCGATCGGAGGTCGAGGTCGAGCTGGCAGACACCCAATAAGCCGAGGCGTCGCGCAGGATCTCGTTGGTTTGGCGCAACTCGCGGCTCTCGCATTCCAGCGCCTTGATCCGCTCGCGTGTGTCGGTCCGGCCCGCAGACTGTTGTCCCGCTCGGTCTGGCCGAACCATTTCCGTAGCATCTTCCCGAGCAGCCGATCTTAGCTGCGATCGAGTGAATCACCGCCTATGGCGAGCCATGCTCGCTTCTATGATCCAGAATCATCAATCCAGAATTATCAGCATCGCGCAGGCACGTGCCTCTAGGGAGTAGCGTAGAGCGCGCGTCGTCATGGATACCTCCTCTCAAGAAATGGAGCCTCCGATAGATCCGGCGCGGTTCAAGATTCCCTGAGTCCATTTCATGAAGTAATCGGCGAAACCCGGCCCTCTCAAAGCGATCGAAAGTTTCTTGATCTCGACACCGGAGAGCCTCGCCGACGGAATGTCCGTCCGGTCCGAAATTCGGCTCGACGAGTGACCGGCCCGTCTCCAGGGATAGCCGGTCTCGATCATGTCAGGCCGGCGGCTGCGCGCCGACGAGGACCGGCTCCGCGCTGGTGCGCTCGGGGAAGAAGCGCTGCAGGTCGCGCAGCTTCGGTGCGTCGTTGGCGACGATGTAGGAATGGCGCGGGTTCAGGGCCATGAAGTCCTGATGATACGCTTCCGCCGGATAGAACGCGCCGCGCTCTATCTTGGTGGCGATCGGCTTCGCATAGGCGTGGGCCGCATCGAGCTGCGCGACATAGGCCTTGGCGATACGGGCCTGCTCGGCATCGGCGGTGAAGATCGCCGAGCGGTACTGCGTGCCGCTATCCGGCCCCTGCCGGTTCACCTGCGTCGGGTCGAGGGCGACGGAGAAGAAGATCGTCAGCAACTCGTCGTAGCGGATGATCGACGGATCGTAGGTGATGCGCACGGCCTCCGCGTGGCCGGTGCGGCCCGAGCCGACGGCCTGATAGCTCGCGCTGTCTCGTGAGCCTCCGGCATAGCCGGACACGGCCTCCGTCACGCCTCGGACATGCTGGAACACCCCCTGCACACCCCAGAAGCAGCCGCCCGCGAAGACGGCGGTGCGAGGGCCGCTCTTCTCCTTGAGGGTCGCGGCGGCATCGGGCAGACGCCGACCCGGCTCCTCGGCGAAGGCCCTTCCGTCGAGCCCGGCAAGGGCGGCGAGCATGCCGAGCCCGGCGGTGGCGGACAGGGCGAAGGGCCAGAATCGGCGGAACGAGGCGGACGATCGCTCGAGCATCGTGAACTCCTCTTGGTTTTGCTGGTGAGGCGGCTTTTCGGGTGGCTTGGTTCTGCGGGTGAGTCGGTAGCAATCAGGCGGCGGCGAAACGGAGGGCCGCGCCGTTCATGCAGTAGCGCTGCCCCGTGGGCTTCGGCCCGTCGTTGAAGACATGGCCGAGATGGCCGCCGCAGCGGCTGCAATGCACTTCCGTGCGGCTCATTCCGAAGCTGCCGTCGGTCGTGGTGCCGACGGCGCGGTCCAGCGGCGCCCAGAAGCTCGGCCAACCGGTGCCGCTCTCGAACTTCGTCTCCGACGAGAACAGCGGCAGGTCACAGCCGGCGCAGGCGAAGCGCCCTGCCCGCTTCTCCGCGTTCAGGGGGCTCGACCCGGCACGCTCGGTGCCGTGGCCCCGCAGGATGGCGTATTCGGCGCTGCTGAGGCTTCGCTTCCACTCGGCGTCGGTCTTCACCACCGCGAAGGCCTCGGCCTGCGACAGCCCGCTCAGCCGGAGCGATGCGAGGATCGCGGCGACGGACGCACCTGCGACGACGATCTGACGGCGGTTCATGGCGCTTCCTCCAATGGCACGCGAGACGATGTCGTCTATTCGCGTGCGTACGGCCCGTGGTTACAGGCCGTTCGATGGGTAACGCGCGGGCCGGCGGTAGCGTCGTGCGAGAGGGTGGCGACGGAAGGGCGCAGACGGGCGGCGCCCGCGCCGGATTTCAGGCGATGCCCGGAGCTTCGTCGTCCTCTTCGATCAGGCTCAGCGTGCGCAGGATCGCGAGGGCGACCATCTCCGCATCGACCTCGCCTTCGACCGTCGCCGGCAGGATCGCCACGGTGCTGACCTCCTGCGCGTCGAGACGGCCGACCACGACCTTGTAGACCTCGCCCTCCGGAGCCTCGTCGTCGCGGACGAGGCAGACGCGGTGGTCGCCGGCTTCGCCGTAGACACGCTGCGTCGTCACCTCGACCCGGTCATCGTCTCCGGCGGGCTCGGGCCGGCGCGGCTGACCGAAAGTCGGTCGAATGATGTTGCTCATGTCGACCCTCCCGGTCGCTTTGGTTCAGACGTCGAGATTCGCCACGTTGAGCGCATTGTCCTGGATGAACTCGCGACGCGGCTCGACGACGTCGCCCATCAGCTTCACGAAAAGGTCATCGGCATCCTGCGTGTCCTTGACCCTGACCTGGAGCAGCGAGCGCACCTCGCTGTCGAGGGTCGTCTCCCAGAGCTGCTGCGGATTCATCTCGCCGAGCCCCTTGTAGCGCTGGAGCTGCAGGCCCTTTCGCCCGAAGGCCATCACCGCCTCGAACAGGCCGACGGGCCCGTGAAGCACGGTCTCCTCGCCCTTGCGGGCATAGATCACCGGTTCGCCGTAGATCTCGCGCAGGGCCACGGCGCGATCGGCGAGCCGCCGTGCCTCCTGGGAGGCGATGAGGGAGGCGTCGAGGGTCGCCACATGGCGCACGCCGCGCAGGGTGCGGCTGAGGATGTAGCCACCCTCGCTCACCGAGCCTTCCCAGCCCTGCTCGATATCGTCGGCGATGACGTCCATGCGCCGGGCGATCTCGGTCGCGAGCACTTCCGCTTCGGCCGGGTTCTCGTCCACATTGGTCCGGAAGGCGCCGGCGATCATCGCCTGCTCCACGGCGGCGCGGTCGTAGCGGGTGTGCAGCGCCTGCATCAGGCCGCGGAACTGGCGCGCCTCCTCCACCAGCACCTTCAATTGCTGGCCGCCGAATTCGGCGCCAGAGGCGAGCCGGAGCACCGCCCCGTCGACGCCGGCATCGATGAGGTAATCCTCCAGCGCGCGCTCGTCCTTGAGGTAGATCGCGCTCTTTCCCTTGGCCGCTTTATAAAGCGGCGGCTGGGCGATGTAGATGTAGCCGCGCTCGATCAGCTCCGGCATCTGCCGGAAGAAGAAGGTGAGCAGCAGGGTGCGGATGTGCGAACCGTCGACATCGGCATCGGTCATGATGATGATGCGGTGGTAGCGCAGCTTGTCCGGGTTGAACCCCTCGCGATCGGTGGAGGACCGGCCGATGCCGGCACCGAGCGCCGTGATCAGCGTGCCGATCTCGGCCGAGGACAGCATGCGGTCCGCCCGCACGCGCTCGACGTTCAGGATCTTGCCGCGCAGGGGCAACACCGCCTGGAAGGTGCGGTCGCGACCCTGCTTGGCCGAGCCGCCGGCGGAATCGCCCTCCACCAGCAGGATCTCGCATTTCGACGGGTCGCGCTCCTGGCAATCGGCGAGTTTGCCGGGCAGCGAGGCGATGTCGAGCACGCCCTTGCGGGTCACGGTCTCGCGCGCCTTGCGCGCGGCCTCGCGGGCGGAGGCGGCCAGGATGACCTTGCCCATGACGGATTTGGCCTGGGACGGGTTCTCCTCGAGCCAGTTCGACAGACCCTCGTTGAGTACGTTCTCGACGGCAGGGCGCACCTCGGAAGAAACGAGCTTGTCCTTGGTCTGAGACGAAAATTTCGGGTCCGGCACCTGCACCGAGATGACCGCGGTCAGGCCCTCGCGGCAATCCTCGCCGGTGAGCGTGATCTTCTCGCGCTTGGTGATGCCGGTGGATTCGGCGTAGCCGGTGATCTGCCGGGTCATGGCGGCGCGGAAGCCCGCCATGTGGGTGCCGCCGTCGCGCTGCGGAATGTTGTTGGTGAAGGGCAGGACGGTCTCGTTGAACGAGTCGTTCCACCACAGCGCCACCTCGACGCGGATGTTGTCGCGCTCGGCCCGTACGAAGACCGGCTTCGTCATCCCCTCGATGGGTTTGCGCGAGCGGTCGAGGTAGCGCACGAAGGCCTCGATCCCGCCCTCGTAGAACAGCTCCTCGCGCTTGTGCTCGGCATGGCGCGCGTCGGTGAGGACGATGCGCACGCCGGAATTGAGGAAGGCGAGTTCGCGCAGGCGCTTTTCCAGCGTCGCGTAGTCGAACTCGATCATCGTGAAGGTGTCGGTGGAGGGCAGGAACGACACTTCCGTCCCGCGCCGTCCGTTGCCCTCGCCGACGATCACCAGCGGCGAGACAGCGTCGCCGTGGCGAAACTCCATCGCGTGCTCCTTGCCGTTGCGCCAGATGCGCAGGCGGAGCCATTGCGAGAGGGCGTTGACGACCGAGACTCCGACGCCGTGCAGGCCGCCGGAGACCTTATAGGAGTTCTGGTCGAACTTACCGCCCGCATGGAGCTGGGTCATGATGACCTCGGCGGCCGAGACCCCCTCTTCCTTGTGGATATCGGTGGGAATGCCGCGGCCGTTATCGGACACCGTCACCGAGCCGTCGGCGTTGAGCATCACCGTCACGACGTCCGCATGGCCGGCCAGAGCCTCGTCGATGGCGTTGTCTACGACCTCGTAGACCATGTGGTGCAGGCCCGAACCGTCATCGGTATCGCCGATATACATGCCGGGGCGCTTGCGCACCGCATCCAACCCCTTGAGAACGCGGATGGATTCGGCGCCATAAGCCGTGGCCGCCAGATTGCGGGAAGCGTCGTCGTCGGTCATTTCGGACATGGAGTTCCTCGGGCAGGCGGGTCTTTTACTTGGCCTTGGTGCCCCGGCTCGAGCCTCGGGCGCGCCTGCGATTCGTCTGTGCGCCGTATATAGGCCTTGCGCATTGGGAATGCACGGTTTCCGCGCCTCGGCGGAGCCGGCTATCCATGCCCGTCCGGGAAAGCCCGGCAGTGGCCGCGGACGCGCTGCCGGAGCCCGCCGCCGCGCCCGCCTATTCCTGCAGGAACGGGTTGGTCATCCGCTCCTCGCCGAGCGTGCTCGTGGGGCCATGGCCCGGGATGAAGGCGATGTCGTCGCCGAGCGGCAGGACCTTCTCCTTGATGGCGCGGATGAGCTGATCGTGGTTGCCGCCGGGCAGGTCGGTGCGGCCGACGGAGCCCTTGAACACCACGTCCCCGACCAGGGCGAAGCGCGCGTCGCGGCTCACGAATACGACGCTGCCGGGGGAATGTCCGGGCGCGTGCAGGATGTCGAAGGCCAGCTCGCCGACGCTCACCTTGTCGCCCTCTGAGAGCCATCGGTCCGGGGTCACGGCCCTGGCGCCTTCGAGCCCGTAATTGGCGCCGGTCTCGGGCAGGGAATCGAGGAGGTAGCGATCGGCCTCGTGCGGCCCCTCGATCGGGACGCCGAGACGCTCTCTCAGCTCATCGGCGCCACCGGCATGGTCGATATGGCCGTGGGTGAGCAGGATCTTCTCGATGGTGATCCCCTGGTCGCGGATCGCGGCCTCGATCCGGTCGAGGTCGCCACCGGGATCGACCACCGCGCCGACCTTGGTCTCGTCGGACCAGATCAGCGTGCAATTCTGCTGGAAGGGCGTGACCGGAATGATTCCTGCGCGGGGCGTACCTGCCATCGGGACCGTCTCTCCGTTTCCGTGAAATCGTCGTTGCTGGAGGGCGCCGGTCCCGACCGCGAATGACCGCGATCGATCGGGCGCCTTGCGTGTATGCGGCCTGCCTAGAGCATCGTCCCGAGAACCGGGAACCGGTTTTCGGGACGATGCTCTAGGCCATCTTCGCACCGTCGATCGCGCCGAAGCGAGTCGGACGTGCGATCTCCGGTATGCCGGGATCCATTATGGCGGGATCCATGCCGGACCATAGGGCCGACCGAATTCCTGCCGGAATGGAAACGGTTCTAGCGCGCGGCGCGCGGTGGCGCTAATCCCAATGAATGCTGCCGATTCCGCCAAATTTCGGCCTCGCCGGCACCATAGACGAGACCTCTCCGGACACCGGCACGATCCGGACAGGCAGCCCGGCCTGAATTTTCGACGCGGCCACCTTCACGCCAGCCGGGGCAGTCCCTTGCGTACATGCTGAAAACCGCCTTCGTCGCCGCTCGGGACCGGCAGCGCCTGAGCGAGATCGCCGCCGTCCTAATCGGGTACGGCGTCACCAAGGTCGTGGAGCGCCTCGGCCTCGGCCATCTGGCGAGGTTCGCCAAGCGCCGCCGTCCGCAGGTGGACGTGGCGCGCCTGTCGCAGCCGCAGCGCGTACGCCGGGCGATCGAGGCTCTGGGGCCGACCTTCATCAAGCTCGGACAGATCCTGGCGAGCCGGCCCGACCTGCTGACGCCGGAATGGACCGAGGAGCTGGAGAAGCTCCACAGCCAGGTCAGGCCGATCGCCTGGGACAAGATCCGGCCGCAGCTGGAGGCCGACCTCGGTGCCTCGCCCTCCGAGATCTTCGCCGAGTTCGACACCGTTCCGCTGGCCGCCGCCTCGATCGCACAGGTCTACCGCGCTCGGCTGATGACGGGCGAGGAGGTCGTGGTGAAGGTCCTGCGCCCGGGCCTGCGCAAGATCATCGAGGCCGACCTGCGCCTCCTGGCGCACGCCACCCGTATCGTCGTCGACGAATGGCCGGAATTCGGCCGCTACCAGCCGCACGAGCAGATGCGCCACCTCGCCGGTGGCCTTTACGGCGAGCTCGATCTCGTCAACGAGGCGCGCAATTGCGAGACGATCGCGGCGATCTTCGCCGACCGGGACGACATCGTCATCCCGAAGATCCACTGGGAATGGACCTCCGAGCGCGTCCTCGTCCAGGAATTCATCCACGGCATCCCGCCCAACGACCATGCCCGCCTCGACGCGGCGGGGATCGACAAGGTCAAGGTCGCCCAGAAGGGCACCGACGCCTTCCTCAACATGGCGCTGATCGAGGGCGTGTTCCACGCCGACCCGCATCCCGGCAACATGCTGGTGATGCCCGGCAACCGCATCGGCTTCATCGATTTCGGCATCATCGGCCGGCTCTCCGAGCGCCGCCGCACCCAGCTTCTCATGCTGATCGGCGCCATGCTGAAGGAGGATTCCGATGGGCTGATGGCCGTGCTCCTCGATTGGACCGGATCGACCAACCCGGATCTCACCAAGCTCGAGGCTTCGTCTCAGGCCTTCATCAACCGGCATGCCGGCTCGGTGCTGAATTTCGGCGACCTGCTCACCGACTTCATGACCATGGCCCGCGAGAACGACCTCGCCATGCCGACCGATCTCGCCATCCTGTTCAAGGGGCTGGTGACGGCCGATGGTGTCATGCGCCATCTCGATCCGAAATTCGATCTCTTCACCGCCGCCGGCCCGACGGTGAAGAGCAAGCTCGCCTCGCAATTCTCGATCAAGGGTATTTCCCGCAAGGTCGAGGCGGTGGGGGCCGGCCTGTTCGGCGCCGCCTCCGAACTGCCGACCCTGATTCATCTCATGCTGGTGCGCCTCAAGCAGGGGCGCGTCACCGTCGAGATCGAGGTCAAGGGCATCGACAAGCTGACCCGCGGCATCGAGCGCGCCGCCGCCCGCGTCGCGGTGGCGCTCATCGTCGCCGCCTTCGCGACCCAGCTCGCCCCGCGCTTCATGGACCTCGGCACCCCGGCCTTCATCACGGTGGGCATGATGGTCTGCGTGATCGGGATCGGCTGGCTCGTGCTGCTGGGGCGGAACAAGTAGCGGGCCACCTTACCCCGCATCACGCTCACATGGCCGATCGTGCGGTCGGACGGACCCGCATGTCCGCCGCGCCGACCTCGTGAACCGCCGTCTCAGCCCACCCGGCGCTTCAAGGGCGCGTCGAGGCCGCCGACCCGGAACCAGTGGTAGCCGTAGCGCTCCATCATCAGGCAGTGGCGTCCGTCCGCGCTCGCCTCGCTGCGATGGCCGGTGAGGAGGTCGACGAGGACGCGGCCCTCCGGTCCCTCCACCTCGGGGGAGAGGGTCACCTCCGTCGGCTCGCTGCCGAGATTGTGCACGCAGAGCACCGAATTCCCTTCCCAATCGTAGCGGATCGCCAGGATCGCGGGCGACGGCGTCTCGATCACCGCGAAATCCCCCCAGCCGATTTCAGGGGCCTCCTTGCGGGTGCGGATGATGCTTTCCATCCAGTTGAGGAGCGAGCCGCGGTCGTGGCGTTGGACCGCGACGTTCACGTGCGGGAAGCCATAGGGTCCGTCCGCGATCACCGGCATGGCCGGCGCATCGCTCTTGGTGAAGCCGCCTTGCGCTTCCGAGGTCCATTGCATCGGAGTGCGGGCGCAGTCGCGCTCCTTCAGCGAGAGATCGTCGCCCATGCCGATCTCGTCGCCGTAGCGCAGCACCGGCGTGCCCGGCAAAGTGAACATCAGGCTGTAGGCGAGTTCGATGCGGCGCTGATCGCCGCCGAGCATCGGGGCGAGGCGACGCCTGATGCCGCGGTCGTAGAGCTGCATCTCCTTCTTCGGGCCGAAAGCCTCGAACACCCTTTGGCGCTGAGCCTCGGTAAGGCGGCCGAGATCGAGTTCGTCGTGGTTGCGCAGGAACACGGCCCATTGCGCCGAGGCGGGCCGGTTCCAGGTCTTGCGCATGGCCTTGGCCAAAGGCCGCCCGTCGGCCGAGGCCAGGGCGTAGAAAAGCGCTTGGTTGACCTGGAAATTGAACAGCATGTTCAGCCGGTCCGCATCGTCGCCGAAATAATCGAGGTCCTTCTTCGGCAGGATGTTGGCCTCGCCGAGGATGATCGCGTCGCCCTGGCGCCATTGCAGGAACTCGCGAAAGTCCCGCAGCATGTCGAACTGCTCCTGTGGCTCGCCCTTCACGTCCGCGCCCTTTTTGGCGATGACGAAGGGCACGGCATCCATGCGGAAGCCGGAGACGCCGAGCTCGATCCAGAACCCCATGATCTTCTGGATCTCGGCCTGAACTGCCGTGTTTGCCGTGTTCAGATCCGGTTGGAACGGCATGAAGCGGTGGAAGTAGTAGGCCTTCGCCTTCGCGTCCCGCGTCCAGGTCGAGGTCTGCACGCCGGGAAACACCATGCCCTCGTCGGCATTGGCGGGCTCCGTCTTCGACCAGACATACCAGTCGCGGTAAGGCGAATCCGGGTCGGATCGGGCCGATTGGAACCACGGATGCTGGTCGGAGGTGTGGTTGACCACGAGGTCGATGATGACGCGCAGGCCCCGCTGCTTGGCCGCGTGCGTGAAGGCGACGAAATCGCCGAGCGAGCCGTAATCGGGGTCGACCCCGTAGTAATCGGTGATGTCGTAGCCGCCGTCGCGCTTCGGCGACGGCTGGAACGGCATCAGCCAGATCGCGGTGATCCCGAGACCCTGGAGATAATCGAGCCGCCGTTCGAGCCCCTCGAAATCGCCGATCCCGTCGCCGCTCGCATCCAGGAAGGTGCGGATCGACAGGCAGTAGACGACGGCGTTCTTGTACCAGAGGTCCTTGATCATGCGGCTAGGCTCCGACGTGCCGCGCCGAGGGGCGCATCCTCCCCTAACCGCGTCGCCGGAGAAAGCGTTGCGGTTGCCCGCCGTCGAGGCGATCTCCTTAAATCAGCCGCCTTGTGCAGCCCTTCTTCGCTGCAATGCGTTGCGTGTCCCGATCGGATCGCTGCCAATTCTGTGACGCGTCCTGGAATCCGGTGCCTGCCCCTCGATGAACATCATCCTGATCAAGCTGTTTGCGACGGCGCTGACGCTCAGTCAGGTGACGACGCGGCCCGATGCCTTGAAGACGCAGTTCGATCCGATCGCCGACAAGGCGCAGGTGGTGCAGATCCTGCGCGACGGCTGCGCCCATATGCGCAAGTCCTTCGACATCGAGGACATCAACCTCGACGAGCTGATCTCCACCGCGATGGAGGACCCCTCCGCCATTGCCGGTGCTTCCGCGCCCAAGCTCCTGCACGGGCTCGATATCGGCGAGCTCAACACCAGCTACCGCCAGTTCTGCAAGGGCGAGAACCCGAAGGACTCGCCCTTCGACGCGGCCGAGGTCATCGACTTCTACAACAAGGCGGTGGCCGACCTGCCCTCCGCGCAGGACCTCAAGGACCGCAAGCTTCCCGGCGCCAGCCTGATCCTCGACGGCGCCGGCAAGCGCTACGCCGAGGCGTTCGAGGCCAACGGACGTCGCCTCACCGTGCCGATCTCCGAGGTGCCGGCGATGGTGCAGAAGGCCTTCGTCGCCGCCGAGGACAAGCGCTTCGAGACCCATCACGGCATCGACGAGCGCGGCGTCATCCGCGCCTTCATCGGCAACCTCGCCTCGCCTGGGCGCCCGGCGGGGGGGTCCACCATCACCCAGCAGGTGGTCAAGAACCTGTCGGTGGGCGACGACGTCACCTACGAGCGCAAGATTCGCGAGATGATCGTGGCCTCCCGCCTCGAGCAGATCCTGGCCAAGCCGCAGATCCTCGAACTCTACCTCAACGGGATCTACCTCGGCCGCGGCTCCTACGGGATCGAGATGGCGGCGAGGAGCTATTTCGGCAAATCGGTGGGGCAGCTCACCGTGCCGGAGGCGGCCCTGCTCGGCGGCATGCCCAAGGGGCCGAACTTCTACAATCCGGACAAGTACCCCGACCGCGCCAAGGAGCGCCGCGCCTATGTGCTGGCGCGGATGAAGGATGAGGGCGTCATCACCGATGCGCAGTTGAGCGAGGCCGCCAACGTGCCTCTCGGGCTGAAGCCGATCGAGACGACGCGGCGGGATTCGGGGTTCTACTTCGTCGATCACCTCGCCCGCGAGGCGCGCACCTTCGCAGGCATCGACTCCCTCACCTCCGCCTCGCACGTGGTCCGCTCGACCATCAATGCCGGCCTTCAGACCGCCGTGGAAAGCGCCCTCCAGGACGGGCTCGCCAATTACGAGCGCTCCACCGGGCGCCAGCGCTACGACGGGCCGGAATTCAACCTCGCCGATAGCATCGCCAAGCTCGGTGGGGCCACGCCAGCGGTGGAGGGATCGGTCCAGTCGGTCCCGCTGGTCGTCGGCGGCGAGGCGAAACCCAAGCCTCCGACGACGGTTGCCGGGTCGAAGCCGGCGCCGCAGAAGCCCGTCTGGCAGCGTGCTCTCGAGAGCGCGCGGCCAGTGCTCTACGACGTGCACTGGCCGCTCGCCGTGGTGCTCGATACCGGACGCGGCGCGGTCAAGGCGGGGCTCGCCGACGGCCGCATCGTCAGCCTCGATCCCGGCATCGCCAAGGGCCGTCTCCAGACCTACGACGTGGTGCGGGTCAAGCTGCGCGACGCCAAGGCCAAGGTGCTCCGCGCCGATATCCGCGTGCGTCCCTCCGTCCAGGGGGCCGCCATGGTGCTGGAGAACCGCACCGGTCGGATCCTGGCCATGGATGGCGGCTTCTCCTATCCGCTGAGCCAGCTCAACCGCGTGACCCAGACCGTGCGGCAGCCCGGCTCGACCCTGAAACCGCTGACCTACCTCGCGGCGCTGAATGCCGGCCTCCAGCCCAACACCCTGGTGATGGATGCCAGCGTCACCCTGCCGCCCATCGGCGGCGTCGGCCAGTCCTGGAGCCCGAAGAACTACGACGGCGGCGGGTCGGGCGCGACGACCCTGCGGCGCGGCCTCGAATTCTCGAAGAACCTCGTCACAGCGCGCCTTCTCCAGGGCGGCATCGCCGATACGCCACCCGCCAGCCTCACCCGCATCTGCGACCTCGCGCTGGAAGCGCAGCTCTATGCCGAATGCGAGCGCTACTACCCGTTCGTCCTCGGCTCGCAGCCGGTGCGCATGGTCGACCTCGCGGCCTTCTACGCGGCAGTGGCCAACGAGGGCGCCCGGCCGGCACCCTATGCGCTGGAGGCGGTCGAGCGCGACGGCAAGGTTCTCTACAAGCGCGAGCCCAAGGAGCCGGTGCGGATCGGCTCCGCCGACAAGGTCGCCTTCTACCAGCTCAAGACGATGCTGCAGGGGGTGACCAATCACGGCACGGCGGCGGCGCTCGCCCGGTTCTCGGGCTCGATCGCCGGCAAGACCGGCACCTCGGAGAACGAGAACGACGCCTGGTTCGCCGGATTTACCAACGAGATCACCATCGTGGTCTGGGTCGGCTACGACAATGCCGACGGCACCCGCAGGACGCTCGGGCGCGGCCAGACCGGCGGCCATCTCTCCGTGCCGATCGCAGGCACGATCCTCCAGGCCGCCTGGGCCAACGGAGTGGCGCGCACCAACCTCGCGCCGCCCTCTCCGGAAGCCAAGCGCTCGCTGGCCGACCTGCCCATCGACCCCCGCAGCGGCGAGCGGGTCTCCGGCGGCGGCTTCCTCGAGCATTTCCGGCTCAGCGACGGCCGCATGGCCGACACTCAGTACCGCCTACTGCCGCGCGAGGTGCAGACCGCCATGCGGCCTGATTCCGAGGATGGCGATATCGGCGGGCTCGACGACGGCGCCGATACGGCCGGCGACGTGTTCGGCAACCTCACCACCCGGCGCACGCCCGAGGCCGACCCGCTCGACCCGTTCGGCGAGCGCCAGGCCCAGCCGCGCAGCCGCCGTGCGCAGGGCGATGTCTATGAGGGCTCGCGCAGCCAGGCCTGGCCGGGGACCCAGCGCTCGCCCTTCGGCGACGACGAACCACCCCGCGCCCGGCGCCGCGATCCCGACTACCTGTTCGGCGATGACCCGCGCTACTGAGGCGCGGATCTCCTCCCTTCCTCAGCAACCGAGGCCCCGACGTGAAGACGCAGCTTCCGGCGACACGTGTCCTTGCCCAGACTCTTCTCCTCGTTCACGCCCTGGCGCTCGGCGCGCCGGCTTCCGCGCAGGAGGGGATGAAGCTTCAGGTTCCCGCCGACCGGATCAAGGAGGTGGCCGCGATCGAGCCGTCGGGCGTCGCGGGCCTCAAGCCCGGCACGATCCTGTTCACCGATCACCGGGACACGCCGTCGAACCCCGAGAGCGGCCTGACGCCTTATCTCGAATGGCGGAAGCTACGGCCGGCCGAACAGGCGGCGCTGGCGCCCTACCCCGCCTATGCCGAGCCCGACTACACCGTGACCCTCAACGGCGTCTCGAAGCAGCGGCACGAGACCCTGAAGGTCTACGTGGCGCAGGGTCGGTTCGTGGTGGCCAAACCCGCCGAGTCGATCGATCTCTCGGCCTTCGCCAATCTCGGCTTCGTCGCCAGGATGGACCCCGTCATCAAGCACAAGACCCTGAACCCCGCCGACGTGACGCCGACCAAGGACCCGGCCGCCGCCTTCGCCCGGCGCCCCGACCGGGCCTGGTGCGAGGGCGCCGCCGCCTGCATCGAATCCCGCTACGACCTCGAGGGGAAGCTGCCGCTCGGGGTGAAGCTCGCCAACAAGCTGGAAGACGGTGCCTCGAAGAAAGTCGCCGAGTTCGTCTCGTTCCAGAGCGAATTGCGGACCCTGCCGGCCTCGGAGGCTTCGAGCCTCGGCGCGCTCACCAGGATCGATACGCCGGTGGCCGGCGGCCTCGAACAGACGATCTTCTGGGTCAACCAGATCCTGCGCTTCGGCAAGTTCCTGGCCGTGTTCCAGCCGATGCCGAACGATCCCGGCAAGACCGTGGTCACGACCTATATGGCCCTCGCGATCAAGGCCGACGTCCTCGACCGCAAGCAGGAATATGCCCGCGTGCCGGTGCTGAAGAACCTCCTGCCGGCGCAGGTGCTGATGGGCAATTCGTCCTTCAATACCGGCACCTCGATCAGTGCCGGACTTCCTACCTACGCCCGCAACCGCATGATCGCCTTCGCGGACGCCCTCGGGAAGAACTGAGGGACCGCCTCAGCTGCCGCGGTTGATGATCGAGGGCATCGACGGGGCGGTGTACTGGCGGTTCACGTCGCGGCGGGTCTGGGTGCCGTTGGTGTCGTTCGAGCGGCGGTAGTTCTCGACGCTGAAGCTGTCCGAAAGGCCGCTGCGGTCGGCGCTGTTGCAGGCGCCGAGGGCACAGAGCAGGCTGGCGGCGACGATGAAGGCACTGGGACGCATCGGAGGTTCCTGGGCTGCTGGTCCTGCTGGACCGATCGGCCCTGTCGTGGTGCCGGGGAGGCAGTCGCGTCAAGCACAAGGATAACGAACCGTCTCAGCTTACCGGCAGAGTGATGTTCCCGCGCCACGAAAACGCTCACTACACTCCACGACAGTCGGTCTTCGGAGCCTCAATCGTGGGGAATGGCCGCTGCTGGATCTGGTGCTCCGCCCCGCTATCGGCGACACATTGTCCGACATGAACAACGTGGTCCCCTTCGCCCGCCCCCGAGCCGTCCCGGCCCCGCAGATCAGCGACGTGGTCGCGGTTGCCGACGATCTGTTCGCCGCCCTGGAGCTTCTGCAGGGTGTCACCGAGCGCGCCGCTGCCATGGGCCGCCCGCGCCGGGAAATGGAGCACACCGTGCGGAATCTGCGCGATGCGGTCAGGGCGGTGGAGCGGGCGCTCGATTGCATCGGCGAAGGCGACGAAGCCGGTCAGGGCTGAACCGGAGCCGCGACGGCTCGGCTGCCTGATCGCGATGCGAGCGGCGGCCGCCCGGACGAGCCGCGCTCCGGCGGTCCGCAGGGCATTCCGGAGCCTCAAATCGTGTCACGGAGACGATATTCTCAAGCGTTCGGTATATGAATAGACAGACGTTGCGACGCCGGTACGATATGCAACGATACAGAAGGTGAACACAGCGTATCCGATGCTACCGTCGACAGAGTCCTTCATCGAAGGCAATCTCCTCCTGAAGGCGCTCTCCCCCGAAGATCGGGGACTTCTCATTCCCTATCTGGAACCTGCCGTCGTCCGACGCGGCGATACCCTGTTCAGCGCCGGATCGAGCGTCTCGCTGATCTCGTTTCCCTGCGAGCAGACGGTCATCACGCTGATCGTCTCCATGCGTGACGGTCGAAGCGCGGAAACCGCCACGATCGGGCGGGAGGGCGCCGTGGGCGGGGTCGTCAGCCATGGCCGCCTGCCGGCCTTCAGCACGGCTCTGGTGCAGATCGGCGGACCGGTCCTGAGGCTCGATGCGGCGAGGCTGCAGGATGCCAAGCAGCGCTCGACGACCGTTCGCAACCTCTTTACCCGCTACGCCGACTGCCTTCTCGGGCAGGTACTGCAATCGGTGGCCTGCAACGCCCTCCACCCGATCGAGGAGCGCTGCCTGCGCTGGCTGCTGACACTGCAGGACCGGATCGGCACCGACGCGCTTCCGGTCACCCACGAACTCCTCGCCAACATGCTCGGCGTCCAGCGCACCTACCTGACCCGGATCCTGCGGACTCTGCAGGTGCAGGGGTTGATCGAGGTCGGCCGCGGACGCATCACCATCCTGAATCGAGCCCAAATCCAGCAGGTGGCCTGCGAGTGCCACGGCGCCGTGGTCAGCCATTTCGAGACCGTCCTCGGCGCCGTCTACGATGCAGACGGCCGCATGCTCTTCGTCGATCCGCCGACCCAGCCGCGCCAGACAGACCCGGTCCAGTCGGCGGAAGCGGTCTGAGGAGAGGCGGGCATCGCATGACGGCAGGGGCGAACGAGGTGGTTCGGTTCGGGACGTGCCGACGATGCTCAGGTGTTGATCCGACATGAGTGACAGGGAGAGCGGGATGATCTTGCGCAAGCTCGCGGCCAGACTTGTCCGATGCGCGATCTCACGGCATCTCATGTGACAGCGAGTGCCGGAGCAAGACCCGCATCCGATGACCACCGCGAACGCACCTCCACCCCGCCGAAGGAGCCGTCGCGATCTTGCGTCGCCAGCACTGGCGATGGCCGTCGATCCGATCGACGGCGGTGACGATTCGCGCCTGCTTCTGGCGCTGGAAGCCGCTGCCATCGGCGTCTACGACTACGATTTTCCGCGCGGGAGCATGTACTGGGATGGGCGGTTGCGCGGCATGTTCGGCGCTTTCGCCGAAGGGCCGGTCAGCTTCACCGACAATTTCCTGAACCGCCTGCATCCCGACGACCGCGACCGCGTCGACGGCGCGTTTCAGGCGTGTCTCGATCCTGCGGGCGACGGCGTCTTCGCCACCGAATACCGCATCGGCGGACGCGACGGGGAACCCGTCCGCTGGTTCGCCGACAGGGGCCGCTGCGCGTTCCGGGACGGTCGCCCCTCGCGCATGGTCGGCGTCGTCCGGGACATCACCGCCGACAGGCAAGGTGCCATCGATAGGCAAGATGTCATCGACGGGCATAACAGCATCGACGGGCAAGTCGCCATCCGCACGGGGGAAGCTCCCGATGGACCGTCTCCCATCGATGGGCGATCGGCCGATGAACGCTACCGGCTCTTGGCCGCGGCGACCAACGACGTGGTCTGGGACTGGGATCTGGAGCGCGATGCCATCGTCTGGAGCGAGGCGCTCCAGACAGCCTACGGCTGGCCTCCGGATCATGTCGGCCCCGGCTCCGCCTGGTGGGTCGGCAACATCCATCCCGACGATCGCGCCGTCGTCTCCGCCGGCCTGAACGCCGTGCTGGAAGGGCGCGTGGACAAGTGGAACCACCAGTATCGCTTCCTGAAGGGGGATGGGTCCTACGCGGAGGTGCTGGATCGCGGCCATCTCGTCAGAGATGCGGAGGGCGCGCCGCTGCGGATGATCGGTGCGATGCTCGACGTCACCGTGCGAAGCCAGCTCGAGGCGCAGTTCCGCGCGGTCTTCGAGGGCGCCAATGTCGGGATCGTCCAGTTCGATCCCCGCAGCGTCCTGGCTCTGAGGGTCAACGCCAAGCTCTGCGAGATCTGGGGCGCTCCGGAATCCGAGATCGTCGGGCGCTCCCTCGCCCAGTGGACTCCGAGCGAGGATGCCGCGCAGCGCGAGGCCCTGCACCAGCGTCTGGCCACCGGCGAGACCATGCAGGACCGCTTCGAGAAGCGCTACCGGCGGCGGGACGGCCGGATCATCTGGGCTCGGGTCAACCTCGTCTCACAGACGTTGGGCGATGCGGTCCATGCCACCGCGATGATCGAGGACATTACCGAGGAGAAGCTGGCGGATGCGCGCCGCGAAGCGCTGATCAGCCTCGGTGACCGTCTGCGCGACCTGCGCTCGAACGCCGACGTCGTGACCATGACGGCCGAGATCCTGGGCCGGACCCTCGGCACGACGAGTGCCGGCTACGGCACGGTCGACCTCGCGGCGGGGCTGGTGACGGTCGCCCATGCGTGGTCGTCCGACGGAGCGGCGCTTCCGACGCGAACCCTGAGGCTGGAGGAGTTTCCCGTCAGCATCGCCAGCCTCCGGCGCGGAGAGGTGCTGGCGGTGGCCGATCTCGGCAGCGCGTCCGATCTCGAGGCGGATGCGGAACTCTACATCGCCCGGGGCGTGCGGGCGGTCATCTCGGTGCCCCTGCTCCAGCGTGGCCGTCTCGTCGGCGTTCTCTACGCGACGGAATCGGCCCCGCGCGCCTGGACCCACGGTGAGATCGTCTTCGTTCGGGAAGTGGCGGAGCGGGCCTGGAGCGGTCTGACCCGGATCGAGGCGGACGAGCAGCAGCGCATCCTCAACCGCGAACTCAGCCACCGCATGAAGAACACGCTCGCGATGGTTCAGGCGATCGCCTCGCAGAGCCTGCGGAACGTCACCGATATCGAGGCCGCGAAACACGCTCTCGCCGCGCGCCTGATCGCCCTCGGCAAGGCCCACGATATCCTGCTGACCGGAGAGCGGGAGAGTGCCGGAATGTCGGCCGTCGTGACGAGCGCGCTGTCCCTCCACGACGACCACCAGCCCGGCCGGTTCCACCTGTCGGGGCCGGAGATCGTCATCGGCTCCAAGGCGGCCCTGTCGCTCGCCCTGATGATGCACGAACTCGCCACCAATGCGGCCAAGTACGGTGCCCTGTCCCGACCGGACGGCCGGGTGATCGTGGAGTGGAGCGTGGCGGGCGTCGGCGGGGACGACACGATCCACATCACATGGTCCGAACAGGGCGGCCCGCCGGTCCAGCCCCCGACCCGGAAGGGATTCGGCTCGCGCCTCATCGAGCGCGGGCTCGCCGGCGCCGTCGGTGGCGAGGTCTCCATCGATTACGAGCCGGGCGGCCTGATCTGCAGGGTCGTCGCGCCGTTATGCGGCTTTCAGGGCGGCCTTTAGACGGAAAGACGCCGCCCGGTACGCCCGTCAACGGGCCGGAGCGCGATCGCTCCGGCCGCAGGTCCTGCGATGGGGCGCTGTCAGCGGGCCAGAACCCGAACGGCGTTCTTGGTCGTGCCGACGGCGTCGGAGACGCTGAGGACGGATCCGGAGATGCCGCGGACATTCTGCGCGATCGTGCTGACCGCGCCTGCCGCCACCTGCATGTTCGAGGACATGTCACGGGTGACGACGCTCTGCTCCTCCACCGCCGCAGCGGTCGAGACCACGTGATCGCGCATCGTCTCCACCGAAGTGCCGATCGTACCGAGGGCGGCGACGACCTGCTTCGAGATCGTCTGAACGCTGTCGATCTCGCCGGTGATCCGCTCCGTGGCGCGGGCCGCCTGATTGGCGAGGTTCTTCACCTCCTGCGCCACCACGGCGAACCCTCGACCGGCCTCGCCGGCGCGGGCCGATTCGATCGTCGCATTGAGCGCCAGCAGATTGATCTGGCCGGCGATGGTGCGGATCAGGCCGACGATGCCGCCCATGGCGGTGGCCGCATCGGAAAGCTGCTGCGTGAAGTGCCCGGCCGCCTGAACCTGGATGCTGGCCTCGTCCGTCGCTTCCTGCGATTTCGCCATGCTTTGCGAGATTTCCGCGACGCAGGCTGCCAGTTCCTCGGCTGCCGCAGCCACGGTCTGCACGTTCTCGGCCGTCGACTGAGCCGCGTCGGTGGCTGACGACGAGGCATCGCTGGAAATGGCGAGAGCCTGGTCGATGGCGCTGAAATTCCGCTCGATGATGAGCTTGAGATCGGTGAGGAGCGTGATCTGCGCGGTGATGTCGGTCGAGAACTTCACCACCTTGTAGGGCCGTCCGCTCGCGTCGAGGATCGGGTTGTAGGATGCCTCGATCCAGATCTCGCGGCCGTCCTTCGCGATTCGCTTGAATTGCCCGGCCTGGTACACGCCGCGCTTGAGGGCATTCCAGAACTCGGCATAGGCCGCGCCCTCCCTGGCCGTCTCCTCCACGAAGAGCCGATGATGCCGGCCGACGATCTCGGGCAGCGTGTAACCCAGAGCCGTCAGGAAATTGTCGTTGGCGTCGAGGATGGTACCGTCGAGGTCGAACGCGATCACCGCCTGGGACTTGCCGATCGCCTCGACTTGGCCCTTGCGATCCGCATCCTCGATCTTGCGTCGGGTGACGTCGGTCGCGAGCTTGATCACCTTGTAGGGTTTTCCGCTCCGGTCGAGGACGGGGTTGTAGGACGCCTCGATCCAGATTTCCCGACCGCCTTTACCGAGCCGACGATACTCCGCGGCCTGAAAGCGTCCGGTGCGCAGATCGGCCCAGAATTGCAGGTAGTCGGGACTGTTCCTCTCATCCGCTTCGACGAACAGGCTGTGATGACGGCCTTTGATCTCGTCCAGCGTGTAGCCTACCGCATCGAGGAAGTTCTGGTTGGCCATGAGGATCGTGCCGTCGAGGGCGAATTCGATGATCCCGTTCGAACGATCGACGGCATCGAGCTTCGCTTTTGCTTCGATTGCCGACGTGCCCCAGCCATTGAACATGGTGTTTGACTCTTCTCGTCGGACGGTGATCGCGAGGATCGCAGATGAGATCTGAGCTTGACGACGGGTTCTTGCTTCGAGATCGATGTCGCCTGCGTTATGCATTCATTTTGTTTGTGGCGACATAATAAATCGTTAAATCTGAAACTCATCCGTGCATTCATTCGATAAATCTGATCGATTGCGTGTGCATCGGCTGGGCGATCAAATCTGAATACGCAGCGTTTCGATTGCGCAAAATTCATTGTTGCACCAGTCCGGCTCCGGATGCTTGTCGACGGCTTTCCGAATACGCTTCGCGAGTCTGACAGGTCCGATCCGTACGTGGATACTGCACTGAACGCATGACATCTCGGCGCCCGGCACCCGCATGCCGAACTGGCACTTGCCGATCCCGCCTGGGCGGACGACATATTCCCCGATATCCGGCGAGAGTTCCGGTGCCGCCGCTCGCCCATCCCACCGCGAAGAGACCTCATGGCCAGAGCCAAAGCCGCCGCGAAGCATGCCGATGCCGCGGACGACGCCAAGCTTCAGAAGCTGTTCGACGGAGTTCAGGATCGCCGTGTCATCGCTGTCCGCGGCGCGCGCGAGCACAATCTCAAGAACATCGATCTCACGATCCCGCGCGACAAGCTGGTCGTCTTCACCGGCCTGTCCGGCTCGGGCAAGTCGTCGCTCGCCTTCGACACGATCTACGCGGAAGGCCAGCGCCGCTACGTCGAATCGCTCTCGGCCTATGCCCGCCAGTTCCTCGAGATGATGTCGAAGCCCGATGTCGACCAGATCGACGGGCTCTCGCCGGCCATCTCCATCGAGCAGAAGACGACGTCGAAGAACCCGCGCTCCACCGTGGGGACGGTCACCGAGATCTACGATTACATGCGCCTGCTCTGGGCGCGGGTCGGCATCCCCTATTCGCCGGCCACCGGGCTTCCGATCGAGAGCCAGACCGTCAGCCAGATGGTCGACAGGGTGCTGGCGATGCCCGAGAAGAGCCGGCTCTATCTCCTGGCTCCGGTGGTGCGCGGCCGCAAGGGCGAGTACCGCAAGGAGATCGCCGAGTTCCAGAAGAAGGGTTTCCAGCGCCTGCGCATCGACGGCGAGTATTACCCGATCGATGACGCGCCGAAGCTCGACAAGAAGCTCAAGCACGATATCGACGTGGTGGTCGACCGCCTCGTCGTGCGCTCCGACATCGCGGCGCGTCTCGCCGATTCGTTCGAGACGGCTCTGGAACTGGCCGACGGCATCGCGCTGATCGAGTTCGCCGATCCGTCCGAGGGCGAGACCATCACCTTCTCCTCGCGGTTCGCCTGTCCGGTCTCCGGCTTCACCATCGCCGAGATCGAGCCGCGGCTGTTCTCGTTCAACAATCCGTTCGGAGCCTGCCCGACCTGCGGCGGTATCGGCCATGAGATGAGGATTGACCCCGAGCTCGTGATCTCGGACGTCAAGCTCAGTCTCAAGCGCGGCGCCGTCGGCCCCTGGGCGAAATCGACCTCGCCTTATTACGGTCAGACCCTGGACGCGCTGGCCGGGCATTACGGCTTCAAGACCACATCGCCCTGGTCCGACCTGCCGGAGACGGCGCACAAGGTGATCCTCTATGGCTCCGGCCGTGAGTCGATCCGCTTCGCCTATAATGACGGCATGCGCGCCTACGAGGTGAACAAGCCGTTCGAGGGCGTGATCCCGAATCTGGAACGGCGCTACAAGGAGACCGAGAGCGACGCCTCGCGCGACGAGATCGCCCGGTTCATGAGCGAGACTCCCTGCGCCTCCTGCGGCGGCAAGCGGCTCAAGATCGAGGCCCTGTCGGTCAAGGTCGCCCTGCAGGATATCGGCGAGGTCACCGGGCTCTCGGTGCGCGAGGGGCATCGCTGGTTCTCGGAACTATCCGACAAGCTCACGGACAAGCAGAACGAGATCGCCTTCCGCATCCTCAAGGAGATCCGCGATCGGCTGACCTTCCTCGTCGATGTCGGCCTCGACTACCTCACCCTCGCCCGCGGCTCGGGCTCGCTCTCGGGCGGCGAGAGCCAGCGCATCCGCCTCGCTTCGCAGATCGGCTCGGGCCTCACGGGCGTGCTCTACGTTCTCGACGAGCCCTCCATCGGCCTGCATCAGCGCGACAACGAGCGCCTGCTCGGCACGCTGAAGCGCCTGCGCGACCTCGGCAACTCGGTGATCGTCGTCGAGCACGACGAGGACGCCATCCTGCAGGCGGATTACGTGGTCGATGTGGGCCCGGGCGCCGGTATCCATGGCGGCCGGATCATCGCGCAGGGTACGCCGGAGGAGGTGCTGAAGAACCCGGCCTCGCTCACCGCCAAATACCTCACCGGCGAGATGAGCGTGCGCACGCCCACCGCCCGGCGCAAGGCGAAGAAGGGCAAGCTGACCCTCGTCGGTGCCCGCGGCAACAACCTGAAGGACGTCAGCGTCGATATCCCGCTCGGCACCTTCACCTGCGTCTCGGGCGTCTCGGGCGGCGGCAAGTCCACCCTCATCATCGACACGCTCTACAAGGCGGTGGCCAAATCCCTCAACGGCGCCATGGAGCACCCGGCCCCGTTCGACCGCCTCGAGGGACTCGAGAATCTCGACAAGGTCATCGACATCGACCAATCGCCGATCGGCCGCACCCCGCGCTCGAACCCGGCGACCTATACCGGCGCCTTCACCCCGATTCGCGATTGGTTCGCCGGTCTGCCGGAGGCCAAGGCGCGCGGTTACCAGGCGGGTCGCTTCTCCTTCAACGTCAAGGGCGGGCGCTGCGAGGCCTGCTCGGGCGACGGCGTCATCAAGATCGAGATGCACTTCCTGCCGGACGTCTACGTCACCTGCGACGTCTGCAAGGGCCGCCGCTACGACCGTGAGACGCTGGAGGTGAAGTACCGCAACCATTCCATCGCCGACGTGCTCGACATGACCGTCGAGGAGGCGGCCGACCTGTTCAAGGCGGTGCCGACCATCCGCGAGAAGATGGAGACGCTGGCCCGCGTCGGCCTCGGCTACGTCAAGGTCGGCCAGCAGGCCACCACCCTGTCGGGCGGCGAGGCGCAGCGGGTGAAGCTCTCGAAGGAACTCTCGAAGCGCGCGACCGGACGCACCCTCTATATCCTCGACGAGCCGACCACCGGCCTTCACTTCCACGATGTCGCCAAGCTCATGGAAGTGCTCCACGAACTGGTCGATCAGGGCAACACCGTTGTGGTGATCGAGCACAACCTCGAGGTCATCAAGACCGCCGACTGGGTCATCGACATGGGTCCCGAGGGCGGTGATGGCGGTGGTGTCGTCGTCGCCGAGGGCACGCCGGAGCAGATCGCCAAGTCGAAGGCGAGCCATACCGGCCGGTTCCTGCGCGACGTGCTGGCCCGCCGGCCCCTCGCCGAGATCGCGTCCAAGGGACGGGACGCGGCGGAATAGGCGCCGCGTCCCGTCCGGGCCAAGCTTGATTCGACCGTGGCGCGCGACGAGGGGCTTGTTGCGGCGCACAGGCCCTGGACGAAGCCCGGTTCCGGTCGCTCCGGCTTGCGCAAGCCGCCATATCCCGTTGCGCAATCGTCCCGGTCGCCCGGTCTGGCGCAACAGCTTGACCATTCAGCGCTATTTTGCCGACGCCTTGCTTAATGCGACGCCATGCCCGGCGGTTTCCTGCTGATAAAGTTAACAAAACCTTGCGCTGCACCGCGCCCAAATTGCGGCTTTTCCGCAACGGTCGATTTGGAACTGCCTCGATCCCAAGCATTGGACTGTCAATCCGATCCGTCCTGTAGAATAGTTCTGAGCGTTGAGACACGAATTCGGGCCGCAAGGGGGGCCCTACGAACCGGTTGCGAACAAGCTGCGAAAACGCAGCGCAACAGCAAGATGGTTCGTAGGACTGCGTGGCGGGCGCCTGAAATCCTTGGGAAGGACATAGAAAATGACGAAGAACTGGCTTGCCACCGGAGCGCTCGCGCTCACCATGGGCATGACTGCTACGGCTTCTTACGCTCAGACCACCACCGTTCCCGGTGAGCAGGTCGGCCTCGCCACCGGCGCTCCGCTGCCCGAGGGTATCTACGCCCTCAACACCTTCGTGTACCGCAGCAACGACGTCGGTGCCGTCGACGTCGGCGTGAACATTCCCGTGCTCGTCTGGTCGACCCCGCTGGTTCCGCTCGGCGGCCGCATCGAGTTGCTCGTTGCTCCCCCGACCGTCTTTGCCTTCGGCAAGCGCGGCGGCCCCACGGGCATCAAGGATCTCTCGATCAACGTCGGTACGTTCGTCGGCGGCATCTGGGCCTTCGATCTCGGCAACAACTTCGGCGTCAGCTTGCTCGGCGGCGCCTACCTGAACGACCTCAATGGCGATCGCGGCGTTCTCGTGCAGAACAACGGCGCATTTGCCGGCGCTCCGGTCCTCGGCCAGCTGTCCTCCAACACCTACCGCTTCGGCGTTGCCGGCAGCTACACCGGTGATGGCTACAACCTGACCGCCAACCTGACCGCCAACGTCTACGACTCGCCGGGTCGCTTCTCCGGCGGCGGCAACACGGTGGGCTTCGGCAACACCTTCGGTCCGTTCAACATCTCCGACTCGCTCAACCTCGACCTCACCGCGACCAAGAAGTTCGGCAAGTTCGAGATCGGCGCCATCGGTTACGGCACCTATAACTTCGACACCAGCGCGTTCAGCCTTGCTGCTGGCGACCGCGGCTACTTCCGCATGGGTGGCCTCATCGGCTACGACTTCGGACCGTTCACCGTCCAGGCCTACGGCGCCCGTACCGTCGCTTCCGCGACCCGCGCCGGCGAAGCCACCGAAGGCTGGTTCCGCATCATCGCTCCGCTGTACTCGCCGACCCCGGTCGCCGCTGCCGCGCCGATCATCCGCAAGTACTGATCAGAGACGTACTGATCACGAGCCATGCGGCGAGGTTCATCCTCGCCGCTACGCAAATCGCGAAAGCCCGCCCGACCTTCTGGTCGGACGGGCTTTCGTTTGCCTGGTCGTCGATGTCCGTGGCTCGTCGATGGGATCGGGCGCGAGTCGTCATCGGAGCAGCAAGTCGTCATCGGAGCAGCAAGTCGTCCCGGCCCCGCCGGCGGCTCGAACGGCGCGATCCACCGGCTCACCGCGACTTTTTCCAGCTCTTCCGAAACTTTCCTCTTCCGCGCTCCGTAACGAGCGATGACCCCCCTCGAAGGGGCATCAGTCCAAGAGGAAACGCTCCATGACCAACGCTCACGCCCGTCGCCCCATGGCTTCCACGATCGCCGCCGTCGCGCTCGCCTTCTCCATGGGCGCCGCCTTCCCGGTGGCCGCGCTCGCCAAGAACCCGATGGTCGGCGGCGCTCCGATGTATGCCTCCAAGAACATCGTCGAGAACGCGGTCAATTCGAAGGACCACACCACCCTCGTCGCCGCCGTGAAGGCCGCCGGCCTCGTCGACACCCTGGCCAGCGCCGGCCCGTTCACCGTCTTCGCGCCCACCAACGCCGCCTTCGCCAAGCTGCCGGCCGGCACCGTCGAGACCCTGGTGAAGCCCGAGAACAAGGCGACCCTCACCTCGATCCTGACCTACCACGTCGTCCCCGGCACCCTGACCGCCAAGGACCTCATGAAGATCGCCAAGGACGGTGGCGGTGAAGGCCAGATCAAGACCGTGCAGGGCACGCCGCTCGTGGTTCAGACCAAGGGCAAGGCCGTGTACCTGACCGACACCAAGGGCAACACCGCCAAGGTGACCATCGCCAACGTGATGCAGTCGAACGGCGTGATCCACGTCATCAACAGCGTGCTGCAGCCGTAAGCCACGTCGCTCCTGCCGACTCCGAAGAGTGCCATCCACCCTTCGGAGCGGTTTCAGACCCGAAACTTCACCCCCGGCCCTTCAGGAGCCGGGCTTTTTTACGTCCGGACCGGCGGATGCGCTCCGCTACTCCGCCCGGCTCAGCTTTCGCGCGCTGGAGAAACGGTTGAGGAAGCGCGGCTCCTTCTCGGGCGCCACGCGGATGGCGAGGTGGATGGTGCCCTCCTCCTCGGCGCGACGGTCCAGCACTTCCGCGTTTTCGTAGAGCCAGTTCAGTGCCGCGCCGTCTTCGGGCGCCAGGGTCACCGCGAAGGTCGAGCGCCGCTTGGCGATTCGCGCCTCGATTCGTCCCGACAAGGCCGCCAAGCCTTCCCCGGTCAGGGCCGAGACCAGGATCGGCACATCGCTGTCCCGGTCGCTTCGTCCCTGGGCGCTCAGGTTGAGCAGGCGGGTGCGCTCCGAATCATCGAGCAGATCGGCCTTGTTCCAGACCTCGATGATTCGCTCCGCCGTCGTCTCGATGCCGAGTTCCCGCAGCACGTCGCCGACATCCTCCGCCTGCGCTTCCGAATCGACGTGGCTGACGTCGCGGACATGAAGCAGGATATCGGCCTCGATCACGTCCTCGAGCGTGGCGCGGAAGGCGGCGATGAGCGCGGTCGGCAGCTCCGAGATGAAGCCCACCGTGTCCGACAGGATCACCGTCTCGCCGTGCGGCAGCTTCGTCGCCCGCGCCGTCGGGTCGAGGGTGGCGAACAGCATGTCCTTGGCCATCACCTCCGCCTTGGTCAGGGCATTGAACAGCGTCGACTTGCCGGCATTGGTGTAGCCGACGAGCGCCACGATCGGGTACGGCACCCGCGCGCGGCTCTCGCGATGCAGGCCGCGGGTGCGGGTCACGCTGTCGAGCTCGCGCTCGATCTTGGTCATCCGCTCCTGGATCATCCGGCGATCGGCCTCGATCTGCGTCTCGCCGGGGCCGCCGAGGAAGCCGAAGCCGCCGCGCTGGCGTTCGAGATGGGTCCAGGACCGCACGAGCCGGCTTCTCTGGTAGGCGAGATGGGCGTGCTCGACCTGCAGCGTGCCCTCGCGTGTCGAGGCTCGCCGGCCGAAGATTTCGAGAATGAGACCGGTGCGGTCGATGACCTTGCAGCCGAAGGCCTTTTCCAGGTTGCGCTGCTGCACCGGAGAGAGGGCGCAATCCATCACGACGAGGCCGATCTCCTCGGCCTTGATCCGTCCGGCGAGTTCCTCGACGCGGCCCTTGCCGAGATAGGTGGAGGGCCGGATGCGCGAGACCGGTGCGATGATCGCTTCGATCACGTCCAGCTCGATCGCGGCGGCGAGGCCTGCCGCCTCGTCGATTCTCGCGTCGCTGGAGCGTGTGACGAGGACCGGTGCCCCGCTCGCTTTGGGGGCGGCGGCACGCGTGAGATAGGGACCGATCACCAGCGTATGGGTCGCAGCCGCGATCTCACCCTCGGGAGCGGCCATTGCCTGGAGCCGGGCTTCGCCCGGCGTTGTCATTTGCGTCATGAAGTGTGGTTCGACCCTGTCCCCTGAATATCCGGAGAATGGGCTTTTACCGACGTCAAACAAGGGCAGTGTTCGATCTTCAGCCGTTCTTCGGCGTCTGATGGACGGTGACGTTTCGTCATGCGGAGACTAGCGACGCTGCCTCACGCCTTCTCGGGCGCCGTCTCGTCCGGTTCGAACAACTGGACCGGATGTCCGGGCATGATGGTCGAGATGGCGTGCTTGTAGACGAGTTGCGAATGGCCGTCGCGGCGTAGAAGAACGCAAAAGTTGTCGAACCACGTCACGACGCCCTGAAGTTTGACGCCATTGACGAGGAAGATCGTGAGCGGGATCTTGTTCTTGCGGACATGGTTGAGAAACGTGTCCTGCAGATTCTGAGCGCGTTCGCCCGCCATTTTTATTAATCCTTCTTGCAAACCTGATGCCCGCCGTGACTGACGGGTTCTTGTCGGTTCGAATGTCCGATCGCCCGGTGAAACCGGACAACCTCGGCTATTACACGGTCATTGTCGTCTACATGCAAGGGGACGCAGACGCATCGTCCATCAAGGTCCGATGCCGAGCGACTTCAACTTGCGGTGCAGTGCCGACCGTTCCATGCCGATGAACTCGGCGGTCCGCGAAATGTTTCCGGAGAATCGTGCAATCTGCGCGATCAGATACTCGCGCTCGAAGATTTCCCGCGCTTCACGCAAGGCGAGGCTCATCAGCTTCTCGCCACCCGCGCCGTTCGGCGTCGTCGGAACGAGCGCGCCGATCTCCGTGGGCAGCATTTCGGAGGTCACCTCCTGCTCCGGATCGGCATGGGTGAGGATCATCAGCCGCTCGACGTTGTTGCGCAGCTGACGGATGTTGCCGGGCCAGTCATGCGATTGCAGGACCGCCATGGCGTCCTCCGCGATGCGCCTGCGGGCGAGGCCGGTCGCGGCCGAGATCTGCTCCATGAAGAAGGTGATCAGTTCCGGCACGTCCTCGCGCCGCTCGGACAGGGACGGCACCCGGATCGGCACCACCGAGAGGCGGTGGAACAGGTCCTCGCGGAAGCGGCCGGCAGCGATTTCCTCGGCGAGGTCGCGCGACGAGGAGGAGATGATGCGCACGTCCACATGCACGCGCGTCGTGCCGCCGACGCGCTGGAAGTTCTGATCCACCAGCACCCGCAGGATGCGATTCTGGGTCTCGCGCGGCATGTCCGCGATCTCGTCGATGTAGAGGGAGCCGCCATGGGCCTCCTCGAGCGCACCGACCCGGCGGGCACGACCCTCCCCGGCTTCGACGCCGAACAGTTCCGCCTCCATCGTTTCCGGCGTGATCATCGCCGCGTTGATGACGACGAAGGGGCCGCTGGCACGGGCTGACGATCCGTGGAGGGTCCGCGCAGAGAGTTCCTTGCCCGATCCCGGCGCGCCGAGGATCATCACGCGGGCATTGGTCGGGGCGACCCGCTCTACCGTCTGGCGCAACTGGTTGACCGCCACGGACCCGCCGACGAGCCGGCTCGCCTGGCCGGACCGCGCCTTCAGGTCGCGTACCTCGCGCTTGAGGCGGGAGGCTTCGAGGGCGCGCTCGGCGACCAGGATGAGCCTGTCCGCCTTGAACGGCTTCTCGATGAAGTCGTAGGCGCCGGCCTTGATGGCCGCCACCGCCGTCTCGATGTTGCCGTGGCCCGAGATCATCACCACCGGCAGGTCGGGATGCCCGATCTTGATCTGGTCGAGCACCTGCAATCCATCGAGGCGCGAGCCCTGGAGCCAGATGTCGAGGAAAACGAGGTGGGGCCGGCGCGCCTCGATGGCGGCCAGCGCCTCGTCGGAGCCCCCGGCCGTGCGGGTGCGGTGGCCTTCGTCGTCGAGGATACCGGCGACGAGGTCGCGGATGTCGGCCTCGTCGTCGACGATCAGGATATCGGCGCTCATGACGTCATCTCCGCGATTGGGGGCGCCGTCGGTGCGGCAGCCTTCTCGGCCTGTGCGGAGGGGCGACCCTCCGGCGTCTTTTCCTGGGTGTCGAGCGGCACGCGCATCCGCACGCGACCGCCCCGACCGTCGGGATTGTCGTTCAGTTCGATGCCCCCGCCATGCTCTTCGAGGACCTTGCTGACGATGGCGAGCCCGAGCCCGGTGCCACCCTCGCGCGTGGTCATATAGGGCTCGAGCAGCCGCTGGCGCCCCTCCAACGGAAAGCCTTTGCCGTTGTCGGTGATCTCGATCACCGCGAAGCCGTCCTCGACGAGGAGGCGCAGATCGACCCTGCCCTTGCCGAGCTCGGCTTCGGGCACGGCCGAGACGGCCTCCACGGCATTCTTGAGGATGTTGGTGATCGCCTGCGACAGGAGCCGGATGTCGAAGGCGGCATGAAGGCGGTCCTGACCGGCCTCGGTGAAGCCGAAATCCATGTCGGGATGCGCCACCCGCATCATGAACAGGTTCTGCTTGGCGATCTCGCTGAGGTCGTTCCGGGCGATCGCGGGTTTGGGCATCCGCGCGAAGGACGAGAACTCGTCGACCATGCGCTTGATTTCGTCGACCTGGCGGATGATCGTCGCCGTGCACTGGTCGAACACGTCCTTGTCCGCGACGATCACCTTTCCGTACTTGCGCCGGATGCGCTCGGCCGAGAGCTGGATCGGGGTCAGCGGGTTCTTGATCTCGTGGGCGATGCGGCGCGCCACGTCGGCCCAGGCCGAGGTCCGCTGGGCCGAGACGAGGTCGGTGATGTCGTCGAGGGTCACCACGAAGCCACGGGCACCGCCCTGGGCCTGCTCGCTGGTGACGCGCACGGTGACGGTGCGCTCGCGTCCGTCGCGGGTCAGCTGGATCTGCTGCTGCAGGGCGCGGAGGCGCCCCTCCCCGCCCTCGGGAAGGATGGCCTGGAGTTCGGGCACCGCCTGGACCAGGGGCTTACCGACGATGGCATCCGCCGCGAGACCGAGGGTCCGTTCGACCGAAGGATTGGCGATGGTGACGATGCCCGCCGCATCGACGCCGAGGACGCCGGGCGAGACCCCGGACAGGACGGCTTCGGTGAATCGGCGGCGGCGGTCGATGAGGTCGCTCGCGGCCGTCAGCCCGTCATGCTGGCGGCGCAGCTCCTGGGTCATCTTATTGAAGCTCTCGCCGAGATGGGCGAGATCGCCGTCGCTCTTCCGGGCCGGGACCTGGGCGTAGAAATTGCCCGAGGCGACCTGATCGGCCGCGTTGATCAGCCTTCGGATCGGCGCCACGAACCGGTTGGCAAAGTTGAGCCCGAACCAGACCGCCGAGAGCAGCGCGATCAGGGCGATCAGCACGAAGATCGAGGCGAAGCTGATCTGGATCGAGCGCTTGAGCGAATCGTAGGTGAGGTATTCCGCCGCCGCCGCCCGCGAGACGCCGGGGAAGTCGACGGCGAGCTGGCTCACCTCGCGCTGCACCAGCAGCACGGCCCCGTCATAGGCGGGCATCCGCAGCAGGGCGGCGAAGATCCGTCCCTCGCTCGGCCTCAGGCAGATCGTCTCGTTGGATTTGGCCGCTTCCTCGAAGGCGGCGGCAGAGGGCAGCCGGCGCTCTTTCAGGACGTCGATCTTAGCCCGTGCCACGAGCTCGTTCGGCCCGCGCATGATCTCGGCGACGGGCAGGCCGAGCGCGGTCGCCCGGGTGGTCAGGAAGTTCTCGAACCATTCCCGGTTCACGTCGAAATTCGGCCGTGCCCGGGTGAGGTCGTCGGTGAGGATGCGGATTTCGCGGGCCAGCGACTGGCACTGGTTCTCCTGGTAGGCGTCGGCCACCTCGACCGATTTCAGCACCACGTCGCGAACGCGGTCGGTGAAGCCCAGCGACAGGCCTCGATCGATCGTCACCGCCGCGACGACGGCGAGCAGGACGGTGGGCAGGATCGCGATCAGGCTGAACAGGCCGACGATGCGGGTATGCAGGCGCGCCACCGCCGCATTGGCCCGGCGCGCATGCAGGAAGACCCGCGCCTCCCAGGCGATGATGACGAAGAGGCCGAGGACCAGGAAGACGTTGATGCCGAGCAGCGTCAGGCCGATCGTCGGCGTCGGCGTCACACGGATCACGCCGGCGAGGATCAGGAAGGTCGCGATGGCCGAGACGAGCGCCGTGCAGACGACGAGCGCGCCGACCCAGCCCGGCCCGCGCGGAGCGGCCCGGTTGGAATGCGGTTCAGTCTCGCCCTGCAGGGAGACGTCGTCTCCCTCGGCGGCCGATTTTCTGGAACGTCGAAGCCACGCCATGGCCTGATGCGTCGCCACAACAGTGTGGCGAAATTAATACGAATCGGGTGATCGCCTCGTTAGAAGCCGCGTGCGCCACCTCCGCCGAGGGTGCGCTTCCCGCGCCGAAATCGACGTTGCCGCAATGCCCTGCGACTGGTTCCTGCAGGGGAATGCCGCGGTCGACCCGCCGCAAAAATACATTATCCTCGCAGCGATCCCTCACACCGAGTTCCCGATGCCCGAAACCCCCGTCTATTCCTCCGCCGCCGTCGCCGCGCCTCATCATCTGGCCGCGAGCGCTGGACAGATCGTGTTGGCGCAAGGGGGCAATGCCATCGAGGCGATGGCGGCGATGGCGGCGACCATCGCCGTCGTCTACCCGCACATGAATGGAATTGGCGGCGACGGTTTCTGGCTGGTGCGCGAACCGGGTGGTCGCGTGCGCGGCATCGAGGCGTGCGGTCCGGCCGGCAGCCTCGCCACGGTCGGCCGTTATCGCAGTCAGGGCCATGAGACGATTCCCTCCCGAGGGCCGGATGCGGCGCTGACCGTGGCCGGCGCCATCGGCGGCTGGCGCCTGGCCCTCGACCTCGCCAAGGCGCTCGGCGGACGGCTCCCCCTGGAGACGCTGCTGTCGGATGCGATCCGCCATGCACGACAGGGCTGCGCGGTCTCGCCCTCCGAGGCGCGTTATGTGCCGAAGGAGATCGATACGCTGCACGACCAGCCCGGATTCGCGCAGACCTTCCTCGACGGGGGCAAGCCTTACGCCGCCGGCGCCGTGCGCCGCCTGCCGGCCCTGGCCGATACGCTCGAACAGCTGGCCCATGCCGGGCTCGACGATTTCTACCGGGGCGACCTCGGCCGCGAGATCGCCGCCGATCTCGACCGCCTCGGCTCTCCGGTGACGCGGGCCGACCTCGAAGCCTATGCGCCGCGAGAGCGCGAGGCCCTGTCTCTGCGCCGTCGCGACGCGACGATCTACAACTTCCCGCCGCCGACCCAGGGCCTCGCGGCGCTGATCATCCTCGGAATCTTCGACCGGCTGACAATCTCCCGGCCGGAGAGCACGGCGCAGTATCACGGGCTGATCGAGGCGACGAAGCGCGCCTTCGCCATCCGCGACCGCACCGTGACCGACTACGACCGGTTGAGCGTCGATCCGGCGAGTTTCCTGACCTCGGAGCGCCTCGACCGCGAGGCGGCTCGGATCGACATGCGCCGCGCCGCCTCCGTGCCGCTCAAGGGACCGGGCGACGGCGACACGGTCTGGATGGGCGCCATCGACAAGGACGGGCTCGCCGTCTCCTACATCCAGTCGATCTACTGGGAATACGGCTCGGGAATCGTCCTGCCGAAGACCGGCATCCATTGGCAGAACCGCGGCACCTCGTTCTCCCTCGACAAGGGCGCGGTCAATCCGCTGGAGCCGGGGCGCCGGCCGTTCCACACCCTGATCCCCGGATTGGCCGCTTTCGACGACGGGCGCGTGATGTCCTACGGCAGCATGGGCGGCGACGGGCAGCCCCAGTTCCAGGCCCAGATCTTCGCCCGCTACGCCGATTACGGGATGAGCCCGGCGGATGCCGTCGATGCGCCGCGCCTGCTCTATGGCCGGACCTGGGGCGCGGAATCGCTGAGCGTGAAGGTGGAGGACCGGTTCGACCCGTCCTGCATCGCCGAGCTTCGCGCGATGGGCCACGAGATCGAGGAACTCGGCGGCGCCTATATCGATTCGCTGGGCCATGCCGGCATGCTGATCCGTCATCCCGGCAACGGCCGGATCGAGGCGGTCCACGATCCGCGCTCCGACGGCGGCTCGGCCGGGCTGTGATCCGTCCCGCCGGATTGCCGTAGGATCGGCCGGGACAATGACGGAAGGGTCATGATGGCGAATGGCGGAATCACCCAGCGCGAATACTGGAACGGCGAGGTCGGGGCGCGCTGGGCTCGCAACCAGCGCCGGATCGATGCGGTCTTCGCGCCCCTCACCGCCGCCCTGTTCGCGGAGGCCCGCCCACGGGTCGACAGCGCCCTCCTCGATATCGGCTGCGGCGCGGGAGATTGCGCGATCGTCGCCGCGCGCCAACTCGGCGGCAGGGGGCGTGTGGTGGCGGCCGATCTCTCGGTGCCCCTGCTCGCCGTCGCCCGCGAACGGGCCGAGATCGAGGCTCTGGCCGGAGCTCCGATCGACTTCATCGAGGCCGATGCGCAGACCCACGATTTCGGCAGCGCCGTCTTCGAGCACGCGATCTCGCGCTTCGGGGTGATGTTCTTCGAGGATTCCGGCATCGCCTTCGCCAATATCCGCAAGGCCCTGGTGCCGGGCGGACGCCTGACCTTCCTGTGCTGGCGGCGGATGGAGGAGAATCCCTGGATCTCGGTGCCGAGGCGCCTGGTCCTGCCCCTCGTGCTGGAGCCCGAAGCGACACCGGCCGACGCGCCCGGCCCGTTCCGCTTCGCCGAATCCGAGACCATCGGCGCGGTCCTGGCGCAAGCCGGCTTCCTCGACATCACCGTCGAGGCCGTCGACCGGCCACTCACCCTCGCCAGATCCGCGGATGGTACGAGCCGGGACGCAGCGGAAGCCGCCGCCGATTTCGCCATCGAACTCGGCCCCGTCTCACGGCTCCTGCGCGATCAGCCCGATTCCGTCCGTGCCACGGCGCGGAGGCTCGTGGCGGAGGACTTCGCGGATCGTGCCCTGTCCGGCGCCGTCACTCTGGATGCCGGTTGCTGGCTGGTCTCCGCGAGGCGCTGAATACGCGTCGACCGCATCTGGTATACACTTTGCGTCTCCGTGCATGCAGCATGGAGTGCATAATGGATACGCCAGTCTCCCGTCACCGCTGGGTCCAGCTCGGACTCGGCCTCGTCGCCATGATGGCGATCTCCAGCCCCCAATATGTCTGGACCCTGTTCACCAAGCCGCTGATCGCGACGACGGGATCGAGCCTGCCGCAGCTGCAATGGACCTTCACGATCCTGATCGTGCTGCAGACCTTCTTTTCGCCGGTCCAGGGCTACCTGATCGACCGCTTTAGCCCGAAGCTGATGATCGCCATCGGCGCCATTCTCTCCGGCCTCGGCTGGGTGCTCGCCGCCCGCGTCGACACGCTCTGGGGCGTCTATGCCACCTACGGCCTGTTCTGCGGTCTCGGCACCGGCATCGTCTATGTCGGCATCGTCGGCCTGATGGTGAAATGGTTTCCCGATCGCCGCGGCTTCGCCGTGGGCGTGGTCGCCGCCGGCTACGGCATGGGCGCGATGCTGAGCACCTTCCCCATCAGCGACATGCTCACCGCCTCCGGCTACCGCCACACGCTGACGGTGTTCGGCATCGTCCTCGGTGCCATCGGCGCCCTCGCCGCGCTCGGCCTGCGGGCTCCCCGCGCCGATGAGGTCCTGCCCGCCCCGGCGGTCAACCTCGCCACCGCGACCCACGATACGGCGCCCCGGGAGATGCTGAAGACGCCGCTATTCTGGCTGATGTTCGCGATGATGACGATGATGTCCACCGGCGGCCTGATGGTGGTGGCCAACTTCGCGTCCTTCGCCCGCGACTTCGGCGTGGCCGACGCCATCATCTTCGGCTTCGTGGCCCTGCCCTTCGCCCTGACCTTCGACCGTATCACCAACGGCCTGACCCGGCCCTTCTTCGGCTGGGTCTCGGACAAGATCGGCCGCGAGAACACCATGGGCATCGCCTTCGCCGCCGAGGCCGCGGCCATCGCGCTGCTGCTCGTCTTCCGCGAGAATCCCTATGCGTTCGCCCTTCTCTCTGGCGTCGTCTTCTTCGCCTGGGGCGAGATCTTCTCGCTGTTCCCGTCGATCCTCACCGATACGTTCGGCACCAAGCACGCCACGACGAATTACGGCTTCCTCTACATGGCGCAGGGCATCGGCTCGCTCTTCGGCGGACCGATCGCGGCCTGGATCTACCTGGTCCAGGGCTCCTGGCTCCCGGTCTTCGCGATCATCATCACCCTCGACGTGCTGACCGCGATCCTCGCCTACTTCGTTCTCAAGCCGATGCGCCGCCGCTGGCTAGGCCTCGGCGACGAGCGGGCAAGGCTGACGAACCCCGCCCTGGCGTGACGACCTGTCCATCGAAACAGGAATGGCGCGGAGCGATCCGCGCCATTCCTGTTCGTGGGGGTGATCTTTGCCGGGGCGTGCTTCGCTACGCACGGAGATGCCCCTTCGCCGAGGGGGCGCGAGCGAACGTTGGAAGGCGCATGTTTTGGTGCAGGCCGAAGGCGATCTCGGCGCGGTCACGACGTGGTGTCCGCGCCCTCTTTTGAGTTTGAGCTGAAGAGCCGCGAGACGACGCGGCCGCCTTCACCGCGCGTTGCGGAACACCTGCAGGTCCAGATCGCGCACCTTCTTGCGCAGGGTGTTCCGGTTGACGCCGAGCAGCTCCGCAGCGCGGATCTGGTTGCCGCGCGTGGCGGCCAGGGCCGCGCCGATCAGCGGGCCTTCGATCTCGCGCAGGATGCGGTGGTAGAGGCCCGGAGGGGGCAGCGTGTCGCGGTAGCCGCTGAAATATTCGGCGAGGTGACGTTCCACGGCGGCCGATAGGGTTTCGTTGTCGCCTCCCCCCGATTTTCTCTGCGACGACCCGTTCGACAGCGGCTGGGCGAGGGGCAGCGTATCGAGTTCGGCCTCGATCACCGGGCCGGTGATCGTCTCCTGCGGGTAGAGGGCCGCGAGGCGGCGGACGAGGTTTTCGAGTTCGCGCACGTTGCCGGGCCAGCGGTAGCGCTTCAACCGCTCCATCGCCTCGCCGTCGAGTTGCTTGCGGCTGAGCCCCTCCTTCTCGACCAGGACGAAGAAGTGGCGGATCAGGTCGGGCACGTCCTCGGACCGCTCGCGCAGCGCCGGCAGGCGCAGCGGCACGACGTTGAGGCGGAAGAACAGATCCTCGCGGAAGATGCCCTGCTGGATCGAGACGCGCAGATCCTTGTTGGTGGCCGCGATGATGCGGACGTTGGTCTTGATCGGCACCCGGCCGCCCACGGTCGTGTACTCGCCCTGCTGCAGCACGCGCAGGAGTCGGGTCTGGGCCTCCATCGGCATGTCGCCGATCTCGTCGAGGAACAGCGTGCCGCCCTCGGCCTGCTCGAACCGTCCGGCCGAGCGCGAGAGCGCGCCGGTGAAGGCGCCCTTCTCATGGCCGAAGAGCTCGGATTCGATGAGGTCGCGCGGGATCGCGGCCATGTTCACCGGCACGAACGGTCCGGAGCGACGGCGGCCGTAATCGTGGAGCGCGCGGGCCACCAGCTCCTTGCCGGTGCCGGACTCGCCCGTGATCATCACCGTGAGATCGGTGGGCATCAGGCGGGCGAGCGCCCGGTAGATCTCCTGCATGGCGGGCGAGCGGCCGACGAGCGGGATATCCTCGTTGCCGGGATCGGCTCCCGGCGCGGGCGTGCCGCGAGGCCGCGAGAGCGCACGGCCGACGATGGCGATCAATTCCTTCAGGTCGAAGGGCTTGGGCAGGTATTCGTAGGCGCCGCGCTCGGAGGCGCGGATCGCCGTCATGAACGTGTTCTGCGCGCTCATGACGATGATCGGCAGTTCCGGCCGCACGCGCTTGATGCGTGGCAGCAGGTCGAACACGTTCTCGTCCGGCATCATCACGTCGGTGATGACGAGGTCGCCCTCCCCTTGCGCGACCCAGCGCCAGAGCGTGGCGCAGTTGCCGGTGGAACGCACCTCGTACCCGGCCCGCGACAGGGCCTGGTTGAGGACGGTGCGGATCGCGGCGTCGTCGTCCGCGACGATGATGTGGCCGTTGGGCATGACGCGACTCTAAAGCTCCACGACCGATTCGCGCCCGTCACGGGCGCTCGACATGGGAAGGAGGAGACGGAAAGTGGTGCGGCGCGGCACCGGATCGCATTCGACGATGCCGCCGTGGTCGCCGATGATCTTGGCGGCCAATGCAAGTCCGAGGCCGGAACCCTGGGCTTTCGTGGTCACGAACGGGTCGAACAGGTCGGGCAGCAGCTCGGCCGTGACCCCCGGTCCGTTGTCCCGCACCGCCACCTCGATGGGCAGGCTGACGCGCTCGCGCGAGCCCGGCACCTGGAGCTTCAGGCCGGTCCGGAAGGCGGTGGAGAGGGTGATCTCGCCGTCGACCGCGTCGGCGCCGATCGCCTCGGCGGCGTTCTTCACCAGGTTGAGGATGACCTGGATCAGCTGGTCGCGATTACCCAGGACCGGCGGCAGCGACGGGTCGTAGGTCTCCACGAAGCGGATGTGCCGGGCGAACCCGGATTGGGCCGAGCGCTTCACCTGATCGAGCACGCCGTGGACATTGACCGGCCCACGCTCCACCGGACGCTCGTCGCCGAACAGCTCCATCCGCTCGACGATGCGGACGATGCGGTCGGATTCGTCGCAGATCAGCCGGGTCAGCAGCCGGTCATCCTCGGTGGCCGATTGTTCGAGCAGCTGGGCGGCACCGCGAATGCCGGCGAGCGGGTTCTTGATTTCGTGGGCGAGCATGGCGCCGAGCGCGATCATCGAGCGCGCCGCGCCGCGATGGGTGAGCTGGCGGTTCATCTTGTCGGCGATGGTCCGCTCCTGAAGCATCATCACCACCGCGTCCTCCTCGTCGCCCAGCGGCGTCGCGAAGACGTCGACATTGCGCTCCAGGCCGGAGCGCGGCTGGACCAGCTCGACACCGTACTCGCTGACGCTCGCCTTACGACGGCGAACCTCGGCGACGAGGGCGCTGATCGGGGACGAGAAAGGGATGATGTCACGCAAATGCCGGCGCTGCATCAACCGGGCGGAGTGATCGAAGAAGGTCTCCCCCGCATGGTTCACGTGGAGGATGCGGTCGTCCGCGCCGATGGTGAGCACCGGCAGCGGCAGGGCGTTTATCACCGCCTCGCTCGTCGGCAGGGCGCGGGTTCTGGTGCCGTATTCCTTGTCCACGCTCACGCTGCCTCCTCGGTGATGGACGATGTGCGCGGCATCCGCATCGCCCTCAGGAGAAGGTCGGCTGCGATCGATGGATTCGTGGTGGTGAGCAGGCGCATCCGGTCTGCCGGGTCGAGCGCGCCGGACCCGTCCACGTAGGCGGCCAGATGCTTGCGCGCGTGGCGCACGCCCATGGCGGGGCCGTAGAGCGCGATCAGACCCTCGTAATGCTCCAGGGCCAGGGCGGCCCTCTCCTCGGCGTCGGGAGCGGTGACGGCACGACCCGCGAGGCCGGCGGCGATCTCGCCGACCAGCCAGGGCCGGCCGACCGCCGCGCGCCCGATCATCAGCCCGGCCGCGCCCGATGCAGCGAGGCAGGCACGCGCTCCGGCGAGGTCGGTGACGTCGCCATTGGCGATGACCGGGATCGAGACCGCCTCCACCACGGCGCGGATCGCACCCCAATCGGCCTCGCCCTTGTAGAATTGCTGGCGGGTACGGCCATGCACCGTCACCGCGGCGAGGCCGAGTCCCTCGGCGCGCCGGGCGAGGTCGGCCGCGTTGAGGCTCGCATGGTCCCAGCCGAGGCGCATCTTCACGGTGACCGGAACCGCCACCGCCGCGCGGACCGCGGCGAGGATGCGGGTGGCACCCTCGATGTCGCGCATGAGCGCCGAGCCCGCCTCGCCGCCGGTGACGGTCTTGGCGGGGCAGCCCATATTGATGTCGATGACGTCGGCGCCGTTGGCCTCGGCCAGCCGCGCGGCCTCCGCCATCGAATCGGGCGAGCAGCCGGCGAGCTGGACCACGTGCGGATCGATGCCGCTGCCCTCGGCCCGGAGCCGCGCCTCCTCCGAGCCGCGGGCGAATTCGGCGGCCGCCACCATCTCCGAGACGACGGCACTCGCGCCCATGCGACGGGCAATGCGGCGCATGTGCAGGTCGGTGACACCCGACAGGGGAGCGAGCAGAACGGGCACCGGAGGAGCATTGCACGCCCCGTCCCGGCCCCGCGACAGGCTCTCTTCCGAGCGCAGAACGCTCAAATAATCATCAGCTTTCATTCTGCCCAACAAATAGACAATCGCCGGGGCGACGCAAGCGCCTTGGGCGATTTGATTTCGCGCTATGCCCCGCTTAAACGACACCCCAGCCAAGAATGCGCGCCACTCGTAGGGACGCGCGGGAGCACTTTTCATGTCCGGCACCGCGTGGAACGCAGCGGTGGTCGTCGCAGCCGGCCGCGGAATCCGCATCGGCGGCGACGTTCCCAAGCAATATCGCAGCGTCGGAGGGCGCGCGGTCCTCACACGCACCCTCGCGGCACTGGCGGCCCATCCCGATCTGGCGGTGATCCAACCGGTGATCGCGGCCGATGCCGCGTCGTTCTACCACGCCTGCCTCGCTGAACTCGACCCCGTTCTGCGCGACAAGCTGGCGACGCCGGTCGAGGGCGGCGCCACGCGCCAGCAATCCGTCCGGGCCGGCCTCGAGGCGTTGAGCAGGAATGAAGCGGGAGACATCGGCGCTCCGGGCCTCGTCCTCGTCCACGACGCCGCGCGTCCGCATGTGGACACGGCCCTGATCGACCGGGCGCTCGCCGCCGGCCGCGCTCACGGTGCCGCCGTACCTGGGATCGCCGTCACCGATACGATCAAGCTGGTCGAGGATATCGGCCCGGGCATCGGCCGCGTACGCGAGACCCCCGCTCGCGAATCGCTGCGCGCCGTCCAGACACCGCAGGCCTTCGCCTTCGCCCCACTTCTCGCCGCTCACCGGACGGCGGCGGAGGCGGGCCTCCACGGCTTCACCGATGACGGGGCGCTCGCCGAATGGGCGGGGCTCGACGTGGTGGTGTTCGAGGGCGACCCGCGCAATCGCAAGATCACCCAGCCTTCAGACCTGATCGAGGCCGACCGCGGCTTTTCCGGCAGCGATGTCCGATCCTCCGAACCAGAGACCGATGCCATGACGACCTACGTGACCCGCCTCGGGACCGGCTTCGACGTTCATGCCTTCACCGAAGGCGACCATGTCTGGCTCGGCGGCGTGAAGATCCCCGCCGATCGCGGCGTCCTGGCCCATTCCGACGGAGACGTTGCGCTGCACGCCCTCACCGACGCTCTGCTCGGCGCGATCGCGGACGGCGATATCGGCACGCATTTCCCGCCGAGCGACGAGCAATGGCGCGGCGCCTCCTCCGACCGGTTCCTGGCCCATGCGGTGAAGCTCGTCCGCGACCGGGGCGGCCGGATCGACCATCTCGACATCACCGTGCTGGCGGAAGCCCCGCGCATCGGCGCCCATCGCGAGGCGATCCGCGCCCGCATCGCCGAGATCTGCGGCGTGCCGCTGACCTCAGTGTCGATCAAGGCGACGACCACCGAAAAGCTCGGCTTCGTCGGCCGCGCCGAGGGCCTTGCCGCCCAGGCCGCGGCGACGATCCGCCTGCCCGAGGCCGACGAGGCGTGATCGACGATCCGGCGCTCCTCGCCCGCGCCGAGGCGCTGGTGGCGGCCTATGCCGCCGCCGGGATCCGCGCGGCGAGCGCCGAATCCTGCACCGGCGGTCTCGTCGCCGCGCTGCTCACCGCCGTGCCCGGTTCCTCGGCCGTGGTCGAGCGTGGCTTCGTCACCTATTCGAACGAGGCCAAGGCCGAGATGCTCGGCGTTCCCGCCGATCTCATCGCGAGCCATGGGGCGGTGAGCAAATCCGTGGCCCGCGCCATGGCGGAGGGGGCGTTGGCGCATTCGCATGCGGATGTCGCGGTCTCGATCACCGGCATCGCCGGACCCGGTGGCGGCAGCGAGGCCAAGCCCGTGGGCCTCGTCCATTTCGGCCTCGCCCGGAGAGGTGCCGCGACGCGCCATATCGAGCGCCGCTACGGCGATCTCGGTCGAACCGAGATCCGCCGCGCGGCCGTGGCGGAGGCGCTGGAACTGTTCGGCAGGGCCGTGGAGCCCGTCGGGACGGATTGAGGCCTATTTCAGTTGCTTTTCCAAGGCTCTACCTCATCCTTTGAGGCCCGCTGCCGCGGGCACCTCAGGATGAGGCGGTCTGATGGGATGATCGACTTCGGTCTCACCATCCGCTGAGACATCCGATCAGACTGGCTTTCACTCGGCGACTTCGCCGAGAATCGCGCCCGTCTTCGGATCGGCATCGAACTTCATCTTTTGGCCGTTCTTGATGCCCTCGCCGTCCCAATGACCGTCATCGGCCTCGAGCTTCGTGATCTCGGTGTAGCCCTCGACCATCAGCGCCTTCTTGACCTGATCGATCGGCAGCCAGTCGGGGCCGGGCTGGTCCGCCACGGCGAAGCCGGAGAGGCCCGCATTCAAGGCGAGGGCGAGGGCGAGAATCGGGATCGGTCTCACGGCGGTGTTCTCCGGTGACGTTGCGCGCCTGTATCTAGGGCCCCGTGCGGCATTGTCCGCCTGTCCCGTTAAGCTACGGCGCCACACATCTCGCGGGCAGCTCGGGTCTCCTTTCCTGGAAGGAGAGGGAGACGGTCGCGCGTCTTGTCGACCCCTCATCGGTAGAGAAACGGCCGTCGCCCAGTTGTCGGCCTAGGCGCCGGAAATGCGGCGCAGATGGTCCTTGACGGCCTGACTGTAGCTGCTGCCGCTGTTGTCGTAGATCGACATGGTGCGCCCTTCAGCCGGCCATTCCGATCGGGAGCGCGACGTCCCATTTCGGGAAGATGTCGCCCATCGGCCGGAGCTTCGAGAAAAGGTCCGGTGAGAAATAGTGGTTCGTGGAAGTGCCCTTGAACCATTGCATTCCGCCCACGACGGATCGGTCGAGGTAGCCGAACTGGTCCTTGTCGATGGCGAGCGCGGACAGCCACATCGGCGGATTGAAGCGATAGACGCCGACCGGCTTGGGCAGCGGCTCGAGGGCGTTCGCGATCGGATGCGCCTCGCGCCCTTCGACGAAGGCGTCCTGCGCGAAGAAGATCTCGTAGCGACGCTCGATCGTGCCGTCGGTGCAGCGCACGTCGATCGGGAAGACGTGATGCCGGCCCGGCTCGACGGCCTCGATGGCGTCCAAGACACGCTCCGAGACGCGGGTCGAGTATTCGCCTGGGGAATACTCGACGCGGACGCGACCTGGCTTGGTCCATTTGGCCTTGATCGGCTCCTTCCATTCCGGAAGGATCGCCCCGTCCTCGTCGAATACGGTGCCGGACGTGAAGATGTCTTTTCCTGTCTTGAATCGATCGATCCAGAGACGATCGATGCGGGCCGGATCGTCCGTGAACGCGATCGGCTCACCGCTCGCGCCGACGACCGGGTGATACTGCGTCACGCGCCAGTATACCGGCCCGTCATAGGTCGGTGGGACGGCCCCGGCGGTCCGCATCGGCTTGATTTTGACCGTCATGACGCGGAGGCCTCCTCGGTCAGCATTGGCTCCACCTTCACGCCTCGATGCGTCAGCCGCGCATCCGTCTCAATGCACCCGGGAACGGCTCTAAGGCCCCGCCCGGCATCGTCCGCTTGTCCCGTTAAGCTACGGCGCCACACATCTCGCGGGCTGCTCGGGTCCCCTTTCCTTCCAGGAGAGGGAGATGGTCGCGCGTCTTGTCGAACCCTCATGGGTAGAGAAACGGCCGTCGAGCAGATGTGGGAATCCAGTAGCCTGGCAGAGAACGGGCACCGGGGCGTCAGGCAGCCGCTCCATAAACCCGGTCCGCCCGGCCCTCGAACGCATCGGTGAACTTGCGGAAGGCGCGGTCGAACATCGTACCCATGAGCAGGCCGAGTGTGCGACTCTTGAACTCGTAGGTGATGAAGAAGTCGACGTCACAGCCGCCGCCCGATCCGTCCTTGAAACCCCAGCGGTTTTCGAGGTGCCGGAACGGTCCGTCGATGTACTCGGCGACGATCTTGAGATTCTGCGGGTCGAGGGTGACGCGGGTGGTGAAGCGCTCGCGGATCGCCTTGTAGCCCACGCCCATCTCGGCGACGAGAACCTCCGTGCCGTCCGCGCCGGGCTGGCGGCGCAGGACACGCAGGGATTCGCAGAGCGGCAGGAATTCGGGGTAGCGCTCCACATCGGCGACGAGGTCGTACATCTGCTGCGGCGAGTGGCGCACCGCGCGGTTGATGCGGAAGGACGGCATCGGCCCTCAGGCGTTGGCGGGCACCAGGCGAGCGAGCCGGGCGGCCTTCAATCGTGAGAAATCCTCGCCGGCATGGTGCGAGGAGCGGGTCAGTGGCGTCGCCGAGACGAGGAGAAAGCCCTTGGAATAGGCAGTCGTCTCCAGGGTCTTGAACTCGTCCGGCGGCACGAAGCGCTTCACCTCGTGGTGCTTCTTCGTCGGCTGCAGGTACTGGCCGATGGTGAGGAAGTCCACATCCGCCGAGCGCAGGTCGTCCATGAGCTGGACGATCTCGTTCCGCTCCTCGCCGAGACCGACCATGATGCCGGACTTGGTGAAGATGGTCGGGTCGAGCTCCTTCACCCGCTGCAGCAGCCGCACCGAATGGAAGTAGCGCGCGCCGGGCCGGACGGTGAGGTAATTGCCCGGCACCGTCTCCATGTTGTGGTTGAACACGTCGGGCCGCGCCTCGACCACGATCTCCAGGGCGCCGTCCTTGCGCAGGAAATCGGGTGTGAGCACCTCGATCGTCGTGGCCGGGCTGCGTTCGCGGATGGCGCGGATGGTGCGGAAGAAGTGCATCGCGCCGCCATCGGCGAGATCGTCCCGGTCCACCGAGGTGATGACCACGTGATGCAGGCCGAGCTTGGCCACGGAATCGGCGATCTTGATCGGCTCGTCGGCGTCGAGGGCGTTGGGCATGCCGGTGCGCACGTTGCAGAAGGCGCAGGCCCGCGTGCAGGTGTCGCCCATGATCATGAAGGTGGCGTGCTTCTTCTCCCAGCACTCGCCGATATTCGGGCAGCCGGCCTCCTCGCAGACGGTGACGAGGCCGTGCTCCTTGACGATCGCGCGGGTCGCGTTCCAGCCGGGAGAGCCCGGTGCCTTCACGCGGATCCAGTCGGGCTTGCGCTGAATCGGATTGTCGGGGCGATGCGCCTTTTCCGGGTGCCGGGGGCGCTGGTCGTTTCGCAGGAGGTCGAGGACGACGGCCATGGCTTACCGCGGGAGACGCGCCGGCAACGTGCCGACGCTGAAAATCAGACTTAATCGCTCGGGTTCCGCATCGCAAACGATCGGGAAACGATCTGCCGAACCTGTCAGGCGATGAACGTCAGTAACTCGTCCCGCGTCCGCGGATCGCCCTGTAGATGGTGATGATGATCACCGCGCCGACCGTGGCCGAGAGCAGGTTGCGCCAGAACCCGTAGACGGGAATGTGGAGTTTCGCCGCGAGGTAGTTACCGAGCAGGCCGCCGAGGATGCCCATCACGATATTGGCGATGAGGCCCATATTCGACGCGGTGAAACGCTCGGCGAGCCAGCCCGCCAGGGCGCCGATGAGCACCGCCATGAACAATCCCATGCCGGGTTGCCCCAGCGCGCCGTAGACTTCGCCATCCATGCCTGTCGCTCCATGCCGTGATCGGGGCGTGCCGGAGGCCCCGCCGCCCGGAGTACCTGTGACGCTCTCCTCGGCGACGCAAGCCAAAGCGACCGGGACGACATCGAATATCCTCTCGGTCGGCCGTGACGGGTGCATGTTCCGATGCATCGGAGGCCGGTTCGTCGAACGACCCTGGGCCGAGACAAGACCTCGAAAGCATCGAGGTGATGTCATCGGCCCGGACGCGGCTCTTATCGTCGTCAAAGTCACCGCGCTCCGGTCGAGCGATGAACGCAGACGAGCAAGGGAGACCGACGCCGACCATCGAGGACGGGACGCCGACGCATCCCAGTAAAAAATTAACTATAAATCTTAACTCTGACCGAAATCATCGCGCGAATTTCGCGGAAAATCCTACGTATTCTTTTCCATATGCTTGTCAGCGACCCGTTAACGCTCGCTTAACTATCTCCGGGCCGCCGGGGCTTCGTTCCGAGTTCGGGGTCCGGGAGCGTGTGCCGTGAGCCGAATTCTACTGACGGGAGCGACAGGGCTCATCGGCGGTGCCGTCTTGCACCGCGCCCTGGCCGCGAAGACGGGGACGGAATGGGTCTGCCTGGTGCGGGCCTCCGATGCGGAAGCCGGGCGCCAGCGAATCGCGGCGCGCCTCGGCCGCTTCACCAGCGCCCTGAACGCCCAGCGTCTCGCGCAGCGTGTGGAGATCGTGGCGGGCGATTTCACCAAGGCCGATCAGATCGGCGATCCGCGCCTCGATTCGGTGACGCAGGTCCTGCATCTGGCCGCCGACACCTCCTGGTGGGCGCAGGAGAAGGTTCACCGGACCAACCACGACGGCACCCTGTCCCTCGCCAGGCGCGCGTCGCGGATGAAGAATCTGACCCGTTTCCTCCACGTCAGCACGGCGATGATCTGCGGCGGCAACCCGCCGGCGATCATGGACGAGACGCGCTACCCCGATGCCGAGGCCAGGCACCTCGTGCATTACAGCGCCTCGAAAGCCGCCGCCGAGACGTCCCTCGCCGCCCGGTTCGCGGACCTGCCGGTGGTCGTGGCACGCCCTTCGATCGTGCTCGGCCACTCGACGCTCGGCGCGCGCCCCGGCTCGAGCATTCTCTGGGTGATCCGCGCCTGCGACCGGCTGCGCCTCGTGGCCGGCGACCGCGACGGAACCGTCGACATCGTGCCGATCGATTGGGTGGCGAACACGCTGGTGGAGATGCTGGAGAGACCGGATCTCGCCCACAGGATCTATCACCTCTCCGCCGGACTGAAGAGCCGCACCCGTTGGAGCGACCTCGGCCGCACCCTCGACCTCGTCGACCCGGCCGACAGCCCGCGCCATTACGACGAATTCGCCGCCAGCGACCGGGCGACCCTCCAGGCGCGCTTCGCCGCGGTGTTCGGCATGGACGAGGCGATCAAGATCGCGATGTTCCGGGCGCTGCAGGCCTATTACCGGTTCTGCGAACTCAACGTGACCTTCGACAACACGCGCCTCCTGTCGGAGGGGTTCGCGGCCCCGCCCTCGCTGCCGCATTACATCGGCCGCTGCGTCGAGACGTCCGGCGACATCATCGATCAGTTTCGCGAGGATTTCGGCAACCTCGCGTCGGCACCTCTGCAGGGCGACAGGGCTCCGCGCACGCGGGTGCCGCTCTCCGATGGAATTGCGGCGCGCGCCGGTGCCGCACGCAGGAACGCGGCGCGACGGGGGTCGACTCCCGCCTGATCCACGCTTCGCCGGAGCCAAATCGCCCTTCGGCGCTTGTCCTGAGCGGATGGCGCCCATCGAGGGCATGGACATCGGCGCGGGGTCACTGTGATGCGAAATGGTTCGAAGCTCGGCCTCGCGGCCCTGGCCGTCGTGCTGCTCGGCGGGGCGGCGTTCGTCCGCTTCGTCGTCTACCCCGAGAAAGCGAGCCTCACGGCGTCGGCCGGGGAAGGCGCCAACCCAACCCTCCCCGCTCCCAACCCGACGCTGATGCCGACGGTGAACATTGCCCGTGTCGCCCGCTGGGAGAACGGCGCCAAGCCGAAACCCGCCGCCGGACTTCAGGTCGCGGCCTATGCGGAAGGATTCGAGCATCCGCGCTGGATGTATCTTCTGCCCAACGGCGACGTTCTGGTGGCCGAAACCAACAAGCCCAAGACCGATGACCCCTCCACCGGCATCGCCGATTGGGTCGCCGACAAGGTGAAGAGCCTAGCCGGCGCCGGCGTGCCGAGCCCGGACAGGATCGTGCTCCTGCGCGACACCGATGGCGACGGCCTCGCCGAGGAGCGCCACACCTTCCTCGGCGGCCTGCACTCGCCCTTCGGCATGGCGCTGGTCGGCGGCGATCTCTACGTCGCCAATGCGGATGCCGTGGTGAAGGTGCCCTATGCGCCGGGCCAGACCGAGATCACTGCGAAACCCGAGAAGGTCGTCGACCTGCCCTCCGGCATCAACCACCACTGGACCAAGAACGTCATTGCCAGCCCGGATGGCACCAAGCTGTTCATCACCGTCGGATCGAACAGCAACGTGGCCGAGAACGGAATCGACAAGGAGACGGGTCGCGCAGCGATCTGGGAATACACGATCGCGACCAAGCAGATGCGCGCCTTCGCCACGGGCCTGCGCAACCCCAACGGCCTCGCCTTCGAGTCCGCCACCGGTGCCCTCTGGACGGCGGTGAACGAGCGCGACGAGATCGGCAGCGATCTCGTGCCCGATTATATCACGTCCGTGAAGGAAGGCGGCTTCTACGGCTGGCCTTACAGCTACTGGGGCCAACACGTGGACGAGCGCGTCTCGCCGCAGAAGCCGGAACTCGTCGCCACGGCGATCGCACCCGACTACGCGGTCGGCACCCACACCGCCTCCCTCGGCCTCGCCTTCTCCTTCGCCTCCTCGCTACCGGAGGCGTGGAAGAGCGGGATGTTCGTGGCCCAGCACGGCTCATGGAACCGCCGCCCGAAGAGCGGCTACAAGGTGATCTACGTCCCCTTCAAGGACGGCAAGCCGGCCGGACAGCCGGTGGACGCGCTCACCGGCTTCCTCGACGCGGACGAGAAGGCGCAGGGGCGTCCCGTGGGCGTGATCCTGGACAAGACCGGCGCGCTGCTGGTCAGCGATGATGTGGGCAAGGTGATCTGGCGGGTGAGCGGTGCGTCGCGGACGCAGTGATGCCGACCCGGCTATCGGGGAGCGGTTCGGGGACGAGGGCACGCATCCGTCGAGTATGAGGAAGGGCGTCCCCTTCGCTAGTATCCGCCATCGTAAACGACGATCGGGCCATAGCCGTACCGCTCATCCAGCCGATCGCGGGATACGCGCGTGATCGGCGCAGTGTAGTAGTTTTCCGCCTCCCAGGCTTTGTCTCGTTCGCCTTGTGTCATGGCTCGGCGAAGACGGTCCGAGTGCCGCGCGACCCGCTGCGGCTCCGGCCTGCGGAGACTGGCGACGGGAGCGGAGGCGCTGCCTTCGACGACGATGCGCGTTGCCCCCATGCCCTGCTGCTTCACCAGTGTGAACAGCGTCGCGGCATTGCGCGGAGAGAGCCGGATACAGCCGTGGGAGGCCGGGCGGCCGAGATGGCGGGTCTGGTTGGTGGCGTGGATGGCGTGGCCGGCCTGGCTGAAGAAGATCGCATGCGGCATCGGCGCATTGTCCCATTCGCGGGAGAAATGCGTCGTCTCCATCCGGAACGGCCGGTAGGCCCCATTGGGCGTGTCGTAGCGGACCAGACCTGTGGAGACCGGCCAGCTATGGCGGACGTCGCCGTCCACGGCGACGCTCATCCGCTGGGCGTCCTTGTCGATGATCACGCGCAGGTCGGCGGAGGCCGGACATGCCACGGCCGCGAGGGCGAGGCCCGACAGCAGGGCGGCGAGACAATGGCGCATGATCGTCCTCGTTGAGATGCGAGGTACCATGCACCTGTTCGGCTGCCCTTCAACCGATGGGTTCTGCGTAGCTCCTCACCCACGCATCGCGGCGCGGACATAGCCGCGCGAGATCAGGCGGCTGGTCTCGCGCGCCCGGCGCTCGGCCTGCAACAGGTCGGACAGGGCATCGCTGATGGCGCAACGGAGGGCGATGCCCGCATCGCCCTCCGTGCTGCTGAGATAGGCTTGGGCGATCTCCTCGACCGGGCAATGGCTGCCCGGCATCGTCTCACCCTCGCTCCTGATTCCGGTCAGCGTCTTCGGCATGGCCCGTCTCCGACTCGCATTGAGAACGAAGACAGAACACGCCACAAGGGTTAACGGATCCTTACCTGGATCGTGAGAAGCCTGTGGACATCACCCGGGGCTCAGGAATGGATCACCTTGCCGTAGGCATCGAGCACGCTCTCGTGCATCATTTCGCTCAGCGTGGGATGCGGGAAGACTGTGTGCATCAGGTCCTCTTCCGTCGTCTCCAGGTTCATGGCGACGACGTAGCCCTGGATCAGCTCGGTAACTTCCGCGCCGATCATGTGGGCGCCGAGCAGCTGGCCGGTCTTGGCGTCGAACACCGTCTTCACCAGACCGTCCGGCTCGCCCAGCGCGATGGCCTTGCCGTTGCCGGCGAAGGGGAAGCGGCCGACCTTGACGGCGAAACCCTGCTCCTTGGCCTTGGCCTCGGTGAGGCCGACGCTGGCGATCTGAGGCTGGCAATAGGTGCAGCCGGGGATCTTGGCCTTGTCCATGGCGTGGGTGTGCAGGCCCTTGATCGTCTCGACGCAGAGCACGCCCTCATGCTCGGCCTTGTGGGCGAGCATCGGCGGGCCGGCGACGTCGCCGATGGCGTAGATGCCCGGAACGTTGGTCTTGCCGAGACCATCGGTGACGACGATGCCGCGCTCGATGGTGACGCCGACCTTGTCGAGGCCGAGATTCTCGATGTTGCCGACGACGCCGACCGCCGAGATCAGCTTCTCCGCCGTCAGCTGCTGGGTCTTGCCGTCCGTGGTCTCGATGGTGGCGGTGACGGAATTCGCCGCCTTCTCCACCTTCGTCACCTTGGCGCCGGTGAGGATCTTGATGCCCTGCTTCTCGAAGCGCTTGCGGGCGAGGCCGGCGATCTCGGCATCCTCCACGGGAAGGATCTGCGGCAGCAGCTCGATGACCGTCACCTCGGCGCCCATGGTGCGGTAGAACGAGGCGAACTCGATGCCGATGGCGCCCGAACCCATGACGAGCAGGCTCTTGGGCATCGCCTCCGGCACCATGGCTTCGTAATAGGTCCAGATCTGCTTCTTGTCCGGCTCGATGCCGGGGATCGCGCGGGGGCGGGCACCCGTGGCGACGATGATGTGCTTGGCCGAGTAGGAGCCGGCGGCGAGCGCGCCCTTGGGAGCCGGTGCTCGGCTGGTCTCCTTCACCGTGACCTTGCCGGGCTCGTTGCCCTTGGCGCCCGTCTCGATGACCGCTTCGCCCCAGATCACGTCGACCTTGTTCTTCTTGAGCAGCATGCCGACGCCGCCGTTGAGCCGGGTCGAGACCCCGCGCGAACGCTTGACGATGGCGGCGGTGTCGAACCCGACCTTCTCGGCCGACAGCCCGTAATCCGAGGCGTGTTGCATGTAATGGTAGATCTCGGCCGAACGCAGCAGCGCCTTCGTCGGGATGCAGCCCCAGTTCAGGCAGATGCCACCGAGATGCTCGCGGTCGATCACCGCGGTCTTGAACCCGAGCTGCGCCGCCCGGATGGCCGCCACATAGCCGCCGGGACCGGCGCCGATGACGAGGATGTCGTAGGTGTTGGACATGGCGCGCTCCTAATCCCTTCCCCCTTATGGGGAGGGGCCGGGTATGGGGGTGGTCTCGCTGCGAGCGTGATCCTTAGCTCCTGAGACCGACGCGCTTGCGAAGGTCGGCCAGGGTCGTCTTCTCACGAGGTAAGACGAACGGTACTTCTGTCCTGCCGGCTAATCCGAAGACGTCTCCGCTTTCACTTTCAACGGTTGTCAAAACCGCCGTATCCGATGGAATACATTCCGTCCCGCTGCGCCGACGCGACCAGGCATTGACGGTGTTCGGTCCGTAATCGAAACACAGGCTCGTCTCGCTCACAGGCTTCCCGGCATAGGGACGGAAGCCTCCGGATTCCTTGAAGCTCCACTTGCCCTGAAGCACCACGGGGTTGCCGGGAAACCAGAGATACACCGAGCCGTCCGGGGCCATGTAACTGACCTGCGAGCCGAACTGATACGCCTTGACGTTCCTCGTCTTGCCGACGAACGCGACCTTCGCGTCATCGAGGCTCATCCGCTTGCGCTCTGGACGAAGTCCGGCATCGTCTCTTGCGGAGAGAACCTTCGCCTCGTTCGCCGCACGATCTTCGGCCGAGACACAGGCCGAGAGACCGAGTCCGGCGAGCAAGGCCGAAACGAGCCGGAACGTCGGTCTGGTCACACCAGAAGCCCCATCGGGTTCTCGATCAGGCCCTTGAAGGCCGAGATCAGCTCGGCGCCCAGAGCCCCGTCGAGGACGCGGTGGTCGCAGGAGAGGGTGGCGGTCATCACCTGGACCACGGCCGGTGCGCCGTCCTTGACCACGACACGCTTCTCGCCGGCACCCACCGCCAGGATCGAGGATTGCGGCGGGTTGATCACCGCCGTGAAGTGCTTGATGCCGAACATGCCGAGGTTCGAGACGGAGGTGACGCCGCCCTGATACTCCTCCGGCTTCAGCTTCTTGGCCCGCGCCCGGCCGGCGAAATCCTTCATCTCGTTGGAGATGGTGGAGAGGGTCTTCTGGTCGGCCTTGCGGATCACCGGGGTGAACAGGCCGCCGTCGATGGCGACAGCCACGCCGACCTCGGCGTTGTTGAAGCGCAGGATCCGGTCCTCGGCCCAGACGGCATTGGCGGCCGGCACCCGCATCAGCGCGAGGCCCATCGCCTTGATGACGAAGTCGTTGACCGAGAGCTTGAACAGCGGCTTGCCGTCCTTGGTGGAGCCGGCGCTCTTGTTGAGCTGCTCACGCAGGGCCATCAGCGCGTCGAGTTCGCAATCCACCGTGAGATAGAAGTGCGGCGCCACCTGCATCGCCTCGGTGAGGCGCTTGGCGATGGTCTTGCGCATGCCGTCGAGGGGAACCTCTTCGTAGGCGCCCTTCTGGTAGAAGCCACGGACCTGATCGGTCGTGAGCCCCTGGGCCGCGGCCTTCGCGGGTGCTGCGGCCTGAGCCGGGGCGGCGGCCGGTGCGGATGCCGGAGCCGCCGCCTTCGGAGCGCCGACCTTGGCCGAGCCGCTGGCGATGGCGGCGCGGACGTCGCGCTCGATCACGCGGCCTTGCGGGCCGGACCCGGAGACGGCCGAGAGATCGATCCCTTCCAGCTTGGCGATGCGCTTGGCGAGCGGCGAAGCGACGACGCGACCGCCGGACGAGGCTGCCGAAGCTCCGGGCTTGGCCCCATCAGGTGCCTCGTTCACCCGCTCGTGGGACATGTGGCCGCCGCCGGGCGTCGTGTTCTGTGCAGCCGTGTCGGCCTTGGCCGGCTCCTTGGGAGCCTCCGCCTTGGCCGCGCCGTTGCCCGAGGCCTGGACGGTGGCCGGGTCCTCGCCCTCGGAGGCGATGATGGCGATGAGGTCGTTCACCGGCACGTCGGCGGTGCCCTCGGCCACGATGATCTTGGCGAGGATGCCTTCGTCGATGGCCTCGACTTCCATCGTCGCCTTATCGGTTTCGATCTCGGCGAGGACGTCGCCGGATTTCACCGCGTCGCCCTCCTTCTTGAGCCATTTGGCGAGGTTGCCCTTCTCCATCGTCGGCGACAGGGCGGGCATCAGGACGTTGACGGGCATGGGCAGGGTTCCTGATCGTCGGCGGGCGCGCGTATTGGGCGTTCAGTTCAGCGTGTTGCCGCCGGGCGGCATGTCAGGGTCGAAATTCTCGGATTCGAGGCCGGCGCGGATGCGGTCGAACGCCTCCTCCTCCGACATCTCCGTCTCAAGCGCGTAGATGCGCGCAGCCTGACGGGCGAGGTCGATGAGAAGTCGCCCCCAGGTAAAGGGATCGTCGAACGAGCGTCTCAGGGCCACGCTCACCGCGCCGTCCACGACGCTGGCGCGGATGACTTCGATGCCACCATTCTCGACAGCATCGGGGGGAGCGGAGAGTTCCTCGAACTTATCGGTCATGGCCTTGTACGCGCCCGTCTTCCCTCGAAGGTCTCAGTGGTCCGCCTCGTCATCCCGGGACCGCGATACAGCGCCCGGGATTCAGAAACGCAGGTCTCCGTCCCACCACCGACCCTATGCGGTTCCGGATTCCGGGATCGCCACTGGCGCCCCGGAATGACATCGCGCAGAGCGTCGATGGCGTGGCGGGGTATCACCGATAGCAGACCGCCTTCACCGCCTGGATCACTTCGGCGACGTTGGGCAAAGCGAGCTTCTCGAGGTTGGCGGCGTAGGGCATCGGAACGTCCTTGCCGGTGACCCGCAGGACGGGGGCGTCGAGGAAGTCGAAGGCGTCGGCCATCAGGCGGGCGATGATCTCGGCGCCGATGCCCGATTGCGGGAAACCTTCCTCCACCGTGACGCAGCGGCCGGTCTTCTTCACCGATTCCACGATCGTCTCGGTGTCCATCGGGCGGATCGTGCGCAGGTCGATGACTTCCGCCTCGATTCCCTCCTCGGCCAGGGCCTGCGCTGCCTTCAGCGCGTAGGTCATGCCGATGGAGAAGGAGACGATGGTCACGTCCTTGCCGGTGCGGTGGATGCGCGCCTTGCCGATGGGCAGGACGAAATCGTCGAGCTTGGGCACCGGGAAGCTTTGGCCGTAGAGGATCTCGTTCTCGAGGAAGATCACCGGGTTCGGGTCGCGGATCGCCGCCTTCAGCAACCCCTTGGCGTCGGAGGCGGTGTAGGGCGCGATCACCTTGAGGCCGGGGACGTTGGAGTACCAGGCGGAGTAATCGTGGCTGTGCTGGGCACCGACGCGGGCGGCGGCACCGTTGGGGCCGCGGAAGACGATGGGACAGCCGAGCTGTCCGCCGGACATGTAGAGGGTCTTGGCCGCCGAGTTGATGATGTGGTCGATCGCCTGCATGGCGAAGTTGAACGTCATGAACTCCACGATCGGGCGCAGTCCGGTGAAGGCGGCACCGGCCGCGATTCCGGCGAAGCCGTGCTCGGTGATCGGCGTGTCGACCACGCGGCGGGCGCCGAATTCCTGCAGCAGCCCCTGCGTGACCTTGTAGGCGCCCTGGTATTCGGCGACCTCTTCACCCATCACGAAGACGGATTCCTCGCGGCGCATCTCCTCGGCCATGGCGTCGCGGAGCGACTCGCGCACGGTCATGGTCACCATCTCGGTGCCGGCCGGGAACTCTTCCATCACCGGCGCGGGCGCCTTGTTGGTGATGACCGCCGGAGCGGCCGGCGCGGAGGCCGGGATATCGGCCTGTACGGTTGCCGAAGGAGCGGATTGCGGGGCGGAGGCGCCGTTCGACTTGGAGCCGCCGGCGGCTGCCGCGGCCACATCCTCGCCCTCGGCGGCGATGATGGCGATCGGCGTGTTGACCTTCACGCCCTCCGCGCCTTCCTCGATGAGGATCTTGGCGAGGATGCCTTCGTCGATGGCCTCGACCTCCATCGTCGCCTTGTCGGTCTCGATCTCGGCGAGGACATCGCCGGATTTGACCGTGTCGCCCTCCTTCTTGAGCCACTTGGCGAGCTTGCCTTCCTCCATCGTCGGAGACAGCGCGGGCATGAGGATGTCGGTCGCCATGAGGTTGATTATCCGTAGGTTGGCGGGCGGCCTTCTGGAGGAGAAGCTGCGGCTTTACACGGTCTCGATGCGTCCCTCCCTGCGCCATCGGGGCGAGGGAGGGCTTCCCGATGATCGGGAATGGCGCGAGCCGTGATTTAAGCGCGGGCTTCCAGCAGGATGTCGGTCCAGAGCTCGGAAGGATCCGGCTCGGGATCGTGCGTGGCGAATTCCGCCGCGTCGTTGACGGTCTCGCGGACCTTGGCGTCGGTGGCCTTGAGGTCGGCTTCCGGCACACCGTGCATCTCGATCAGGCGCTTGCGCACCATCTCGATGGGGTCGTGCTCGTCGCGCATCTTCGAGACCTCGTCCTTGGTCCGGTACTTCGCCGGATCGGACATCGAGTGGCCGCGATAGCGGTAGGTCTGCATTTCGAGGATGTAGGGGCCCTGGCCGGTGCGGGCATGCTCCACCGCGCGGCTCGCCGCCTCGCGGACGGTGCGCACGTCCATGCCGTCCACCTGCTCTCCGGGGATGCCGAAGGAGATGCCGCGCTTCGAAAAGTCGGTCTGCGCCGAGGCGCGTGCCACCGACGTGCCCATGGCGTAGCGGTTGTTCTCGATCACGTAGACGACGGGCAGCTTCCAGAGCTGCGCCATGTTGAAGCTCTCGTAGACCTGGCCCTGATTGGCGGCGCCGTCACCCATATAGGTCAGGCTGACCTTGCCGTTCTTCTTGTAGGCGTCGGCGAAACCGAGGCCGGTCCCGAGGGAGACCTGAGCGCCGACGATGCCGTGGCCGCCGAAGAACTGCTTCTCCTTGGAGAACATGTGCATCGAGCCGCCCTTGCCGCGGGAATAGCCCCCGCGCCGACCGGTCAACTCGGCCATCACGCCCTTCGGGTCCATGCCGCAGGCGAGCATGTGGCCGTGGTCGCGGTATCCGGTGATGGTCTGGTCGCCCTCGACCGAGGCCATCTGCATGCCGATGACGACAGCTTCCTGGCCGATATAGAGGTGGCAGAAACCACCGATCAGGCCCATGCCGTAGAGCTGGCCCGCCTTCTCTTCGAAACGCCGGATCAGCAGCATCTCGTGATAGGCGTGGAGGTCTTCCTCACGCGTGAACTGGGGCGTATTGGGTGCGGGCTCATGGGTCGGAGCATCACCGACCCCCGCACCTAAACTGGCCGAGCCCTTGGCTGAATCGGCTTTCGCCTGACCGGCTTCGTTGGCGGCATCCATCGGCTGTCCTCCCCGTGAACGTCTTTTCTGGAACCGGTTCTAAGACACGGTTTTCAGGAAAGCGAGGCCGTCTAGTCGACAGATCGACTGAGTTGTCAGGGACTATGAAGCGGGAAAATCATGATCAGGGATTGATGATGACCACATCGTTCGCGTGCACGCGGCCGAGAACGATGCGGGCGCGCTCCTCGAGGAGATCGCGGTCGATCTGCTCGCTGCGCAGAAGCGTCACTCGGTGCTCCCAGATCGCACGATCGGCCTTGGCCGCGGCGAGTTCCTGGTTCAATCCATAGGCCTGGATCTTGAGCGCGCGCTTGGCCTCCAAGCCGCGGTTCCCGCTCTCGGCCTGATGCACGAAATAGCCGACCACGAGCGCGGACACGGCGTAGAGGCCGAGCGGCATGAGGACGGAACGGACGCGACGACGGACCACCATGTCCCGACCATCGCGCGACAGGGTTAAGGATCTCTTTCCGATTTCGACGATGCCGGCTGTCGCGACGCTCGTCCGATGATAACCCTCGTCGCATGATGCGCTTCGATCTCGTCGATCTCGGCCTGTTCCGCCACGTGGCCGAGGCGGGGTCGATCACGCATGGCGCCGCACGGGCCAACCTCGCGCTCGCCGCCGCGTCGAGCCGGATCCGGGCGATGGAACTGTCCCTGGGGGCGGCTCTCCTCAGCCGCAGCCGGCAGGGCGTGCTTCTCACGCCGGCGGGGCGTGCCCTGCTCGCCCATGCCCGCACCCTGCTCGAGAGCGTCGACCGGATGCAGGGAGACCTCGCCGCCTATGCCGGCGGCACGATCGGCCAGATCAAGGTCCTGTCGAACACCCACGCGCTCACCGAATTCCTGCCGGAAGCGCTGAGCGCCTATCTCGCGCTGCATACCGGCGTCAGCGTCGACATCGCGGAACGGACCTCGGACGAGATCGTCGGTCTCGTCGCGGAAGGTGCCGCCGATCTCGGCATCGTTTCCGGCACGGTCGATACCGGCACGCTGGAAACCCACCCGTTTCGCGAGGACCGGTTCGTGGCGGTGCTGCCCTCCGGACATCCGCTGGGCGCGCGGGAGGGCGTGCTGTTCGCCGACGTGCTGGATTACGACCTCGTCGGTCTCGACAGGGCGAGCGCCATCACCCGCTTCCTCGCCGACAAGGCGATGCGCACCGGGCGGCCCCTGATGCGCCTGAGGGTGCAGCTGCGCGGCTTCGATGCCGTGTGCCGGCTGGTGGAATGCGGTGTCGGGCTCGGTATCGTGCCGGAGACGACCGCCCGCCGCGCCGCGCGCTCCATGGGGCTCGACATCGTGCCGCTCCTCGATCCGTGGGCGGCACGCGACCTCACCATCTGCCTGCGCTCCCTCGATGCGTTGCCGGTTTTCGCGCGCGAGTTCGTCGATCACCTGCGCGAGGGCGGGATCCGGTCCGGTTTAGGGCTCCCCTCCGGCGCCGGGCTTGTCTAAACACGGCTCGGGGCACGGGATGGTCCGTGTCCGCCACAGGCTTGAAGCAAGGGTTGCCCGGCATCATGCAGGATTCGTCGCGATCCGTGCCCGACGCTCCTTTGGTCGATCCGGACGTTCAGGTGGAGAGCTTCCGGCAGGCGCGGGAGGCGCGCCGCCTCGAACTCGTGGAAGATTACGTCGAGCTGATCGCCGACCTCATCGGCGATGGCGGCGAGGCGCGCCAAGTGGACATCGCCGCGCGCCTGGGCGTCGCCCAGCCCACCGTCGCCAAGATGCTCAAGCGCCTGGCGGAAGACGGATTCGTGCAGCAGCGCCCCTATCGCGGCGTGTTCCTCACCGAGAGCGGCCGCATGCTCGCCGTCCAGAGCCGCGAGCGACACCGCATCGTCGAGCATTTCCTCTGCGCGCTGGGTGTCAGCACCGAGACCGCGCGGCGCGATGCGGAGGGGATCGAGCACCATGTCAGCGCCGAGACGCTCGAAGCCTTCCGCTCCTTCACGGAACGCAAGGGCTGACGGGCCGGCATGGAGCAGGCAGCGCCCGGCGTTCCGCGATCTCCCGCATCGCCGTTAGGCTAGCGGGATCATGGAACTCAAATGGCTCGAGGACTTCGCCAGCCTCGCCCGGACGGGGAGCTTCTCCCGCTCGGCCGAGGAGCGTCACGTCACGCAATCGGCCTTCAGCCGCCGCATCCAGGCGCTCGAAACCTGGCTCGGCGTCGCGCTCATCGACCGCAGCACCTATCCGACCACGCTGACGGCGGCGGGCCGGGAGTTCCGTGAGACGGCCGAGGAGGCGGTCCGGATGCTCCATGGCAGTCGCTCCGCGTTGCAGGCGAGCGCCCGCCCGAATGCGCAGGTCGTGGCGGTGGCGGCCCTCCACACCCTGGCCCTGACCTTCTTTCCGCGCTGGTTCCGGCAGATCGAAGCGGCGACCGGCCCCTTGAGCAGCCGGGTGCTGCCCGACGACTTCCACAACTGCATCCAGGCGGTCGCGGAAGGCGGCTACGACTTCCTGCTGACCTTCCACCATCCGAGCGTGCCGATCCTGCTCGATCCCGAACATTATCCGCATCGCATCGTGGGCGCCGACAGCCTCGTCCCCGTGTGCTGCGCCGGTCTGGCGGACGAGAGCGCGGCCCTGCCCCTGCTCAGCTACCCGCAGACCTCGTTCCTCGGCCGGGTGGTGATCCATGCACAGGCCCGGGCGGGCAATCCGCCTGCCGTGATCGCCCATACCAACGAGAACGCCATGGCCGAGGCGCTGAAATTCATGGCGCTCGAAGGCCACGGGCTGGCATGGCTGCCCCGAAGCCTCGTCGCGCGCGATTTGGAGGACGGCCGCCTGATCGCCGTCGGCGAGGAGGCCCCTCTCGAGATCCGGCTCTATCGCAATGCCGGCCATCGCCGCTCCACCGTGTCGGCGGTCTGGCAGGCGGCGGCCGCCATCGCCGCCAAAACTATGCAGGATCGGAATAGCCCGGTCTGACACGGCATTGGACCGACCGAAGTGCCTCCCGCATCGTCCCCTCGCAACAGGAGGTCGCGATGCTCGGTGTTCTCGGTGGGATGGGTCCGATGGCGACCGTGGATTTCATGGCCAAGGTCGTGCGGAACACGCCCGCCACCCGCGACCAGGACCACATCCCGATGGTCGTTTGCTCGGCCGTGCGGATCCCGGATCGCAATGCCGCGATCCTCGGAGACGGCGCCGACCCGTTCCCGGCAATGCGCGAGACCCTGTTGAGCCTGGAAGCGGCGGGAGCCAGCTGCATCGCCATCCCGTGCAACACGGCGCATCACTGGCATACCGCCCTGCAGGCGGAAACGTCCGTCCGCATCCTGCATATCGTCGACGCGGTCGTCGACACGCTCGTCACGGGTGACGGCGATTGCATCGGCGTGCTGGCGAGCAGCGGCACGGTCGAGGCGGGGATCTACCGGACGCGCCTCGCCCGGCGCGGGTTCGCCTGCCGGGTTCCGGATACGGCCGGTCAGGCGGAGGTGATGCGAGCGATCCGGCTGGTGAAGGCCGGGCAGGTCGCCGAGGCGGCGATCATCCTGCGGGAGCAGGCCGAGGCCTTGGTCGCGGCGGGATGCGGCCGGATCGTCATGGCCTGCACCGAGATTCCCCTCGCCCTCGCCTCGATCGAGGGTGGCCTACATCCGCTTCTCATCGACGCGACCGAGGCGCTGGCGCGCGCGTGCGTCGAGGCCTGCTCGGTGTCCGCAAAGGCGCCGGCGCTGCCGCTCGCAGCCTGATCGCGCGGAATGCGAGGTATCAGATGTCCACGCGTCCGGCCGGTCCGATCGCCCGTGCGCTGCCGCCATCCACCAGGATCTCCGCCGGGCGGGGATGGCTGAGGAAACCGGTGGGGCTCGCCGTCAGCCCGTAGGCGCCCGATTGCAGCACGGCGACGAGATCGCCCGCCGCGAGATCGGGGAGCGGCGTCGCGCGGGCTAGCATGTCGAGGGGGGTGCAGAGCGGGCCGACGACGGCGCAGGGCGAGCGTGGCCCGCCCCGGTCCACCACTGCGGTCACGGGGTAATCGCGCCTGACCACCTGACCGAGATTGCCCGAGGCGGCGAGATGATGGTGCATGCCCCCGTCGGTGATGACGAAGCGGCTGCCCCGCGAGAGTTTCACCGCCCTCACCCGTGCCACGTAGAGGCCTGACGGACCGGCGAGGTACCGGCCGGGTTCGAGCACGATCCGCGCCCCCGAGAGGCGGGGGTCGGATGCCACGCGGGCGATGAGCGCGGGGATGCCGTCGCGGATGGCGGCGAGGTCCAGGGCCGTGTCACTGGAGAAGTATGGGATGCCGAGGCCGCCGCCGAGGTCGATCGTCTCGAGCGCGCGCGCGATCCGGTCGGCGACCCGCGCCGCCAGGGACAGGCCGTAGGCCCATTGCGAGAGCAGCGTCGCCGCGACGAGCCCTTGCGTTCCGGCGAAGAGATGGATGCCGGCCAGGTGCAGGCGCGGCTCGGCTTCGACAGCGTCGACGATGGCATCGAGCTCCTCCTCGTCGAAGCCGAAGGGCGAGGGCTTGCCGCCCATCCGCATGGCCCCCCCCTGCGCGTCCGGTCCTGGGTTGATCCGGATCGCCACCCGCTGCACCACACCGTGGCGCCCGGCGGCCTCGGCCACGCGCCGCATCTCCTCGATGTTTTCCAGATGGATCTCGCCGATCCCGCCGGCGACGGTGGCCTCGATGTCGAGATCGCTCTTGCCCGGCCCGGCGAACAGGATGTTCCGCGGATCGATTCCGGCCGCCCAGGCTGCCGCGAATTCCGCGCCGGAGGCGATCTCGGCCCCTGCCCCCTCGTCCCGGAAGACACGGATCACTGCCGGCGCCGGGTTGGCCTTCACCGAATAATCCACCACCGCGAAGCCCGAGACCGCCTGCGCCAAGTCGCGGTAGGACCGCCGCAGAAGGTCGGCATCGTAGACGAAGAACGGGGTACCGTGCGCCTCGGCAAGATCGCTGAGAGCGAGGCCGCCGACCTGGATCGCATCCTTCGTACGGGGGAAATGCGTCGCCACGAGGCGATCCGAGAGATTGTCGCTGGCCGTGTCAGACATAGCTCGTCCGTTCCGCCACGAGGCGCTTGTAATCGACCTTGCCGTTGGGCGTCGTGGGCAGGGCCGGGACGCTCTCGACGGCACGCGGCACCATGTGCGGAGCCAACATCCGCCGCACCGCCTGCAGGACCTCCGGCTGGGCCGGCCCAGTCCCGGCCGGCACCGCCACGGCGTGAATGCGTTGGCCGAGGCCCGCATCGGGCAGACCGATGACCGCCACCGCCCGGAACGCGCCGGTCTCCATCAGCGCCGCCTCGACCTCGGTGGGGCTCACACGGAACCCCGCGCTCTTGATCATCGCATCCTCGCGGCCGAGGAAGCGGAAATAGCCGTCCTCGTCTTCCACCACGAGGTCGCCGGAGCGGCAGACCAGGGTTCCGTCCTCCGGTTCACGCGGGTCCAGCACCAGGACGCGGGCGGTGTCCTCGGGCCGGTTCCAGTAGCCGAGGGACACGGTGGGTCCGCGATGGTGGAGGATGCCCGGCTCACCGGGCCGGGCCCGCCGGCCCTCCGCCGTGACGGCGAAGATCTCGGTCTCGGGGATGGCGCGGCCCATGGAACCGGGCCGCGCATCGATCTCGCCCGGTGGCAGGAAGGTGGAGCGGAAAGCCTCAGTGAGGCCGTACATCAGCACGATCCCGGTCTGCGGCAGGGCCTTGCGCAGGCGTGAGACGGTCTCGAGCGGCACCGCGCCGCCGGAATTGGTGAGCATGCGCAGGCTGGAGAGATCGGCCTTGGCGAGCCGCGGCGCCGCGCGGGTCAGCAGGGTCCAGAGGGTGGGAACACCGGCCAGGACGGTGATCCGATGCGCCTCGATGGCGTTCAACACCTCGTCTCCGAAGCGGAATTCGAGCAGGACGAGGCAGGCGCCCTGCTCGACGCTCGTGAGGAGCTGGTTGAGGCCGTAATCGAACGAGAACGGCAGGACCGAGAGGATGCGGTCGTCGCCTGCGATCGACAGGTAGGTGCGCACGATCCGGGTGCCGGCCAGAAGGTTGGCGTGGCTCAGCATCACGCCCTTCGGCAACCCGGTGGAGCCGGATGTGTAGAGGATCGCGGCAAGCCCGGGCGGCGGGCCCGTGATTTCCTCGGGGGCGAGGCGCAGGATCAGCGGAAGGTCCGGGGACGTGATGGGCGTTTCCCCTCCCGTCTCCGCCGGAGGTGGCGGCAGCGGGGTCGATGGGGCAGAGTTCAGGGCCGCCAGCAGGATCGCATCGGTCACGAGGAACCGCGCCCCGCAATCGGCGAGGATATGCTCCACCTGACGCGGGCGCAGGCTCGGATGGATCGGCACGAATACCGCCCCGACCGTACTGATCGCGAAGATCGCGATGCATTCGGCGATCGATTTCGGAAGCAGGATCGCGATCCGGTCGCCGGGCTCGGCGCCCTGTTCGCGCAAACGCCGCGCGAGGCGTTCGACCCCGGCCCTCAACGCGCCGTAGCTCAGCATCTCGGTGCCGGCGACGAGCGCGATCCGCTCTCGCGCGCAAGCCGGTCCGGCGAGGAGGTCGTGCAGCTGGGCGGGCGCGGGCATGGTCCTAGAGCTGTGCCTGAGCCCGTTTGGCCTCGACGAAGGTGGCCAGCGCGTCGATGCTCTCGAAATGCGCGAGTTCGAACGCGTCCTCCTCGATCTCGAAGCCGAACCAGTCGCCCAACTCCATCATCAGGTCGAGCACGCCGATGGAATCGAGGGCATCGCTGGTGACGAGGGAGGTCGCGCCGGTGACCGAACCCGGCACGAGGCCGGGATTGCGGCCGGCGATGAAGGCGAGGATCGCTTCGCGCGCGGCGGCAAACTCTTCGCTCGCGCCGGCAAGTTCATGGCGTTCGCCGGCAAGTTCCTGGCGTGCGCCGATATCTGTCTCGACCACGGTCCGGTCTCCCCAACGGCCGTCCCGTCGACCGTCGCCGCCCATAGCGATGTCGGCCGGGCAAGTCCATGAGCCGCGCCCGGATCGAGTTCCCCGAAGCGAGACGGCGAAGGCGTCCGCCAGCGTCCCCGGCATGGCAGGAGCGTTGGGACCTCGCGATGAGCGATCTGCGGCGGAGCGGATTTAGCGATTGCCAAGCGCCGAGCCGAAACCTAGGTTCTGCGCGCAAACATCAAGCAGAGCACCGATTCTTCGGCTGCGAATACCGAACAGTCGTCCTTCTGCACTGGAGCGGAGGCTGTCATGACAAATGATACGATCCGGCGAGCGACCGCTGAATTTTTCGGAACATTCTGGCTGACCTTCGGCGGCTGCGGCGCGGCCGTTATTTCTGCGGCCTACCCCGAATTGGGAATCGGATTTCTCGGCGTGGCCTTCGCCTTCGGGCTGACGGTGCTGACGATGGCCTATGCGGTCGGGCATATCTCGGGCGGGCATTTCAATCCTGCCGTCACCGTCGGCCTGTGGTCCGCCGGCCGCTGCGCCGACCATCACGTGATTCCCTATATCGTGGCGCAGGTCATCGGGGCCGTGTTCGGTGCGGGCGTCCTCTACCTCATCGCCTCGGGCAAGGCGGGATGGGTGCCGGGCGGCTTCGCCTCCAACGGCTACGGCGCATTGAGCCCCGGCAAGTACGGAATGCTCTCCTGCTTCCTCGTGGAAGGCCTCGCGACCTTCTTCTTCCTGTTCATCATCATCGGGACGACCTCGAAGGGCGCCGCCACGGGCTTTGCCGGCATTCCCATCGGCTTCGCCCTGGTGCTGATCCACCTGATCTCGATCCCGATCACCAACACCTCCGTCAATCCGGCACGCAGCACCGGTCCGGCCCTGTTCGCGAGTGCGGAGGCCGTGGGCCAGCTCTGGCTGTTCTGGTTGGCGCCGATGCTGGGCGCGGTGACGGCCGGGGCCATGGCGCGGTGGCTCTATGAGCCGGACACCATCATCGAGACCACGATCGTCGAGAAACGGTCCGTGGCTTAAGCGAGCGATCCGGGACCCGTCGAATCTCAGGCCGTCTCGGATTCCGACGGGGCGGTCGCTTCCGGCATGGCCTCTCCGTCGGGGATCACGTCGACCTCGACCTTGAGCTTCTGCGGGCCGGAGGAGGAGACGATGCCGTCGATGGGCGAGACGTCGGTGTAGTCACGTCCGCGCGCCACGACGATGTGGTCGTCGCAGGCGCCGATATTGTTGGTGGGATCGAGGCCGATCCAGCCATCCCCGCACCAGACCGAGACCCAGGCATGGCTGGCATCGGCTCCGCGCAGGCGCGGCCGTCCGGCGGGCGGGATGGTGCGGATGTAGCCGCTGACATAGGCCGCCGGCAGGCCGAGACCGCGCAGGCCGGCGATCATGATATGCGCGAAATCCTGGCACACTCCGGCCTTGAGGGCGAAGGCCTTGGCGAGCGGCGTGTAGACGGTGGTGGCCTTCGCGTCGAACGTGAAGTCGGTGCGGATGCGCCTCATAAGGTCGACGGCTCCGCCATAGGCGCTGCGACCGGGCGTGAAACTTTCACGGGCATAGTCGGTCACTTCCGTGGCGAGAGGAACTCTCACGCTCGGAAACACGAAATGCACGGGAGCGTCGGGCGCCATCGAGCGGCCGGAAATCGCCGCGTCGCGCACCGATTCCCAGGCCAGGCCGGATTCGGCCGGCGGCAGCGGCGGACGCTTCACCTCGACCCGCGACAGGGCTTCCACCCGCAACTCGCTATGCGGCGTGTCGATCAGGAACGACACCACGTCGAGGCCGAAATAGTCGCGCCGCACCGTGCGGGTCTGCGGCGTCGGCGAGATGCTCAACTCGCTCGACAGGACGCTCTGCCCCTCCCCGTCCCGCGGCTGCAGCCGCAGGGAGCAGCGGGCGTAACGGACGGGCTTGCCGTAACGGTAGGTGGTGAGGTGGCGCAGCGTATAGATCACGCGAGCCCCACGAGCTTCTCCGGCCGCATGGCGTGCGGGCCGTTGGGGAAGTAACGGGTCACGATCGCGTCGGCCAGGCCCTCGAAGGCATTCTCCAGCCGGGCCAGGGCGGCACTGTCGAGTTCGGAGGCTTCGCCGGTGGTGAACTCGGCGGCGAGCTTCAGGGCGAGGCGCTGGTGCGGCTCGGGCAGTCCGTCGACGCGCAGGGCGGGCAAATCGGCGAGATGCCGGCAGATCGCTTCGACCTGGAAGGCGACGGAGCGCGGATTGAACGGGTCGAGAAGCACCATGTCGCGCACCGGGTCGATCGCCACGCCCTGCATGTAGCGCGCGCCGAACGAGACGTGCGAATCGCACAGGGACAGCATGACGCCGAGATCCTCGGCCGTCGCAGCGTCCCCGGCGAAGCTGGCGGCGAAGGAGCAGGTGTTGATCGCCCGCTCGATGCGGCGGCCGAGATCGACGAAGTGCCAGCCCGCCGTGCGGTTCATGTTCTCCTGGGCGAGCCCGGCCAGGGCGGCGATATGGCTGAGAGCCCGCTCTGCCAAGCCGAGGAGCTGCGCCTCGGCGAGGCCCTTGGCTTCGTCGAGGTCGAGGAGGTCCCGCAGATCGGCCAGCACGCGCCAGGCCTCACCCGACAATCTCTCGCGCAGAGAGGCGGCGTTGTGGCGCGCCGACAGGCTGTGGGAGAGGGCCGAACCGTGGCTCTTGCGCCCGCTCAGGGCTTCCTGGGCGAGTTTCGCCGTCGGCATGTCCGGCGCTTCGATGGCGCCCCATTCGTCGAGGAGCGCGCGGATCCGCAACGCCGTCGGGGCCGTCTCGCCGCCGGCCATGTCGGCGATCACCGCGTTGCCGACGCTGCCGAGATGGGCGATGACGAGGCGGATCACCGCCTCCGCCCGCTCGACGTAGCGGCCGAACCAGAACAGGTTGTCGGCGGCCCGCGACGGCAGGTGCCCGGCGATGCGGCGGACGCGCGGCGCACCCTGTTGCATCAACGAGACGGGCTCGACCGGCCCATCCGAGAGCACCCAGACATCCGCCGACTTGATCCCGGCCCGCATCTCGATCGGGTTGACGTCGGGCCGTTCCGAGATGCGGCAGAAGCCGCCCGGCATCACCCGCCAGCCGTCGGGCGTCGCCGCCGCGAAGACGCGCAGGACGAAGGGGCGCGGCACGAAGCGCATCCCGTCCGGTCCGCGCTCCCAGCCCGGCATGGTCGAGAGCGGAGCCTGTTCCTGGGCGATGTAGTCGAAGGGCCGGTCGCGCAGGGCGGCCACCACGCGCTCGCGCTCCGCGCCGATGGCGTGCGGGCCGAGGATGGCGTCGCGCCCCATCCCCTTGGTCGGCGTCGCCACCGGCCGCAGGTCGAGGTGTTCGAGGTTGTCGCGGACATGGGCGAGCGCATCGGGATCGCCGCACCACCAGCTCTTCAGCCCTTCGAGGCTGAGATCGGTGCCGAGGAAATAGCGGGCGATGCGCGGGAGGTAGGCGCCGAGCGCTCCCGATTCGAGGATGCCGGAGCCGGGCATGTTGCCGACCACGAGGCTGCCGTTACGCAGGGCCTCGATCATCCCGGAAATCCCGAGCCGCGAGGCCGGGTTGAGTTCCAGCGGGTCGATATAGTCGGAATCGATACGCCGCCACAGCACGTCGGTGCGCTTCAGCCCGGAGACGGTGCGCACGTGCAGTGCGCCGTCCTGCATCACGAGGTCGTCGCCCTCCACCAGCAACAGGCCGAGATAGCGCGCCAACGCCGCCTGCTCGACATAGGTGGAGCTCAACGGGCCGGATGTGAGGAGCCCGATGCGCGGGTCGCTGCGCTGCGCGCCCATGACAAGCCCGTCGCGAAACGCCTGGAAGAACGAGGCGAGGCGTTCGACATGGAGGTCGGCATAGAGGTCCGGGAAGGCGCGGGTGAGCACCATCCTGTTCTCCAGCGCGTATCCGGGACCGGAGGGGGCCTGCGTCCTGTCGGCGAGGACGCGCCAGCGCCCGTCCGGCCCCCGGCCGATATCGGCGGCGTAGAGCTTGAGCCAGCGCCCGCCGGGCGGCTTCACCCCCGAGAGCGGACGCAGGAATTCCGGACTGCCGGCCACCAGGGCCGCCGGCAGCACGCCCTCCGACACCATCCGGCCGGCGCCGTAGATGTCGGAGATGATGGCTTCCATCAGCTCGGCGCGCTGGACGATGCCGGCGCTGAGGGTGCGCCACTCGTCGCTTTCGATCACCAGGGGGAGAGAGCTCAGCGGCCAGGCATGCTCGCGCTGGTCGCCGTAGATCCGGTAGGAGATGCCGGTATCGCGGATATGGCGTTCGGCCGAGGCGAAGCGGGCCGCGATGTCCGCTTCGCTCAGGGCTCCGAGCTTGTCGAGCAGGCGGGGCCAGGCACCGAGATGCGTTCCCCCCGCCCCCGCGAACTCGTCCGGAATGCCGGGCCGAGGCTGGTAGTCCGAGGTCCAGCGCGCGAGACGCTTCGCCCGTCCTCCGGCTTGCGCCTCGGCCACATCGGTCATTTGGGAGCGGGCGTCCTGAGATCGAGGGTGTGCGGGAACTCGCGGCTGATCTCCTCGACCGGCATCTCGACCCTGCCGGGCGTGTGGCCATGGGCCTGGAAGCGCGCGAGACGGCGCCCCTCGGCCTCGTAGGTGTTCACCGGGAAGGTCTCGTAATTGCGGCCGCCGGGATGGCTGACATGGTAGCGGCAGCCGCCGATGGAACGTCCGCTCCACGCATCGAGGATGTCGATGGTGAGGGGCGAATGGGCCGGAATCGTCGGGTGCATCGACGAGGCCGGCTGCCACGCCTTGAAGCGCAGGCCCGCCACCGCTTCGCCGGCCGTGCCGGTGCTCGTCATCGGCAGGCGCCGGCCGTTGCAGCTGACGACGTGGCGGCCGGGGACGAAGCCCTCGACCTTGACCTGCAGACGCTCCACCGAGCTGTCCACGTACCGCACCGTGCCACCGATCGACCCCTCTTCGCCCAGGACGTGCCAGGGCTCCAATGCCTGTCGCAGCTCCATCTTGACGCCGCCCTGCTCCACCGTCCCGAAGATCGGGAAGCGGAATTCGTACTGCGCCTGGAAGGCCGCCGGATCGAAGTCGTAGCCCGCCCCGCGAAGGTCTTCCAGAACACCGAGGAAGTCCGTCCAGAGGAAGTGAGGCAGCATGAAGCGATCGTGCAAACCCGTGCCCCAACGGACACAGCCGCCTTCCTGCGGCTCGCGCCAGGCCCAGGCGACGATGGCGCGCAGCAGCAATTGCTGGGCGAGGCTCATGCGCGGGTCCGGCGGCATCTCGAAGGAGCGGAACTCCAGGAGGCCGAGGCGACCGGTGGGGCCGTCCGGCGAGTACAGCTTGTCGATGCAGATCTCGGCCCGGTGGGTGTTGCCGGTGACGTCCACGAGGATGTTGCGGAAGATCCGGTCCACCACCCAGCGCGGGATGTTGGGCTCGTCGGGCTTGGGCACCTGCGCCAGGGCGATCTCGAGTTCGTAGAGCCCGTCATGCCGGGCCTCGTCCATGCGCGGGGCCTGGCTCGTCGGGCCGATATAGAGGCCGGCGAAGAGGTAGGACAGCGACGGGTGGCGCTGCCAGTAGAGCACGAGGCTCTTCAGCAGGTCCGGCCGGCGCAGGAACGGCGAATCCGTCGGCGTCGCGCCGCCGAGCACCACGTGGTTGCCGCCGCCAGTGCCGGTATGGCGTCCGTCGGTCATGAATTTCTGCGCGCCGAGGCGGATCTGGCGGGCATCCTCGTAGAGTTCGCTGGTGATGGTCACGGCCTCGCGCCATGAGGTGGCGGGATGCACGTTCACCTCGATCACGCCGGGATCGGGCGTGACCTTGATGACGTTGAGGCGCGGATCGAACGGCGGCTCGTAGCCCTCGATATGCAGGGGCTGCTTCAGTTCGGCCGCGACGATCTCGAGATGGCCGAGGAGTTCGAGATACTCGTCCACCCGCTGCAACGGCGGCATGAACACCCGCAGCACCCCATCCCGCGGCTCGACCGCGAGGGCCGTGCGCACGGCGACGCCGGTGACGCCCGATCCATTCTCGGTCTTGATTCCGGGATGGCCTTCGGGGAGCGCACCGCGCTCCTCGAGCGGGTCCTGGGGCTGGTAATAGGGATAATGCTCGGGCGGCACGAAGGGCAGCGAGCTCAGCGGCAGGCGGTAGCCCACCGGGGAATCGCCCGGCGTCAGGAAGGCGTGGCTGCGACGGAACTCCCAGGGTTCGGAGATCCAGAGGCGATCATCGGGATCGTCCTTGCCGAGGGGAAGGCTCGCGAGCGGGAGGGCGTAGCCGGCGGGCTCCCCGAGCCCGCGATCGAACACCCGCGCGATGCGGGCATTGGTCTCCGGGTTGGGGAACTTGGCGTCGGACGTGGTGACGTTGACGGGAAGCTCGTCCCGCTTCTCTTCCCAGTAGATCGGGTCCTCGAAGGCGGGGAACACGTATGAGGCGAGGCCGAGGCGTTGGGCGACCCCGTCGATCAGCGCCTTCGCCTGCGTGGAATTGGCGTCGCGCGGCCCGTCCTCCCTGGCGACGAGGTCGGCATTGCTCCAGATCGGCTTGCCGTCGCGGCGCCAGTACAGGGCGAAGGCCCAGCGCGGCAGGCTCTCGCCCGGATACCACTTGCCCTGGCCGTAATGCAGCATGCCGCCCGGCGCGAAGCGAGTGCGCAGGCGACGGATGAGCTTGTCGGCGAGACCGCGCTTGGTCGGTCCGACGGCGGCGGCGTTCCACTCGGCCGATTCGAAATCGTCGATGGAGACGAAGGTCGGCTCTCCGCCCATGGTCAGGCGCACGTCCTGCTCGGTGAGATCGACGTCGATCCGCTCGCCGAGCGCATCCATCTTCGCCCAGACTTCCTCCGAGAACGGCTTGGTGATGCGCGGGGCTTCCGCCACGCGGGTCACCGTCATCTCGAATCCGAACTCGACCTGGGCCGGCTCGGCGAGGCCGGAGATCGGTGCGGCCGATTGATAATGCGGTGTCGCGGCCAGCGGGATGTGGCCTTCGCCGCAGAGCAGGCCGGACGTGGCGTCGAGGCCAATCCAGCCCGCGCCCGGCAGGTAGACCTCGGCCCAGGCATGAAGGTCGGTGAAGTCGGTGGAGGTGCCGACGGGGCCGTCCACCGCCGTGGTGTCGGGAATGAGCTGGATCAGGTAGCCGGAGACGAAACGGGCGGCGAGCCCGATGCGGCGCAGCACCTGGACGAGGAGCCACGCGGAATCGCGGCAGGAGCCGCTCTTGAGGGTGAGCGTCTCGGTCGGCGTCTGGACGCCGGGCTCCATGCGCACGCCGTAGGTGATCTCGGAGGCGATCATGGCGTTGAGCGCCACGAGGAACAGCACCGTGTTGGGCTCGCTCGGCAGCCGCTCCAGGAGCGAGTCGATCTCCGGCCCGGTGGCATCGTCGGTGACGAGATAGGGCTTGAGCTCGGCCGTCAGGTCGCTCTCGTAGGTGAAGTTGCGGGCCTGGGCGTAATCCTCGACGAAGAAGTCGAACGGATTGATCACCGCCATCTCGGCGATGAGATCGACCTCGATCCTGAACTCCGTGGTCCGCTCGGGAAAAACCAGCCTGGCGAGCCAGTTCCCGTTCGGGTCCTGCTGCCAGTTGATGAAGTGGTTCTCCGGAAGCACCTTCAGGGAATAGGCGGGCACGGACGAGCGCGTATGCGGCGCCGGGCGCAGGCGGATCACCTGCGGCCCGAGCTGGATCGGCCGGTCGTACTTGTAATGGGTGACGTGGTGCAGGGCGGCTTTGATGGACACGGGGACTCCCGCTGGTTCAGACGTGGTGCCGGGCGCGCGGGGAGCGCGCGCCGGCGGCGGGAAGCCGGTGCGCCTCGACGTGGCGCTCCTCGGCTGTCATCGGCGTTTCGAGGTGGAATGACCATAGGCTGGGAACGCCGCCGACGGCAGTCGAATTCGGTGTTACTCTACGGCGAAGTTGCCCGACCGGGCGATGGAGGGTGAAGTCGTTCATCGCGTGACGAGATTGGTCCTGGCAGTTCAGACATACGGCGTGGCGAGGCGGCCCGACATCGGGCACGAAGCAAATTCCATGCATCGTGCCCCGACGCGTCGCGTCGCCGTGTCTTCCCGAGCGGACCCGACCGATGCGGGCATTCGTCCGACAGGCATGGCCGCTCGATGAAGATCTTCCAGTGTCAGGCCTGCGACGAGCCGGTGAGCTTCGAGAGCACGCAGTGTGAGAGCTGCCAGCGACGGCTCGGCTATGTCTGCGTCTCCCACGAGATGTCGGCGCTCGAACCGATGGGCTCGGTCTGGCATGCCTATGCCGACCCCGCCCGGAAATACCGGTTCTGCGCGAATGCCGAATTCAGCGCCTGCAACTGGCTGGTGCCGGAGGACGGCCCCGACCGGTACTGTACCTCCTGCCGGCACAACCGTGTGGTGCCGGACCTCACCCTCGCCTGGAACCTGACGCGCTGGCGCCAGATCGAGGCGGCCAAGCACCGGCTGTTCTACTCACTGCTCCGCCTCGACCTGCCGTTGATGACGCGGGACGAGAACCCGGCCACCGGTCTGGGCTTCGACTTCCTCGTCGATCCGGCGGAGAGCTACAGGGTCGGGCCTCCCGTGCTCACCGGGCATCGCAGCGGCCTCATCACCCTGAACATCGCCGAGGCCGACGACGTCGAGCGAGAGCGCCGGCGGATGCTGTTCGGCGAGTATTACCGCACGCTCCTCGGGCATTTCCGCCACGAGATCGGGCATTATTTCTGGAACATCCTCGTTCGCTACGACCAGAGCATATGGGCGTTCCGCGAGCTGTTCGGTGACGAGCGCGCCAGCTACGGCATGTCCCTGCAGCGATACTATGCCGACGGCGCTCCGTCGGACTGGCAGGAATCCTATGTCAGCGCCTACGCAACCAGCCATCCGTGGGAGGATTTCGCCGAGACCTGGGCGCATTACCTGCACATCGTCGACACCGTGGAGACGGCGAGCACCTTCGAGCTGCATGTGCGGCCGCGCCTGCGCAGCGGAGCGCCGGAGCCGGTGGTGATCGATTTCGACCCGTACCAGACTCCCGATCTCGACCGGCTGGTCTCGGCTTGGCTGCCGCTGACCTATGCGGTGAATTCCCTGAGCCGGAGCATGGGGCAGCCCGCGCTCTACCCGTTCAAGCTGACGCCCGCCGTGATCGCCAAACTCGCCTTCGTCCACGACCGGGTCGATGCCGTCCGCTCGACGACGAGCACACAGCCGGATTCGGATATGCTGAAGGCCGTCATCGCCGGGCTGCGCCAGCGCGTGGCGCCGCCCAACGTCTGACCCTCGCCCTCACCCGGTCGCGCGGACCGGACCTCATTCTCCGGGCTCCGTCTCGGGAACCGGGCGCGGACGGCCCTCGTCGTCGATGGCGACGAAGGTGAAGGTCGCCTCGGTGACCTTCTCGCGAAGCTTGGTGCGGAAGCGGCGGGCCCAGGCCTCGACCTGAATCTTCATGGAGGTGCGTCCGACGCTCTCGACCCGGGTATAGACGCAGAGCACGTCGCCGATCCGCACCGGGCGGATGAAGGTCATCGCGTCGACGGCCACCGTCACCACCCGGCCCTGCGCCCGGTCGACCCCGGCGATTCCCCCGGCCTGATCCATCTGCGACATGACCCAGCCGCCGAAGATGTCGCCATTGGCGTTGGTGTCGGCCGGCATCGCGCTGGTGCGCACGGTCAGGTCGCCGCGCGGTTCGCTGGTCTCGCCCATTCCGGTCTCCACCCATCATCCGATGCCGGGCCTTCGTTCGTCCGAGGCTCCGCTTGGCATCCTGCATCGGCCGACAGGGGGTATCAGGTCAAGAAAAAGGCCCGGATGTCCGTCTCGGGACATCCGGGCCTCGGCAGATGCCGGCGCTACGAACTCAGTAGTAGAAGCGGCGCGGGCCGTAGAACCGACGCGGGCCGTAATACGGACGGCGGTAGAACGGGCGCGGAGCGTAGAACGGACGACGGTAATACGGACGGCCGTAGAACGGACGGCGATAGTAGGGGCGGCGGCGGTAATAGTACTGGGCCTTCTCGGCGACGGCCGGCGCGGCCTCGCTCTGAAGGGCGGGGACCGGACCGATGGGCGCGGCCGTCGCGCCCTGCGGTGCAAGGGCGGCAAAGCCCAGGGCCAGCAGCGCGGCCAGCAGGAGTTTCCTCAGCACGTTCATGACTCCTCGTGTGATCGAACGATGTTCGTTACGGGGCCGCATGCACGGGAATGCGTGCTCAGCCGGTACCCAAACGCATCAGGTCGGCAAAGCGTTTCACGCGGTGCGAGATCAAGCTTAACAGCGGACTTCCGAGGGGCAACCGTCTCGACCGGTCTTTCCGAGATCGGCTCAGGCGATCTTCAGGGTCATGTCGACGGTGCTGGCCTCCGCCGAGCCCTTCACCAGCGCGATGCCGTGCTCGCAATCCTCCCGGCGGGCATAGCCCTCGCTCGAATCGGCGATGACGTTCCCGTTCGTGACCCTGAGGCGCCAGCGCCAGTCGCCACTCGAATCCCGATACAGCTCGAAGCGCATGTGCCCATCTCCCGCGCGGCAATGGCCGCCGACCTGTCAGATGGCGTGACAGCGGTCATCGGCAATGGCCGGCCCGGCCAAACGGAGGACGCCCGACACGAAAACGCCGCCCCGGAAGCTCCGAGGCGGCGTCAATTCACTCAAATCCCGTCGGGATCGGATCAGGAACGCGGAAAGCGGTCGAGCCAGCCGATGGCACGGCCTTCGCCGCCGGCATTGCCGCCACCGCCGCTGCGCGGGCGCTGTTCGCCCTGGCGGGGAGCGGCGCGTCCGTCACCGCGCTGGTCGGGACGAGGGCCGCGACCCTGTCCCTCGGAGGTGCGCTCGCCGCGTCCTTCCTGCGGGCGGCCCGAACGGGCCGGACCACCGGGCTGGCCGCCACGGCTCTCGCCGCCACGACCGCCGCCGGGACGACCGCCGAAGCCGGGACGACCGCCACCGGGGCGCTGGCCCTGGCGCTGGCCGGGACGCTGGCCCTGGGGCGCCGGACGGCGCTCCTCGGCCTGTGCGGCCTCGGCCGCTTCCTGGCGTGTCGGCGGGCTGAAGCCCTCGGGGAAGTTGCCCACGGGGATCTTCTGGCGCGTGATGCGCTCGATATCCCGCAGGTAGGCCTTCTCCTCATCGTTGCAGAACGAGATGGCGAGCCCGTTCGCCCCGGCACGCGCGGTGCGGCCGATGCGGTGGACGTAGCTCTCGGGCACGTTCGGCAGGTCGTAGTTGATGACGTGGCTCACCGCCTCGACGTCGATGCCGCGGGCGGCGATGTCGGTGGCGACCAGAACCCGGCACGAGCCGTCCTTGAACGCGGCCAGTGCCCGCTCACGCTGCGGCTGCGACTTGTTGCCGTGGATGGCCGAGGCCGCGATGCTCACCTTCTCAAGGCCGCGCACGACGCGGTCGGCGCCGTGTTTGGTCCGCGTGAAGACCAGCACCCGCTCGATCGCCGGATCGCGCAGGATGTGGTTCAGCAGGGCCTGCTTCGCGCCGGTATGGGCGAAGATGACCTCCTGCGAGACGCGTTCGGCGGTGGTGGCCACCGGCGTGACGGCGACCTGAACGGGATCGCGCAGGTACTGGTCGGCGAGGCCGGCGATGTTCTTCGGCATGGTGGCCGAGAAGAACAGGCTCTGGCGTTCCTTCGGCAGCATCTTCACGATGCGCTTGAGGGCGTGGATGAAGCCGAGGTCGAGCATCTGGTCGGCCTCGTCGAGGACGAGGATCTCGACGGCCTCGAGGGTCAGCGAGCGGCGCTCGATGAGGTCCATGAGGCGGCCCGGCGTGGCGACGAGGATGTCGACGCCGTTGGCCAGCGCCTTCTCCTGGCGGGAGATGGTGACGCCGCCGAACACCACGGTGTTGGTGAAGGAGAGGTAGCGACCGTAATCCGAGAAGCTCTCGGCGATCTGGTTGGCGAGCTCGCGGGTGGGCGAGAGCACCAGCACGCGGCAGCCGCGGCGGATCGCCTTGCGCGGGTTCTGAGCGAGGCGGTGCAGGATCGGCAGCGCGAAGGCGGCCGTCTTGCCGGTGCCGGTCTGGGCGATGCCGCAGAGGTCGCGGCCTTCCATGGCGGGGCGAAGGGCCTGGGCCTGGATCGGGGTCGGTGTCTTGTAGCCGGCCTCATCCAGGGCGCGCAGCACGGGCTGAGCGAGGCCGAAATCGGTGAATTGGGTCAAGGGTAGACTTTCAGGCAGCGGGACCGGCCGGACGCCATCGGAAACGATGGTCGTCTTGTCGAAGGGTCTGGTCCGTTGAGCTGGAGGTCGCCCGCGTGATGGGGCGATCCGGGTGCATGCACGTTGAAGAGAGGGGCTCAGGTCGCTTGGGTCGCGCTGACGCGCAATCGGCGATCCGTCACGCAGCCCTCTCAAGCGAACCCGTTACGGCCGCTGACGCTGCAAGTGCGATATGCGCTTTCGCGCCTGCGAAGTCAATCTCATGGCCGAGCCATACGCTGAGCGCGTGGACGCGGGATCTCACCAGCCGAATCGCGCCATCTGCGCGAGCTTGGCCTGGACGGCTTTCTCGTCCCTGCCGAGGGAGGCGAGGCTCTGGGACAGGCCGTAGCAGGTGCCGCAGAACGGAAGCTGGACGAGCGGCATCGTCTCGGCCCGGAACCGGGAGACGGAGCCGACCAGGCAGCCGATCACCGCCTCGTCCTCGGGGCCGCCGATGCAATCGCCGCGCGGGCTGCCGAACAGGGCGCGATTCGGAAAGGCCAGGGCGATCGTCGTGCCGCCCCGCCTGTCCGGGGCCGGAGGCAGGGTGTAGCTGCGCACGAACAGGCCCGCGAGCAGCAGCATGAGGCCGAGGCCGCCGAGGAATCGCATGGTCAGGCGGTCTCGTCGAAGCGGGTACGGTGGAAGACCTCCGTCCCGGCCCCGTCGATGACGCGCACCGCTTCGGCCGGGCCTCCCGAGCGCTGCGGCGCCCGTGCCCGCGCGAACAGCAGGAGTGCGCGTTCCGTGGCGCTTTCGGGCCCGCTGGCGCGGATCGACAGGCGCTGGCGGACGCGATCCTCACCCTCGTCGTCGGCGCCGAGAATCTCGATGTGAAACGTCTCGCGTGGCTTCACGATCGTGTCGACTCCGGATGGATTCTGGCGGGACGGTGCATCATGGAGCGGAGCTTTCGCCTCAACGCGCCGGCTGTGCAAGCCGGGGGCGGATGTGGTTGAGTGGCGCCGACCCGAATTCCGGGCAGACAGACATCGTGGACAGACCAGATATGGCGCTTTCGCACTTCGTCACGACCGACTGGCTCAAGGAGCGTCTCGGCGCGCCCGGCATCATCGTGCTCGATGCGTCATGGTACCTGCCCGCCCAGGGCAGAAACGCCGAGGCCGAGTATCAGGCCGCCCATATCCCCGGCGCGATCCGCTTCGACATCGATGCCATGAGCGACGAGGCGTCGCCGCTGCCGCACATGCTGCCCCGGCCGGAGGTCTTCGCCTCGCGCATGCGCAACCTCGGCATCGGCGACGGCATGCACATCGTCGTCTATGACGGGATGGGTCTGTTCTCGGCGCCGCGGGTCTGGTGGATGCTGCGCACCTTCGGTGTCCGCGACGTCCAGATCCTCGAAGGCGGTTTCCCGGCCTGGCTCGCTTCCGGCGGCAGGACCGAGGACGGCGACGGCCCCCACCGTGACCGGCGCCATTTCTCCGCCCGCCTCGACAACGGCGCGGTGGCCGATGCGGGCGACGTCGCCCGCGCCCTGGAGAACGGTTCGGCCCAGGTGGTCGATGCGCGCTCCGCGCCGCGCTTCCGTGGCGAAGAGGCCGAGCCGCGCCCCGGCGTGCGACCCGGCCACATGCCGGGCGCGCGCAACGTCCATTATTCAGCGCTCCAGGCGGATGGCCGGCTGAAGGACCCGGAATCCCTCCGCAAGGTCTTCGCCGAGGCGGGCGTCGATCCGGCAAAGCCCGTGATCACCACCTGCGGCTCCGGCGTGACGGCGGCCATCATCTCGCTGGCCCTGGAGACCCTCGGGCACCCGCCCCGCGCGCTCTATGACGGTTCCTGGTCCGAATGGGGCGTCGATCCCGCGCGGCCCGTCGCCACCGGACCGGCCTGAGGGGCGAAGCGCCGGGTCGTCACCCCCGTGGCCCCTGACAGGTCGAGCCTCGCCGCTCCCTTTCTCGATCCACCCCCGGCGCGGCAGCGCTCGGACGGGCGCGTCGCCGTGCGCGTCGTCCGCCACGGGGCCGGCACGCATATCGCCGATCTCTCCGAGGCCGGGCCGCTGCGGCTGCGCCTTCCGCGCCATGGCGAGGGCGTCTGCGAGGCGGTCCTGCTCAACACGGCGGGCGGCATCGCCTGCGGCGACAGGTTCCGGGTCGAGGCCGAAATCGGCGCCGGCTCGCATCTCGTCCTCACCACCACGGCCGCCGAGAAGATCTACAAATCCGACGGTCTCTCGAGTGAGGTCGGCACGAAGGCCGTGCTCGCCGAGGGGGCACGCCTCGACTGGCTGCCGCAGGAGACCATCCTGTTCGATCGCGCAAGGCTTGAGCGCCGCTTCGAGGCCGACCTCGCGGCGGATGCACGGCTGCTCGCTTTCGAGGCGGTCGTCTTCGGCCGCACGGCCCGTCACGAGCGATTGGAAACCGGCCTGTTCCGGGATGCGTGGCGCATCCGCCGGGAAGGGCGACTGACCTATGCCGATTCCGTCGCTTTCGATGGGCCGATCACGGCCCTGCTGCAGCGGACGGCCATCGGCGGCGGAGCACGGGCGATGGCGACCCTGCTCGACGTCTCGGCAGATGCCGAGGCCGGCCTGGAGCGGTTTCGCGCCCATCTCGACAGCCTCGGATCGCCGGGAGTGGATGTCGCGGCCAGTGCCTGGAACGGGAACCTCGTTGCCCGATTCTTGAGCGCCGACCCGGATGCGATGCGGGCGACGGCTGCCCGCGTGCTCAGCGCCTATCGCGGCGCGCCGATGCCGAGGGTCTGGCAGAGCTGAACTCCGACCTCAGCTCGTGCCCTCCCCCTGGAACGGATGGAGCTGTGGAATCAGCGCCGCGACGAGTTCGAGCCGCCCGGAAATGACGCCGCGTTCGGTGATCATCGTGTCGGCGATGGTCTGGAGCGTCGCCGCCGGCCCCTGAACCAGCACCACTTCGAGGGTCTGGTTGTTCGTCAGGTGGACGTGGAGCGAGGAGATGACCTCGGCGATGAAGCGCCGCTGCAGGTCGGCGAGGCGCTGCTGCACGCCGGGCGCGAGATGGTCGTAGAACAGCGTGATCGTGCCGACCATCACCCGGTCGCCAACCTCGTGACGATGCTCGACCAAGGAGCGGTGGAGGATCGTCGCCACCGCCTGCGAGCGGCTGGCAAAGCCGCGCTCCCCCACCATCGTGTCGAGCTCGCAGAGGAGGTCCTCGGAGAGCGACAGGCTGATCCGGCTCACCGGCTTGCGCCGTCCGTTCCCGCCCTCCTCCATGGGACCGCCCTCATCGGCCGTCGCTTCCGTCTCGTCGCCGCCAGCCATGGGGCCTCCCTCCTGCATGCCGGGCAGTTCCTGGCACGGCTCTTGTATGCCTGAAATCCAATCGGTATTACGATTTACAGAGATCGTACTACGCGGTTCGGAGAATGCAGATGCACCTTTCGACGATCCTGACCGCCGGACGCAAGGCGGTCGCGGGCTGCGCCCTCGCTCTCGGCCTCCTCACGGCCTCCGCTTCCATCCCCGCCGCTCAAGCCGCCGAGCCGCTGCGCATCGGCTACAGCGACTGGCCCGGCTGGGTCGCGTGGCAGGTCGCCATCGAGAAGGGCTGGCTCAAGCAAGCGGGGATCGACGCGACGTTCGAGTGGTTCGACTACTCGGCCTCCATGGACGCGTTCTCCGCCGGCAAGCTCGACGCCGTCACCTGCACCAATGGCGATGCCCTGGTGATGGGTGGCAATGGCGCCAAGAACGTCATGATCATGCTCACCGACTATTCGAACGGCAACGACATGATCGTCGGCAAGCCGGGCGTGAAGACGCTGGCCGATCTCAAGGGCAAGAAGGTCGGCCTCGAAGTCGGCCTCGTCGAGCATCTGCTCCTGATCAACGGCCTGACCAAGCTCGGCCTCAAGGAGACCGACGTCACCCTGGTCAACGCTAAGACCAACGAGACCCCCCAGGTCCTGGCCTCCGGCGACGTCTCGGGCATCGGCGCGTGGCAGCCCATTGCCGGGCAGGCGATGAAGGGTGCCGCCGGCGCCAAGCCCCTCTACACCTCCGCCGACGAGCCGGGCCTGATCTACGACGTGGTCGCCGTCTCGCCGTCGAGCCTGTCCGGGCGCCGCGCCGAATGGATTAAGTTCGTCGGCGTCTGGGACAAGGTCGTCGCCTACATCCAGGACCCGAAGACGCAGCCCGACGCGGTGGCGATCATGGCGGCCAAGGTCGGCATCGACGCCCCCACCTTCACCCGCTTCCTCAAGGGCACCAAGCTGCTCACCCTCGCCGAAGGCGCCAAGGTGATGAAGGATGCCGACGGCTTCGGCTCGCTTTACGGGTCCAGCCGCTACGCCGACGCCTTCAACGTCAAGTATGAGGTCTACAAGACCGCCCAGGACGTGAAGAGCTACATCGACCCGGCGCTGACCGACGGCAAATGACCGCCGAGATGCGCCAGGGCCTGGAGCGGGCGCCCCTTCTCCCCCCTGTGGGAGAAGGTGGCCCGCGCAGCGGGTCGGATGAGGGGAGCACCATCGCCGGAGAGGTCGCCCCCTCTCCCGGTCGCTCCGCGACCACCCTCCCCCGCGAAGGGGGGAGGGGCGCGGCGGCGCGGCGTGCGTCCAGGCGCCGCCGGTCTTGGATCGGCGTCGCGCGGCCGCTCTCGCCGCGTCGGCGGACGGCGCTGGCCATCCTCTCGTTCCTGATTCCGCTCCTGACCTGGGCGGCGGTCTCCTACGTCCCGTTCCTGTGGCATCCCCTCGTGGAAGTGACCGATCCGGGCGACATCGCCTGGATGGAGCCGGGGATGCGCGTTCCGAAGGCGGCCTTCGCCGACGAGGTCGCCTCGTCCAAGGCGGCCGGCACGGCCGAACCGAACGGCAAGCCGGCCAATCCCGTCTACCTGCCCGCTCCGCACGAGGTGGCGACGGCGTTCTGGACCTCGCTGACGGCGCAGCCGACGCAGCGCGACGCCATCCGCCTTCCCTTCAGCCTGTGGCACTCGATCCAGATCATCTTCTGGGGCTTCGTCCTGTCCTCTCTCGTCGGCGTCCCCCTCGGCATCCTCTGCGGCGCGCAGCCGACCCTGGCGCGCCTGACCGAGCCGGTCATCGAGTTCGTCCGCTACATGCCGGCGCCCGCCTTCGGGGCGCTGATGGTGGCGATCCTCGGCATCTATGACGGGCCCAAGATCGCGATCATCGTCATCGGCACCTTCTTCCAGCAGGTGCTGGTCATCGCCAACACGACCCGGCGGATCGAGCCGCTGCTGATCGAGGCGGCGCTGACGCTGGGTGCGCGCAACCTGCGCCTCATCCGGCGGGTGATCGTGCCGGCGATGCTGCCGCAGCTCTATCGCGACCAGCGCATCCTGCTCGGATGGGCCTGGACCTACCTCATCGTCGCCGAACTCATCGGCACCTCGTCGGGCATCACCTTCTTCATCACGCAGCAGGCCCGCTACCAGCATTTCGACAACGTCTACGCCGCGATCCTCATCATCGGCCTCGTCGGTTCGGCCACCGACCTCGCCCTCGCCTGGATCGGCCGCCGGCTGTTCCCATACGACAGGAGCGAAGCATGAGCGCGGGTGCTCCCCAGATCCCGCCGCTCGCGGTTCTGCCGATCGAGGCCTGCGACTACCGCACCCAGTGCGAGCCCGTCCGCGCCCGGTTCGAGAAGCTGAAGAGCCGCGACATCGCCTTGCGCGTCGAGAAGCTGACGAAGACCTTCACCAAGCCCGGCGGCGGCGTGACGGTGGCCTTGAAGGACATCGACCTCGTCACCCACCGGCGCGAATTCCTCTGCGTGGTCGGGCCTTCGGGGTGCGGCAAGTCCACCTTCGTGCGCATCCTCGCCGGGCTGGAGACCTCAACGTCGGGAATCGTCAGCGTCGAGGGCGTTCCGGTCTCGGGGCCGGGTGCCGACCGGGGCATGGTGTTCCAGGGCTACACCCTGTTCCCCTGGCTCAGCGTGCTGCGCAACGTCGCCTTCGGACTCGAGGAGAACGGCACGCCGCGCCGCGAGGCCGAGCGCGAGGCCCGGCAATGGCTGGCCCTGATCGGGCTGGAGGCCTTCGCCGATTCCTATCCGCATCAGCTCTCCGGCGGGATGAAGCAGCGCGTGGCGATCGCCCGCGCGCTCGCCACGCGGCCGCGCATCCTGCTCATGGACGAGCCGTTCTCGGCCCTCGACACCCAGTCGCGCGCCCGGATGCAGGCCTATCTCATCGAGATCTGGAAGAAGATCGACATCACCATCGTCTTCATCACCCACGACCTCGACGAGGCTGTGCATCTGGCCGACCGCATCCTGGTGCTGAGCGCGCATCCGGGCGAGGTCGCCGAACTGATCGAGGTGCCGGTGCCCCGACCCCGCAGCCACGGGCAGGCCCTCACTCCCGAATTCCGCGCCACCCGCGCCCGTCTCGATGCGCTGATCCACCCGCCGAAGGACGAGGGCGAGGAGAGTGTGGCCTCCGATGTGGTGACGCGGATGACCTCGGCCGGGGACGAGGTGGAATGAGCACCGTGCCGGACGTCCCGCGATCGTCCTCCATCCCGGCCCGGCATTCCGGAGCCGGCAACGGCGGTCCCGCAGCCTCGGGCGGAACATCGGCATGACGATGCCCGCATCCCCCCTCCTCTGGGCCGACCGCACCTGGGAAGAACTCCCCGGCGACCTGTCCGCCGTCGCCCATGCGGCGATCCTGCCGGTGGGGGCCACCGAGCAGCACGGGCCCCATCTCGGCACCGGCATGGATTTCGTCCTGGCCGAGGCCCTGACCCATGCGGTTTCGGCGCGGACCCGCGTGCCGGTGCTGCCGACCCTGCCCTATGGCTGCTCCCTCGGGCACAGCCGGCGCTGGCCCGGAACGATCACCCTCGATCCCGTCATGATGACGCGGCTCGTGGCGCAGATCGGCACCTCGGCCTACCATTCGGGCGTGCGGCGTCTGTTCATCGTCAACGCCCACGTCACCAATGCGGCGCCCCTGCGCTGTGCCCTCGAGATGCTGCGCGCCGCCCATGACGACCTCATGGTGGCGCTGGTGAATTCCGCCACGGTGAGCGAGCGCGTCCGCGCCGCGCATTTCGCCGATGCCGGGGATTGGCACGCCAACGCCGCCGAGACCGCGCTGATGCTGGCGATGGCGCCCGGACTGGTGCGCCCGGACCGCATCGCCGCCGCGGACGATCCCGACCGGACGGAGGGGCTCGTCTTCTCCCATCCGGTCAACCGCACCAGCCTGAACGGCGTCACCGGACGTCCCTCGCAGGCCAGCCTCGAAGACGGGAAACGCCTGTTCGGCTGGATGGTCGAGGACCTGTCGTCCCTCGTCCTGCGTGGCCTCTCCGAGACCCCGCCCCTCTCCCATTCCTTCTCCGTTTCCGCTTAAAACCAAGGAGCCGCCCGATGGCGCACGCCACCGAAATCGATCCCGCTATCGCCAAGCTGCAGGACGAGCTGCGCGCCAAGGGCGTGAAATACGTCATCGGTGCCTATGTCGACATCCACGGCGTGCAGAAGGCCAAGGTGGTGCCCATCGACCACCTGCCGCAGATGGCGGCAGGGTCCGAGCGCTATACCGGCTATGCCCTCGACGGGCTCGGGCAGGCCCCGAACGAGGACGAGCTCGCCTCGGTCCCCGACTTCTCAGGGCTGATCCAGCTGCCCTGGGAATCCAAGCTCGCCTGGTGCCCGGCCGACCTCACCTTCCAGGGACAGCCCTACCCGCTCTCCACCCGCGTCGCCCTGAAGACCGTCATGGCCGAGGCCGAGACCATGGGCTTCGGCTTCAATCTCGGCATCGAATGCGAGATCTTCCTGCTGAAGCAGGCCGAGGACGGCTCGCTGCACACGCCGGTCGCCGACGATAAGCTGGTGAAGCCCTGCTACGACGTGCGCGGCTTCGTCGACAATTTCTCCTGGCTCGACAAGGTCGCCACCACGATCAACGATCTCGGCTGGGACCTTTATTCCTTCGACCACGAGGATGCCTGCGGCCAGTTCGAGTTCGACTTCAACTATGCCGACGCTCTCACCATGTGCGACCGGCTGACCTTCTTCCGCATGATGGCCAAGCACTACGCCAAGGAGGAAGGCCTCATCGCCACGATGATGCCCAAGCCCTTTGCGGACCGCACCGGCAACGGCGCGCATTTCAACATGTCGCTCTCCGACAAGGAGACGGGCAAGAACGTCTTCGCCTGCGACCCGAAGGACGATCCGCGCGGCCTCGGGCTCACCGAGACCGGCTATCACTTCATCGGCGGCGTCCTGAAACACGGGCGCGCCCTCTGCGCCGCCTTCGCGCCGACGGTGAACAGCTACAAGCGCCTCGTGCGGCAGGGCTCGATGGCCGGGTTCTCCTGGGCGCCGGTGTTCAACTCCTACGGCTCGAACAACCGCACCAATTCGGTGCGCGTGCCGGCCGGCGGCGGGCGCTGCGAGAGCCGCAACGCCGATGGCGCGGTGAACCCCTATCTCGCCGCCGCCCTCGTCCTCGCGGCCGGGCTGGAGGGCGTGCGCGAGCGCATCGATCCCGGCGCGCCCAACGAGGACAATCTCTACGACCTCACCGATGCGCAGCGCGCCGAGCGCGGCATCGAGTTCCTGCCCCAGACCCTCGCCGAGGCGGTGGAGGCCTTCGCCGCCGACCCCCTGGTGGAGAAGACCCTCGGCAAGGCGTTGCGCGACGAGTTCATCCGCTACAAGCGCGCCGAATGGGAGGAATACCACCTCACGGTCAGTGCCTGGGAGATCGAGCGCTACAGCCATCTTTTCTAGTCGTTAACCGCCTCCGGAAACCGAGCCTCAACCCCACCATGCTTGCCTCTCCCCGATATTCGGATCGTCCGATGAGACGGCTGGGCCTCGCCCGGCCGGGGGCAGAGTCGCGAGGGGGGATCGGCCATGGAGATCGTGAGGCTGCTTCATACGTTCGGCGGTCCGATGCTGGCGCTGTTCGGCGGCATGGGCGCGCGGTCTGTCGGGACGCTCGTGACCGGACTCGGACGGAGTGTCGGGACCGTCGACTTTTCCGACGCGCCGCGCCCCTGCAAGCCCTACCGGCCGGAGCGGGAGCGCATCGTCTCGGGGGACCCCGCGCAGACGGTGAGCTTCGCGTTCAAGAGCGAGGACGGCCACTTCTCCGCCGGAACCTGGACCTGCCAGCCCGGCAAGTGGCACATCGACTTCGCCCAGGACGAGTTCGTCCACATCCTGGAAGGTGTGGTGATCGTCACCGACTCGGGCGGACTCGCCAAGACATACCGCGCGGGGGATGCGTTCATCTCCCCCGCCGGTTTCTCCGGCACCTGGGACGTGCGGGAGCCGGTCCGGAAGTACTTTACCCTGAGCGGTCCACCGGCTTAAAGCACCCCGCTATCGACGCATGCCCGCCGGGACGACCCGGCCGCGCCAGGGCTGTTTTTCCGGGACGACCCGGAGAACAGCCTTGAGGAGACGGGCATGACCGATACCGCCAGCATCATCGCCGAGAATCGGCGTCGCTACGAGGACTTGAAGGCGCAGGGCCAGGGCCATGCCCCCCGCGCCCTGCCGCCGCCCTCCCCGTTGGGACTGGCCCTCGACGAAACGGCGATCCTTCACACCGAGACCATCCCCGGCGGCTGGTACTGCACCTTCGAACTCAATGCGGGGGAGGCCCTGCGGATCGGCCTCGACCACGGCCCGTCGAGCGTCGTCCTGGTGGCCTGGAACGCCGCCGAGACCTCCGAGCGCCTGAACTACGCCGACACCGTGAAGGTGCAGTGGACCGCCGCCCTCCAGCGCGGCCGAGTGCTGTTCTCCGACATGGGCCGGGTGATGCTCTCGCTGATCGAGGATTCCTCCGGCGCCCACGATGCCCTGATGGGCGGCTCCAATGCCGCCTCGAACGCCGCGCGCTATGCAGGCGGCCCGTACCGCAACACCCGCGACAACCTCGTGCTCGCCGCGATGAAGGCCGGGCTCGACCGGCGCGACATCCCCGCCTGCGTCACCTTCTTCGCCCCCGTCACGGTGGGCGCGGAAGGGCGCTTCGCCTGGAACGAGGCGGGCCGGCGATCGGGCGACTTCGTCGACCTGCGCGCCGAACTCGACCTTCTCGTCACCCTCTCGAACTGTCCCCACCCCCTCGATCCGAACCCGGATTACGCGCCGAACCCTGTCGTGGTCACGCGCTTCCGGGCACCGGTCGCCATGGCGGACGACCTCTGCCGCACCGCCACGGTCGAGGCCGTGCGCGGCTTTGAAAACAACGCCGCCATCGGCTTCTGAAGGGAGGGACGCATCATGACGAACGCAACAGATCTCCTCCTCGACGAGGTCGTGCCGGCCCAGGCGCCCTGGTCCGGCCTCGTGCGCAAGGGTCAAACCCTGCGCATCACCGATACCGACGGCTGCCAGGCGGTCGATACGCTGTTCTACCGCGCCGGTGACATGGGCGAGCGCTACTCGTCGCAGGACACGCTGCGGGTCCAGGGCTCCGCCTATGTCACCACCGGCACGCGGCTCGTTTCCAACGAGGGCCGGGTGATGGCCATCGTGACCGCCGATTCCTGCGGCCGGCACGACACCTCGGCGGGCGCCTGCTCCTGCGAGGCGAACACCGTGCGCTTCGGCCACGCCACCAAATACCTCCATGCCTGCCGCGAGAACTTCGCCCTGGAGGTCGCGAAATACGGCCTGTCGAAGCGCGACATCCCGCCCAACATCAACTTCTTCATGAACGTGCCGATCGAGCAAAACGGCGAACTCGCCATCGTCGACGGCGTCTCCGGCCCCGGCGACTACGTGGAGGTGACGGCGGAGATGGACGTGATCTGCGTGATCTCGAACTGCCCGCAGATCAACAATCCCTGCAACGGCTTCAACCCGACCCCGATCCGAGTGTCGATCCGGGACGCGGGCTGATGTTCGAGAAGATCCTCATCGCCAATCGCGGCGAGATCGCCCGGCGCATCGCACGCACCTGCCGGCGCATGGGCGTACGGTCGGTGGCGGTCTATTCGGATGCCGACCGCTTCACCCGTGGCGTGCTGGAAGCGGACGAAGCCGTCCGCCTCGGACCGGCGCCGGCATCCGAGAGTTATCTCGACGTCGAGGCCGTCATCGCCGCCTGCAGGGCGACGGGCGCGCAGGCCGTCCATCCCGGCTACGGCTTCCTGTCGGAAAACGTGGTCTTCGCCGAGCGTCTCGCGGCGGAGGGCATCGTCTTCATCGGCCCTCGGCCCGAGCACCTGCGCGCCTTCGGTCTCAAGCACACGGCGCGCGACCTCGCCCGCGCCAGCGGTGTGCCTCTCCTGCCGGGCACCGGCCTGCTGCCGGATCTGGCCGCCGCCGTCGCGGCGGCCGAGACCATCGGCTACCCGGTGATGCTGAAAAGCACGGCGGGCGGCGGCGGCATCGGCATGCGCCTCTGCGCCTCGGCCGACGAGTTGCGCGAGCATTACACCAGCGTCGAGCGTACGGCGCGGGCGAGCTTCGGCGATGCCCGCGTCTATCTCGAACGCTTCGTCGGCGAAGCGCGTCACGTGGAGGTGCAGATCTTCGGCGACGGTCGCGGCCGTGTCGTGGCTTTGGGCGAGCGCGACTGCTCGCTTCAGCGCCGCAACCAGAAGGTCATCGAGGAGACGCCGGCGCCGGGCCTGTCGGATGCGGTGCGGGAGCGCCTCCACGCGGCCTCGGTCGCGCTCGGTGCCAGCGTGTCCTACGCCTCGGCGGGGACGGTGGAATACATCTACGACCCCGCCCGCGAGGATTTCTCCTTCCTCGAAGTGAATACCCGGCTCCAGGTCGAGCACCCGGTCACCGAGGCTGTGTTCGGCATCGACCTCGTCGAATGGATGATCCGACAGGCGGCCGGCGAGGATGTGATCGGCGCGGCCGGTCCTCTGGCCCCGCGCGGCGCGGCGATGGAGGCGCGCCTCTATGCCGAGATTCCGCACGCCAACTTCGCCCCGAGCGCCGGCCTGCTCACCGAGGTGAGGTTTCCCGCCGATGCCCGCATCGACGGCTGGATCGAAACCGGCACCGAGGTGACGACGCATTACGATCCGATGCTCGCCAAGATCATCGTGGCGGGCGAAGACCGCCAAGCCGCGCTCCTCGCCCTGCGCAAGGCCCTGGACGAAAGCGCGGTCTCGGGAATCGAGACCAATCTCGATTACCTGCGCGCCATCGCCGGGTCGGACCTGTTCGCTTCGGGGCGTGTCGCGACCACGGCGTTGCGCGACTTCTCCCATGCACCGCGCAGCATCGAAGTGCTGGTCCCCGGGGCGCAATCGAGCCTGCAGGAACTGCCCGGCCGCATCGGCCTCTGGCATGTGGGCGTGCCACCGAGCGGGCCGATGGATGCGCGCTCGTTCCGCGATGCCAATGCCCTCGTCGGCAACCCGCCCGATACCTGCGCCCTCGAACTCACCGTGTCGGGGCCGACCCTGCGGTTCCATGCCGCCGCCACCGTGGCACTGGCCGGAGCCGCGATGACGGCGCGCCTCGACGGCGTCGCGCAGCCCCATGGCCGGGCGTTCTCCGTCGAGGCCGGGCAGGTCCTGAGCATCGGTGCGATCGCCGGCCCCGGCCAGCGCAGCTACCTCGCCCTGAGCGGGGGCTTTGCCGCCCCACTGGTGCTCGGTTCGCGGGCAACCTTCGCGCTGGGAGCTTTCGGCGGTCACGCCACCGGCGTCCTGAAGGCCGGCGACGTTCTCCATCTCGGCGACGCGCCGGGAGGCGAGGCCTCGTCGCCCGAACCCGCGCCGCTCACCCATGCCTGGGAGATCGGAACCGTCTACGGGCCGCACGGCGCGCCGGATTTCTTCCGGGACGAGGACATTTCGGATTTGTTCTCAGCCTCTTACGAGGTTCACTTCAACTCGGCTCGCACCGGCGTGCGCCTCATCGGGCCGACACCCCGCTGGGCGCGGAGCGACGGCGGCGAGGCCGGTTTGCACCCGTCGAACCTCCACGACAACGCCTACGCGATCGGCGCCATCGACTTCACCGGCGACATGCCGATCCTCCTCGGGCCGGATGGTCCCAGTCTCGGCGGCTTCGTCTGCCCGGCGGTGATCGCCCGCGACGAGCAGTGGAAGATGGGCCAGCTCCGGCCGGGAGATACGGTTCGGTTCAAGGCGGTGGAGAGGTCGGGGGACGTCCCCCTTTCCCCTCTGCGGGAGAGGGTGCCTGCGGAGCAGGCGGGAGAGGGGGCGACCTCTGCGGATACGGCGAACCCCTCTCCCGACCCACTTCGCGGGCCACCCTCCCCCGCGGAGGGGGAAGGGAAAAGGGCCGCCGGCTCGCCCATCCTCGCCACCGACGAATCCGGCCCCGTTCGGGTGGTCTACCGCCGCCAGGGCGACGACAACCTGCTGGTCGAGTACGGCGAGATGGCCCTCGACATCGGCATCCGCCTGCGCGTTCATCTGCTGGCCGAGGCGGTCGCGGCGGCGAGGCTCCCCGGCCTGATCGATCTGACGCCGGGCATCCGCTCGCTTCAGATCCATTATGACGGCACGACGTTGCCGCGTGCGCGCCTGCTCGGACAGTTGCGCGAGATCGAGGCCGCCCTGCCGGCGGTGGAGGACGTGACGGTGCCGAGCCGCGTCGTCCACCTGCCGCTGTCCTGGAACGACCCCCAGGCCGAGCTCGCCATGCGCAAGTATCAGGAGCTGGTGCGCCCGAACGCCCCCTGGTGCCCCTCCAACATCGAGTTCATTCGCCGCATCAACGGGTTGGACTCGGAGGCTGATGTAAAACGCATCATCTTCGATGCGAGTTATCTGGTGATGGGGCTGGGCGACGTCTATCTCGGTGCCCCGGTGGCGACGCCGGTGGATCCGCGCCATCGCCTCGTCACCACCAAGTACAATCCCGCCCGGACCTGGACGCCGGAGAACGCGGTCGGCATCGGCGGCGCCTACATGTGCATCTACGGCATGGAGGGGCCCGGCGGTTACCAGCTCTTCGGCCGCACCATCCAGATCTGGAACACCTGGCGGATGACGAAGGATTTCGTCCCCGGCCATCCCTGGCTGCTGCGCCCGTTCGACCGCATCCGCTTCTTCCCCGTGAGCCACGACGAACTGACGGAGGCGCGGGCCGCCTTCCCGCACGGTGCCTACCCTCTGAGGATCGAGGAGGGGACGTTCTCCTATGCGGAGCATCGGGCGGAACTCGCCCGGAACGCGCCAGAGATCACGGCCGCGAAACTGCGCCAGCAGAACGCCTTCGAGGCCGAGCGGCAGCGATGGAAGGACCAAGGGCTCGACAGCTTCGTCGCCGACGAGGGTGCCCCCCATGGCGAAGACGATGCGGTGCCGGCGGGTCATGTCGGTGTGCCGACCACGGTTCCGGGCAATGTCTGGAAAGTGCTGGTCGAGGAAGGCCAGACCATCGCCGCCGGTGACACGGTGGCGATCCTCGAATCGATGAAGATGGAAATCGGCGTCGCCTCGCCCGTGGCGGGAATCGTGCGTGAGATCCGCGCCAAGCCGGGACGTACCCTGCGCGGCGGCGATCTCGTCGCCATCGTCGAAGAGATGTGACCGCGAAGAGACCTGACGTCGACCAATCTGACAGCCATGGACGAGACCCGACAGACATGCTGCCGACCATCCTCGATCTCGCCACCCTGCGCGACCTCTACGCTTCGGGCGGCCTCACGCCGGTCTCGCTGATGCAGGAGGTGGCCGACCGCATGGCGGCTTCAAACGATCCCGCCATCTTCATCACGGCCCTCGACCGCGCCTCCCTGGTGCGGGCCGCCGAAGACCTCCTGGCGCGCCACCCGGAGCCGAACGCGCTGCCGCTCTGGGGCGTGCCCTTCGCGGTGAAGGACAACATCGATGTCGCCGGCCTGCCGACGACCGCGGCCTGCCCGGCCTTCGCCTACGAGGCACAGGCGGATGCCGAGGTGGTCGCTCGGCTGAAGGCCGCAGGCGCGCTCTGCATCGGTAAGACCAATCTCGACCAGTTCGCCACCGGCCTCAACGGCACGCGCTCGCCTTACGGCGCACCGCGCAGCGTCTTCAGCGCCGAGCACGTCTCGGGCGGGTCGAGCTCGGGTTCGGCGGTGGCGGTGGCGGCGGGGCTCGCGAGCTTCTCGCTCGGGACCGATACGGCCGGTTCGGGCCGCGTGCCGGCCATGTTCAACAACCTCGTCGGGATCAAGCCGACACCGGGCCTGTTGAGCACAACCGGCCTCGTCCCCGCCTGCCGCAGCCTCGATTGCATCAGCATCTTCTCGGCCAGCGTCGGCGACGGGCTGGCGATCCGCCGCATCGCGGAGGGGTTCGACGCCGCCGATCCGTTCTCGCGGGAGGCGGTGCCGCATCCCCTGCCCGAGACCGGCCTGCGCTTCGGCGTCCTGACGCCGGGCGAGCGTGAGTTCTACGGCGATGCCGAGCGGGAGGCGCTCTACGATGCGGCCATCGCGCGTTTGGAGGGTCTCGGCGCCACGGCGGTGCCGTTCGACTACGCGCCGTTCCGCGAGATCGCGACGCTGCTCTATAACGGCCCCTGGGTCGCCGAGCGGCTGGCCGCCATCGCCCCATTCTTCGCCAAGCATGCCGACGCCCTCGACCCGAGCGTGCGCACCATCGTCGAATCCGCCAACGGCTACAGCGCGGTCGATGCCTTCGAGGGCCGCTACGCCCTGGAAGCCCTGCGGCGACGCACCGAGGCGACCTGGGCAAAGGTCGATATCCTGCTCCTGCCGACCTCGCCGACGACCTACACGGTGGCGCAGATGCAGGCCGACCCGATCCGCCTGAACAGCCATTTCGGGCATTACACCAACTTCGCGAATCTCCTCGGATACGCGGCGATCGCGGTACCCGGCGGGTTCGGCGCCGATGGCCTGCCCGGCGGCGTCACCCTCGTCGGCCCCGGATTCAGCGATGAGGCGCTCGGGTCCTGGGCAGATGCGCTCCACCGATCGGCGGCGAGCGGAATGGGCGTCGACCGCTCCGCCATCCTGCCTGACGCCAACCGCAATCCGGTCCCCGAGGCCCCCGCGATCGGCCTCGTCGTCGTGGGTGCCCACCTGTCCGGATTGCCGCTCAACCACCAGCTCACCGAGCTCGGCGGCCGGTTGATGACGCGCACGCGGACCTCGCGCGAGTACCGGCTCTACGCCTTGCCGGGCACCCATCCGGCCAAGCCGGGGCTGATTAACGAGCCGGGATTCGTCGGCCCGAGTCTGGAAGTCGAGGTCTGGGCCCTGCCTCCGGCCGGCTTCGGCCACTTCGTCGCCGCGATCCCCGCCCCCCTCGGGATCGGCAAGATCACCCTGGAAGACGGCTCGCACGTGTCCGGATTTCTCTGTGAATCTCATGCGGTCAGGGGCGCCGAGGAGGTCACCGGCCATGGTGGCTGGCGCGCCTACCTCGCCTCCCGCTGACGGTGTCCGTCAGTCAGGGAGCTGGGCAACGGCCTCAGGAGCCTCGGGCAGTCCGCCCGCCGGCGACCACAGCCGTTCGCCGAAGAAGCGCTCGCGCAGGAGCATCACCAGGGCCGCGCGCTTGTGCGGAAAATCGAAGGTCTTGATCCGGGCGAAGCCCGACCGCTCCAGATTGCGCAATTGCTGGGTATGGTCCGCCTTCGGCTCTCCGACGATCCGCTCCGTGCGCGGATCGTCGAGGAAGAGCGCATGCATCAGCGACGGTAACCAGGCGGAAATGTAAGCCTTTCCGCGAAAACGGCTTTCTCCGATCAGCACGTGCCAGCCGCGGTCGTAGTCGCGAACGTCGTAGAACGGCGCAAGGCGGTTCTCCTTGGCCCAGTAGATCTCGAAATAGCCGAACGGCTCGCCACCGATCGTCCCGATCAACGGGATCATGTGCGGGTCGGCGATCAGGCCCGCGAGATAGGCTTCGTGCTTGTCGCGGCTACCCGCCTCGCCCCAGGCGGCATCGACAACCGGATCGTTGAACCAGCGATGCAGTGTATCGACGTCGTCGAGGGTCGCGGCGCGAAAGGCGACCGCTTCGCCAAGCCAGGGGATGAAGCGTGAGTAGATCGTGCCGATGGGCTTCGGCGGCCGCCGCGGATGGCGCTTTCCATCGGTCATCACCGGGCGGGCGGGAAATTCGCGCGCTGCCAGATTGGCAAGCCAGGGTTCGGGACGCTGCCAGAGCATCGTCGGATCGACGGCGAGCGCCTCTCCCTCCCGCACGGCGAGTCCGCGTTCCGCCAGATGACCGGTCAGCGTGGCGAAGCTCGCCGGGTCGAGCCCGATCCGCTCGGCATCGGGATGGGTGGCCGACACCATCTCGAACGCCGCCGTCACGCTGACGAGGATCTCCGACGGATCGGGCCTAACCGGTTCCTCGATCGCGAGGTGTGGACCGTTCCTGTCCTGAAGGCGCAGGCGAAGACCGACCCGACCGTCGTCGACCACGCTCAATCGGTCGCCGTCGCGAAAAACCTCGAGGATACGGCCTGTCGCCTCGCCGCATCGAAAGGGAGCTGTTGTCCTGAGCATCGGGTCTCGTCGTTCGCCTCAATCGGCATCCGCGGCATGGATGCCCTCTCTCGGGACATGACGCACGGGCGGCGCGGGAATTTAGTGGCTCAGCTGAAACTCCGGCGGATCGAAATCGACGTGACCCAACGATCGCGCAAGAGGCATCGCGCGGCGACCGGGCGGCTTTCCACGATGCCGGCCTAGCGTTCTGTGCTCTGTGCGTGCAGGATCTGAAAGGTGCAACCCATCACGATCGAACGATCTCGTATCGTATGCGCGAGATGGCATGCACGTATGCAGCACCCCCGTTTTTGCTCATCCGGTGTTTCGGATCAGCATAAGCCCTTTCAGGATAGCCTAAATATCCGCTTCCTCGTAAATAAAGTCATTCCAAAACAAGTTTAGAAGACTTCTAATTCTAATTCTTTCTGACAATTACCCTCTTGTAAGATCGCAGAATTTGCCTCTTTAGCCTCAGCATCTGAGCAGAATGTGGGGTGTGCCCGGAGATTTCGCGCGGCTGGGCGGCTCCGCGCGTCTCTGTGGTGACCCGCGCATCATGAAAAGGTCGTCCATGGCACAGGGTCAGTCGCATATGGCGCAGGGCGGGATCGCCGCGCCGCTGCTTGCCGCACTCATCGCCGAGCAAGCCGGTCTCGTCGCCTATGCCACGCAAATCCTCCATGACCGCTCGTCGGCGGAGGATGTGGTGCAGGAAGTGGTGCTCAAGCTCTGTGAGGAGCCGGGTGCCGAAACGCTTCGCGGGCGGCGCGTCGAGGCTCCGCTCCACTACCTTCGTCGGATGGTCCGTAATGCCGCGATCGATTGGGCGCGGCGGTCAATCCGAGAACGCTGCCGCTTTGTGGCGGACGATCAGGCCGACGCCGTCGCCGCTCCCTGCACCTGCCCCCAGGACCGTCTCGAGCAGTGCCAAGCCCTGAAGGCGGCATTGGCGGCTCTCGAGACGACCTCGGAACGCACGCGCAGGGTGTTCCTGGCCCACAGAATCGACGGTGTCCCCCAGACCGTCCTCGCGCGCGAGAACGGCGTTTCGCCGACGCTGGTGAACTTCATGATCCGTGACGGCACGGCTCTCTGTCGTTCCGCTGCCGCCTGAGCGGCGCGGCTTATCGGAGCCTCGGGACAATCGCGCGCGGGTGGCACCGAGATCACTGCGCGGGCATGACGAAGGGGGTCGTGTCACACCGACGGGGCACGATCTCGACACGGCGCGAGCCGGAATGATGTTTGGGTTCCACCATTCGGCGGAGTGGCGGAAGCCTGCCTCGTCGCCCATGGAAACACAGCTCGGTCTGATGAAGACCGCTGATCCACCAGATGCTTGAAAGAAACCTGGTGGAGCTGAGCGGGATCGAACCGCTGACCTCCGCAGTGCGATTGCGGCGCTCTCCCATCTGAGCTACAGCCCCGTTCCGAGGTGCGGGCCTTGTAAGCGCGCGTCCCTCGGGCTGTCAATTCCGGAAATCCCGCCGTTGACCCTCGCCTCTCTGGCGGGGCAAACGAGGACATCAGAACCGCGCATGTACGCTCTTCTCTGGCTCTTCGACACCGTTGTGCAGCTCTTCATCTACGTGCTCATCGCCAGCGCCGTGTTGAGCTGGCTCGTCGCCTTCAACGTCGTGAATGTGCGCAACCCGATCGTGTCTCAGATCGGTGAGGTGCTGTATCGGCTGACCGAACCGGTGCTTCGGCCGATCCGTAGCATTCTCCCCAATCTCGGCGGCATCGACCTGTCGCCGATCGTCCTCGTGCTTCTGCTGCTCTTCGTCAGCCGCCTCCTGCATGAGTTCATCCCGCCCCAGGTCTCCGTCTATGGCGGCTGAGCCCGCGTTGAGCTGAAGGCAAGAGAACCAATCCGAGGGACGACCAAGAGATGAAGACCAATCCAGGCCGCTTCTTCGAGGATTATCGCCTCGGCGAGACGATCCGCCATGCCACGCCGCGCACCGTGACCAGCGGCGACGTCGCGCTCTATACGGCCCTCTACGGCCCGCGCTTCGCCGTGCAATCCTCCGACGCCTTCGCCAAGGCGATCGGCTATCCGCAGAGCCCGCTCGACGATCTCCTCACCTTCCACGTCGTCTTCGGCAAGACGGTGCCGGACATCTCCCTGAACGCGCTGGCCAATCTCGGCTATGCCGAAGGCGGGTTCCGCCGGCCCGTCTATCCGGGCGAGACCCTCTCCACCGTGTCCGAGGTGATCGGCCTCAAGGAAAGCTCGAACCGCCAGACCGGCGTGGTCTACGTGCGGTCCACCGGCTCGGACGCCAATGGCGAGACCGTTCTGAGCTATTGCCGCTGGGTGCTGGTGCGCAAGCGCGACCCCGAGGCGAAGATCGAGCAGGAGCACGTGCCCACCTTCGCCAAGGTGGTCGACCCGGCCGACCTGGCGAATGCCCTGCCGCCCCTGAATGCCGGCGCCTACGATTTCGATCTTGCCGGCAGCCCGCATCGGTTCGGCGACTACGTCGTCGGTGAAAAGATCGACCATGTCGACGGAATGACCGTCGAGGAGGCCGAGCACCAGATCGCGACGCGCCTCTACCAGAACACCGCCAAGGTGCATTTCGACGGTTTCGCCGCGAAGGACACGCGTTTCGGCCGCCGCCTGATCTATGGCGGCGTCGTCATCTCGCTCGCCCGCGCCCTGAGCTTCAACGGCCTCGGCAACGCCTTCGCCCTCGCCGGCATCAATGCCGGTCGCCATGTGGCGCCTCTGTTTGCCGGTGATACGGTCTATGCCTGGAGCGAGGTGCTGGAGAGTGCCGAGCTTCCCGGCCGCAGCGATATCGGCGCGCTGCGTCTGCGCACGGTCGCCACCAAAAACCAGCCTTGCGGCAGCCACCCGGACAAGACCGGCGATGGCTACGACCCCGCCGTGATCCTGGACCTCGACTATTGGGCGTTCATGCCGCGCTGAGGCGAAGGCCTCAACCGCCGGTGAACACTCCCACCACGGCGAGCCGTAGCGGGTTTTCCGGATTGGAGAGCAGCCGGATCGCCATCGCGCAGGCGATGGTGACGAGGAGCGGTCGGATCAGCTTCGCACCGAGCCGGATCGCCAGGATCGAGCCGATCTGCGCGCCGATGAAGGCCCCGAAAGCCATGGCGATGCCGATCGTCCAGACCACGTGGCCGGAGGCCGCGAACAGGGCGAGGCTGCCGAGATTGCTCGCCGCGTTGGCGAGCTTGGTATGGGCGGTGGCGCGGACCACGCCGAGGCCGAGCAGCGTCACGAACCCGATCATGTAGAAGGCGCCCGCTCCGGGGCCGAAGACTCCGTCGTAGAAGCCGACGGCGGGCGCCCAGGTCAGGGCGAACAGTCCGGGCCGCATCCGCGCGGTGGCATCCTCGCTGCTCATCCGCCGGGCCGTGGCGAAGTAAAGCGCGATCCCGATCAGCAGGATCGGCACGGCGGCATCGAGGACCGGCCGCGGCAACAGGCTGACACAGAGCGCTCCGCCGATGGATGCGAGACCGGCGCTGACGGCGATCTTCCACGCCGCAGGCCAGTGGATGTGCCCGCGCCGTGCGAAGGCGATCGTCGACGAGACGGCGCCGGCACTGCCCTGCAGCTTGTTGGTGGCGATGGCGCTCACCGGATCGAGGCCGGAAAGGAGCAGGGCCGGAACCGTGATGAGGCCGCCCCCGCCCGCAATCGCATCGACGCAGCCTGCTGCGATGGCCACAGCGAACAGGCCCGCGACGAGGCTGATGTCGACACCGAAGATCATTCCGCTTCCCACCACGTCCGGTCGCGACCGATCGGAGACCGGCGGTGAGCGGTTTGTACCTTCAGTTCCGCACGATCACCTTCGTGCCGACCTTCACCCGGTCGTAGAGGTCGACCACATCCTTGTTGGTCATGCGGATGCAGCCCGACGAGACGGCGGCTCCCATGGTTTCAGGCTCGTTGGAACCATGGATGCGATAGAGCGAGGAGCCGAGATACATCGCCCGCGCACCGAGCGGATTGTCCTGGCCGCCGGCCATGAAGCGCGGCAGGTCGGGTCGGCGCGCCAGCATCTGAGCCGGGGGACGCCAGGCCGGCCATTCCTTCTTCATCGTCACCGATTTCTGGCCGGACCAGGAGAAGCCCTGACGGCCGACCCCAACGCCGTAACGGACGGCCGCACCGCCACCGAGCACGTAGAACAGCCTGCGCTGGCTCGTCGAGACCACGATGGTGCCGGGCTTCTCGCCGCCCTTCCAGGCCACGGTCTCGCGCGGGATCGCCTGCTCCTTGAAGATGTTCATGAAGTCGGCGATCGGCCCGCTGTCGAACGGGTTGCCGGCGCTGGCGCTTCCGCCTGCGGCGAAGCTCAGGCCCAGCGCGAATGCCGTGGCGGGGAGGAGGGAGCGCATGCTCATGGTCGTCGTCTCCGGCCGGACCTGGAAGAGCCGTCGCCTCTGCGTTTCGGCGTCCATTCCGACAAGGTCCAGGCTCGGAGAGCCGGACGTCTGGTGATCGGACGCGCACACTTGGCCGGATGGTTAAGGGTGGTCAACCCGGATCGGTGCGAACGGATTATGCTGTGGGATTGCTGCAACGGCGCGGATTCCGACCGCTTCGCTGCTGTTCGACAGATTGCCGCAGGTTATTGCGCTGCGGGAACTTTCGCACCACCCTCCATTTTGTGACCTCTCCGCCGATCAAATCTGCCGTCGCTCCCCGCGATGCGGCTGGCCTTGTTTTGGCCTCCCTGCTTTCGCGGGCAGTCTCTCGGCCGCTCTCGGTTCTGATGGTTCTCCTCTCCCTTCTCGCGCTGGTGCTTCCGAGTATCCCGCAAGGCCATTGGGCGGGCGGGGTGTCCGTGCCGGTGGCGAGCCAGTGGCCCGATGGCATGTCGGGGCAAGCCGAGGTGCCGTCGGCGAATGCCGTGTCGCGTCTGGAAGCAGACGATGCGGTGATGCTGCGTCTATTTCCTGAGCCGCGGATGCTCGGCCTCTCGTCCGCGCCGAGTCTGCGTGGACGTTCGGCACTCTCGCTCGGGATCAACGCGAAGGCACCGCTTCACCGCCCTCCCAGGGTCGCCGCCTGAGTGCGGAGGCGCGGCTTTTTCAACCGAGCCGAGATAAATTCGCTCGTTTGCCGGCTGAGGTCGCGCGATTGCCCAGATCGTGAACGATTGCTGAAGCCTTGATGTGTGGGTTGGCCTTCCGACTGCCTCCGCATGCCCAACGACGCCATGGCCGCTTTCGCGTGGCCCAGCGATTGCCACGGTAACGATGCCGCCTCGCGGATTTTTGCCGGCGACTTGATTGCCAGAGCTGCCAACCCGCGATGCGGGTTGCGATCGACCGCGTATCGCACAGGAGCGAAATCATCGTGACGACCACTTCTCACCGCGTCCGACGTGTCTGGCCGGCCTCCCTGGCTGCAGCCTCCGTCATGGTCGCCCTGTCCGCCTGCAATCAGAAGCAGCAGGCCGCGGCGCCGGTGCCGACCCAGCCGCCCGAGGTCAGCGTCGTCACCGTTCGGGAACAGCCCATTCCTTATGTGCGCGATCTGCCGGGCCGGGTGGCCCCCCTGCGCATCGCCGAGGTTCGCTCGCGCGTGTCCGGTCTCGTGGTCAAGCGGACGTTCGAGCAGGGCAGCTTGGTCAAGGAAGGTGATATTCTCTACAAGATCGACCCTGCGCCGTTCGACGCCGAACTCGCCAGTGCCGAGGCCGCGCTCGCCCGCACGGAGGCCGCCCAGGTCCTGGCAGGCCAGCAGGCCGACCGCCTCGAACAGCTGCTTTCGCGGCAGACCGCCAGCCAGGCGCAGTACGACAGTGCCTATGCCGGCCTGAAACAGGCCCAGGCGGAGGTGGCCGGGGCCAAGGCCGCGCGCGACCGGGCCAAGTTGAACCTCAATTACACCGATGTGCGAGCGCCGATCTCGGGCCGCATCGGCCGCGCCCTTCTGACCGAGGGCACGCTGGTCGAGCAGGGCGCCACCGCCAACCTTGCCACGATCCAGCAGCTCGATCCGATTTACGTCGACATCACCCAGTCGGTGGGCGAGCTGAACAAGCTGCGTCGGGATCTCGCCAGCGGCGAGCTCTCGCGTCTGTCGAACGACACCGCCAACGCGCATCTCATCATGGATGACGGATCGCTCTACGGCTCGGCCGGAAAGCTCCTGTTCTCGGACGTCACGGCCGATCCGAGTACCGGTCAGGTCACCCTGCGCGTGCTCTTCCCCAACCCGCATGACGAGCTGTTCCCCGGCATGTATGTCCGCGCCCGCATCAAGCAGGGCATCGATGTCGATGCCATCGCGGTGCCGCAGCAGGCGATCCAGCGCACCAACGACGGCAAGGCCGAGGTCTGGGTCGTCGGCAAGGACGACAAGGTCATGCTGCAGCCGGTCGAGGTCGGCCCGGTGGTCGATTCCAACTGGATCATCCGCGACGGTCTCAAGGCCGGCGACCGCGTCGTGGTGGAAGGCGTGCAGAAGATCTCGGCCGGATCGCCGGTCAAGACCGTCGAGCTGAAAGTCGCCTCCGCCCAGGCCGAGGCGAAGCCGATCGATACCGATCTCGACGACAGGGCGCCTAACGCTCAGCCCGCTTCGGCTCAGGTCCGCTGAGCCATGGCCCGTTTTTTCATCGATCGCCCGATCTTCGCCTGGGTCGTCGCGCTGTTCATCTGTCTGGGCGGGATCCTGTCGATCCCGAGCCTTCCGGTGGCGCAATACCCGGTCATCGCGCCGCCCTCCATCGCCCTGTCGACAGCCTATCCCGGCGCTTCGGTCGAGAACCTCTATACCGGCACCACCCGCCTCATCGAGGATGAGCTCAACGGTGCCGCCAACATCCTGAGCTTCGAATCCGCCAGCGACGCGTTCGGCGTCGTCGAGATCACGGCCCAGTTCCAGCCCGGCACGGATTCGAGCCTCGCCGGCGTCGAGGTGCAGAACCGCCTCAAGCGCGTCGAGGCCCGCCTTCCCGCCGAAGTCCGCCAGCAGGGGACGCTGGTGGAGGAGGCCTCCGCCGCGACCCTGAACATCATCACGCTGATCTCGCCGGACAAGTCGATGGACGAGATCGCGCTCGGCGACTTCCTCATCCGCAACGTCATCAACGAGATCCGCCGCATCCCCGGCGTCGGCCGCGCGACGCTCTATTCCACCGAGCGCAGCCTTCGCATCTGGATCGATTCGGACAAGCTGCGCGGCCTGTCCCTCAATGCCTCGGACGTCTCGAAGGCGATCACCAACCAGAACGTCCAGATCGCGTCCGGCGCCGTCGGCGCCATGCCGAGCCCGGCCTCCAACACGGTCAACTTCCCCATCATCGTGAAGGGGCAGATGACGGCGCCGGAGGAATTCGGTGCCATCGTCCTGCGCGCCAACCCGGACGGGTCGAACGTACGCCTGCGCGACATCGCCCGGATCGAACTCGGCGGTGAGGATTACAAGTTCACCACCCGCCTGAACGGCGGCGAGGCGGCCGGTATCTCCGTGACTCTGGCTCCGGACGGCAATGCCCTCGAGACCGCGTCCGCCATCCGCGCCAAGATGGAGGAGCTGTCGCAGTTCTTCCCCTCCAACGTGCAGTGGGACATCCCCTACGACATCACGCCCGCCGTCGAGGCCTCGATCAAGAAAGTGCTGATGACGCTGATCGAGGCCGTCATCCTCGTCTTCGTGGTGATGTTCCTCTTCCTGCAGAACATCCGCTACACCCTGATCCCGACCATCGTCGTGCCGATCGCCCTGATGGGCACCTGCACGGTGATGCTGCTCGCCGGCTTCTCGGTGAACGTGCTGACGATGTTCGGCATGGTGCTCGCCATCGGCATCCTCGTCGACGATGCCATCGTGGTGGTCGAGAATGTCGAGCGCATCATGAACGAGGAAGGGCTGCCTCCGAAGGAGGCGACCCGCAAGGCGATGAGTCAGATCACCGGCGCCATCATCGGCATCACCCTGGTGCTGATCGCGGTGTTCATTCCGATGGCCTTCTTCCCGGGCTCGGTGGGCATCATCTACCGCCAGTTCTCCATCGCCATGGTCACGTCGATCGGTTTCTCGGCGCTGCTCGCGCTGACGCTGACGCCGGCTCTCTGCGCCACCCTGCTGAAGCCCATCGAGAAGGGTCACGGCCATTCCAAGGGCGGCGTGTTCGGCTGGTTCAACCGGGTCGTCGACCGCGAGACCGCACGCTACGGCCGCGGCGTCGCGGGGATGATCAAGCGCTCGGGCCGGGTGATGATGATCTACCTCGCTCTGGTCATCGGCCTCGGCTTCGCCTTCGTGCGGATGCCGGAGGGCTTCCTGCCGGTGGAGGACCAGGGGTTCTTCACCGTCGACATCCAGACGCCGCCCGGCTCGTCGTTCAACCGCACGCTCAAGGCGGTGAAGGCGGTCGAAGAGCACCTGATGGCCCAGCCCGGCGTCGCCACGGTGACGATGGTCAACGGCTTCTCGTTCTCCGGCCAGGGCCAGGTGACGAGCCAAGCCTTCGTGACCTTGAAGCCCTGGGGCGAGCGCGATGCCGCCAATTCCGCGGCCAACCTCGTCGAGGGGACCAACAAGGCGCTGTCCACTTATAAGGACGCCGTGATCCAGGCGCTGGAGCCGCCGCCGATCGACAACCTCGGCAACGCGTCGGGCTTCAGCTTCCGCCTGCAGGACCGTGCTCAGAAGGGCTATTCGGCCTTGATGGCGGCGCAGGAGCAATTGCTCTCGCTCGCGAAGAAGAGCCCGATCCTGCAGAAGGTCTATGTCGAGGGCCTGCCGCCGGCACCGCAGGCGGAACTCGTCATCGACCGCGAGAAGGCCGCGGCTCTGGGCGTCGATTTCGAGGAGATCAACAACACGATCCAGGTCAATCTCGGCTCGGTCTACACCAACGACTTCCCGAACCGGGGCAAGATGCAGCGCGTCATCGTCCAGGCCGAGGATACCCAGCGCCTGAAAGCCTCCGACCTGCTGAACTACGGTGTGAAGAACAGCCAGGGCACCATGGTGCCGATGTCCTCCTTCGCCGATCTCAAGTGGAGCGTCGGGCCGGCCCAGATCATCGGCTTCAACGGCTACCAGTCGGTGCGCATCACAGGCGAACCGGCGCCCGGCTATACGTCCGGCGATACCATCGCCGAGATGGAGCGATTGATGCAGCAGCTGCCCAAGGGCTTCGGCTACGTCTGGACGGGTCAGTCGCTGCAGGAGAAGCAGGCGGGAAGCCAGGCGACGCTGCTCCTCGCCCTGTCGATCCTCATCGTGTTCCTGTGCCTCGCGGCCCTCTATGAGAGCTGGTCGATCCCGTTCTCGGTGCTGCTCGTCATCCCGCTCGGCGTCATCGGCTCGGTGGCCGCCGTCTACCTGCGGGGTCTGCCCAACGACGTCTACTTCAAGATCGGCCTCATCACGATCATCGGCCTCTCGGCCAAGAACGCGATTCTGATCGTGGAATTCGCCAAGGACCTGTGGAAGCCGGGCACATCGCTGGTCGACGCGACGATCGAGGCATCGACGCTCCGCTTCCGGCCGATCGTGATGACCTCGCTGGCCTTCATCTTCGGCGTGATACCCCTGGCTATCGCTTCAGGAGCGGCCTCGAAGAGCCAGCAGGCCATCGGCACCGGCGTGCTCGGAGGAATGATCTCCGCCACCATCCTGGCGGTGCTCTTCGTGCCGGTCTTCTTCGTCTTCGTGATGCGCTTGTTCAAGACGAAGCCGGTCGGGGACGAGCCGAAGGCGGAGGGACGCGACGGTTCGGTGCCGTCGGGTCATCACGCGCCGGCGGAGTAGAACGTCCTTCGCCTCTTCCCGGTCTCGGGAAGAGGCCTCTTCAAAAGCAAAGGCCTGGAGCCGGATTCACATCCGGCTCCAGGCCTTTTTTCGTTGCCGACGACGTTGCTCGGCGCCGGGTTTCGAGCCCGGCGCCGAACGTCCATGAACCGTCAGGCGGTCTCGAGCAGGCGGCGGGCGATGACCTGGGCCTGGATCTCGGCGGCACCTTCGAAGATCGAGAGAATGCGCGCGTCGCAGAGCACGCGGCTCACGGCGTATTCGAGCGCGAAGCCGTTGCCGCCGTGGATCTGGAGGGCGTTGTCGGCCGCCGCCCAGGCGACGCGGGCGCCGAGCAGCTTGGCCATGCCGGCCTCGAGATCGCAGCGCTTGCCCTCGTCCTTCTCGCGGGCGGAGAAGTAGGTGAGCTGGCGGGCAATGTTGATCTCGACCGCCATCATCGCGATCTTGTCGGCGACGCGGGGGAAGTTGATCAGGGCCTTGCCGAACTGCACCCGGTCCTCGGCGTAGCGCAGACCCAGGTCGAGGGCGTTCTGCGCCACGCCGATGGCGCGGGCCGCCGTCTGGATACGAGCGGATTCGAAGGTCTGCATGAGCTGGGTGAAGCCCTTGCCCTCGACCTCGCCGAGGAGATTGGCCGCCGGCACCTCGAAATTGTCGAAGGCGAGCTCGTATTCCTTCATGCCGCGATAACCGAGGACATGGATCTCGCCGCCGGACAGGCCGGCCACGGGGAAGGGATCCGCATCGGTGCCGCGTGGCTTCTCGGCGACGAGAAGCGACAGGCCCCTGTGGCCCTTCTCCTCGGGCTTGGTGCGCACGAGGCAGGTCATGATGTCGGCGCGCACGGGGTGCGTGATCCAGGTCTTGTTGCCCGAGATCTTCCAGACATCGCCGTCCTTCACCGCCTTGGTGCGAAGCGAGGCAAGGTCGGAACCGGTGTTCGGCTCGGTGAACACGGCGGTGGGGAGCGTGTCGCCGGACGCGATGCCGGGCAGGAAGCGGTGCTTCTGCTCTTCGGTACCGCCGCAGAGGATCAGTTCGGCGGCGATCTCGGAGCGGGTGCCGAGGGAGCCGACGCCGATATAGGCGCGGGACAGCTCCTCGGAGACGACGCACATGGAGATCTTCGGCAGGCCCATGCCACCGTATTCCTCGGGGATCGTCAGGCCGAAGACGCCGAGTTCGGCCATCTTGGTGACGATCTCCATCGGGATGTAGGCGTTCTGGCTGTGCCACTCATGGGCATGCGGCGCGACTTCGGCGAGACCGAAGCGACGCATTTCCGACCGGATCGCCTCCATGTCCTCGTCGAGGCCCGACTTGCCGATGGTGGCCGAACCGCCATTGTCGCGGATACGGGCGACCAGCGCGGCGCGGTTCGCAACCGTATTCCCTTCCGCGATCATGGTCTCGACCGCATCGGTCCTGAACTTCGCGACCTCGCGGGCGGAGAGACCGAGCGATCCGGTGGCACGCACCATCTCGCCCTGGCTCATCGGGATGCCGGAGAACATCTGGTCGAGATACTCGCCGATGCCGATCTTCACGAGCAGCGCTTCGGTCTCGCCGAACTCTCCGGTCTCGGTGAGGCGAGCGGCATAGGCGCCGAGTTCGCGTACGCCTTCGGCATAGGTGGCGAGCCAGGCGAGGCCGTGGGTGGCGTGCTGCTCCGCTTCCAGCTTCTCGGGGGAGATCTTGCCGTCGGCGGCGAGCACCTTCGCCCGTACCCGGGTGGTCGCTTCGGCGACGAGGGCCTTGGCGGCGTCACCGGCGCTCTGAGCGAGCGTCAGGAGATCCTGCGGTTCGGTGGAGACGGCCGGAGATGCGGACATGGTTCAAATCTCTCAGATCAGAAGGAGGATTGGCCGTCATTATAGGCAGGTTTGTCGAGTCTGTAGAGGCGTCTCGCCGCAGCGCGGCAATATCCCGCTTGAATTCATTATTTGTTGCGACGGAAAACCTGTTTTTTCTCAACGAAACCAAGAGCGCTGAATTTTATTGAGAAGTGGATCAAAGAAAAAGTCATCTCCGACTGGCGATCGCGACCCCGACCGCCGCCACTGCCATGCCGGCCATCTGCACGGGGACCAGGCCCTCGCCGAACAGGGCATAGGCCATCGCTGCGGAGACCGGTGGGACCAGGAAGAGCAGGGATGCGACGCCGGCCACCTCGCCGCGTTTGATCAGCGCGAGAAGCAGCAGAATTCCGGCCACCGAGTTGACGAGGATCGACCAGGCGAGGCCGCCCCAGAGCGGTAGGGAGGCATCGAAACGGCCGGTCCCGAACAGCAACGCGGCCGGCACGGCGAGGAGCGAGGCTCCGACGAATTGGATCGCCGCATTCGAAAGGAGATCGGCCTGGCCCGAATGGCTCTTCTGCCAGAGTGTGCCGACAGTCATCGCGGCCATGGCCCCGAGGCAGGCGACGAGAGGAACGACCGGAATGCCGGACGCGTCTGCCGCACCGACTTTAGGGGCCAGCACGAGAAGCGCACCGGCAAAGCCCGTGGCGATGCCGAGCCAGCGGCGCAGGCTTACGATCTCTCCGAGGAAGGGCCGCGCCATCGCAGCTGTCAGCAGCGGCTGGAGGCTGCCGACCAGTGCCGCGATGCCCGAGGGAAGGCCGCGTTCCACGGACCAGAACACACCGATGACGTAGATACCCTGCATCAGTACGCCCGCGACGAGGGCATCGCGCCATCCCGTCCGGTGGCTCGGCCATCTTGCTCCCAGCGCGAACGCGATGGCCGTCAGGACGACGCTGACGCCGACGACGCGGATCGCAACGAAGGTGAAGGCTTCCGCATGGGGCGCCACGAAGCGCGCCGCGACGAAACCCGACGCCCAGATCAGGACGAAGACCGACGACACGACCGAAGCGGGCATGGAGCGGGTGCGCATGGTGGAAAGCTGAATGGTGCGAGGTTGAGAAAGTCAGCGGATCGGCTGAGATGATGGTGGCGCAGGCACCACACCGAACCGCCGAACACAAGCTGCACCGATGGCAGGCGGCGATGCATCGACACGATGTCGACCTGCGCATTGCGCCGCTACCCGGCCTCGCGTTTAGACAGACGGGATCGTCGAGACACCACATACGAGAAGTGCCCCAGCCGCCGTGAGCCGTCTCCGCAAAAGCGCCAACGTCGCCAGCATCGCCGCCCAGCGTTTCGTCGCCCATGACGGTTGGGCCATTGCGAGCCATATCGCTCTCTCGATCCTGACCTCGCTGTTCCCGTTCCTGATCCTGGTCGCGGCGCTGGCCGGCCTGTTCGGAACCAAGTCGCTGGCCGACGAGGCCGGCGTCCTGATCTTCGAGGCATGGCCGCGCGAGGTGGCGAAGCCCATCGCCGGCGAGGTCCACCGGGTGCTCACCGAGCAGCGCGGCGGGGTGCTCACGATCGGCGCCGTGCTCGCGCTCTACTTCTCCTCCTCGGGTGTCGAGAGCCTGAGGGTCGGGCTCAACCGCGCCTATGGCCTGCGCGAGATCAGGCCCTGGTGGCTCACCCGGCTCGAATCCATCGGCTACGTCATCTGCGGCGCCTTCGCCATGCTCGCCTTCGCGCTCCTCGTGGTCCTGGGTCCGTTGATCTGGCGCCGGGTCATCGACGTGGCCCCCGGGCTCGAACCGCTGAGCCTCACCGTCGCCATCGGCCGCATCGGCATCACCGCGTTCCTTCTCGCGGCGGTGCTCGTCATCGCCCACAAATTCGTGGCGGCGGGACGCCGCGCGATCCTGTCGGTGCTGCCCGGCGTCGCGGTGACGCTGGTGCTGTGGTTCCTCGCCGGCCTCGGATTCGGTTTCTACCTGGACCGGTTCTCCAACGCCTACGCATCCACCTACGGCGGCCTAGCGACCGCGATGGTGTTCCTGGTCTTCCTCTACTGGCTCGCCGCGATGTTCCTGTTCGGTGGCGAGGTCAATGGCACCGTCATTGCAGCACGGCGCCAGCGGCTCGAGGCTCGGATGTTGGCGAGGCAGGCCGAGGCGCGCCGGAACTGAAGCATCGTGCCGCAGACTGCTCGCCAAAATCCTGCTTGCCGACATCCACCTGTGACCTTGGCGGCCTATGCCGAACGGTCTCGCGCGGGCATTAGGGCGCCGGGGCTGGCGCGAGAGTCGGCCGGAGGTTCAAAGGTAATGCGCATCAGGTTCGGTTGCGAGATGGGCTACGACTTCGCGTTTCCGACCCCGATGATCGCCCGATTGACGGCGCATCCGAGCCGGTTCGCCCACCGGTCCGAGCCGGACCGGCTCAGTGTCTCGCCGGAGACCGAGCACGAACTGTTCATCGACGATTTCGGCAATCGCTGCTGCCGCCTGGTGGCGCCGGCCGGTCCGGTCACGCTCTCGGTCGAAGGGTGGCTCGACGATGACGGCGAACTCGATCCGCTGGTCCCCGACGCGATCCAGCACGCGATCGAGGATCTGCCGTTGGAGACCCTGCCCTTCCTGGTGGCGAGCCGCTACTGCGAATCCGATCTGCTCTCCAATGAGGCGTGGCGCCTGTTCGGCGACGTCCCGCCGGGCTGGGCTCGCGCTCAAGCCGTGTGCGACTGGGTCCATGGCCATATCAGCTTCGGCTACGGCTATTCCAACGTGGATCGGACCGCCGCCGATGCCCTGGCCGTCGGGCGTGGGGTCTGCCGCGACTTCGCCCATCTGTTCGTCGCCTTCTGCCGCGGCCTCAACATGCCGACGCGCTACTGCACCGGCTATCTCAGCTTCATCGGCGAGCCCGAACCCCATGCGCCGGGAGATTTCGCGGCCTGGACCGAAGTCTATCTTGGCGGTGCCTGGCACGTCTTCGATCCGCGCAACAACGCCCCGCGCCGCGGCCGCGTCCTCGTCGCTCGCGGCCGCGATGCGGCGGACGTTCCGTTGACGCACACGTTCGGTTCGAACGTGCTGACGAAATTCAGGGTTTGGGCAGAGGAAGAGTTGCCGGACGCCTGATCGGATCGGCTTTGTCATTCTCACCTCTCCCTTCGCGGGAGAAAGCGGAAGGTCGGCCACGCCAATCCAGGGGCACGCCATATCCTGAAAGAGCGACTTCGCCTTCTCAACGGAATCCCTCCCCCGTGAAGGAGGAGGGGTTCTCTCGATCAGGCGGCCAGTGCGAGATCGGGGGGCGATGCTTCCGCGCCTGCCATGAACTGGGCCCGGGCGAGATCTGCGAAGCGACCGTTCTCGGCGACCAGCTCCTCGAAGGTTCCGGATTCGACGATCCGGCCCTCGTGGAAGACGAGGATGCGGTCGGCGTTGCGGATCGTCGCCAGACGGTGGGCGATGACGAAGGTCGTGCGCCCTTCCATCACGGCTTCCAGTGCGCCCTGGAGCTTGCGCTCGGTGGTGGCGTCCAGCGCCGAGGTGGCCTCGTCGAGGATCAGCACCGGCGGGTTCTTGAGCAGCGCGCGAGCGATCGACAGGCGCTGGCGCTCGCCGCCGGAGAGCGAGCGGCCACGCTCGCCGATGATCGTGTCGAGGCCGTCGAACTGGCGGTCCATGAACTCCGTCGCCTGGGCACGGTCGAGGGCGTCGAGCATCTCGGCATCGGTGGCGTCGGGACGACCGACCTGGAGATTCTCGCGGATCGAGCGGGCGAACAGCATCGGCTCCTGAAAGACCACGCCGATGTTGTGGCGCAGCGACGAGAGGCCGATGTCACGGATATCGGTGCCGTCGATGCGGATCGCGCCGGTATCGGGGTCGAAGGCACGGTGCAGCAGACCCAGGGTGGTCGACTTGCCCGAACCTGTGGTGCCGACGAGGGCGATGGTCTGCCCGGCTTCCGCCGTGAAGGACACGCTTTCCACCGCCTTGCGGCGCGGGGTGTAGGAGAAGCCGACCTGATCGAACGAGACCTCGCCCTCGAAACGCGCAACCTGCTTGGCGCCCGGACGATCGTGCACGGCCGGGGTGGTGTCGAGGATCTCGAAATACTCGGCGATCTTGGGCATCTGCTGGAACAGGCCGTTGATGCAGGTGGCAACCTGATCGAGGCGGGCGACGAGCATGGTGGCGAGGCTCATGAAGGCCACGACTTCGCCGATCGAGGCCATGCCGTGCTGATGCAGGGCGATGCCGGTGATGAAGATCGCCGTCATGGTCAGGGTCGCGGCGGCGCGGGTCGCGACGTTGGCGAGCGCCCACCACGACAGGACCGGGATCTGGGCTGCGAGCAGGTTGCGGATGATGCCGTGCATCGCTTCCTTCTCCGCCTTGGCGCGGGTGAAGGATTGGATGACCGCGACGTTGCCGAGAGCGTCCGAAGCGTGGGCGGCGAGACCGGACTGATAGGCCTCGACCCGACCCTGCAGCATCTCGGTGCGGCGCATGACGAAGGTGGTGAGCGCGGTGAACATCGTCACCAGCACGACGAGGATCGAGCCGAGCTGCCAGTTCACGAACAGGGTCATCGGCAGGAGCACGGCCAGCGAGACGACGGCGACGAAATGATCGCGGAAGAAGCCCAGCCAGAGCCAGAACATGCCGTTCGAGCCTTCCAGCATCGCCTTGAGAACGCGGCCGGAATGGTTCGACGAATGGAACGCCAGGGGCAATTCGAGAACGTGCTCGAAGTAGTTCGCCATGGAGGTGAGGCGGTTGCGATGGGCCAGCCGATCGGCATGCAGCGCGATGGTGACACCGGCGGCGATCGTGAACAGACCGAAGGCGACCCATGCGCCGATGAGCGGCGCCAGCGTCGAGAAGGCGTTGCCGTTGCTGTTGAGGTGCGTCAACTGATCGATGATGCGGCCCATGAGGAGCGGCTCGGCGAAAGCTGCGACCGCAAGCGCCACATTGGCGAGAGCGAGCAGTACCGCCAGACGCCGATCGGCACCCAGAAGACCCATGACGCGCGCATAGAGACGAACCAACGGCATAATGACGTATGCTCCGATGCCAACCCCGGCGCGGTTCCTTTTGCCGGAACCTTCGCCCTAGACCCTTCGCCTCGGACCCGGCTCCCATTCGCGGGAATCCAGAAATCCTTTGGCGTGATCGGCTTATTGCAAAGCCACCCTGAACGGCGAATGACAGGAATGAGCCGGGCGGGGCGTTATCCTTTACGGTTCGTTTAGCGCGTCTGCCTAAGGCTGGACGGGTCGCTTTCCGCACGGGCCGATTCCGTGGTGCCGGGAGGCTGACCAGGGTTCACCATGGATCTCGCAACCGGTATCGGGCTCGTCGGCGGCTTCGGCGTCGTCTTCACGCTGATCATGATCGACGGCGGCAACTTCGCCGCCTTCTTCGACAAGCACGCGGTCATCGTCATCTTCGGCGGCTCGACCGCGGCGACGATGATCCGCTTTCCGTTCGCCACCATGATGCACGGTCTGCCCATGGGCATGCGCTACGCCTTCACCATGAGGGCGATCCGGCCGCGCGAACTCATCGAGGAAATCACCAAGATCGCCGACGTGGTGCGCAAATCCGGCCCGATGGCGCTGGAGAGCATGGAGATTTCCGACCCGTTCCTGGCTCAGGGCGCACGATACATCGCCGACGGCTACGATCGCGAATTCATCCGCGACACGATGGAGCGCGACCGCGACAACTTCCTGATGCATCTCGACGAGGGCTCGAAGATCTATCGCGCCTTCGGAGACTGCGCTCCGGCCTGGGGCATGATCGGCACCATCCTCGGCATGGTGACCATGTTCGCCAACATGTCGGATCCCTCGAAGCTCGGCCCCGCCATGGCGACCGCGCTGCTCGCGACCCTCTATGGCGCTTTGATCTCCAACATGATCGCCCTGCCCCTGGCCGACAAGCTTCACGTGAAGCTCGAGGAGGAGGACGTCTCGCGCTCGCTCATCATCGACGGCATTCTCCTCATCCGCGATTCCAAGAGCTCGTCGCTCGTGCGCGAGATGCTGATCGCCTACCTGCCGCACAACCATCGCGACGAGCTCGCGGCGGAAGCGGCCTGACGGGCGGGAGGTACGGACCGTGGCCAGGAAGAAGCGTGGAGGCCATGGCGGTCACGGCTGGTTCGTGACCTTTGCCGATCTCATGGCCCTGCTCATGAGCTTCTTCGTGATGATCGCGGCCTATTCCACCCAGGATCAGAAGAAGATGCAGGCGGTGGCCGGTTCCATGCGCGACGCTTTCGGCGTCAACAGGGAATCGCGTTTCTCCGGTATCATCGAGAAGGACGGCCTCCCGGCTCCGGGCCACATCAAGAACCGGCGCGACATCCCGCCGGAGCAGGCCACCGACCGGCCGAACCCGCCCAATCCCGAAGCGACGTCGGATGACGGGAATCCCGACAGCGGTTACCCCGACGCCTTCGGCCTCGCCGCCGCGAGCCTGCGCCAGGCGATGCAGGACATGCCCGAGATCGCGGAACTGTCGAAGAACATCATCGTCTCGCCGACACAGAAGGGCGTCGACGTCTCGCTGATCGACCAGGACGGCAGCACGATGTTCCCGGATGGATCGAGCCGCCCGAACGACCGCACCCGGCGCCTGCTCGAGAAGCTCGCTCCCGTCATCCGCAAGATGCCAAACCGGATTGCGGTGACCGGCTACACCGCGACTGACAGGCCCGGAGCGCGGCCCCCTGCCCCGCCCTGGGAACTCTCCGCCAACCGCGCGATCAGCGTTCGTGAGATCCTTGCCAGCGCTGGCGTGCCCGACGACCGCTTCGCCTCCGTTTCGGGCAAGGCGGATACGGAGCCGATGTTCCCCGACAACCCCTACCTGTCGTCGAACCGGCGGGTGACGGTGACGCTGATGAACGAACAGGCCCCGACACCGCGCTCGATGAAGCTTCCCTGAGGCCGGCTCACTCGGCGACGAGCAGAGCCCAATACACCTTGTATTTCGAGTTCGGTGCGTAGGCCGTGGCGATGCCCATCCGGGTGGCGCCAGGGGTGAGCATGACGGCATTGTGGGCCGGGCTGTCGCGCCAGCCCGAGAAGGCTTCCGCGAAGGTGTGGTAGCCGGCCGAGAGGTTGGCCTGTGCACCGGCATAGCCGAGGCGCTGGACCGCGACCTTCACCGTCTGGGCCTGGCTCGGCTTGTCGGCGGCAGCCATCGCGGCGGCCTCGGCTTCGGCGAGGCGCTGCAATTCGGGATCGATCCGCAGCGCCGCTCCGCCGGTCCGCGCACGATAGGCCGAGATCATGTCGCGCGCGGTGGCCGAATCGACCAGTGCGCCGGCGGTCGTCATCGGCCAGTACATGGGGAGCGTCCCCGTCGTCGGCGCATCGGTGGCACAGCCGGACAGCAGCGCCCCACTCAGAAGAGCGAGCCCGATCGCCCGAAATCCCACCGTCATCGTTGCCGCCTCGCGCTCTTCGTTCATCGTGCCGGTCTACGACACCTCCGCAGGGCTCCTACGCCGGTTCGGTTCACGAGGCGTTGCCGATCGGATCGGCTCGGCCTCCTCGTTCGCGGAAGGGGCACCTTCCCCGTCTTCGACAACCGCGCCTTGCACCGGACGATCCTGGTTCCGGGTCTGTGCGAAGGCGCCGGCAATCTGGCCGAGTGCATTCTGGACCGGCTCCAGGCCCTGGACGGTGACGACGCTCGATCCGGGCCCGAGAGCCGGAATGAACCCTGCGCCGGACAAGGCTTGAAACACCGAAAAGTTCAGGTCGCTCGTGACCTTGAGCCCCATGCTGACGTCGACGATCATCGCGATCAGCTCGAATTCGAGGAAGGGATCGCCGATCTTGCGGAACACGACCCGCGGCGCCGGCTCCTTCAGCACGTCCGGATGAGCCGCGGCGCAGGCGACCAGCATCTCGGCCGCACGCACCGGATCCTGGTTGCGCAGGACGTTGACGGTGATGGTGACCCGGCCGGTGCGGTCGCCCCTGACCCGGTTCTTCACGATGCCGGAGATCAGGTTTGAGTTCGGAACGATCACCGCCGAACGGTCGAAGGTCTGGATCTCGGTGGAGCGTACCGAGATGCGCTTCACGATGCCCTCGCTGTCGCCGATGAGCACCTGATCGCCGACGCGGATCGGACGCTCCCAGAGCAGCAGAAGTCCGGAGACGAAGTTGTTGACGATGGATTGCAGGCCGAAACCGATACCGACGGAGAGCGCGCCGGCGACGATGGTCAGCTTTTCGAGGCTCAGGCCGAGATAGGAGAAGGCGAGTGCGAGGGCGATGAGGAAGCCGCAATAGCCGGTGATGGTGGAGATGGAGTTGCGCAGGCCCGCATCGAGATCGGTGGCCGGCAGGTAGGTCTGTTCCAGCCAGCGCTGCACCGCGCGGGTGATGACGACGCCGATGACCAGAAGTCCCACCGCGTAGGCGATGGTGGAGAGCGAGATCGTCACGTCTCCGACCTTGAAGCCGAAGAACGCGCTGCGCACCGATGTGAATACGTCGGTGGAATCGAGACCCCAGGGCGCCAGCGCCAGCAGGGCCGCCACCAGGATCAGCAACACTCTGGCGATGCCGGTGGAGAGCACGGCGATCTGGTTGATCGAGCGCTTGCGCAGGCCGGTATTGGCCTGGAGCGCGGTGGCGAAGCGCGTCTCGTCCTTCAGCGTGCCGCCGATGAACGTGTCGGCGCTCGAGATGAGAAGGTAGAGGAGCACGATCAGGCACGCCGTCCAGACCAGCTGGTCGATGAGGAAGGCGGCAAAGGCGACATAGCCGATCAGCGGCGCGACACCGATGACGATGACGGCGGCCCATCCGAGGAGCCGGGCCGGTCCGCCGATCGTGGTGGTCGATTCCGGCGCCACGTAGGGGCCGAAACAGGCCTCTTCCTTGTCCGCCGTGTCGGCGAAGCGATGCAGGCCGATGGCGAGGATGAGGATGGTCGCGAGCGCGCCGATGCCGCGGGTGGCGATCGAGATCGACAGGGCGGCATAGATGCCGGAATTCAGCGCTTCGATGGATTTCACCACCGTGATCACCGTGGCGATGCCCACGGCGAGCCGGGTGAGGCGGGAGGCTGTGGAATCACCCACCGGAGCGGGACGCCAGGACGGCTTCTCGGGCGATAGCAGCGCATCGCACAGGGCCTCGACGAAGGCGATGAAGGCAAGGCCGGCGAGGATGGCGCCGGCGACCGGCATGAGACGCTGCGGCAGCAGGTCCGTGGCGTCGAGGGCATAATAAACGGCATAGCTTCCCACCACCGCCGGCACCGTGCCGAGGAGGAAGACGCGCCAGGCGGCCATCAGCTTCATGCGCTGAGACGGGTCGACCACGCTCTGGCTGCGGCGCCCGAGGCGGGGGGCGATGTTGCGGCGTCCGAAATACAGCGCGACCGAGATCCCCAGCGCGATGCCGAGCAGGAGAAGATTCCAGATCGAGCCGTTTCGGGTGAACAGTGCGGCGATGTCGCTGACGGCGGCCTGCAGGGCACGGACGTCGCGCGGAACGTCGTCGGCGATGCGCATCCACAGGTCGGGACTTACCAGTGCCGACGAGCGCTCGAACAGGCCGCGGGTGAAGGCGGCACGACGCTTGTTCGTGATCTGGTCGATGATCTGATCGCTTTGAACCAGCAGCGATTTCGCCAGGCGCTGGGTCTCGTCGATCTCGGCCACCGCGTGCTCGCGCTCGGCCCGTTCCTTGGCGACGTCCTCGCCTTCTTCGCCCTCCTTCGGCTTCGGACCGAGTTGCGTCAGGCGCTCTCGGGCTGCGTCGAGCCGCGGGGTCGTCGCGTCGATGATCTGCCGGATACGGTCGGCGATACCGTCGAGCCCGTCCCGCGCCTTGAGCAGGTTGGCGGAATCGACGTTGCGACCCGCGAGCAGCTTTTCGCGCTCGTCGAGATTGGCCTTGGCCTCGTCGAGCCGGTTGCGGACGTTCTGGATCGCTTCGGAGACCGCGGGTTTCGGCGCTGGCGGCTTTGCGACCGGAGCCGGCGCCGTCGCGGCGGGCGGTGCCGCGCCGCCGGGCGCCGGCTTGGCCGGGTCGGTCTGAGCAGGAGTGGCCGGCGCGGTCTGAGCCACCACCATGATGGGGTTCAGAAGGGACGCACCCATCCACGCGGCAAGGAGCGCTGCATGTCGCATTCTGCCCTTCGAGAAACCCAGTGTCATGTCATTCCCTTCATAGGCAGCGCCGCATGGCATTCGCCGATGCGCATTGCCGAGACCCTCCCTGCGCGAAGCAGGCCAATCGGGGCCGGATCACGTCGCCGGCTTGAACCGGGTACCATGATCGGATCGCAACCGCAGGCGCCGCACACGCACTGGATCGGGTCGAAAATCGAGGTGCCGGATGGCCTATCAATGGGGCGAAAGGGTGCCGCCGAGCTCCGATCGCCGCTACCCGCACGAAAGTTTGTGGGCCGCGACGTCGCGGATCCGCCGAACAACCTTCACAAGCATGTCACGCTGATATTAGACTAAGCGGTGATGGACAGGGCCTTTTCGTATCGACACGAGGAGGTGGCGTTGGCCGTCCACGTCGATGTGCCTCGCCACGAACCGGGCGTTCCCGCCCGATGCGACCGCTTTTGGCTAAGCCCAGGCCGGTCGATCTCGTCCGAGCACCGGCATTCTTCGCATCGCGCGCTGCCTCGGCGACCTCATTCCGGTCGCTCCATCCGCGCGCCGTCACCGAAGACACAGCTTCCGGGACCACCGATCTTTCATCATCCGGGGACGACGCCGCATCCCGACGCGTCGTGTCGTCCCCCTGTCGACCCGTCAAGAGAGTAGCACCATGCTGGATCTCCAAACGCTCGTCCTGAACGCGGATTACCGGCCGCTCTCCTATAATCCGCTGTCCTTGTGGTCCTGGAAGGACGCCTTCACCGCCCTCTTCCTCGACCGGGTCACGCTGGTGGCCAGCTACGATGTCGAGGCGCGCTCGCCGAGCCGGGCCTTACGGGTTCCGAGCGTGGTCGCCCTCAAGAATTACGTCACGCTGGCGCGCAGCCCGGCCTTCACCCGCTACAACATCTACCTGCGCGACACCTTTTCCTGCCAGTATTGCGGCCTGCGGATGCCCTCGGGCGGGCTGACCTTCGACCATGTGATCCCACGCTCGCGCGGCGGATTGTCGAGCTGGGAGAATGTCGTCGCCGCCTGCTCACCGTGCAATCTGCGCAAGGCGAACCGCACTCCGGCCGAGGCCGAGATGCCGCTCCTGCATGAGCCGCACCGTCCGTCCCGCTACGAGTTGCATCGACGTCAGCCGGAATTCGACCACCGCGAATACCATCATAGCTGGCTCGACTACCTGTACTGGGACAGCGAGCTCGAAAGCTGATGATCGGATCAGTAGGGCGTGAAGCGCGGCGGCGGTTCGTTATAGATCGGCGCGCCGAGATTGCGCGGCTGGACGGGTCCCTGAAGGACCGGCGGGCCATAGCCGTGCACCGCCGCGTGCCGGACCGGCCGGAAGCTCGGATCGCGATAGGGGATGTGCGGCGGCAACATCGCGCGGTGGCGATGGGCGTGAACATGCGGGCCGCGATGATACCCGGCATGGTAGCGCTGGTGATGGCCGTCCGCCACGGCATCCGGGACGGAGACGAAGCTCAGCGCGACGGCGCCGGCGGCGAGGGCAAGGCGGAGCATGATCTGTCGTCCCGACGGCGTGGCGGGCCATCTGACCCGACATCCGGGAGGATAACCCCAGAGATACGAGGAAGCGCTTAACGCGCCTGCCTCGCTCGATGCTCAGAATTTCACGGCCGCGCCACCGCGCACAGTGTTCAAGTTTACGGTATGGCCGCCGAAGTCGTCAAAGAGGACATACTGATATTCGCCGCGCAGGATAATGTTCTGCGTCAATGCATATTCAAGGCCGCCGCCAAGCGTAACGCCTGCAACGGTTTTGACGGATGGACCTTTTGTCAATGCGACTGCAGGAAGTGGCGTTGTTTGCCGTTGTCCTGACGGTGACGAGTTGACTTCCGGGTAGTTTGGATTGAACGTTTTATATCCGTGGTTGTACACCGCTAGTGCCGACCCCGATGTCGATGACTGGTTGGCAGAGTACGTTTTTGCGTCATAACCGTAATTTTGCACGAGTGCTTGATCGTTCACGACTGCACGGCCGATCGCGATACCGCCAGTGACGAATGGCAGAAAATTACCGATCACCCAGCCGCCGCGTGCCCTGATCGTTCCATAATCTTCGATTTTGGTGGTCGAGTCGCCGTATAATCTTACGACCTCTGACATTCCTGCGCTGGTTGTCAGTTGGCGCGATATCTCATTCGTTGACGTTCCTGCTTTATCGAAGCGCGTATAGTCAACTTCAACGCCTATAACAACCTCATCGAACTGATAGTTGTATCCCGCAAAGCCGCCAAAGCTTGTCCCATCCACCCGTGCCGACGGCATAACAAGGAACGATGAAACGCCAAATTGGCTTTCGATATCCCGTACGCGGAAATTGTCCGCGAGTACGTTCTTGAACGCCTTTTCTTGGTTCAGAGACGCTGACGTGTAGCCGGCATGAGCGCCGAAATAGAACCCGTTCCAGTCGATCTCAGCGGAGACCGGCTCATAATCGGGGCCGCGCAGGACTCCGTAATCGAGATCCGCAGCTTGAGCCGTCGAGAACCAGCCGATGGTCACGCTGGTGAGGAGTGCGAGTGTCGCGGTACGCATCGAGGTCGTCCTCAGGGCCGCAGCCCGACTGTTCTTTCCGAACCTTGCATCCTTACTACTTGAGTAACCTTAATAGTCCGTTGCGCTCGGCCTGAAAGGCTTTGAAGTCCGATATTCAGGATGTCGGGTGACAAGAGAAAGCCCGCTCGGCACTGGCCGGCGGGCTTTGCTTATTCAATGGTGCCGACGAAGACCGAGGCTAAGCCTCCAGTGGCATCGACCTTCTATCAGAACGGCGTCTGGGTGGTTCGGGTCAAATTCCTATTCGTAGGGATTTGCGCCGCCATAGCCCCCTGCCCCGTAGGAGCTCGTGCCACCGGCGAAGCTGTAGCGCAGGCCGACACGCATCTCGTTGGCCGAGAGATCCTTCAGGCGCGTGCCGTAGCCGTAATCGTCGAGGCCGGTCTTGGCGCGGCCGAGATTGACGTAGCGATAGCTCGCATCGAGGGCGAAGCCCGCACCGATTTCGTAGGAGACACCGCCGGTGAGGGCCCAGGCCAACGACGTGACGGATCCATTGCGACGCGCTGCGGCCGTACGCGGGCCTGCACCGGGCGAGCCGTCGCAAGCGGGAATGATGCAGGTGGTCTGCGTGTAGGCGCTGCGGAAGCTCTTGTCCGCGACACCGATGCCCGCGCCGATATAGGGCGTCAGGCCCCACCAGGTGCCGAGATCGGCGTAGACGTTGACGAGCCCGGTCAGCACGTCGAGCTTGCCGGCCTCGATGTTGTAGCCGGTGACGAAGTTCGAGCGCGACGAGTAGGTGCTGAACCGGCTCGGTCCGCGCTGATCGATGGTGGCGTCCATGCGAAGCCAGTTGTTGAAGCGGTAGCCGACGCCGCCGCCATAACCTGCTTCGTGGCTCAACCGCAGGCGCACCAACGGCGGCATGCCCGGATCATTCGGATCGGGCAGGGTCGAGTCCTTAGGGTGATCGTAATAGCTCTCGGTGAAGTCCGCACGCAGGTACCAGCCGCTGCCGATCTGCACGGGGGCGGGTGCCGGAGGGGGCGGAGGCGGCGGCGGCAGGTCTGCGGCGAAGACCGGTGCCGAGGTGCCGATCGCCAACCCGGCGAGAAGCGCAGCGACGGCTGCGGAACGGTTCGTGCGGGGCGCGATCATCATGATCCTCAAAGAGGCGTCCGCCAAGAACGCATGGTGTGGATGCATTCCGGCAGGGGCTCGACTAGCAACATCATGAATTTCAAAGGTTATGATCGCCTTAACCCTAACGGCGCTTCCGTCGTCTCCAGGACATCACGGTTGCGCAGTAACTTTGCGACTTGCCCTGACGATAGCGTTCGGTTGTCGAAACGGTTCTCATCGCTTTGGCACGAACGAAAACGGCGCAGATCGAGATCCGCGCCGTTGCTTCGAACCGAGTGTGCGAAACGATCAGTACTTGCGAACGATCGGGCCCGGCATCGGCTGGTAGTCGACCATCGGAGCTTCCACGCCGCCGAGTAGCCAGCGCATGCCGATCTTGACGTCGTGGGAGGTGAGATCCTTGACGTGGTAGGTCGTCTGAAGATTGCAGGTCGGCAGGCAGGCGACATTTCCGGTCTGCGCCGAACCCATGTTGAGATAGCGGTAGGCGAGTTCGAGCTTCAGGTTCGGCGTGACGGAATAGCCGAGGCCGGCATGGGCCGCCCAGGCGAAGCCGGTCTTGTCCCTGTCGGGTGCCTTGCCGAAGCCGCCCTGATAATCGCCGTAGCCCTGGTCGGTGACATTGCCGAACATGTGGTGGGCGAAGCCGACGCCGGCGCCGACGAACGGGGTCACGCCGTACCAGGTGCCGAGATCGACATAGCCGTTGGCGAGGCCGACGATGGAAGCGAACTTGCCGGTGGTGCGGTTATAGCCGGTGCCGTTCGGCCGGAAGGTGGTGTCCTGGGCTGTGAAGGTCCAATCCGTCTGGGTGCGGTACTCGCCGGTGATATCGAACCGGAGCCAGGGGTTGAACTGGTAACCGACACCGGCGCCGACGAAGGCCTGATCGCCGACATAATCCTGAAGCGTGGTGTATTTGTAGGCGGCAGGCGGCTGGGACACGTCCTGCGCGATGGTCTTGCGCAGGTCGAGGGCGCCGACGCCCACATCGCCGCGCAGGTACCAGCCGCCACCGATCTCGACCGGCGGGGGCAATGGTTCGGGCGGCAGGGACGGCAGCAGGTCGGCGGCCTGCGCGAGGCATGGCGCTCCCACGCTCGCAAGGAGCGTGATCGAGCGCGCCAAGGCGGAAAGCTTGGAGCGGCGCATAATGGGTCCTTCACTCGATCGTTCGCCGGGCGCGAGAGAAGACCGGCCGGGATGACGGATCGAAGATGTACCGAAGGAGTTAAATCGGGCTTAACGTTAAATGTTAGCCTTGCTGAATGATGTGCGAGCCGAGATCTTGCCGTATCTTACGGGATCTCTCCGACCTCGGTGCCGCCGCCATCTCGCGCTCGCAATACAAGGAAGTGGCGGATCGATGCGCCCGGACGATGTGCGTACCTTGGCAATGATGCTGCCGGCCGTGGAGGAAGGCGCCCATATGGGCCATCCGGATTTCCGGATCGGAGGCCGGATCTTCGCTACCCTTTGGGTCGACGAGGAGCGCGTCGTCCTGAAGTTCCCGGCCGAGCATCAGGCACTTGTCGTCGAGGCGGAGCCGGATTTGTTCGAGCCTGTTTCCGGCGCCTGGGGCCGACGCGGATGGACGAGCCTGTCGCTCGAAGAGGCGGACGAGGACACGCTCAGGAGCGCCCTCCTCGCCGCATGGCGATGTCTCGCTCCCATGGCATTGCAGCAGAAGAGCGTCAGCGCGAAAAGCTGATGCGGATCGGCGCGTTCAAGCCTCGCCTCGGATACGATATCCGAGGCGATGGTCTAGGCTGCGGCCTTGGTGACGGCATCCACGATGTCGTCGACGACTTCCGTGACGAGGCCGCGGTCGTCGCCTTCCGCCATGACGCGAATCACCGGTTCGGTCCCTGAGGGACGGATGACGACGCGGCCGGTATTCCCGAGCCGCTCGCGGCCATGGGCGATGGCGGTGACGACCGCATCCTGCTGGAGCGGCGTGCCGGAGCGGTAGCGGACGTTCTTGAGGATCTGCGGCAGCGGGTCGAAGCAGTGGCAGACCTCGCTCACCGGCTTCTCGCTGCGCTTGACCACGCTGAGAAGCTGAAGCGCCGCCACGAGGCCGTCCCCGGTGGTGGCGTAGTCCGACATGATGATGTGCCCGGACTGCTCGCCACCGAGATTGTAGCCGTGCTCGCGCATATGCTCGAGGACGTAGCGGTCCCCCACCGCGGTGCGGGCGAGGCCGAGGCCGATCCCTTCGAGGAAGCGTTCGAGGCCGAGGTTGGACATGATCGTCGCGACGATGCCGGGCTGGGTCAGCCGGTCGTCATCCTTCCAGGACCGCGCCACGACGGCCATCAGCTGGTCGCCATCGACCGACTGGCCTTTCTCGTCGACGATGAGCACGCGGTCGGCGTCGCCGTCGAGGGCAATGCCGATATCGGCCCGCAATTCCCGCACCTTTGCGGAGAGGGCCGCAGGCGCCGTCGAGCCGACATCGTGGTTGATGTTGAAGCCGTCCGGCTCGACGCCGATGGCGATCACCTCGGCTCCGAGCTCCCACAGGGTCTCCGGCGCCACGCGGTAGGCCGCGCCGTTGGCGCAATCGACCACCACCCGCAGGCCGTCGAGGGTGACGTTGCGCGGAAGCGTGCGTTTGGCGAATTCGATGTAGCGGGCATGCACGCTCTCGATCCGCTTGGCGCGGCCGAGATCGCGCGATCCCGCGAGCCTCTTATGCAGCTCGCCGTCGATCAGCGCCTCGATCTCGCGCTCGACCTCGTCGTTGAGCTTGAACCCGTCGGGCCCGAACAGCTTGATGCCGTTATCCTCGAACGGGTTGTGCGAGGCCGAGATCATCACGCCGAGATCGGCGCGCATGGACGGGGTGAGCATGGCCACCGCCGGCGTCGGCATTGGACCGAGCAACATCACGTCCATACCCACGGAGGTGAAACCGGCAACCAGGGCCGTCTCAATCATGTAGCCGGACAAACGGGTGTCCTTGCCGATCACCACGCGGTGACGGTGGTCGCCGCGCTGGAACACCAATCCCGCCGCCTGCCCCACCTTGAGGGCGAGCTCCGGCGTGATCACCCCGTTGGCGCGGCCCCTGATCCCGTCCGTTCCGAAATACTTGCGCACGTGCTTCATTCCCGATCGTGACGGCCCATCATAGCCGGTGGCGGTCGCTGAATGGTATCGAAGCATGGCAAACGAATGGTGGCCGGTATCAGGCCTCGTCGCGTGTCAGGAGGCCGGTGAACCCGGTGATGATCAGCGAGACGAGGACGGCACCCTCGATCTGCTCGGCGATGCTGAAGTAATACAGCGCTATTCCCTGCCACGTCGCCGTGTTCACCCGCCAGAACCGATCGGTTCCCGCGTCGAAGAGTGGCATGAACGTATCGAACGAGTAGGCCAGCGGATCGAAGGCCGGGTAGAGATTGACGAGCTTTTCCTTTGCTTCCTCCGCGCTGGTCACGCCGGGCACGAAATCGGCCGCTGCCGTTCGGACGAAGATTTCGCCTTCCTGGCAGAGCCGCGGCCCCATCTTGCAGGATTCGTAGGCCGCTCCGGTATACACGGCGGCCCAGACCACGATGACCACGACCGACCAGGCCACCGCCTTCCACGGGTTGAAGCCATAATCGGCGAGCACGTGCAGGAGCCAGCTGACGCAGCGCATGAATGTCGTGGTCTCGCGTACGTGACGCTCGGCCACGCGGCGGGCGATGGCGATGCGATGGGCGTCTTCCTCGTAGCCCTGACTCGCCAGGACCTTGGCGAGATGTCGCCATGGTTGCGGACGTAGCCGGGTGAACAGGTCGTCGCAGGATTGCCCGCGCAGCCAGCGCTGGCGAGCCGTATGCGTCGGCACCGCGGGCGTGGCGTCCCCATCTGGGTTGTCGAGGTGCTGGTACTCGAACCCGTCGAGGACGAGGTGATCGGCGTCGCGGTTCTTCGCGTCGCGGAACCGGCCCGGACAGGCTCGGCGGTAAAGGGACGCCGGAACGGGCCAGGCGGAGGCGAAATCGACATAGGTCCCGACCTTCAGTCGAGACAGGTCGACGATGCCGCGAGGGCGACCACAACCCGGATAGCGGATGTCGGCGGCGTCCGGCATGATCAGCTGGGAAATCTCGGACTCACTGAGATCGAGGGCCAGGAAACGGAGCGGATCCTCCTCGATGCTCATTCCTCCATGCGGCTTTTCGGTCCCGAGCGCCTCCTCGCCGAGCGCGCTCGATTGCAGCTGGCTCCCGGAGAGGTCGAGAGAACCGCGGATCTCGACACCCGAGAGCAGGATCGCACCGGTGATGTGAGCGCCGCGTCCGATGATGAACCGCCCCTTCGTCTCGATGCCGCGCGCGTCGAGCGCACCGAACGGACCGCCGACGAGGGTCGCGCCGCTGATCTCGAAATGATGCTCCACCGTGGCGCGACTGAAGTTCAGGCTGCCCGCGACGATGCCGGGAATAGGGGCATCGCCCTGTCCCAATCCGCTGCGCAGGATGACGCTTCCGATGCGGCTGCCCTGGGCGTTGATGGCGGTCCCGTTCGGGTTGTGGAACGTCGCTCCCTCGGCGGCGAACTGCGCCGCGATATGGGCGCTGACGAGGTGACAGACGCCGTGGATCCTGGCGCCGTCCAAGAACATCCCGGCCACGGTGATGTCCTGCACATCGATGGCGTCGCCGTCGGGATTGTCGAAGACCGCGCCCACGGCGACGAACTGCCCGCGAATGGTCGCGCCGAGAAACCGGCACCCTCCCCTCACCGTCGCGTGGTTGAGGAACAATCCCGCCATGGAACTGCGCTGGGCATTGATGGCGTCACCGGTCGGATGGTCGAACACGGCGCCTTCTGCCGTGACGGTACTGGCGATGGAGGCTCCGCTGAGATCGCAGGTGCCGGTGATGGTCGCGTGCGGAATGAAGAGCGGACCGGCGATGGTCACACCCTGCGCGCGCAGGCCGTTGCCGATGCGGCTCTTCTCGAAGGACAATGTCCGCGTATGGCTGTTGGTGAAGTCCAGACCGTCCGGGATCTCGGCTTCGTCGATCCAGAGCGGCCGAACGACTTCGCGGTCGGCGCAGGCGAGAAGGCCTTCCACGTGCCCGCCGACCAGTCGCACTCCTTCCGGGGCAACGGGCCAATCCATCCGCTCGGCACAGACAAGCGCCCGAATGACGCCCGCGCGAACGGTCTCCTCGGGGCCGAGCCTCAGGATCTCACCGGCGCGGCAGGCTTCGACCAAGCGCCGCTCAGGGTTGGTCAACTCGCCGATCGCACCCTGCGCCACTTCGTGCATCGATGGTCGCCGCCCTGAAGTCGCGCGTGGATCGGACGACTCGCACCGCGCCAGTCATTCGATCCGCGATGGCGCCCAAACCCTTGTTTGGCAATCAAAAGAAAAGCGGCGAGGTCTCCCTCGCCGCTTTGTTATCGTCTCGATGGCGCCCCGGCCTCAGGCCTGCGGCTGAGGCTCCAGCCCGCCCTCGCTGTCCCGCGGCCGGCCACGGCCAGCGGACGGGACGGAAGAGCCGCGGATCGGGGTCGGTCCGTCGCCCGCATCGCGGATGGGCGGCTTGCCAGCGATGAGGTTCTTGATCTCGTCGCCCGAGAGCGTCTCGTATTCGAGCAGCCCCTGGGCCAGGGCCTCGAGATCGTCCTTGTGCTCGCCGAGGATGCGGCGGGCTTCCTCGAGACCGGTCTCGACGAGGCGGCGAACCTCGGCGTCGATCTTCTGGGCCGTTGCTTCGGACACCGTCTGCTGACGGCCCATGGACATGCCGAGGAAGACCTCGTCGTTGTTCTCGCCGTAGGCCACGGTGCCGAGCTCGGGGCTGAAGCCCCACCGGGTCACCATCATGCGGGCGAGGCGCGTCGCCTGCTCGATGTCCGACTGGGCACCCGACGTCACCTTGTCGGCGCCGAAGGTCATCTCCTCGGCGATGCGACCGCCCATCATGATGGCGAGACGGGAGGTCATCTGCTCGAAGCTCATGGACAGCTTGTCGCGCTCGGGCAGCTGCATGACCATGCCGAGCGCGCGGCCGCGCGGGATGATCGTCGCCTTGTGGACGGGATCGGTGGCCGGCACGTTGAAGGCGACGATGGCGTGGCCACCCTCGTGGTAGGCGGTCAGGCGCTTCTCGTCCTCGGTCATGACCAGGGTCCGCCGCTCGGCGCCCATCATCACCTTGTCCTTAGCGTCCTCGAACTCGTGCATCGTCACGATGCGCTTGCCACGGCGGGCGGCGAGCAAGGCGGATTCGTTGACGAGGTTCATCAGATCGGCGCCGGAGAAGCCCGGGGTGCCGCGGGCGATGACCTTAAGATCGACATCCGGCGCCAGGGGCACCTTGCGGACGTGGACGCGCAGGATGCGCTCGCGGCCGACGACGTCGGGATTCGGCACCATGATCTGGCGATCGAACCGGCCCGGACGCAGCAAAGCGGGGTCGAGCACGTCGGGACGGTTGGTGGCCGCGATGATGATCACGCCCTCGTTGGCCTCGAACCCGTCCATCTCGACCAGCAGCTGGTTGAGCGTCTGCTCGCGTTCGTCATTGCCGCCGCCGAGGCCGGCACCACGATGGCGACCGACCGCGTCGATCTCGTCGATGAAGATGATGCAGGGGGCGTTCTTCTTGGCCTGCTCGAACATGTCGCGGACGCGCGAAGCGCCAACGCCGACGAACATCTCGACGAAGTCCGAACCGGAGATGGTGAAGAACGGCACGTTGGCTTCGCCGGCCACGGCCCTAGCAATGAGGGTCTTACCCGTGCCGGGGGGGCCGACGAGAAGCACGCCGCGCGGGATGCGACCACCGAGGCGCTGGAACTTCTGCGGATCGCGCAGGAACTCGACGATCTCCTGAAGGTCTTCCTTGGCCTCCTCGACGCCGGCGACATCGTCGAAGCTCACGCGGCCCGAGGCCTCGGTGAGGAGCTTGGCCTTCGACTTGCCGAAGCCCATGGCGCGGCCGGCCCCCGATTGCATCTGGCGGCTGAGGAAGATCCATGCGCCGATGAAGACGAGGATGGGCAGCCAGCTGACGAGCAACTGGATGAACCAGGGGGTGTTGTCAGACGGCGGACGCGCCGTGATCTGCACGCCCTTGCTCTGCAGCTTCGAGACCAGGCTCGGGTCGTTGGGAGCGTAGGATGTGAAGTTGCCACCGCCGACGTAAGTGCCGCTCACGTCCTGCCCCGAGATCGTCACCGTCTGGATCTTGCCGGAATCGGCGTCGTTCAACAGCTGGCTGTAAGCGATCTCGCTGCCGCCGCCGCGATGTCCCGGGTTCTGGAACAGGGTCACGAGCGCGAGCACGAGCAGGAAGATGACGACCCACAAGGCGAAGTTGCGGAAGTTCGGGTTCATCGATCAATCCCTGGGGGCGTCCGGTCCCGCGCGTTGAGGGGCGGATCACTCGGATGCATGTCGGCAATGTAGGCAGTGCCTGCGCCCTTGCCAAGTAAATCGGGCCAGCCTGCGGCAAGCCTGTCGAGGGAAAGGTGAGCGCGGCCCTAAGATGGCGGCCGTCGCGCCGGAGCCCTTTTGAAAGACAGGACGCCGTCCGCCGTCAGATCGACGAGGATGTCGCGGAGCGTTCGCCGGAACGGAGTGCCCGTGCCGAGTGCCGGACGCAGGCCTTCGAACACCAGCCGTTCCAGGCGTTCGAGGCGCCGGGTCCCCCCTCCCCCGGCCTCGCACAGGGCGAGATCGACAACCCGCAGCAGGATGGCGTCCGGGAGAACGACCAATGCTCCCGCATCGAGGGAAACCGCATCGGCGGACACCCGGCTCGCCGCGTAGGCGCCCGATGCGGCCATGAGCAAAGCCTCTTCGTCTCGGGTCATGCGCGCGGCGAGGCGGCAGAGGCGCTCCCGATCGAGGCCCTCGTTTTCGAGGTCGGGGATCAGGCGCCGCAACCGGGCGCGGGCGAAACGTTCATCGATATTCGACGGGTCGCGGATCGGCGTCAGCCCATGGGCGGCGCAATAGGCGACGAGGTCCGACTTGGGGATATGGAGGAATGGTCTCGCCAGGCGCAGGCCCGGTGCGAGCGTTCGGTCGCGTCGCATGCCGGCGAGGCCTGCCGGACCGCTTCCGGCGAAGAGCCGCATCAGGACGGTCTCGGCCTGGTCGTCGGCGGTGTGGCCGGTGAGAATGGTATCGGCACCGATCCGCGATGCGCAGTCGGCAAGGAGCGTATAGCGGGCGTTCCTTGCCGCTGCCTGGATGCCACGGCTCGGCTTGTCGCCTTCCCAGGTGAGGGTGTGGTGGTTCAATCCGAGTGATCGAGCAGCGAGGCCGACGTTCCGCGCTTCTACGGTGCTTTCAGGACGCAGGCCGTGATCGACGGTCGCCACATGGACGGAATGCGCCGCGCCAAGCCGGGCCGCCACGTGCATCAACGCTGTGGAATCCGGGCCGCCGGAAACGGCGATGAGCAGGCGGCAAGAGCTCAGGTAGGGGCGCAGCGCGGCAGCGAGCGGCGTGTCCCGATCTTCGTTCGTCTGCTCCGCGCTCAAGCGGCGCAGCGCGCGCGCTTCTGCTCGCGGACCACGCTCTGGCGGATGCCGGCCGAGGCGGAGGGAAACTTGCGCTCCAGCTCTGCGAGGGTCGCACAGGCCTGTTCGCGAGCGCCCAGCGCGTTCAGCGAGACGCCGAGCTTCAGCATGGCATCCGGCGCCTGGGGCGAACGGGCATAATCGGTGGAGACCTTCAGGAACTGCTCGGCCGCCTCGCGGTTGCGGTTGCGCTGGAGGTAGCTCTCGCCCAGCCAATAGGTCGCCGACGGCACCTGAGCATCTCTCGGATGCGATTGGATGAACTGGCGCAGGCTCATCTCGGCCTGCTCGTAATGGCGGTCGGCGATAAAGCCGTAGGCCGTCTCGTAATCGGCGCGCGCATCACCCGTCGTCGTCGCCGCGACGCTGGTCATCGGTCGCGAGGCGCTCGGCAGGGCGCCCGTCGTGGGTACGCGCGAGGGCGGAGTCAGGTCGACGGGGCCGCCGATGCCCGGAGGCGACAGGCCCGGCTCTTCGTCATCGGCCTCGACCACGGTCGGCGGCACGCTTGGTGCCCGCGATGGCGGAGCGGCGGCGATGGCGGCGGATGGCAGGGTTGTGCCGAGTTGCATCGACCCGCCGGAACGTCCGGGATTCTGATCCGGGTCGAAAGCGTCGCTGCGCTTCTGCGGCTTGGCCTGGCCCGGATTGGTGCCGGACGGAGACGCGGCCGGTTTTCCGCCGCCGCCCTTGCCTTCCTGAAGCCGGTACTCGACATCCTCCTGGAACTTGCGAAGCTGTTCCTTGAGTTGGCGGTTTTCGTACTGGAGCGTCTCGATCTGTCCCGCCATCTGGCGCGACTGGTTCTCGACGCGGTTCAGGCGAACGACGAATTCCGAGGCGTCCTGCGCCCCCGCCGGGGTGATGGCGGCGAGCGGAAGGAGAGCCGCGAGGAACGTGGACGCGAAAAGCAGGCGGCGGAGCATGGGAAACGGCACCTGTGGTCGGATCGAACGAGGATGCGGTCGCATCGACGGCGGACCGCCGATAGCAGATGCGCCGGCACGCGGCAAAATTGGGGCCGCGGCCGCGGCGACCGGCGCGCGCCGTTAGGAGCCCGCGCCTCGATCGAGAACGGTCACGGCGCGGCGGTTCTGGGACCAGCAGGAAATGTCGTTGCAGACGGCGACCGGGCGCTCCTTGCCGTAGGAGACCGTCCGCATCCGTCCGGCGGCGAGGCCACGCGACGACAGGTAGTCCTTGACCGATTGCGCGCGACGCTCGCCCAGCGAGAAATTGTACTCGCGGGTGCCGCGCTCGTCGGCATGGCCTTCGACCAGGAAGGTGTAGCGGGGATAGCGCTGCAGCCACTGGGCCTGCTTGTCGAGGGTTGCCGTGGCGGTCGGCGTCAGGTCGGTGGAATCCGATTCGAAGAAGACGCGGTCGCCGATATTGACGACGAAGTCCTGCGCGCTGCCCGGCGTATTGGCGCCGCCGGCGAACCCGGAGGCGTCGGCGAGGTCCTTGTCGTTGGTGCAAGCTGCGACGCTGAGCGCGGCACACAGGGCCGCCGCGAGCGGAAACACGCGAAAGCGCGCGGTCATGGACATGGTCTTGGTCTCCTCGGGCGGGGCGTCGGGTCCCGGAGCGTCCCCGCGGGGTCGTTCGGTGATGCGATCGTTGTAGGTCGAGCGGGTTAAGCGAAGGTTCCGTCAACCTTGACGGGACGTTTCAAAGGCCGATTTCCAGTCGCGGGATGTGTCGCCCGGCACCTCAACCCACCGGATGGCCTCGCTCCATTCGCGATGGCCTGTGTCGCGCCTCAAATGCGGCAAGCACGCGACAGATCACGGCTCTGCTCCGCTCGTCCGCTCTGTGTGTCATAGACGCAACGGATTGGTTCCGGTTGCACCTCGGCCGGGACAGCGACGGCCTTCAGCCGCGTGCCTCGAGAGCGGCAATCGCCACCAGGGCGCGTTCGGCTGCGACCCTTGCATCGTGCATCGGGATGGTGATGTCCGCGCCGTCCATGCAGGCTCGCTCGATCATGGAACAGCGTTGCGAAAGATCGAGGAAGCCGAGAGACCCGCTCGACGCCAGCAGCGCATGAGCATCGTGTCCGAGAGCAATCCGGTCGTCGTTTCCGCTCCGGAAACGGCCGCCGATCTCGGACTTGAGCAGGGAGAGAAGCTGCATCAGGTGGTCGCGTCCGAGAAGGTCTTCGATCTCGGCGAGCATGGCCTCATCGCAGATCAAGGCCCCGCCGCTGCCGACAGCCGATCTCTCCACGGCCGGAATCTGTTCCGCCAGCGCCTCGTTCGTCTCAGCTGGATGGTCGGACGATCGCATGTCCACGAGAACGGACTTTCCAATTCGATGCTACCGTTGATGGAAGCTTAACCATTAAAGCACTCTTTCGGAAGTGCATGAAGAGTTGATGGCTGGCATGAGTGTCGCACCGAGAGTTCTGATCGTGGAGGATAACTTCCTCCTGCTGGCTATGCTGACCACCCAGTGCGAGCGCGCTGGTTTGGCGGTGGTCGCTGCTTCCAGCGGCGAAGCTGCCCTCACCCTACTCAGGACTGGCGGCGGTGCTGTGGATTGGTTGCTGACCGACATCAATCTTCCGGGAATGATCGACGGATGGATGGTGGCCGATGCATTTCGTGAACTTCATCCCGACCGGCCGGTCATCTATGCATCGACGAATGCTCATTTCGACCGCAAGCCGTTGCGGGGGAGCCTCTCGGTCCGCAAGCCGTTCCAGATCCGCGAGATCGTCGCCCTCGCCCGTATGATGGCGACCGAGCGCGGCCTGCCCTCACCCCAGAATTCGCACCACGCCCCGGCCTGAAGCGGTCGCCGTCATTCTGCCCGCGGTGCCACACGGAACGTCCCGCGGCCTGCCGCCTTGGCGGCATAGAGCGCCGAGTCTGCCTGGGCGAAGACATCCACGGACGTCGATGACGACATCGTCGCGATCCCGACGGAGGCACCGATCGCGAAGGTCTGCTGTCCCCAGACGATAGGCTGCCTCAAGCAGCCGATGATCCGCTTTGCCAGGATGGCGAGGCCACTGTCGTCGATGGGAGCGTCCACGACGATTCCGAACTCGTCGCCTCCGATACGGGCGACGAACTCGGTGTGACGGCAGGTCTCCTCGAGGCGGCGCCCCACTTCGGCGAGACAGGCGTCGCCCGCCGTATGGCCATGGGTATCGTTGACCTGCTTGAAACCGTCGAGGTCGATCAGCAGAAGAGCGCCCATCCTGCCCATGCGAGCAAGCCGGGCATGGAAAACGCTGCGGTTGGGCAGGCCCGTCAGCGTGTCGAATTCCGCAAGATAGCGGGTCCGGTCCGAGAGGAGCTTCTCCTCGGTGATGTCCTGCTTCATGCCGAAAATGCGGACCGGAATGCCATCCTCGCATTCGACCGTCGCGGTCAATCGAATCCAGCGCCGGTTGCCCATCACCGTCACGATCTCGGCGTCGAGGGTGAAACCGTTGCGCTCGGCGATCGCGCGACTTCGCAATTCATCGAGCCGCGTCCGCGATTCCTGGCTGTAGCAGGCGAGCGTGGTCTTTCGATCCACCGCCGAGCCTGTCGGCAAGTCGAAGATCCTGTAGACGGTATCCGTCCAAGTCAGGGTCTCGTCTTCGAGGCGGCATTCCCAGACGCCGATCCTGGCGGCAGCCGAGGCGCGTTCGAAGATCTTGCGGCTATGCGCGAGGGAAAGAGCCTGCTCGTTGATGACAATTGTCTGCGCTTCGACTTTTGCTCGAAGCGCCGCGATGAGGGCCGTATCCCTGCTGTGTTCGATCGTGATCGCCACGTCATCCGGCGTATCCACATCGAGGTGGATCAGCACAGGCTGGCGGATCGACAGGTCGGGGGAGGCATCGTGCATCGGTGTTCCCGGTCCGAAGAACGTATGACAACACACAGAAGATACCTGATCAGCGCTTAACCATTCCTCTCACGTCCGCAAGTCGCGACGATGCCGCGCCCGACAGGGTCCGTAGCTTCGTTTGCGCTGAGCCGGTTACTGCAGATGTCGCGCGTAGGTGTCGCCCGCCATGCGCTTCAGTTCCGCGCCGGCATCCTGACCGATCCGGGCGGCTTCCGACACCGGCCCTGAGCGATGGACGGCCCAATGCGCACTGCCGTCGGGGAGGAACAACAAGCCGTCGAGGGTCAGCACGTCGCCGCTGATCCGCGCCAGGGCCGCGATGGGCGTGCGGCACGACCCGTCGAGTTCTGCCAGAAGTCCGCGCTCGGCGGCGAGTTCGGAGGTGGAGAGGGCGGATTCGAGTGGGGCCAGCAGGGCCCGAATATCGGAATCCGCTTCCCGGCATTCGATGCCGAGAGCCCCTTGCGCGACGGCGGGAAGCATCTCGTCCACCGCGAGAACACTCCTGGCCATGTCGGCCATCCCGAGGCGTTCGAGGCCGCAGAGAGCGAGGAGGGTCGCTTCGCAGGTCCCCTCCTCCAGCTTGCGCATCCGGGTGTTGGCGTTGCCGCGCATGGGCACGATGCGCAGATCCGGACGACGCATCAGCACCTGAGCGGCCCGGCGCAGCGACGACGTGCCGACACGCGCACCTGCGGCAAGGCCGGCGAAGCCCTCCGCTTGCGTGGACAGGAAGGCGTCGCGCGGATCGTCACGCTCCAGGATGCAGGAGATGACCAGCCCTTCCGGTAGCCAGGTCTCGACGTCCTTCATCGAATGCACGGCCACGTCGACCACGTCGGCGAAGAGCGCTTGTTCGAGTTCCTTCGTGAAGAGCCCCTTGCCGCCGATTTCCGAGAGTGGCCTGTCCAGGATGCGATCGGCCACCGTGTTGACCACCACGAGTTCCGCCTCGAGTCCCGGATTGGCCGCGACGATCTTGTCGCGGACCATGCCGGTCTGCGCGAGAGCCATCGGGCTGCCGCGGGTGCCGATGCGGAGGGGGCGCTGGATCATGGGCGGCTGACGCTTGTGCAGGACGCTACGGACAAGACCGCCCCTTCGAGGCGTCACACTTTACTAAGCAGTCGGCGGACGGCTGTCACCGTGTCGATCGCGGCACTTCACTGTTCGCGGCATCGGCTCGATTGCCTGTGAAGGAAGCATCGTTTCACGCGGGCGTGATCATTCGATCGTTACGAATCGGGGAGCACGGTGTCTCGATCTGCGGGCGAGTCGATAGTCATGGCCGGGAGCAAACTCGAACGATACCGTGACGCGAACTTTCCCGAAGAGGTCGACGAGGATGTTCATCGATCCTCCGGGCAGGCCGCCGCGTCGAGCCGCAGCGACCCGGCGCGATCCGAAAGGCCCTCTCGTCGGTCGAAGCGCGGCGTCTTCGGCCGTGCCTATCTGGGCTTCAAGCTCATCCTGACGCTCGGGCCGCTGGCTTTCCTGCTGCTGTCTGTCTTCGCCGAATGCGGGCCTCGCGCCTCATCGATCATGCCGAACTTCGTGCGGGAGGCGGCCTGCGCCCGTCGCGATCTCACCCGTCACGCCGTGTCGATCGGAGGGGCGCTCAAGGCCGTTGCGGACCGCATCCGCTGAAATTCTTCGGCCGCCGGCTCCGAGCGCGCCTGCTCGCAAGAATGCAATTAACTCTATTTCAGCGTGACGAGGGAATGCGGAGCTTCAGTCGGCATCGCGAGGGCGTCGCGTGATACAACTGTTGAGATCGCTTGCGAGGGTGCGATGCAATCAGACTCGGCCGTCCGATCCTTTGTGGTAACCGACCCCGACGATGCCGACATGCGTCGCAGGACGGATGTCGTCATGGCATCCCGAGGTGCGGCTCCCAACCTCGGAGGGCGGCTCTTCTATGAAGAGGCACCCATCCGCCGTGACGTCGACAAGCCGCGTCCGCGCCGAGGCTGGGCGCTGGGGGTCGTGCTGGATGTCAGCCTCATCGTCCTGCCCGTCCCGCTCGTGGTGATGGTGCCGCCCATCGTCGACTGCCGTTTCATCGAGACGAACGTCGGATTCTATGCAGGCGAATCCTTCAGATCTTGCACCCTCCACGGCATCTCGGAGCGCTGGGCGCTCCTCGACAGCCGCATCAAGATGCTTGTCCGTCAGTCCGGGCGCTGACCGCCTCGCGCGTCAGAATGCCTGGAGGGTCAGTTCGGTGTGCTCGACACTGGGTGGTCCCTCGAAACAGGGCGAGACCATCGCCCGGTAATCCTTCCAGGCCTGCGACCCGGTGAAGTGCTCGGTATGATCGGCGAGTGTCTCCCACTCGATCAGGAGCCGGTAGCGCTGGGGCTTCTCGACGGAACGGCGGACTGCGAAGCTCCTGCAACCCTTTGCGACCTTGAAGATCTCCGAAGCCTTGGCGATGTTCGCCTCGAACTCGGCCTCCATGCCGGCTTTGATGTCGATCTGTGCGATTTCGAGGATCATGGTGTGGTCCTAAATTCGGTCTCGATGGCGATCAGGTCTCACTGCAGCTTGCGTCCGAGCTTCCGTGCGAGGATGCGCTGTGGGCTGCGCTCGGGGTCAGCCTGGCTCGTCACCGGCAGATACGCGGTCTGTTCCAGCATGTAGCGGCCGCCCATGGCGCCATGCATGACGAGGTCGGAGAAGGTCACCCAGGTCTGTCCCGGCGTGAACTGGACGTCGGCTTGCGGACCTTTCTCCTGGTACTCCATGTCCTGCTTCAGGGCATCGTGGAGATGCAGCATCAGGTGATCGTATTCGGAGCGGCGGGCCTTGGTGATGCGCAGGGCCGCCAGCAGGCGCGCCGATAAGGGCGAATAGCCGGGCAGTCGCGGCAGGAACTTCTCCGCCATCGAGCCGAAATCCTCCCCCACCCGCCACAGGCGCGGCTGCCCGTTCGGATTGATGTTGCGGAAGATGCGCAGGATGCGCTTCTCGCCGATCGGGTTCGAAGGGAAGGCATCCACGTGCAGGCGGGTATCGTCGCGACGCCAGCTCAGCTTTCGTTGATCCACCTCGAACGGGCGGTAGGACGTACCGGCCAGGGTGACCTTGCCGGTATAGGCCGGCAGATGGCGGTCGATCAGGCCTTGCGCGAAAGCCTTGTAGCGGATGAGGAGCTGGCGCAGGGCCTCCTGCTCTTCCGGCGTTCCAGCGGCACCCCGGAGCGCCGCCTCCTTGCCGCGGATGTTGACGTTCTTGGCCTTCCCGTCGGCGAAGGGACGCTCGACGAAGCGCGTTTCGAAGTCGCTGAAGGGAAAGTCTTGGTCATTGAAGACCAGGACCGACCCGCTTTCCAGCGCATCGACCAGGGAGGGAGCGCCGGGAGCTGATCCGTCGCGGGCGACGGAAAGGATCGGGCTGATCATCGGGGAAGCGTCCTCAAAGCCGCGTATGGCGCGCGGTTTAACCGATGCTCGGGCTTTCCGCCAAGGGCGAGGTCGTTGGCCGTCTCTCCAGCCGCACCCTCGTCTGCGTTTCGATGCTTTAGCGGTGGACGAAGTCTACGGCCGGTTGTCATCGAAGGAAGGCCGGCCCAACCATGGTTCATCGACCGATGGTAATCGTCGCAACCTTGGCGCGCGCCCGACCGTTCTTTCCGGTGACGCGGTGGTCTTGAGGTCCGGCCGCGACGGCAACGAGGAAGCCGACGATGGCGACGTTGAAGGAATTCGAGGAGGCGTTGCGCGAGCACGGCATGAACATGGCGCTCGCCCTGCTCCAGCGGATGCGTGACCGCGACCGGGCGACCCGCACGATCAAGCCGGCCCGTCGCCTCACCGGCCAGAAGATGACACCGGATCTCGCGAGGGCGATCCTCGACCTACACGCCTCCACCGGGATGACCCAGCAGGAGATCGCCTTCAAGGTCGGGGTGAATCAGGGCCGGGTTAACGAGGTGATCAAGCGCGGCAAGTGGCTGAGCGACGATCCGAATGCCCCCGAAGCGGTGGCTCGGGACAAGGCGAAGGCCAGGATGCGGGGTGAGCCGAAGCGGTCCAGGCCGGCACCGAAGGCTCCTGTCCGCAAGGACAAGCCGGCACCGTCGCCCCGCAGGCAGAGCCCTCAGGGACAATTGATGTTCGGCGACGTCTGAGAAGATTTGGAAACCCGGCGGACCGAGCCCGCGTTCTCCCCGGCTGATCGCGCGCTCCTGTGCGACCGTGACGAGGTTCACCCGCTCGTGGTCAAGGTTTTCCGCCTCGCAGGTACGCTCGCGATCCTGGGCAGCGTCTGTCCCGCAGCCATCCAACCCGCCTTGGCGCAGCGAGCATCGACCCTCGACATGACCTGCGCTCAGGCGCGGGCGACGGTTTCGCGGAATCGAGGCATCGTCCTCGGCACGGGTGGGGCGACCTATGACCGCTTCGTGGGTGACCGTAGCGCGTGTGAGGTGACCGAGATCACGATCCCGGCCTTCGCGCCGGCTCGCGACGCGCCGGATTGCTTCATCGGCTATCGCTGCAGGGAACCGGGCCGGGGCGATCGGTTCGACGGGTTCTGATCGCAATAAGGGCACCCCGGCCTCGCGGCCGGAGCGCCCTTCGATCGTGGAGGAGCCGTTAGGCCGCCTGCTGGACCGCACCCTCGATCACCGGCGCCTTCACGGCGCCCGAGGTGGCGATCTGGATCTGTCGCGGCTTCTTGGCTTCGGGAATCTCGCGGACGAGATCGATGTGAAGCAGGCCGTTCTCCAGCGCCGCGCCCGTGACTTGGACGTAATCGGCAAGCTGGAACCGGCGCTCGAAGCCACGGGCCGCGATTCCCTGGTGCAGCACTTCCACCTTGCGGCTGTTATCGGGCTTGCGCTCGCCCTTGAGCGTCAGCGCGTTTTCCTTCACCTCGATAGCGAGATCGGATTCGGTGAAACCCGCTACCGCGACGGTGATGCGGTAGGCGTTCTCGCCGGTGCGCTCGATATTGTAGGGCGGGTAGGTCGGAACCGCGTCGGCGCTGACGAACTGGTCGAGAGCCGAGAAAAGGCGGTCGAAACCGACGGTGGAGCGATAAAGGGGAGCAAGATCGAACTGGCGCATGACATATTCTCCTTAAGAAGCAACATGTAACGTTATCGTCCGCCCAAGGGGCCGGACCGTTGCGCCGCCGTATCGGCCAGCGCTCCTCCAATATCGGAGGCGCGCCGGATGGCTTCAAGAGTTTGGATACCCAGACGGATGCAAAATTTGACGTCGCCCCTCTCGTTCGGATCCCATCGATGCTGACCCTTGCTTCCACGCCGGGAAATCCGGTTCCGCCGGGGGGGACGCTGGTCACGGTCCATGCCGATGATGGGATCGGGTTGAGGGTCGCCCATTGGCGCCCGACGACACGGCTGGTGAAGGGCACGGTATGCCTGCTTCAGGGCCGGGCCGAGTTCATCGAGAAATATTACGAGACCATCACGGACCTGCGGCGGCGCGGGTTTGCGGTTGTGGCGTTCGATTGGCGCGGTCAGGGCGAATCGCAGCGCCAGGTCGCCGATCCGCATTGCGGCCATGTCGCACGGTTCGACGATTATCGCCGTGACCTGAAGGCGATCGAGGACTCGATCTTGCGGCCGCTGATGCCGCATCCGCACCTCTGCCTCGCTCATTCCATGGGCGGCGCCGTGGCCCTCACCGGGGCGATGGAGGGGTGGTTGCCCTTCACCCGCATCGTCACCGTGGCACCGATGCTGTCGATCCGGATGATCCGTTTCCCGGCCGCGGCCTACCTTCTCGCTCGCGTTCTGCATGCGCTCGGCCTCGGGCGCAGGTTCATTCCCCGCGGAAAGCCCACCTCGATCGCCACGAACCCGTTCCTTGGCAACCGCCTGTCGGACGATCCGGCCCGCTATGCCCGCAACGCCCAGGCGGCGCGGGCTGTCGGGGCGGGTGCCGTGGGAGATCCCAGCGTGGCCTGGATCGTCGGCGCATTCCGGGCCATGGCGAAACTCGCCGATCCGCGTGCCGCAGCCTCGATCCGTATTCCGGCCCTCGTCATCGCCGCGGGCGCGGACCCCGTGTGCGACACCGCGATCACGGAAAGGTTCGTCGGCCGGATGTCCTCGGGCTTTCTTCTGGTCCTGCCCGATGCCCGCCACGAGATTCTCTCGGAGCGCGACGCGATCCGCGACGATTTCTGGGCGGCGTTCGATGCTTTCGTGCCGGGAAGTACGGCGGAAAGCACCGAAGCGGGTGAGAAGGTCGGCGCTCTCGCGATGGCATGACCGCACGTCCGGTCGAGCCTCTCCGAAGTCTCGCCGGACGGGTGGCGTGAAGCGCAGCCCGTCCCCGGATCGCCCTCCACGACCGCTACGACAGTCCGGGGCAGTGCGCCTTCACGGATTGAGATGGCGCAGAGCCGCCGCGTGCAGCCGGATATCCCCGGCGGCGACGATCCGGCCGCCCTTGGCGGCGGGGCCGCCATCCCAGGTGGTGACGATGCCGCCGGCACCCTCGATGATCGGGATCAACGCCACGATATCGTGCGGCTTCAGCCCGGCCTCGACCACGAGGTCGATCTGGCCGGCCGCGAGCATGCAATAGGCGTAACAATCGGTCCCGTAGCGCGACATCCGTACGGCGCTCTCGATGCTCTTGAAGCGGTCCTGCTCCTCGCCCTGCGCGAACAGGCGCGGGTCGGTGGTGGCCAGCAGCGCATCGGCGAGACGCTCGCAGCGACGGGTCATCAGCTTGCGCGGCCCGCGTATGCCGTGGAAGGTCGCGGTTGCCCCATCCCCGAGGAACCGCTCGCCGAGATAGGGCTGATTCATCAATCCTCGGACCGGTACGCCGTCATGGAGCAGGCCGATCAGCGTTCCCCAGGTGGGCAGGCCGGTGATGAAGGCGCGGGTACCGTCGATCGGATCGAGGACCCAGACACATTCGGCGTCCGAATGATCGGAGCCGAACTCCTCCCCGACGATGCCGTGGGTCGGAAACGTGCTCTTGATCCTGCCGCGCAGGATCGTCTCAGCGGCCCGGTCGGCTTCCGTCACGGGGTCGAATGCGCCGGTGCCCCTGCCCTTGTCGTCCATGCCGAACGAAGCCCGGAAGAAGGGCAGGATGGCCTGCCCGGATTCGGTGGCGAGGTCTTCCATGAACCGTGCGAGATCGACGACGCTCATCGAGAGGCCTCCTGTTGAACCGTGCCCGCAATCGAAGCGGTGGCGGACGACCCTCGTCAAGCCCGACCCGACAAGCAAGCGCCGTCGCACCCTATGGCGAACGACACCTCTACGATGGAACCGCCTCGTCGTTTCGCGCCCAGGGATTCGAGCGACGGCCATTCGCCGTTACAAAGCGACGGCTTCCGAAACCGGCATGATGGCAGGCTCCTCCGATGCGGACCGTTCCGGCTTCACGGCCGGTGCCGCCGTGCCGGCCCGGGACAGGACGGCCTGCAACCCGGCATCGAGCGAGGACACATGCCCGTCGGCGCCGATGGCCGCCCGCTGTCCCTCGTCGCTCAGGATCTCGTGGTCCGCCTGCCACAGGCCGACGACGATGGGGAGGTCCGGCATCCGCCGCTTCAGGCGCCCGACGAGACGGCGCAGATGCGTCGGCTCTCCATTGATCGCCAGCGACACGATGCAGATCATCCTGGCCGGGCCGGGATCGAAGTTGTCGACCTGGACCCTCGCGACATCGGCGAACGGAACGATCCGCGTGCCGATCCCGCGTTTGTTCAGAAGTTGCGCCAGGATCGCGCAGGCGGATTCGTCGACGAAGCTTCGTCCGGTCACGCACAACACCGCGCCGTCCTGCTTCCAATCGGCGGGGATGTCATCGGGAGCGGCGAAATCGTCGTCGGGCACTTCGGCGTCGCGACGGTCCATTTCGGCGATGAGGACGGCGACCGTGTCCCGGATGTCGGTTTTCTGGTCGGGGGTGAGAACGCCGCGGGCGGCATCGCGGGCGGCGAGTTCGAGGCCCTTCAGCACCACGTCGTCATAATAGGCGGAGAGCGAGCAATCCTTCAGGATGAGTTCGGCGTGCTCCTGGGCCTCCTCCGGGTCGTCGGCGAGGATACGCTGGTAGAAGTTCTCCACCGGGGTCAGCGCCGGGCGGTCGCCGAACAGGACGTCGAGAAATTCGAGCTTGTCCACGTGGCGGCCCAACACCACCAGGCAGACCGTGAGCGGCGTCGAGAGCAACAGCCCCACCGGTCCCCATAGCCAGGTCCAGAACAGGGCCGAGACGAGGACGGCGAAGGGCGACATGCCCGTGGACTGGCCATAGAGCATCGGCTCGATGACGTGGCCGGTCAGCGGCTCGAGGATCAGGAACACCGCCAATGTGGAAATGACCATCGACCAGCCGGGATCGACCGCTGCCGCGAGCGCCAGGGGGAACACCGCCGCCATGGCGGCGCCGATATAGGGGATGAACCGCATCAGCGCAGAAAAGATGCCCCAGAGCGCCGGATTGGGGACACCGATGACCGACAGGCAGATGCCGATGACGATGCCGAAGACGGCGTTGAGTGCGAGCTGGACCAGGAAATAACGGCTCAGACGTCGCGCGGCGTCGTCCATCGCCACGGTGGTCCGGTGCAGGTCGCTCGACCCGACGAGGCGGATCATGCGGTCGCGCAGATCCTCCCGCTGCATCAGCAGAAACAGGAGCACGATGAAGACGATGCCCGTGGTGGCGAGCGGATGCAGGATCGGTGAGAGGATGGTGTTGGCGAGAGCGATCGGGTCCGGCGCCCGCTCCTTCATCTCGACGATGACGGGTTTTTCAGGCGGCGGCGCGTTGGATTTCGCGCCGGACGCCTCGGGCTTGGCAGCTTCGGGCTTTGCCGTTTCTTCCCCGCCCTGATGCATGGTCCGGCCGATATTGGCCACGTAGTCGGCCATCCGGCCGGCCGGGCTGTCGCGGAGGCCTTCGATCTTGTGCTCGATGGTCGTGCGGTAGCGCGGCACGTCCTTGGCCAGATCCGCGAGTTGCACGCCGATGAGGGTGGCGAGCGCCGCCGCCACGCCGAGCGCCACGATGACGGAGGTCGCCACCGACAAAAACCGGCCGAAACGCAGCCGTCGCAGCAGGTAGACGATGGGGCCGAGGACGAAGGACAGCAGGACCGCGATGGCGATCGGAATGAGGACGTCACGGCCGATATAGAGGCCGGAGACGATCAGCGCGGTGACGATGAGTGGAGAGGCGAGCGAGGGCGGGATCGCCTCGGCCGCCGCGACGCGGGTCGCCCGTGGCGGCGGCAGGGAGACGTAGGCCGGCGTCGCAGGCGGGACGCCTTCCCTGGTGCTCACCGATCGAGCGGGCGGTGCCTGCTGCGATGCGATCTCAGCCGGTGTCGGTGTCGCCATCTCTGTTCCGTCTCGACGCTACGCACGCGATCCTGCGGCGGTATGACCGGCACAATCGTGGTGAGGAACGGAGTTTCGGAGCGAAACGATCCCTGATCGCCCGGCGCTTTGTATTCATTTCGTGATCAGGCGGCGTTGAAGGCGGTCAACACGAAGCCCGCCGCCATGAGCGCCTGCCGCACCGCACGCGCGGTTTCCACGGCATGCGGCGTGTCGCCGTGGACGCAGATCGTATCGATCGTCACGGCGATCCGATAGCCCGACAGCGTGATCACGGCCCCCTCCTCCACCATGCTTCGGACCCGCGCTGCGGCCTCCGCCGCGTCGTGTATGACGGCTCCGGCCAGCGAGCGCGCGCAAAGCTGCCCATCGTCGGCATAGGCTCGGTCGGCATAGATTTCCCGCGTCACGGAAAGGCCGGCATCCAGGGCGGCGCGTTCGGCGGCGAGGCCCGGCATCACTACGAGCGGCAAGTTCCGGTCGACGGCACGGACGGCCCGAGCGATGGCGCTGGCCACGCCCGCATCGGCATTAGACAGGTTGGCGAGCGCCCCATGCGCTTTCACATGGGTGACGCGATGGCCGGCGAGTGCCGCGCAGGCCTGGAGCGCGCCGATCTGGTAGGCGACGCCCGCCTCGATTTCGGCCGCGCTCTCGGCGATGACGCGGCGGCCGAAGCCGCGCAAATCTTGAAAACCCGGATGGGCGCCGATGGACACACCGCGCGCCTTGGCCGCCGATGAGGTCGCGACCATGATGGACGGATCCCCGCCATGGAAGCCGCAGGCGACGTTGGCCGAGGTGACGAGGCCGAGGAGGGCGTCGTCGTCGCCGAGCGTATAAGGACCGTAGCCTTCGCCGAGATCGGCATTGAGATCGATGCGCATGGCTCCCGCCTTTCTCCGCGATCTACCGCTTGCCGCGGGAGGAGTCACCGTGTTCGGTCCGCCAAAAGCGAAACGGAATCGACGTCACGGCCGAGGAATACTGCGAAACGAAATCGAACGGTCACCGATTTTCATCCGTCGTATCTGGGGGTAACGCCCCATTCTGCCGACGAGACGCGGGAATACGCCACATCGATGCCTATGACTTCTAAAATAGGCGACGTCTTGTACCATCGGTTGACGAGTTAACGACCGCCTGCATGACAATAATACCGACGTGTTCCAGATAAAGTGCTGAATGATATAACTTTAGCGAAGTCTTAGGCGGTTTGCTGTAGGGATGACCGATCGTTCGACAATCGGTAGACAGATGAGCGGATCGGTTTTCAATCAGGGTTTTCCGTCGCAGAGTCGCGAGGACGGTCCTGGCGACACCGGCCTGCAAGGCGTGGCGGCCGAGATGGCCGAGCTGAAGCGCATCTCGTCCGACAAGAGCCGCCGCATCCAGAGCATCACGGGCCAGGTCAAGATCCTGGCGTTGAACGCCCTGATCGAGGCCGCGCGCGCCGGCGAAGCCGGACGGGGCTTCTCCGTGGTCGCACAGGAGGTCCGCGCCATCGGCGCCGAAGTCGAGACCATCTCGCGGTCCCTCGAAGTCGAACTGTCGGACCGGATCGCCGCCGTGCAGTCCAAGGTCGAGACCCTGTCCGAGTCCTCGCGCAAGGACCGGCTGATCGACCTCGCCCTCAATGCCGTCGAACTGATCGACCGGAACCTCTACGAGCGCACCTGCGACGTGCGCTGGTGGGCGACCGATGCGGCCGTAGTGGCATGCGCCGCCGACCCGGCGCCGGAACGGATCGCCCATGCGACCGAGCGCATGTCCGTGATTCTCGGGGCCTACACCGTCTATCTCGACCTCTGGCTCTGCGGGATGGACGGGCGTGTGATCGCCCATGGACGCCCCGATCGCTACGGCGACGTGATCGGCCGCGACGTGTCCGACGAACCCTGGTTCAGGAAGGCGGCCGGCCTGCCGGACGGCGACGCCTACGTGGCCGCCGATGTCGCGCGCCAGCCGCGACTGGGAGGCGCCCAGGTCGCCACCTATTGCGCCAGCATCCGCGATGGCGGGGCGGGCCGGGCGCAGCCGGTCGGCGTGCTGGCGGTCCATTTCGATTGGGAGCCCCAGGCCCGCGCCATCGTCGAGGGCGTTCGCGTGGCGCCGGAGGATCGGGAGCGGACCCGGGTGCTGCTGGTCGACGCCCAACGCCGCGTCCTCGCCGCATCCGACCGTCGCGGCCTCCTCACCGAGATCCTGGCGTTCGAGCCGGGCAGCCGCGCCAGCGGCGCCGCTTACGAGGCTGTCTCCGGCGCCCTCACCGCGTTCCATCGCACGCCCGGATACGAGACCTATGCCGGGCTCGGCTGGTACGGGGTCATCGTGCAGAAGGCGATGCGCTGACGTGTCTCCCGCGACGACGGAGCGGTTCAGCGGACGTCGAAGGCCGGGGTGTCAGACCACGACCGGCATCTCCGCCATCTCGCCGATGCCGAAGACGCGTTTGTAGCGGGCGATCTCGTCGGCCGGGCCGATGGCCTTCGATGGGTTGTCGGAGATTTTCACCGTCGGCCTGCCATTGGCGGCGATGACCTTGCAGACGATGGAGATCGGATCGAGTCCGTGATCCGGCACCAAACCGCGAAAGTCGTTGGTCAGCAGGGTGCCCCAGCCGTAGCCGATGCGCATCCGACCGTGGAAATGGGTGTGGATCGCCTCGATCGTTCCGATGTCGAGCCCGTCCGAGAAGATCGCGAGCTTGGATGTCGGGTCGCAGCCGCGCGAGGCCCACCAGGCGATCGCCTCCTCCCCTCCTTCGATCGGGTCTTTCGAATCGATGCGGATGCCGGTCCAGGCGGTCATCCAATCGGGCGCGTCGGCGAGGAATCCGGTGGTCCCATACGTGTCCGGCAGCATCACCAGGAGATTGCCGGCGTAATCCTGCTGCCAATCGCGCAGGACATCATAGGGTGCCTGGGAAAGAGCAGCGTCGTCGCCGGCGAGGGCCGAATAGACCATCGGCAGTTCGTGAGCGTTGGTGCCGACCGCCTCGACCTCGCGGCGCAGGGCGATGAGGCAGTTCGATGTGCCGAGGAAGGCCTCGCCCAAGCCCTCGCGCATCGCCTCGACACACCAATCCTGCCACAGGTAGCCATGGCGACGGCGCGTGCCGAAATCGGCGATGGACAGGTCGGGAAGGCGCTTGAGCCGCTCGATCTTCTCCCAGACACGGGTCATCGCTCGCGCATACAGAACCTGCAGGTCGAACTTGCCCAGCGCGCGCAGGACTCCGCGCGAGCGCAGCTCGTTGAGGATGGCGAGCGCCGGCACCTCCCACATCGTGGTCTCGATCCAGGGGCCGTGAAAGGTGAGGACATATTGCCCGTCACGCGCCTCGAGTTCGTATTCCGGGAGCTGGAACCCTTCGAGCCAGTCCATGAAGTCGGACGAGAACATCTGGCGGTGGCCGTAGAACGTGTTTCCGCGCAGCCACGTCGATTCCCCCCTGCTCAGCCTGACGGTCCGAGCGTGGTCCAGTTGCTCGCGCAGCTCCCCCACATCGACGAAGTCGGCGATGCGGACAGAGCGGCTGCGGTTCTGGATGCCGAAGGTGACGTCGGTGTCGCGATGGCGGCGAAAGATCGTCTGCGCCATCAGTAGCTTGTAAAAGTCGGTGTCGAGCAGCGACCGGATGATCGGGTCGATCTTGAAGCTGTGATTGTAAACCCGCGTCGCGAGATCGAGCATGAGGGTGAGCGAGCCCGGCGCGGAACACGGTGCCCGCCGGGCTCAGAGGCACATGCGGGACAGGCCCGCGTCAACCGTCCCATGCGGGCGCTTCACAGCGAAGCGCCTGCATGGGACCCGGCCGATCTCAGGCGAGATCGACCTTCTGCGTCTCGGTCTTGGGCGATTCGCCGGTGAGCGCGGCCTTCACGTAGCCGAAGATGTGCAGGGCGGTGGCGTTGGGGCTGTCCCAATACTCGCCCTTCTCGGGATGGATGCGGATGAGGGCGACCTCCGGATCGTCCTTGCCCTTGGGGAACCAGGTCTTCATGCTCTCGCTCCACTTGTCGTCAACGATGGCCTGATCGGTGACGATCTCGGCCTTGCCGGCGATGGAGACGTAGGTCTGGCTGGACGGGTCGGAATAGGCGAGGTTGACCTGGTTGTCCTTGCCGATCTCCGCGGTCTTGGGCGAATGCAGCTTGGTGAAGAACCAGATGTCGCCGTTCTCGTCGGTATCCTGGCTCCACATCGGGCGGCTGTAGAGCTTCCCGTCCGGGTCCGCCGTGGTCATCATCGCGACCTTGATGTCCTTGACGAGCTCGAACAGCTTCTTCGCGCCCTCGTGGTCGCGGTGGTTGCCTTGATGCATGAAACGGTCTCCTGAAGGTCTTCCATCCGTATCGGGGCACGGCGCTTACCGTCGCGGGCCGGCCCCGAAGGCTGCTCTCACAACGGGCCAGGGCGGGCTTGGTTCAGCACCGCGGAAAGAAGAGGAAGAATGTCCTTGCATGGCGTGATCCGAGGAAGTCTCGGCCTTCTCCTGGGCGTGGCCTGCGCGTCCGCGCTCGTCACGATACCGGCTGCGGCGGAGGTCCGCTTCGGTCCTGGCGTGCGGATCGGCGGCCACGATTTCTCGAACCGGCGCTACGGCAGCGTCCATATCCAGCGGGTGAAGCGGCTCCCCGGTCCGCCCGGATGCCGCCACGTCCGCAACGGGATGTATCGGCGCGGCGACGGCTCGATCGTCAGAGGGCCGATGGAGCGCTGCAACCTCATCGCCATCCCGCCGTCGCAGCGGCGCTGAGGCGATCCGCTCCGCGCATATCGGATGGCCGAAGCCGCAACGGGTCTGGCGTTCTCGTCGACGTCGGTTACATGCAGGGTAATGTCCGGGCCGCCGTGCCGGCCTGTCCTGCCTGGAGAGATATCTTGGCCATTACTCGCGACGACGTGCTCAAGGCGCTGTCCGCTGTCACCGTCGATGCCGGCGGCACCACACTGCCTGCCTCCGGCCGCCTCTCCCAGGTCGTGGTCGACCCGACCAACCGGGTAATGTTCTCGATCCTGATCGACCCGACCGAGGCAGAGCGCTTCGAGCCGATCCGACGCAAGGCCGAGGGCACCATTCTGGCGATGCAGGGCGTATCCGGCGTGTTCGCCAGCCTCACTTCAGAGCGGGGTCCGAACCAGCCCGCTCCGCCCGCGCAGAATGCGGCGCCGCAGCCGCCCCAGCCGGGTCGGCCGGCGCCCCCCCGGACAGGGCCGGCCCTTCCCGGCGTGCGCCACATCGTGGCCGTCGCCTCCGGCAAGGGGGGCGTCGGCAAGTCCACCACCGCCTGCAACCTTGCCCTCGCCCTCTCCGCGCAGGGGCTGAAGGTCGGCCTGCTCGATGCCGACATCTACGGTCCCTCGGTCCCGAAGCTCTTCGGCCTGTCGGGAAAGCCGAAGGTGATCGAGGAGCGCCTGCTCGCACCGATGGACGGCTACGGCATCAAGGTGATGTCCATCGGTTTCCTGATCGAGCCCGAGACGGCGATGATCTGGCGCGGCCCAATGGTGCAATCCGCCATCACTCAGATGCTGCGCGAGGTCGCTTGGGGCGATCTCGATATCCTCGTGGTCGACATGCCGCCGGGAACCGGCGACGCGCAGCTGACCATGGCGCAGGCGACGCCGCTCTCGGGTGCCGTCATCGTCTCGACGCCGCAGGATCTCGCGCTGATCGACGCCCGGCGCGGCGTGACCATGTTCCGCAAGGTCTCCGTGCCGATCCTTGGTGTGATCGAGAACATGGCGACCTTCATCTGCCCGAATTGCGGCCATGCCTCTCACATTTTCGGTCATGGCGGCGCCCGCGATGAGGCTGCGCGGCTCGACGTCCCGTTCCTCGGCGAGATCCCCCTCGACATGACCATCCGCGAGACCTCCGATTCCGGGCGTCCCGTCGTGGCGGTGGACCCGGACGGGCCTCACGCGAAGGTCTATCGCGGCATTGCCGCGCAGCTCTGGGCCAACCTCACGGGTGGGCCGGCACCCCGCGCCGCGCCGCGCATCGTGATCGAGTAGCCCGCCCGTGGCGCCCGTCCTCGGCGTGATCCTGGCCGGCGGCTTGTCCCGCCGGATGGGCGGCGGCGACAAGCCGCTGAGGGTTCTGGCCGGGAGCACCCTGCTCGACCGGGTCGTCGAGCGATTCACTCCGCAATGCGGGGCGGGCGTCATTCTCAACGCCAATGGCGACCCTGCCCGGTTCTCTGAATTCTCTGGCCTCGTCGTGCCGGACGAGATGCCCGACCATCCGGGGCCGCTCGCCGGCATCCTCGCCGCCCTCGACCATGCGGCTTCGCATCATCCCTCCACGACCCATCTGGCCAGCGTCACGGGCGACGCACCGTTCCTGCCCCTCGATCTGGTGGAACGCCTGCATGCGGAAAGGGCTGGCTCCGCCATCGCCATGGCGTCCTCGGCCGGGCGAGAGCATTTCACCGTCGCGCTCTGGGCGGTGTCGCTGCGCGAGGATCTGCGCGCGGCCCTGGTCGAGCGCGGCGAGCGGCGCGTCGGCGCCTTCCTCGCCCGACATGGCGCGGTGGCGGTGGAATGGCCGGCAGAGCCCGTCGACCCGTTCCTCAACATCAACACGCCGGAGGATCTGGCGCTGGCGGAGGCGCTGCTGCGGTGAAGGCCGCCCGGGTCTCGACGTGGATCGGCCATCTCCACGTCCAAGCTTGACCATAGATTCGACGCGCGCGGGTCCGAACCTGGCTGACCTCTCGCGGCAGCCTCCATGACCCCCACCCTCCCGTCGGTCCGCATCGTCCTCGCCAAAGCGACGATCCTCCTCGCTCTCGGCGGCTGCGTCGCCGCCCCCGGCATCGACCTTGGCCTCGCGCGGATGCCGCCGAGCGAGGCGCCGCCTGCCGCCTATGCCGCTCTGACGACGGAGCCCTTCCCCGTCGAGGCGGTGGACACGGCCCGGATCGACCCGGCCTACCTGCGGCGCGAGGTCGACTACGTCACCTCGGAGCCGACCGGCAGCATCATCGTCGATACGGCGGCGCGCTACCTGTACCTGATCGAGCCCGGCGGTCGGGCGCGGCGCTACGGCGTCGGTGTCGGCGCCGAGGGGATGGCGTGGTCGGGAGTCGCGCGGGTCGAAGCGAAGCGGGAATGGCCGGATTGGTATCCGACGCGCGAGATGATCGCGCGTCGGCCCGACATCGACGGGATGCTGTCGCGGCTCCAGAGCGGACGCGGCATACCCGGCGGCAAGGCCAACCCGGTCGGCGCGCGTGGGCTCTATCTCTGGCGCGACGGCAAGGACACGCTGTACCGGATCCACGGCACGCTCGAACCCTACACGATCGGTGGAGCGGTCTCGTCGGGCTGCATCCGCATGGTCGATCAGGACGTCATCGACCTCTATGGCCGCGTCGAAATCGGCACGAAGGTCGTGGTGCTGCCGCCGGGTCCAGCGCCCGGAGCAACCGACGTGGCCGGCGAGACGGGCGAAGCGGGATAGTCCGTTCGGGGATTGCGAACCAGCGGGCATGAGTCGCTGCGGCGGATCGGCGGTTCGTGAACCGATGGCGCTGCGAGGGCTCTCGTCCGGCGCTCTCCGGTGATCCCGTCCGCCCGAGCGCCCCCAAAACGAGAGAGGGCGCCCGCACGACTTGCGCGGACGCCCTCTCGGCCCGTCGTCTTAGGCTCTCAGGCGGCTCCGACCGTCATCTTGACGATCTTGTCCGGCGAGCGCGGCGGCTCGCCCTTGTTGAGGCTGTCGACCACGTCCATTCCTTCGATCACCTTGCCCCAGACGGTGTATTGTTTGTCGAGGAAGCGGGCGTCGCCGAAGCAGAGGAAGAACTGCGAATTCGCCGAATGCGGGAAGTTGGTGCGAGCCATCGAGCAGGTGCCGCGCACATGCGGCTCATCGTTGAATTCGGCCTTCAGGTCCGGAAGGTCGGAACCACCCGAACCCGTGCCGGTCGGGTCGCCGGTCTGAGCCATGAACCCGTCGATGACGCGGTGGAACGGGACGCCGTCATAGAATTGCTGTCCCGCCAGCGTCTTGAGGCGCTCGACATGGTTGGGGGCGAGATCGGGGCGCAGTCCGATGACGACGCGGCCCTTGGTGGTTTCGAGGATGAGGGTTTCGGTATCGGCCATGGGGGTCAGACTCCTTGTCCCTGAGGACCTTGGTAGATGAATCGCAGGGCGATGGGACGCCCTGCGATGGCGGCGCCGAGCGCCGGCGTGATCGCGACCGGCGTACAGCGCCGAATCGCGTCGAGGGTTGCGCGGGTCAGGATGTCCCTGCCGCGGTGATCCGCATTCTGCATCGCGAAGGTGATGCGGGGCTCGCCGATGACGGAGCCGTCGCGGCGAAGGGCGAAGCGGGCGGTGATCTCGGTGCGCGCGAAGCCGGCCAGGCCGGCCGGTATCCGCCAACAGGCGGTAAGCCTCGGATAGAGCGTCTGGAGCGTGTCGGCCGGGCTCGCGGCGATGCCATCCTGCTGCACCCGTACGGTCGCCGGACGAGCCTCGGGATGCGTCGGCGGAAGGCCGGCACCGGCGATGGCCGTACCGAACGGAACGACGGCAGCCGCGGAGACGAAGGCAAGGCGCGCCGAGCGCCTCGCGTTCATGCTCCCCGTCATCGGGCCCTGTCCGTTCAAGCTCCGACCGTCCAAGCTCTAGCCGTCACTTGGAACCTTGGGCCATCTGCATCTTCACGATCTTGTCCGGGTTCTGGACCGCGCCGCCGGGAGCGCCCGCGGCCGCCTTCTTGATCTTGTCGACCGCTTCCATGCCCGATGAGACGAGACCGATCACGGTATACTGACCGTTCAGGAACGGCGCGTCGCCGAGGCAGATGAAGAACTGCGAGTTCGCCGAATTCGGATCGGAGGAGCGGGCCATGCCGAGCGTGCCGCGGCGGAAGGGCGATTGCGAGAACTCCGCCGGGATGTTCGGGAGTGACGAGCCGCCGCTGCCGTTGCCCTTCGGGTCGCCGGTCTGGGCCATGAATCCGTCCATGACGCGGTGGAACTTCAAGCCATCGTAGAACCCCTTATTGATCAGGGTCTTCAGCTGAGCCACGTGCTGCGGCGCCAGATCGGGGCGCAACTCGATGGTGACGCGGCCATCCTTGGTGTCGAGATAGACCGTGTTGTCGTCGGCGGCCCGTGCGACGGGAGCAAATCCGATCATGGCGGCGAGAGCCAGAGCGACGAAGGCGGTGCGCCGATGAAGGGTCCGTTGAATCATGGGTATGGGTTCTCCGGTTTGGGTAAGGTGTGGCTGAGGATCGGTCAGACCCTGGCGAAGCGTGCGCTGAGCCGTTCGGCCACGAGAGGCGGTACGAAGGGCGAGACATCCCCGCCCATGGCCGCGATCTGCCGCACTAGGGTGGCCGTGATCGGCCTGACGCCGGTCGAGGCCGGCAGGAAGACCGTCTGCACTTCGGGCGCCATGGCGCCGTTCATGCCGGCGAGCTGCATCTCGTAGTCGAGGTCGGTGCCGTCGCGCAGGCCACGGATGAAGATGCTGGCGCCGGAGCGACGGGCCGCCGTGACCGCCAGATCGTCGAAGGTCACGATGTCGAGGGTTGCACCTTCGTCCTCGGCCAGGGGCGCGCAGGTCGCCCGCAGCAGGTCGGCGCGCTCGTCCGGCGAGAACATCGGTGCCTTGCCCGGATGCACGCCGATGGCGATCACGAGGTGCTGCACGAGCCGGCATGCCTGACGGATGACGTCGAGGTGTCCGTTCGTGACCGGGTCGAAGGAGCCGGCGTAGAGCGCGGTGCGGATCATGGTCCGTGGGCGTAGAGCATTTCGTCCCGGAACGGAACCGCTCGCCGCCATCTCATCACGGTGGCCGACCGTCACGCGATTCCACCGGCGATCCCGACGCGACATGAAAAAGGGCGGGTGCCCCAATGGAGCGCCCGCCCGAAGTTTCGGTCTGCGAAGTCCCTTATCGATCGTCGTAACGAGGCTCAGGCCTCGTCGTCTTCCTAGTAGGAGCCGAACTTGTAGTTCAGGCCGGCGCGGGCGATGGCGCCTTCGGTCTTGAAGGTCGCGTTGTAGCCGACGCCCGGACCGCCGGTGGAGCCGACGAAGAGGTTGCGGCTGCCGAGGTCGTAGCGAAGATACTCGGCCTTCAGCGTGACGGCGCTGGAGCGGAAGAAGTTCAGGAACGAGTCGGTGGGGAGCGCGTATTCGATGCCGCCGCCGTAGGCGTAGCCGGTCTCCATGGTGGAGCGTGCGCCGGCATAGGTAACCGGCGCGCCGGTCTGGAAGCTCACGCTCTGCTCGACGCCGCCATAAGCGAAGCCGCCGGTGCCGTAGACCATGACCTTGTCGAAGGCGTAGCCGATGCGACCGCGAACGGTGCCGAGATACTGCAGGTCGGACCGGTATGAGTTCGTCAGCACGTTCGGGTTGAACTGGGGACGGAAGATCGTCTCGGTGCGACGGGTCTCCAGATCCATGTACTGGGCGTCCGCCTCGACGCCGACCACGAAGCCGCTGCCCGGCGTGAACTGGTAGTTGTAGCCGATCTGCGCGCCGCCGGAGAAGCCTTCCTGCGAGAGCTTGACGGCGCCCGACCGAAGGCCGCGATCGACGTTGAGCTGGAGGTTGGCCGGGTTCACCGCGCCGGCAACACCGAGGTTGTTCACGCCCGTGGTGCGGACCGTGTCGCTCTCGGTGTAGGCGTAGCCTGCATTGATACCGAAATAGAGGCCGGTCCAGGTGAAGACGGGGACCGGAACGAAGACGGGGGGAGCGGCGCGGCGGGGAAGATCGGCCGCGGAAGCCGCGCCGGTCAAGAGGGCCGCAGCGGCGCCGGCGAGGACGAGTGACTTGAACACGGTTGCGATCCTGGGGTGGGCGGCCTGTCTCTGAAAGCGAACTTAGCCATATCCGACCGAGTCAGATATGACTTGCTTGCAACACCGAAGATCAACACACCAAGTAAAACGCCAGCCAAGTCCTACGACTTGGTTGGCGTTTTAATCCAGGGCCTCAGAAATATTTTTTCGACTTCACATTAGTCTCGACCAAAGCTGAGGTCAGACGGCATCGCCGGGGGTATCGCCATTGGGCGGATCGCCGGCATCTTCCTCACCTTCACCCTCGATATGCTCCACCGAAACGACGCGCTCGGTCTTCTCGGTGTTGAACACCGTGACGCCCTGCGACGCCCGGCCAACGATGCGGATATCGTCCACCGGCACGCGGATCAGCTGACCGGCATTGGTCACCAGCATGATCTGGTCGGCGGGTTCCACGGGGAACGAGGCGATGAGGTTCCCGTTCCGGACGTTCACCTCCATGGCCTTGATGCCTTTGCCGCCGCGGCCCGAGGTCCGGTACTCGTAGGACGATGTGCGCTTGCCGAACCCGCGCTCCGACAGGGTCAGCACGAACTGTTCGGCCGCGCCCATGGTGATGTAGCGGTCCTGATCGAGGTCGATCGAGGCGCCGGTTTCCTCACCATCGGCTTCGGGCGCGGTGGGCAGGTCGACGGCTTCGCCCGTGGCGCGGCGGTCGGCATTGGCGCGACGCAGATAGGCTTGCCGCTCCTCGGGTGCGGCCTCGAACGCGTTGAGGATCGTCATCGAGATGACGCGGTCGTCCTTGGCCAGGCTGATGCCGCGGACGCCGGTGGAATCGCGACCCTTGAACACGCGTACGTCCTCGACGGGGAAGCGGATGCACTGTCCGGCCTGGGTGGTGAGCAGCACGTTCTGATCGGCCCGGCAGATCTCGACATGGACGATGTGGTCGCCCTCGTCGAGCTTCATCGCGATCTTGCCGGCACGGTTCACCTGGACGAAGTCGGACAGCTTGTTGCGCCTCACTCCGCCGCTGGCAGTGGCGAACATCACATCCAGCGTTTCCCAGGACGCCTCGTCCTCGGGCAGCGGCATGATGGTGGTGATGCGCTCGGTCCCCGCATCCATGGAGAGGATGTTCACGAGCGCCTTGCCGCGCGCGTTGGGGGCCGCCATCGGAAGGCGCCACACCTTCTCCTTGTAGACTTGCCCCTGGTTCGAGAAGAACAGGATCGGCGTATGGGTGCTCGCCACGAACAGGCGGGTGACGAAATCCTCGTCGCGGGTGGTCATGCCCGAACGGCCCTTCCCGCCCCGGCGCTGAGCCCGGTAGGTCGAGAGCGGCACGCGCTTGACGTAGCCGGCATGCGACACGGTGACGACCATGTCCTCACGCTGGATCAGGTCCTCGTCCTCGACGTTCGAATCCCAGTCGAGGATCATGGTCTTGCGCGGCGTCGCGTAGGCCTCGCGCACCTCCGCGAGCTCGTCCTTGACGATGGTCATGATGCGCAGGCGCGAGCGCAGGATGTCGAGATAATCGGCGATCTCGTCGGCGAGCTTCTGGAGTTCGTCGCCGATCTCGTCGCGGCCGAGGGCGGTGAGTCGCTGCAGGCGCAGATCGAGGATGGCGCGGGCCTGGATCTCGGACAGGCGATAATTGCCGTTCTCGTCGACCCGGTGGCGCGGGTCGTCCACCAGGGCGATGAGGGGGGCGATGTCGAGGGCCGGCCAATGGCGGCCCATCAGAGCCTCGCGGGCGGTGTTCGGATCGGGCGAGGTGCGGATGAGGCGGATCACCTCGTCGATATTGGCCACCGCGATGGCGAGGCCGCACAGGACGTGGGCGCGCTCGCGGGCCTTGCCGAGGAGGAACTTGGTCCGCCGTGAGACGACCTCCTCGCGGAAGTCGACGAAGGCCGTGAGCAGGTCCTTCAGGTTCATCAGCTCGGGGCGGCCGCCGTTCAGCGCCACCATGTTGCAGCCGAACGACGATTGCAGCGGCGTGAAACGATAGAGCTGGTTCAGCACCACGTCGGCCATCGAATCGCGCTTGATCTCGATGACGATGCGCATGCCGTCGCGGTCGGATTCGTCGCGCAGGTCCGAGATGCCCTCGACGCGCTTCTCCTTCACCAGCTCGGCGATCTTCTCCATAAGAGTCGCCTTGTTCACCTGATACGGGATCTCGGTGAAGATCAGCGCCTCGCGCTCCTTGCGAAGCTCTTCCACGTGGGATTTCGCCCGCATGATGACGGAGCCGCGACCGGTCGCGTAGGCCTGCCGCACGCCGGCCCGTCCGAGGATCGAGCCGCCCGTCGGGAAGTCGGGGCCGGGAACGTATTCGGTCAGCTGCTCGATGGTCAGGCCCGGATCGTCGATGAGGGCGATACAGGCATCGATGAGCTCGCCGAGATTATGCGGCGGGATGTTGGTGGCCATGCCCACCGCGATGCCGCCCGCGCCGTTGACGAGGAGGTTGGGGAAGCGCGCCGGAAGAACCTTCGGCTCCTCGCGCGACTCGTCGTAGTTCGGCTGGAAGTCGACGGTGTTCTTGTCGATATCGGCAAGCAGCGCGTTGGCCGGCTTGGCCAGACGCGATTCGGTGTAGCGCATGGCTGCCGGCGGATCGCCGTCGACGGAGCCGAAATTGCCCTGCCCATCGATGAGCATGAGCCGCATGGAGAAGTCCTGCGCCATGCGAACCAAGGCGTCGTAGATCGATTGGTCGCCATGCGGGTGATAGAGACCGATGACGTCACCGACGATGCGGGCCGACTTGACGTATTTCCGCTCGGGCAGATGCCCGCTCTCGTAGGCGGAATAGAGAATGCGCCGGTGCACCGGCTTCAGGCCGTCTCGCGCGTCGGGCAGCGCCCGGCTCACGATCACGCTCATGGCGTAATCGAGATAGGAGCGGCGCATCTCGTCGGTGATGGAAACGGGCTTGATGTCCGAGGCGGGCGGCGTCGCGCCGGCGCCGGTATCGTCTTTCTCTGCCAAGGTCTTCGATCTCTGCCTGTAACGGTCCCGGCGGGCCGGGTCCGCATGGAGCGCCGGGCGCTCGGGGACGTGGGGAGCGACGCGTTCCGTGTCGCCTCGCATAGGGCGGCATGGAGCGCCGTTTCTCGATGCTTTCTACATACGCCATCCGGCGTTTCGGCGCCACCGCTGGGACCATCGCGACGAGATGAGCAAAACGCTTCTCATTCAAGCGCTTAACGGTGCCGATATGCGGCCGCGATCACGGTGCTTCCAGCGAGCGGCGGCTTTCTCGGATCACTGCGACGGCGCGTCGATGAAATCGGACATCTCGAAGAGTGGCCGGATCTCGATCTCGCTGGGGCCTGGCATAGGGTTCGGACAGCGTTTCACCCACGCGACGGCCTCTTCCATGTCCCTGACCTGCCAGAGCCAGAAGCCCGCGACCAGTTCTCCGGTGGCGGCGAAGGGACCGTCGACCACGGAGCGATCCGCGCCGTCGAAGGCGATCCGCTTTCCCTTCTTGGATGGGTGCAGGCCCTCGCCTGCGAGGAGGATGCCGGCCTTGATGAGTTCCTCGTTGTACTGCCCCATGGCGCCGAGCAACTCGACCGAGGGCATGATCGCGGCTTCGCTGTCCTTCGTCGCCTTCACCAGAACCATCACGCGCATCGGATCATCTCCTCGACAGCTGTGGAGACCATCGAAGCACGAATGGGTGCCGGTTGCGATCCCGCTGCGACCGGATCGGTGTGTCAGGCGACCTTGCGCGGGACGAGGCGTTCGCTGCCCAGAGCTTCGTCGGCACCGGAGAATCCGGCCTCGGTGTATTCGGCATCCTCGTTCACGCGCCAGATGTCATGGCGCCGGTATCCGGCAAGGATGTTCTCGACCGTGAGCATCGCGGTCATCATCGCGTGATCCTGGTTGTTGTACTTGTGCATGCCGTTGCGGCCGACGAGGTGGAGCGTGGGATACTCGCGCTCCACCTCCATCCTGACCGTGGCGACGTTCTCGCGGTAGCTCTCGTCATAGACCGGGTAGGCCTTGGGCTGACGCACGACGCAGGCATCGATCACATCCTCCGGCGAGATCAGCCCGATCTTGCCGATCTCGGCCTTGGCCAGAGCCACGAGCCCCTCGTCCGGCATGGACCAGAGCCCGTCGCCCTCGAAGCAGAAGTATTCCAGGCCGAGACACGTATAGTCGTCGTTCGGCACCATTTCCGGCGACCAGGAGCGAAAGTTCTGCACCCGCCCGACCATCACGGACGGATCGTGGATGTAGATCCAGTTGTCGGGGAAATCCTCGCGGACCCGGGCGATCAGGGCCACGGTGAGGAAGTCGCGGTAATGCAGGCTGCGGGCGTGGAAGGTGCTGAGCGGTCTCGGCTTGATCGATTCGACGAGTTCGCGCACCGGAGCCGACGAGACGAGATTGCGCGCCGTAAAGGTCTCGCGCGTGCCGTCGCCCCGGATCGCTGAGACCGTCCAGATGCCGGTCGCGGCATCGAAGCTCAGCCCGTCGACGCCCCTGTCGAGGATAACCCGCCCCCCTTGCGCCTCGATCTTCGCGGCAGCCGCTTCCCAGACCATGCCCGGCCCCCGGCGCGGGTAACGGAAGGATTCGATGAGGGTCTTGATCACCGGCTCGCCAGGCTTCGCCTTGGCCTTCAGGCCGAGGGAACGCGCCAGACCATCGCGGATCGCCGAACCGAGGTCGAGGCCCTTGATGCGCTGGGCCGCCCAATCGGCCGAAATGGCGTCGCAGGACATGCCCCACACCTTCTCGGTGTAAGTCTTGAAGAAGATCGAGAACAGACGTTCGCCGAACTGATTGCGGACCCAGTCGTGAAAGCTCTTCGGCTCCGGGATCGGCCGGGCGCGGGCATAGAGATAGGACAGGACGCAGGCGGTGCTCTGTATCAGGCCGAGGTTGCGCAGGGCCTCGAAGGCTTTGAGCGGATAGGCGTAGTACTTGCCCTTGTAGAAAATCCGCGACAGGCGGGGCCTGTCGATGAAATCGTCGGGCAGGAGTTCGTCCCAGAGGTCGACCACCGCCTTCGATTTCGAGAAGAAGCGGTGTCCGCCGATATCGAACAGGAAGCCGTTATGCGAGACGGTGCGGCTGATGCCGCCGACCTGACGCGGGTCGCGTTCCAGCACCACCACATCGCGCCCGTGCTTCGACAGCAGGTAGCCGGCCGTCAATCCGGCCGGTCCTGCGCCGATGACCAAGGTCTCGGTGTGTTGGCTCATCGATCGCTCCGCTTGATCCCGCGTCGCGTCCGTCGTCAGACGGATATCGACACGTGCGGAGCATTCTTGGCGCAAGCATGGTTAAGGAAGCGCCAAGTCCCGTCGAACTCGCACCGGATCGGGCAGGATCGCCGAAAACCTAGAATGGGATATCGTCGTCGAGATCGTAATTCGGCTTCGTCGAACTCGCCGCCGCCGGACGGCGCTCCCCGCCCGAGGAGCGGCCGCCGCCATACTCTCCGCCGCGATCGCCACCCCTGTCGCCGCCGCGATCTCCGCCACGGCCACCGCCGTAATCGCCGCCACGGCTGATCTGACCGCCGCCCTCTTCGTCGGCGCCCATCTCACCGCCGCCGCGGCCGTCGAGCAGCGTGAGTTCGCCACGGAAACGCTGGAGAACCACCTCGGTGGTGTATTTCTCGACGCCGGACTGGTCCGCCCATTTCCGGGTCTGGAGCTGGCCCTCGATATAGACCTTCGAGCCCTTGCGCAGATACTGCTCGGCCACGCGGGCGAGGTTCTCGTTGTAGATCACCACCGAGTGCCACTCGGTCTTCTCCTTGCGCTCGCCCGACATCTTGTCCTTCCAGGACTCGGATGTGGCGATGCGGAGATTGACCACGGGATCGCCGGAGGCGAGGCGCCGGGTCTCGGGATCGCGCCCGAGATTGCCCACCAAAATCACCTTGTTGACGCTGCCGGCCATGCCGCTCTCCTCTCGATCGATCTCACCGACGGAGGGCCTCACATGCCGTCCGTCCCGTTGCCCCTTCATGGGCTTTGGCCTGTCGGCCGGCAATCGGTGGGGCGGGTTTTTCCCCACCGATCACAGTTCACATGTTCTATCTTTGTTCCATATCTCGTGCAAGGATCGGCAGATCTTGCGCGAGGATTGGCAGGTTGGCGCTCAGGCGATGCGGGCCAGCATCTTGCCGAAATTGCGCCCTTTCAGCAGCCCGATGAACGCCTCCGGCGCCGCGTCCAGGCCCTCCACGATGTCCTCCCTGTGCGTGACTTTGCCGTCCCTCAGCCACGTGCCGACCTCGCTGAGGAATTCCTCTTCCTGATCGGCGAAATCCCAGACGATGAACCCGCGCAGCGTCAGCCGCTTGGTCAGGATGTTGCGCATGAGGACCGGGCTGCGGTCCGGCCCGGACGGTAGTTCGGTCAGGCTGTAGCCCGAGACGAGGCCGCAGACGGGTACGCGGGCGAAGTCGTTGAGGAGCGGGAGGACGGCATCGAACACCGCGCCGCCGACATTCTCGAAATACACGTCGATTCCGTCGGGGCAGGCAGCGGCCAGCGCCGCTGGCAGGTCGTCGGTCCGATGGTCGACGGCGGCGTCGAAGCCGAGCGTTTCGGTCAGGTAGGCGCATTTCTCCGGTCCTCCGGCGATGCCGACGGCCCGAGCGCCTTTCAGCTTGGCGATCTGACCGACCAGGGAGCCCACAGGTCCGGCGGCAGCGGCCACGACGACGGTCTCGCCAGCCTTTGGCTGGCCGATGCTGAGGAGGCCGGTATAGGCGGTCATGCCCGGCATTCCGAGCACGCCGAGGGCGGTGCTGACCGGCGCGGCGGCCGGATCGAGCTTGCGCAGGCCGCGTCCATCGGAGACCGCGAATTCCTGCCAGCCCCCGAAAGCCGTGACGACATCGCCCTCGCGGAAATCCGGATGATGCGAGGCGACCACGTCCGAGACGGTGGCGCCGACCATGGTCTCGCCGATGGCGACGGGCTCGGCATAGGATTTCGCCGCGCTCATCCGCCCGCGCATGTAGGGGTCGAGGGAGAGGATGCGATTGCGCAGCAGCACTTCCCCGTCTCCCGGCGTCGGCGGACGACTCTCTGTGAGGCGGAAATGCGCTTCCGTCGGCTCTCCGTGTGGGCGGGAGGCGAGGACGATGCGGCGGTTCACGGCGACCATGGTCTGACGCTCCGTTTGAGGTGACGGATCCGGTGAGATGGCGTTCGAAGATCCGAGGACAATCCGGCGAGGCTGATCGAACGAGGGCATTCCCGGAGGAGAACCGAACACTCACGGCACTCGATGCGGCGAGCGGCGTTGGTCACCGGATGCCGGGCTTCTCACTCAACCATTGGAATACCTCGATGATCCGCCCTCTTCTTCTCTTTGCGGTGGCCGGCCTGCCCGGCTTCATGTCGCCGGCTTCCGCTAAAGACCCACTCTCCGCCTATCGCTGGACTTCCCGTGTCCTCGTCATCGCGGCCCCAGAGCGCAGCGACCCGCGAATCGATGTTCAAAAACGCGAAGCGCTGGCGCGACGAGCGGATTACGCGGAACGCGACCTCGTCGTGGTGGAGGCGGTCGGTAAAACCGCCGAAGCGGATCGGATTCGACGTCGGTTTGGTGTTTCCGCCGAAGAATTTCGTGTGGTTCTGGTCGGCAAGGACGGTGAACCGAAACTGTCGGAACGGGAGCCGATCCCTGTAGAGCGTCTGTTCGCGACCATCGATGCCATGCCGATGCGGAGAGACGAGCAACGCCGGCGATAGTGACCTGACAGGTCGAGCCCCACATGAAAAAAGGGACCGCCTCGGCGGTCCCTTTCCATCATCGTCGGTCGCAGAAGTGCCGCGTCGCCTAGTAGCAACGCTGGATGAGCACGCGGCGCGGACCGTAGGGGGTCCAGCGGGTACGCGGGACAGTGTAGCACTCGCCACCGTAGCCGCCGTATCCACCGTAGGCAGCCGGAGCGTAGCCATAGCCATAGGCCGGGTATCCGTAGCCGCCGCCATATCCACCGTAGCCGCCGTAGAGCCCACCGGCTGCCAGGCCGAGGCCGACGCCGAGACCCAGGCCACCGAGGCCATAGCCGTATCCGCGACCATAGCCGCGACCCCAGCCTCCACGGTATCCACCGCGATAACCGCCGAAGCCGGCGCTCCGGAAGCCGCCGCGATAGCCGCCGAAGCCGCCACGACCGAAGCCGCCGTGAGCAAATCCGCCACGGCCGAAGCCGCCGCCATGACCGAATCCACCACCGTGGAAGCCACCATGGCCACCGAAACCGCCGCGGGCCTCAGCCGTTGCCGGGATCATCGCCAGCGCGCCGACCATGGCGGTCGCCGCCAGAACAATGCGTTTCATCTCGTTGTCTCCAAAGACAGGTTCTTGTCCCCAGTGGAGGCAGAACGCGCTCCCTTGCCAAACGGTTCATGCTGCATTTTGTCCCGCGCCGGTCGAACCGATCACAGCTCAGTGACCGGTTCGGTTCGCAAGCCTTGAAAACATATCCCCTTTCGGGCGAGGAACCTCCGCGCCACCTCCTCCGCGCTGGCTGGCAGGTCGTTACTCCGCTCTCGGGACCCCACGATGATGTCAACGCGCCGCGTCCGTCCGCTTGTCGGAGCCATGTTGTTCGGAGCGGTGGCTCTGCTGGGGCCGTTGCCACTGCCGGCTCTCGCTGCTCCCGCTGCCCCGTCGCCCTGTAAGGCGGTGCAATCCGAGGGAGAGACGTTCACGGTCTGCACGGTGGATCTGCGCCGCGAGCGAGTGCGGGTGTTCTGGCTCGGGGCCGACGGGCTGCCCTACTCCTCGCTCTCGACCCTCGGTGAGAAGGTCGGGCCGAAGCTCAGCTTCGCCATGAATGGCGGCATGTTCGACAAGGGCCAGGCGCCGGTCGGCCTGTATGTCGAGGAGGGCCGCGAGATGAAGCGGATCTCCACCGCCAACGGGCCGGGCAATTTCCACCTCAAGCCCAACGGCATCTTCTACGTGAAGGGTGAGCGCGCGGGCGTCTCCGACACGGCCCGCTATCTCCGCCAGAAGATCAAGCCGGATTTCGCCACCCAGTCGGGGCCGATGCTGGTGATCGACGGCAAGATCCATCCGAAGATCTCCACCGATGGGCCGAGTCAGAAGATCCGCAACGGCGTCGGCGTGCGTGACGAGGGCTACACCGCGATCTTCGCCATCTCCGAGCGCCCGGTGACCTTCGGTTCCTTCGCCCGCCTGTTCAAGGACACGCTCGGCTGCGGCAACGCCCTGTTTCTCGACGGCAGCGTCTCAAGTCTCTACGCGCCGGGGATCAACCGCTCGGACATGAGCAGGCCGCTGGGACCGTTGGTGGGGGCGGTCGCGAAGTAGATCCTGTTCGAGGCCAGAATCCGGGCACCGGTTTTCCGAAGACCGGAATTCTGCTCTCGGCCCGATACCCCGATCACGCCAATCGAGCCCGCTTGCCGAAAGCGACCCGCAGCCGCGCCTTGGCGACTTCGGCGATCTCCGTCATCGATTCGATCCGCACCATCGGCATCTCCGATCCGATGGTGCTCGTCGGCTCGAAGCTGAAGAGCAGATGGCGCACGCCGATCTGCAGGGCGGTGACGCCGTCGGACTGGGTCAGATCCTCACCGAAGATTTCGATGAGCGGTCCGTCGGGGTCGCCCTTCTCGATCTGGATGATGAAGTAGCCGGCAGGCTCCTCCTCGTCGTCCGCGCCGGAGATCAGGCTTATGCCGTTCTCCTCGTCGTAGCGGACGCGCTGCACCGCGATCGTCGTGATATCGTCGTCCATTGTCATTGCCTGAAATCGGATCAGCGTTGCCCGAACTGGGTGTCGCGGAAGAGGGTCTTGAACTCGCGGGGCTGCGAGCGCCAATACTGCCTGGGCGCACTCACCTGTGCACCGAGTTCGGCCGCCGCATGCCAAGGCCAGCGCGGATCGTAGAGCATGGCACGGGCAAGCGAGACGGCGTCGGCCTTCCCCTCCGCCAGGATCGCCTCCGCCTGGGCCGCCTCGGTGATGAGGCCGACCGCGATGGTGGTGAGGCCGGTCTCGGCCTTGATCCTATCGGCGAACGGAACCTGGTAGCCGGGTGCGAGCGGGATCTCCTGGCGCGTGGACAGGCCTCCGGTGGAGACGTGGATCGCCGCCGATCCACGCCGCTTGAGCGCGTGGGCCAAGTCCACCGTCTCGTCCAGGGTCCAGCCACCTCCGACCCAATCCGTGGCCGAGACGCGCATCCAGACCGGCTTTCCGGCGGGCACGACCTCACGCACCGCCTCGAAACATTCGAGGGGGAAGCGCATCCGGTTCTCGAGGCTGCCGCCATACTCATCGGTGCGGCTGTTGGAGAGCGGCGACAGGAACTGATGCAGCAGGTAGCCATGGGCCGCGTGCAGCTCGAACCCGTCGATCCCGAGGCGAAGGGCACGCCGGGCCGTCGCAACGAAACCCTCGCGGATACGCTTCAGCCCTGCCGCGTCGAGGGCATGGGGAGGGACTTCGCCGTCGCCATGAGCGATGGCCGAAGGCGCTTCCGTACGCCAGCCGTCCGGTGCCTCCGGCGCGATCTGCGAGCCACCGTCCCAGGGAGCGCGGCTCGACGCCTTGCGGCCGGCATGGTTGATCTGGATCGCGATCGGGATCGGCGCGTATAGCCGCACGGAATCGAGGACGCGGCCGAGCGCCCGCTCGGTCTCGTCCGAATAGAGTCCGAGATCGGTGGGCGAAATCCGCGCTTCCGGCGAGATCGCGGTGGCTTCCAGGATCAGCAGGCCCGCACCCGACATGGCGAGCTGTCCCAGATGCATCAGGTGCCAGTCGCTCGCCTGCCCGGCATGGGCCGAATACTGGCACATCGGTGCAACGATGATGCGGTTGGCGAGGGTGAGGCCATCGAGTGCCAGGGGCTCGAACAGGCGTGCGGTCATGCGCGGGCTCCGGTCATCGGCGTGAGCATCGTCGGATATCGGCGTAGATGGCGCAGCCGGCGTGAAAGCGCCAGGGACGAGAGCATGAGTCGGATTCTCTACCCTCCGATCCCCCTCCCCTTCAAACTCTCGCCGATCTCGTCGAGGACGGCGGCGTCGTCGATGGTCGGTGGTGTGGTCCAGGCCTCGCCGTCGGCGATCTTCTTCATGGTGCCGCGCAGGATCTTGCCCGAACGGGTCTTGGGCAGCCGCGCCACGGTGAGCGCCAGCTTGAAGGCGGCGACGGGACCGATGCGCTCGCGGATCGAGGCGACGAGTTCGCGCTCGATCTCCGACGGATCGCGCGAGACACCGGATTTCAGCACCACGAAGCCGCAGGGCTGCTCGCCCTTGAGCGCGTCGCGAATGCCGATGACGGCGCATTCGGCGACATCGGGATGGGCGGCGAGCACGGCCTCCATCCCGCCGGTGGAGAGGCGGTGGCCGGCGACGTTGATGATGTCGTCCGTCCGCCCGAGCACGGTGACGTAGCCGTCCCTATCGACGATGCCGGCATCCGAGGTGTCGTACCAGCCGGGATACGTGGTGAGGTAGCTCTGGCGAAAGCGCTCGTCCGAGCCCCACAAGGTCGGCAGGCAACCGGGCGGCAGGGGAAGCCGCAGCGCGATCGTGCCCATCGTGTCCGCTGGCAGCGGCTTGCCGGCCTCGTCGAGGATGGCGAGGTCGTATCCCGGCATCGGCACACAGGCACTGCCGTGCTTCACCGGCAATTGGCCGATCCCGATGGGATTTCCTGCGATGCCCCAACCGGTCTCGGTCTGCCACCAATGGTCGATCACCGGCCGCTCCAGGGCCCGCTCGGCCCAGGCGACCGAATCCGGGTCGGCCCGCTCGCCGGCGAGGAACAGCGAGCGGAAGTGCTGCAGGTCGTAGGAGGCGACGAGTTCGGCGCGCGGATCATCCTTCTTGATCGCCCGCAGCGCGGTCGGCGCCGTAAAGAGGCAGGCGGCGCCGTATTCGGCCGCGACGCGCCACAGCGCCCCGGCATCGGGCGTTCCCACCGGCTTGCCCTCGTAAAGGATGGTGGTGCAGCCGTGGAGCAGCGGCGCGTAGACGATGTAGGAGTGCCCGACCACCCAGCCGATGTCGGAGGCACAGAAATACACCTCGCCCGGCCTCACGTCGTAGAGGTTGGGCATCGACCAGCACAGGGCGACGCAATAGCCGCCGGTATCGCGCACCACCCCCTTCGGCTTTCCGGTCGTTCCCGACGTGTAGAGGATGTAGAGCGGGTCGGTCGCCGCCACCGGCACGCAATCCGCGCCGATCCCGGCGGCTTTCGCCTGTGCCATGCTCGCCGCCCAGTCGCGGTCCCGGCCCTCGACCAGGGCCGCTCCGGCTTGCGGGCGCTGGAGGATGAGACAGGCGTCGGGCTTGTGCGGCGAGGCGGCGATGGCGGCGTCCAGCAGCGGCTTGTAGGGCACGACCCGGCTCGGCTCGATGCCGCAGGAGGCCGCGAGCACCACCTTGGGCGCCGCGTCGGCGATGCGGATGGCGAGTTCATTGGCGGCGAACCCGCCGAACACCACCGAATGGACCGCTCCGAGCCGCGCGCAGGCCAACATACCGAACAGGGCCTCCGGAATCATCGGCATGTAGATGACGACCCGGTCGCCCTTGCCGACGCCGAGCAGCGCGAGGATGCCGGCGAGCGTCGCCACCTCGTCCCGCAGCTCCGCATAGGTGATCGTGCGCTTCGTGCCGGTAACGGGGGAATCGTAGAGGATCGCCGCCTGCTCGCCCCGGCCATTCGCCACGTGCCGGTCGACCGCATTGTGGCAGGCGTTCAGCGTCGCGTCGGGGAACCAGCGACCATAGGCGCCGACCTCCGGATCGAAGGCGCGCGCCGGCGCGATCTCCCATTCGAGCGCCTCTGCAGCCTTCAGCCAGAAGCCTTCCGGATCGGCGAGGGAAGCGGCGTGAACCGGGCCATAGGGTTCCGGCAATCGTACCGGATCGGGATTCGTCGAAGCAACGTGCATGGCGTTTCGTCCCCGGTCCGCCGGTCGAAAGATGCCGGCTTCTCACTGGAGTGTAGCCCAAGGCATATGCGCCGCGACACAAACGAAAACCGCCGCGCTGGGCGGCGCGGCGGCTGATGGGTCGCTTGACCCGGAATGACTGGGAACTGGCTTTAGTGCACCGAGTCCGTTTCGGCTCGAAGCCGATTGATCTCGTCCTTCAGGTGAAGTTTGCGTCGCTTCAATTCAGCGATCCGTAGATCGTTCTCCGAGGGGCTTTGGATCGCAGAGTGGATTTCCCGCTCGAGGGCTTCGTGCTTGAGGGCGAGCTGGCTCAAATGCGTCTGCAGCGACATGAGTCGTTTCTCCTGTCATCGTTCCGACTCAGGCAGAGTGGCACAGGATGAGCCGGCTGTCGAAACCCGATTCACGACAAACGCAACATTGGTTAAATCCGTGCGGCCAGTCTTGATTCGGTGGAACAGGCTTCTTCCAGCGCGAATTGCGGCCACCGCCTTGCCGCAGGGCCGGGTGTGCCGCATGGTTTGTCGAAGGGCGTGTTGGGGCTGCAGGTGCGATGGCGGGTGAGTTCGAGGACAACGCGACGGCGGAGTTCGTCGAGGAACTGGCGCGGCTCCGCCAGGAGCATCGTGACCTCGATGGGGCCATCGATGCACTGGAACTGAGCGTTGCCGGCGACCAGTTGCAGGTCCAGCGTCTCAAGAAGCGCAAACTCGGCCTGCGAGACCGGATTTCCTATCTGGAAGACCAGATCACGCCCGACATCATCGCCTGAGTGCCGGCTTGCGGGCGGGCGGCCGCACGCGTATGCGGCGAGATCGGGTCTCCGGATGCTGTCCGGGATCGCGCAGTCTTGATCATGCGGCCGTGATCGTCTCGGGAAGCATGATCATCTCGGGAAGGAAGTGACGACGATGGCGGGAGCGCCCCCGGTCGCGATCATCATGGGGAGCCAGTCGGACTGGGCGACCATGCACCACGCCGCCGCTACCCTCGATGCGCTCTGCGTGCCTCACGAGGCGTTCATCGTCTCCGCCCATCGCACGCCGGACCGCTTGGTCGCCTTCGCCAAGACTGCGAAGGCTGCCGGTTTCAAGGTCGTCATCGCCGGTGCCGGCGGGGCCGCCCATCTTCCCGGCATGACCGCTGCCATGACGCCCCTGCCGGTCTTCGGCGTTCCAGTGGAGTCGAAGGCTCTGTCCGGCCAGGACAGCCTGCTCTCCATCGTTCAGATGCCGGCCGGCATCCCCGTCGGCACCCTCGCCATCGGCCGTGCCGGAGCCGTCAACGCGGCACTCCTCGCCGCTGCCGTCCTGGCCCTCACCGACACCGCCCTCGCCGAACGCCTCGATGCATGGCGCGCGGCACAGACCGCATCCGTGGCCGAAAGGCCGGAGACTCAGCTTCCGTGACCGACATGTCCCTTACGCCCGGTTCCACCCTCGGTATCATCGGGGGCGGCCAACTCGGCCGCATGATCGCGCTTGCCGCCGCCAATTACGGCCTCAGGGTCCATGTCTACGCGCCCGATGCCGAGAGCCCGGCCTTCGACGTCGCGGCCGAGACGACCTGCGCGGCCTATGACGATTCCGACGCGCTGGCTCGCTTCGCGCGCAGCGTCGACGTCGTGACCTACGAGTTCGAGAACATCCCGCGCCAGACCGCCGACCTGCTCGCGCGCCATGCGCCCCTGCGCCCGAGCGCCGACGCATTGTCCACCACTCAGGATCGCCTCTCCGAGAAGACCTTCATCAACGGCCTCGGCATCCCGACCGCGCCGTTCAGGCAGATCGATACACCCGACGATCTCGCCCGTGCGCTGGAGGCGATCGGCCTCCCCGCCGTGCTCAAGACCCGACGGTTCGGCTATGACGGCAAGGGCCAGCGCATCATCCGGACCGCCGAAGAGGGCGATCGCAATGCGATCTTCGCGGAGTTCGGCGGTGCTCCGCTCATCCTCGAAGGGTTCGTGCCGTTCGAGCGCGAGGTTTCGGTGGTCGCCGCGCGCTCGCCGGACGGCAGCTTTGCCGCCTTCGATCTCTGCGAGAACGAGCATCGCGATCATATCCTGGCGCTCACTCGCGTGCCGGCACCGAACCTGTCCGAGGAGACCGCCCGCACCGCCATCGGGATCGCCCGGCGGATCGCCGAGGCGCTCGATTATGTCGGCGTCCTCGCCGTCGAGATGTTTCTGGTGCGCGATGAATCCGGCGAGCACCTCATCGTCAACGAGATCGCCCCGCGCGTGCACAATTCCGGGCACTGGACCATCGAGGGTGCGGTGACGTCGCAATTCGCCCAGCACGTGCGCGCCGTCTGCGCCTGGCCGCTCGGTGATGCCTCGCGTGTCGCCGGTGCCTCGGTGGAGATGCACAACCTCATCGGCGACGATGTGGGGGAGTGGCAGGCCCTTCTGGCCGAACCTGGCGCGCACCTGCACCTGTATGGAAAGGGCGAGGCCCGTCCGGGTCGCAAGATGGGCCATGTCACGCGGGTCATTCCGACCGCATAGGCTGGTGGTTGGAGGCGACGAAACTGCGCCTTATCTGCCACACCTGCACCCTGCCTCGACCTGCGGCGGCCCCTTCTCGGCCCTGCCCGAGCCCGAGCCATACCTTCGCCACATCGCGCCGCTTGAGCGGTGGGACCGGCGCATTTTAAGCGCGTGTTCACCGCGATGCGAGACGGTGCCGGTGATCGTCGACCTGCATTGATCCGAAGCCCGTCGTGGCGTCGCGGAGGATGGGATGGTCGGCAGTAGCGGACGGGAGCGTGCCTCGGGGGCATGGCGATCCCGAGGGGAGAGGGGCGATGACGTTTGTGATGCCGCGCGCGAAGGCAGGTCTGGTCGGGGCCGTGGCGATTGCGTCGGCTTTGGCCGGGTGTGAGACCTATAGCGGCGGCGGCGCGGCGACGCGTCAATTCGCCGTGGTCGAGACCGATGCCACCGGCGCGACCAACGTCAACATCGCCTCACTCAGCGAGGTGATCCAGCGCAATCCGAACGATGCCGGTGCCTACGTCACTCGTGGCGCGGCCTATGCCCGCTCGGGCCAGTTCAACGACGCCATCGGCGATTTCTCGAAGGCCGTCCAGATCGATCCGAATTCGGCCTCGGCCTACAACAACCGTGCGCTGGCCTACCGCCAGACCGGCCGCAACGACGCGGCGCTCGCCGATTTCTCGAAGGCCATCTCGGCCGATCCGAGCTACGGCCCGGCCTATATCGGCCGCGCCAACGTGCTGCGCGCCCAGGGCGACCTCGACGGCGCCACCTCGGATCTCAACCAGGCGATCCGCCTGACGCCGGAATCGGCCGAGGCGTATCATGCCCGCGGCCTCGTGCGTCAGCGCCAGGGCCAGAACACCCAGGCCATCGGCGATTTCGACGCCGCCATCGATCGGAATCCCTTCGTCGCCGCGCCCTACGCCGCCCGCGGCCAGAGCCTTATCGCCACGAACCAGTTCGACAAGGCGATCGAGGATTACAACGCCGCCCTCAACGTCAACAACAAGGACGCCAGCTCCTGGGCCTATCGCGGCCTCGCCTACGAGAAGACGAACCGCAAGAAAGAGGCGATGGAGAGCTACCAGCGCGCCGCCCAGCTCGAGCCGGGCAATGCCGTGGCCAAGCAGGGATTGGGGCGCGTCTCCGGCGGCGTCGGCTCGCTCTTCAACTGAGCCTCCCGACGATGCACAGGACCACCGGGATCGTCGCCGCGGCTTTGGCGGCGCTCGCCCTGTCGTTTGGCACCGGTGTCGTCGCCCAGACCGATACCGGCCGTCAGGCCTCGTCCGATCTTGCTCTGATCGAGCAATGCATCGCGCTCGCGAAGGGCGATGCTGGCGGCAGCGCCTGTATCGGCCGCGTATCGAAGCCCTGCATCGATACGCCTGACGGCTCGTCCACGATGGGTATGAACGCCTGTTACAGCCGCGAAATCGCGGCCTGGGATACGCTCCTGAACCGCATCTACAAGGATGCCAGCGGCGCGATGGACGAGAACGGCAGCATTTATCTGCGCGACACGCAGCGCCTCTGGCTGAGCTTTCGGCAAAAGGCCTGCGAATGGCCGGCTCAGGTCTATCCCAACGGTACCATCCGAGGTCCGCTCAGCGGCGAATGCATGCAGATCGAGACCGCCCGGCGTGCGCTCGATCTCGGCCGGATCAAGGCGGCGTTGACCGAACAATAGGCGCCAACTAAGGGGCATGAAGCCCAGGGCTATGACCCCTGCCCCGCATCCGCCTACGGTCCGACCTGACCGTAGAAACTTCCGCGAGTTCGCGCTTCATTGAGATTGCGGCCTCGGCGGTCTATGCACGGACCCCATGGAACTCCAAGTGTCCGCCCCCCGATCCCCGGCGCCCCTCGCCTGGAAGCCACCGCCTCACGGACGGGCGGCGCCATTCCTGCCGATGAGCCGCGCCGAGATGGCGGCGCTCGGCTGGGACGCCTGCGACATCGTGCTGGTGACCGGCGACGCCTACGTCGATCATCCGAGCTTCGGCATGGCCATCATCGGCCGGCTGCTCGAAGCGCAGGGCTTCCGGGTCGGCATCATCGCGCAGCCCGACTGGCAATCGGCGGAGCCGTTCAAGGCGCTCGGTAAGCCGACGCTGTTCTTCGGCGTCACCGGCGGCAATCTCGATTCGATGGTGAACCGCTACACGGCGGACCGTCGCCTGCGCCACGACGATGCCTACACGGCGGGCGGGGAAGGCGGCCGGCGCCCGGATCGCAGTACCATCGTCTACACGCAGCGCTGCCGCGAGGCCTACAAGGACGTGCCGATCATCCTCGGCGGCATCGAGGCGTCGCTGCGGCGCATCGCCCATTACGATTACTGGTCCGACAAGGTGCGCCGCTCGATCCTCGCTGACGCGAAGGCGGATATTCTGATCTACGGCAATGCCGAGCGCGCCGTGGTCGAGGTCGCGAACCGCATGGCCGCCGGCGAGGCGCCGAACGAGCTCGACTCGATCCGGGGCGTCGCCCTGTTCCGCCGCGTGCCGGAGCATTACACCGAGCTGCCCGCCGACGATCTCGATTCGGCCGACGAGGCCGCCGCGCGCCGCCCCGGCGAGACCGTGATCCGGCTTCCCGCCTACGACGAGGTCAAGGACGACAAGGAAGCCTATGCCCGCGCCTCGCGCGTGCTGCACCGGGAGGCCAACCCCGGCAACGCGCGCGCCCTCGTCCAGCGCCACGGCGACCGCGACCTGTGGGTCAACCCGCCGCCGATCCCGCTCTCCAGCGAGGAGATGGATGCGGTCTACGACCTGCCCTACGCCCGAGCACCGCATCCCTCCTACGGCGACGCGAAGATCCCCGCCTGGGACATGATCAAGTTCTCGGTGACGATCATGCGCGGCTGCTTTGGCGGCTGCACGTTCTGCTCCATCACCGAGCACGAGGGCCGCGTCATCCAGAACCGCTCGGAGGACTCGATCCTGCGCGAGATCGAGCTGATCCGCGACAAGACGCCGGGCTTCACCGGCGTGATCTCGGATGTCGGCGGGCCGACCGCCAACATGTACCGGATGGCCTGCAAGGACCCGAAGATCGAGGCGGCCTGCCGGCTGCCGTCCTGCGTCTTTCCGGACATCTGCCCGAACCTCAACACCTCGCACGACGACCTGATCCGCCTCTATCGTAAGGTCCGCGAGGTGAAGGGCGTCAAGAAGGTGATGGTGGCCTCCGGCGTGCGCTACGACCTCGCGGTCCGCAGCCCCGAATATGTCGAGGAACTCGTGACCCACCACGTCGGTGGCCGTCTCAAGATCGCGCCCGAACACACCGAGCGTGGCCCGCTCGACAAGATGATGAAGCCGGGGATCGGCACCTACGACCGCTTCAAGGAGATGTTCGACGCCGCCGCCAAGAAGGCCGGCAAGAAATACTACCTGATCCCGTATTTCATCGCGGCGCATCCGGGCACGACCGACGAGGACATGATGAACCTCGCGATCTGGCTCAAGAAGAACGATTACCGCGCCGATCAGGTGCAGACCTTCCTGCCCTCGCCCATGGCGACCGCCACGACGATGTACCATACCGAAATCAACCCGCTGCAAGGCGTGCGGCGCGGCGGCAGCGAGCCGGTCGACGCAATCAAGGGGCTGCGGCAGCGGCGCCTGCACAAGGCGTTCCTGCGCTATCACGACCCCGAGAACTGGCCCCTGCTCCGCGAGGCGTTGAGGGAGATGGGCCGCGCCGATCTCATCGGCCCGAGGCCGGACCAGCTCGTGCCGTTCTCGCAGCCGCCGGGAACGGGCTCGGGTGCGAGCAAGGGGCGACCCATGCGCCATCCTGGTGCGCCGCGCTTCACGACGAAGGGCGTGCCGCTGAGGAAGTGACGGCCTGGTCGGCTTGCTTGGTTCGAAGCCCTGACGCGAACGTGCCGATCGCCAACCCACTCGGACATCGGGACCGACAACCCGATGTCAGGTTCCTGGGGCCAGCGCGTCCTTCTGGTCCGGGGTCAGGATCCGCCGGTACTGGATGAAGCCGGGCCGGTCGGCGAGCCTGTCATAGAGCGCGCGTGCCGGCGCGTTATCCTCCATCGTCAGCCAATAGACCCGGTCGGCGCCCGCGCGTTGGGCTTCCGTCGTCACAGCCTCGATCAGGGCACGGGCCGCGCCCCTACCTCGTGCTTGCGGCGCCGTGAACAGGTCCTGCAGGTAGCAATACGGACCGCGGGTCCAGGCCGAGGCATGGAAGATGTAGTGGACGAGGCCGACGAGCGTGCCGTCCTGTTCCGCCACCAGGGCATGGAGCGGCACCAGAGGATCGTGCAGGCGCGACCAGGTCAGGTCGCGGATCTCCGGGCGGATCGCGGCGCGGTAGAAATCGAGATACCCCGACCACAATCCCTCCCAAGGCTCACGCTCGTCGGGCCGGACGGGGCGGATCGTGAGGGCCGACATGGCGTTCAGGTCTCGAACCGCTCAGGGCGCCGATGCTCGCCGACGATGCGGCGGACCGTGCCGGTGGAGGAGCGGTAGACCACGGTCTCGGTCACGATCATGCCGGCCTTGAACCGCACGCCCTGCAGCAGCGCACCGTCGGTGACGCCGGTCGCGGCCACGATGACGTCGCCGCGCGCCATGTCCGCAAGCTCGTATTTCCGGTTCGGGTCGCTGATGCCCATGCGCGCCGCGCGCTCGCGCTTGTCGTGGGTGTCGAGGATCAGTCGGCCCTGCATATGGCCGCCGATGCAGCGCAGGACGCCTGCCGCGATGACGCCCTCCGGTGCCGCGCCGATGCCGAGATAGATGTCGGCGCCGGTCTCGTCGGGGCTCGTCGTGTGGATGATGCCGGCAATGTCGCCATCCGAGATGAGCCGGATCCCGGCGCCGGTCTCGCGCACGGCCGCGACCAGGGCCATGTGGCGTGGCCGATCGAGGATGATGGCGGTGATCTCGGCCGGGTTGCAGCCCTTGTGGCGGGCGAGCGCGGCGATGTTGTCGGCTGGGCTGGCATCGAGATCAACGAGGCCCTGCGGGTAGCCCGGGCCGATGGCGATCTTCTGCATGTAGACGTCCGGCGCGGCGAGCAGCGATCCGTGCTCGGCCAGGGCCATTACGGCGATGGCGCCGGGCATGTCCTTGGCGCAGAGAGTCGTGCCCTCCAGCGGATCGACGGCGATGTCCACCTTCGGGCCGGCACCGGTACCGAGTTGCTCGCCGATGAACAGCATCGGCGCCTCGTCGCGCTCACCCTCGCCGATGACGACGGTCCCATTGATGGGCAGGAGGTTGAGTTCGCGCCGCATGGCATCGACGGCGGCCTGGTCGGCCTCCTTCTCCCGGCCCTGGCCGCGCAGACGGGCGGCTGCGATGGCGGCGCGCTCGGTCACGCGCGCCAATTCGAGGCTGAAGGTGCGGGAGACCATGCTTCCCACCACCCCGACAAAGTCGTCCGCCATCTTGGTCCCGTCCCTCATTGATGTCTGGGCCGCGATGGGCGGCCTTCTTATTCGCGTTCGATCCTGATCAATTGCGGCGCTTCGGCAAGGAGCCCATCGGCTGCTATGGCGTCGAGCGCCGCGCGGATGGTGCCCTCGGTGGCGGCGTAGGTGATTAATACCAGCGGGACCGGCTGGCCGGAGCGGCCGTGCGGATCCTTGGTCGCGGCGCTCTCCGAGCGGCGCTGCAGGATGCTCTCGATCGAAATGTCGCGCTCGGCCATCCGCGTGGCGACGCCGGCGGCGACGCCGGGTCGGTCGTGGACGGTGAGACGGATGTAGTAACCGCCCTCATGCCGCTGCATCGCCACCCGCTCGGAGGCGGAGAGGCTCGCGGCGGGGCGACCGAAGGTCGGGCGCGCGACGCCGGTCGCGATGTCGACGATGTCGGCGACGACCGCCGAAGCGGTGGCCTCGCCGCCCGCTCCCGGACCGATCAGGGTGAGCTCGCCCACCGCATCCGCATCGATGGTCACGGCGTTGGTCACGCCCATCACCTGGGCGATGGCCGAGGATTTCGGCACCATGGTCGGATGCACGCGCTGTTCGATGCCGCCGACCGCGACCTGCGCGACGCCGAGGAGCTTGATCCGGTAGCCGAGTTCCTCGGCCATCTTCAGGTCGAGGGGCTGGATCGCCGAGATGCCCTCGACGGAAACCCCCTCTGCGTCGATCTCGACCCCGAAGGCGAGGCTCACGAGGATGGCGAGCTTGTGAGCGGTGTCGAAGCCCTCGACGTCGAAGGTCGGGTCGGCTTCGGCGTAACCGAGCGCCTGTGCGTCCTTCAGGCAGGCTTCGAACGTCAGGCCCTCACGCTCCATCCGGGTGAGGATGTAGTTGCAGGTGCCGTTCATGATTCCGTAGACGCGCGACACGGCATTGCCGGTCAGCCCTTCGCGCAGGGCCTTGATCACCGGGATGCCGCCGGCGACCGAGGCCTCATAGGCCAGCGTGACGCCCTTCGCCTCGGCCGCCTTCGCCAGGGCCGCACCATGATGGGCGAGAAGCGCCTTGTTGGCGGTGACCACGTGCTTGCCGGCCGCGATGGCGGCTTCCACCGTGGCCTTGGCCGGACCTTCCGAGCCGCCGATGAGTTCCACGACGCAATCGACCTCGCCCGAAGAGGCCAGGGCGACCGGATCGTCGAACCAGGTCACGCCGGCGAGATCGAGGCCGCGATCGCGGGTCTTGTCGCGCGACGAGACGGCGGTGAGGCGGACCTCGCGTCCCGTGGCGGCGGAAATCGCTTCGGCGCGGCGAGCCACCATCCGGACGACGGAAGCACCGACGGTGCCGAGACCGGCGACGCCGAGGCGGAGGCTCTGTGACATGGACGCGATCCGTATCTGACTGCGCTCGGCCGGACGCGGGTGGCGCGTCGGTCAGGCGTGTGCTCGATGCCGCTCCTTCGAACGGCCGGTTCTTCTGCAACGAATCCCTTGGTGGCGCAACAAAACCCGTGGTGATTCAGGAAGGCTCGGTCGCGCGAGACGATTGCGGATCGGAGCCGCTATCCGGCCGATACGGGCAATGGCGGATCGGCATCGGCGAAGTCCGTTTCGCCCTCCGATCATTCGGGCAAGCCCCTGTCTTCACGCCGCTGGCGTCGGAGTCTCCACTTCCGCCCTGAACCGCCATGCCGTGACGACGAGGCCGTAGAGGACGGCGGCGTTGAGACAATGCCAGAGGAAGTGCGTGCCCGCCGGCAGGCTCGGACACAGCACGGCATCCAGGGTCCGGAAGGTCAGGGACAGGGTGAACACGCCGGCGACGGCGAGGAGCGACAGGCCCGCGCGACGTCTCGCCGGCCCGAGCGCGCAGGTCTGCGGCATCAGCAATCCGCCCGCGACGCCGGCCAGGGCGAGGATGGCGGGAAGGTAGGCGATGGAGCCGTTGCTGAGCCTGTCGATCGAGCGGCCGGTCGTGGCGTCGAGGGCAGGCTCAAGCCCGGCCGCGAAGGCGACGAAGCCGAGTGTCGCGAGGATCGCCGGTAAGATGGAAAGCCCGAGAAGGCGCCGCAGGGCGAGGAAGAAGTAGGCGTAGATGAAGAGCGCGATCGGAATGACGTCGGCCAGCATCGCCCAGCGCACGGCAAAAGTGTGGAACAGGAACGAGCCGATGCCGACGATGGCGACGAGGCCGGACAGCGCCATCGTCGCCGGGTCGCGCGTCCGACCGACCGCGACGAGGCGGAAGGCCAGGAAGGCGGCGATGAGGAAGGCGGCGTTGGAGAGCGCGTTCAGCGGTTCGGCCCAGAAACTCGCATCGCCGCGCTCGCAATAGGCCCGGATCGGTGCGAACCAGCCGTCGGACATCATCGCCGTCCCCATGCTCACGCCTTCCGAAGCGGTCGACGCCTTCCGATGGTCGCCGACATCTTGCCAGCCCGGCGCGAAGGCCCGATGACGAGCAGCCTTCTCCGACCGGATCTCTGAGCCCATGCGGATTGCCACCTGGAACGTCAATTCGGTCAAGCAGCGGCTCGGCCATCTCGTCGGCTTCCTCGGCGAGGCCAAGCCCGATGTGGTCTGCCTGCAGGAGCTGAAATGCCAGGACGAGGGGTTTCCTCGCGCCGAGATCGAGGCGGCCGGCTATGCCGTCGAGACGCTGGGGCAGAAAGCCTATAACGGCGTGGCGCTGCTGGTACGGGCACCGCTCGTCATGAGCGAGATCCGCCGTGGCCTGCCCGGCGACGAGAGCGACGAGCAATCCCGCTACATCGAGGCGCTGATCACCGGCGAGGACATGGCGCCCGTGCGGGTGGCCTCGATCTACCTGCCCAACGGCAACCCGGCGCCGGGACCGAAATACACGTACAAACTCGGCTTCATGGACCGGCTCAGGGTGCATGCGCGCGCGCTTCTGGCCGAGGAAAAGGCCCTGGTGCTCGCGGGCGATTACAACGTGATCCCGGAGCCCGAGGATGCCGCGGACGCGGCTGCCTGGGTGAACGACGCCTTGTTTCTTCCAGAGACCCGCGCGGCTTTCCGCGCCCTTCTCGCCGAAGGGTTCACCGAGGCTCTGCGCGCCTGCGACCCGAAGGCGGGCCTCTACACGTTCTGGGATTATCAGGCCGGGTGCTGGCAGCGGAACCAGGGCATCCGCATCGATCACCTGCTGCTCTCGCCGCAGGCTGCCGACCGTCTCGTCTCCGCCTCGGTGCAGAAACACTTGCGCGGCCTCGAAAAACCCTCCGACCACGTGCCGGTGACGATCGAATTGCTGTCGCGCTGAAGCCGACCCGCAGGGGAGTATTTCGCGAGGGAGGACCGAAAGGACGAAAGAATCGTCCGTGACCGGCGCAGCCCATGGATCCTCCTCCGTCACCGGGCGGTCATGCGGATGCCGTAACGGCGCTGGCGTCGATCACGCCAACCAGCGACGCGAGACCCCGCATGACGCGCGCAGCACGGGCCATTCGCCGCGAGACCAGCCTCGGGCTCAACCAGGCGGTCCATCGCAATCGGGCTCTCTCGAGAGCGGGTCTGTCGGAGCGCCTGTTCACGGCGGCCTTCAGCGGCTTGGTCTATCCGCAAATATGGGAAGACCCCGTGGTCGACATGGCGGCGTTGCGGCTGCAGCCCGACGACCACGTCGTCACCATCGCCTCGGGTGGCTGCAACGCGCTATCCTACCTCACCGCCAATCCCGGCCGGATCAGCGCCGTCGACCTCAACGGCGCCCATGTGGCCCTGGGTCACCTCAAGCTCGCCGCCCTCGAACACCTGCCCGACCATGCCGGCTTCTTCGGTTTCTTCGGCCGCCCCTCCCGGCCCGAGAACGTCACCGCCTACGACGACATCATCCGGCCGCATCTCGATCCGGCCTCCCGCGCCTATTGGGAAGCCCGGCGCCTCGACGGGCGGCGTCGCATTTCGGCGTTCGAAACCGGATTCTATCGCCACGGCCTGCTCGGGCGCTTCATCGGTGCGGGGCATTGGCTCGCCCGACGCTACGGCTGCGATCTCGGGGCGGTGCTGAAGGCGCGCGACATGGAGGAGCAGCGGGCCATCTTCGAGGCCGATCTGGCCCCGCTCTTCGAGAAGACCTTCATCCGTTGGCTGATCCGCCAGCCGGCTTCGCTCTACGGTCTCGGCATCCCGCCCGCGCAATACGTGGCGCTTGCGGGAGACGAGGCCGGCGGGATGGCGGCGATCCTGCGCCACCGTTTGGAGCGACTGGCCTGCGGTTTCCCGATCCGGTCCAACTACTTCGCATGGCAGGCCTTCGGCCGCGCCTACGAATCCGCCCCCGACGCGTCGCTGCCGCCCTATCTTCAGGCCGGCCATTACGACGTGCTGCGCCAGCGCGCCGGCCGCCTCAGCTTCCGCCAGCAATCGATGACCGAGTTCCTGCGCGCGAGCCCGGCGTCGAGCGTCGATGCCGTCATCCTCCTCGATGCGCAGGATTGGATGACCGATGCCGACCTCACCGATTTGTGGACCCAGATTACCCGGACCGCGCGGCCCGGTGCCCGCGTGATCTTCCGGACGGCGGCCGACGAGCGCCGGCTTCCGGGCCGCGTTCCGGATTCCATCCTCGGCGCATGGGACTATGCCGAGGAGGAAAGCCGCCGGCTCGGCGAGGAGGACCGCTCGTCGATCTACGGCGCGTTCCACCTCTACCGCCTGGCCTCGGCATGAGCGAGGCGGCGCGCCTGATGGACCGGATGTACCGGCGCCAGCGCCACATCTACGATGCCAGCCGGAAATTCTACCTCCTCGGCCGCGATGCGATGATCGCGGAGCTTCAGCCGCCCGTCGGTGGCAGCGTGCTGGAGATCGGCTGCGGCACCGGGCGCAATCTCGTCCGCATCGCCCGGACCTATCCGGAGGCCCGCTGCTTCGGCCTCGACGTTTCGGCGGAGATGCTCGACACGGCGGGCCGCGCCGTCGCCCGCGCCAGTCTCGGTCATCGCATCCGCCTCGCCAGGGGCGACGCCACGGCCTTCGACCCCGCCGCCCTGTTCGGTGAAGCGGCATTCGACCGGATCGTGATCTCCTACGCCTTGTCGATGATCCCACCCTGGAATGCGGTCCTTGCCGAATCCGCCGGCCACGTGGCGCCGGCGGGTGCCCTGCACGTGGTCGATTTCGGGGATCAGGCCCGCCTGCCCCGCCCGGCGCGATGGGTGCTCAATCGCTGGCTCGCGGGGTTCGACGTGACCCCACGGCACGACCTTCCCCGCGCCCTTTCTGAGATGGCCCGGCAGGCGAGGCGTCGGGTTCGCGTGCGGCAGCTTTTCGGCGGCTACGCCCTGCATGGGGTGATCGAATGGGATCACGGCCCTATGTGATCATGAGTACGGCTCATGCCCCCGCAGGCAGCCGCATCGTCCCATCACAGCAGGTTTCTTCTCCGCATGATCCTCTACGGCACCAGTTACTCGCCCTTCGTCCGCAAGATTCTCGTGACCCTCGCCGAGAAGGACGTCGCCTTCGAGCACAGGCCGGTTTTCTTCCATGCTCCCGATGAGAGTTTTCAGGCCTGCAGCCCGCTCGGCAAGATCCCGGCGATCGAGGATGACGGCTTCCGCCTCGCCGATTCCTCGGCGATCTCCGCCTATATCGAGGCCAAGCACCCGGCCCCTGCCCTCTGGCCTCAGGCTCCGAAGGAGCGGGCCCGCGCGGTCTGGTTCGATAAGTTCGGCGATACCGAGATGTTTTCGGTGATGATCAAGCCGTTCTCGGAGCGGATCGTGAAGCCGGTGATGATGGGAAAGACCGGCGACGAGGCCGTGGTCGCCAAAGCGGTGACCGAAGATTTTCCGAAGCTCTTTGACTATCTGGAGAGTCAGATCACGGGGCCTTACCTCGTGGGCGACGCCTTCAGCATCGCGGACATCTCGGTCGTCACCGTCTTCCATAACCTTCGACTGGCGAAGGAAACGGTCGATGCCGGACGCTGGCCGAAGCTCGCCGCCTATGTCGATGCGACGTTGAACCGTCCGTCTTTCGTGACCGCCGTGGCGGCGAAGACGAACTAGATCGTCGAGAGACCGATCGAACCATCCAACATGGTCGCCGGGCTGACAGCCCGGCGCGCGCCTACCGTCTCCGTCTCGCCGAGCCGGTGACCTGCGCCTGAGCCTGCAGGGCTTGTGCCTGGGCTGCGGCCTTCTCCTCCTCGGTGGCGGTCGCCCATGCCTTGTCCGAGAGCGCGACGATCCAGTCGTCCTTGCGCCCCTGGGCCGATTCCCGCGCGAGCGAAAGCCACATCAGACCGCGAGCCCGTTGAGCCGGCACGCCCTGCCCGTTCATCAGCAGATCGCCCAGCAGCGCCTGTGCCGGAGCATGGCCCTTCTCGGCGGCGAGGTTGAACCACCGAGCCGCCTGACGCGGGTCGGCATCGACGCCGGTCCCTTCGAGGTAGAGGCGTGCGAGATTGTACTGCGCGTTCGGATCGCCGAAATACGAGGCCGCATAGTTGAACATGTCGTATGCCCGCTCCGGGTTCGAGCGCACGTAGGTGCCCTTGATCCCATCGAGGAAATACGTGCCGAGCGCCGTGAAGGCGCTGGCGACCACGCCCGAATTCTGGGTGTCCGGCCCGTCGTCGGTATTGTCGTCGGCGATGCGGGAGAAGAACTCGAACGCCTTCAGATCGTCATGGGGTACGCCGTCGCCTTCGGCATACATCCGGCCGAGCTTCCACAAGGCGAGAGCATGGCCCTGGCCGGCGGCGTATTCGAGCGCGCGGGCGGCGCCTTCCTTGTCGCCGGCATTGTAGTCGCGGACGCCGGAGCGCAGGGCCTCTCGAGCCGTGCGGTAGCCGCCCGTCGCCGGCACCGGCGTGCGCGCGGCGGGGTCCAGCGCTAGCGCCGAGGTGGCGCCGACGAGGAGCAGCCCGAGCGCCGCCACATGACGCCCCACCCGACGAGCGGTGCGACCGGGATCGGCCCCTGCCGGCCGCGCGGGCCGGCGAAGGTCAGTCCTAGACATCCGCATAGGTCTGAATCTCCTCGGCGCCCCCCGGATGGGTGACGGCACCGTCCACTGCAGGTCCGACAGTCTGCATGTACTTCCAGAGGTAGCCGGAGGTCGCGGTATTGGTCCGCGGCGTCCATTCCGCCCGGCGCTTGGCGAATTCCTCGTCGGTCACGGCCACGTCGAGCGTGCCCTTGATCGCATCGAGGGTGATCATGTCGCCGTCCTTGATCAGCCCGATCGGTCCGCCGATGGCGGCCTCGGGGCCGACATGGCCGACGCAGAATCCGCGCGTGGCGCCGGAGAAGCGACCGTCTGTGATGAGCGCGACCTTGTCGCCCATGCCCTGGCCGTAGAGAGCGGCGGTGGTCGAGAGCATCTCGCGCATGCCGGGACCGCCCTTCGGACCCTCGTAGCGGATGACCAGGACTTCGCCTTCCTTGTAGGTGCGCTTCTGGACCGCCTCGAAACAGGCCTCCTCGCCGTCGAACACGCGAGCGGGGCCGGTGAAGACCTGTTTCTCGGCCGACATGCCGGCGACCTTCACGATGGCGCCCTGCGGTGCGAGGTTGCCGCGCAGGCCGACGACGCCGCCGGTGACGGTGATGGGCGCATTGGCGGGGCGGACCACGTCCTGGTCCGGGTTCCAGGCGACGTGCTCCATGTTCTCGGCGATGGTGCGGCCGGTGACCGTCATGCAATCGCCGTGGATGAAGCCGTGATCGAGCAGCGTCTTGATCAGCAGGGGGATGCCACCGACCTCGAACATGTCCTTGGCGACGTAACGTCCGCCCGGCTTCAGGTCGGCGATGTAGGGCGTGCGCTTGAAGATCTCGGCGACGTCGAACAGGTCGAACTTGATGCCGCATTCATGCGCGATCGCCGGCAGGTGCAGGGCCGCGTTGGTGGAGCCGCCCGAGGCCGCGACGGCGGCCGCCGCGTTCTCGAGACTCTTGCGGGTGACGATGTCGCGCGGGCGGATGTTCTTGGCGATGAGCTCCATCACCTTCTCGCCCGCGGTCATGCAGAATCTGTCGCGGATCTCGTAAGGAGCCGGTGCGCCCGCCGAATAGGGTAGCGCGAGGCCGATGGCCTCGGAGACGGTCGCCATGGTGTTGGCGGTGAACTGCGCGCCGCAGGCACCGGCCGAGGGGCAGGCGACCTGTTCCAGTTCGTCGAGATCGTCGAGGGTCATGTCGCCGACGGCGTGCTTGCCGACCGCTTCGAACAGGTCCTGCACGGTGACCGGCTTGCCGCGGAACGAACCCGGCAGGATCGAGCCACCATAGATGAAGATCGAGGGCACGTTGAGGCGCACCATCGCCATCATCATGCCGGGCAAGGACTTGTCGCAGCCGGCGAGGCCGACGAGGGCGTCATAGGCATGGCCGCGCATGGTCAGTTCGACCGAGTCGGCGATGACCTCGCGTGAGGGCAGCGAGGCGCGCATGCCGGCATGGCCCATGGCGATGCCGTCGGTGACCGTGATGGTGCAGAACTCGCGCGGCGTGCCGTTGGCGGCGGCCACACCCTTCTTCACCGCCTGCGCCTGGCGCATCAGCGAGATGTTGCAGGGCGCCGCCTCGTTCCAGCACGAAGCCACACCCACCAGCGGCTGGTGAATCTGCTGCTTGGTGAGACCCATCGCGTAGAGATACGAGCGGTGCGGAGCCCGCTCGGGCCCTTCCGTGACGTGACGGCTCGGAAGCTTCGACTTGTCTGTGGTACGCGCGTCCATCGGCTCTCTCGGCCCCCGTCTCATACGCTTCGGGCGAAGCCCGGCTGTCGGTTATCAACGCGATGGCACGCGACGCCGGTGAAGCGTCGTTCGACACCGTGAAACGCAGTCTCGGAATTCAGCGGTAAAGCGTTGGGGAAACTGTCGTTTACCGCGGATGTTGAGGTGGTCCCGGTTTATGGCGGGATCGCGGCGAATGAGGGCGTGTCCCAAGGCGAAGTCGGGATGCTTTCGCGGTGTTGCGACCCCGCCACAGCCACGCTTGAGCCAAGAGCAGTCGAAGCTCTTCAGATCGATCCGGCCGGCAAGTCTCTCTGCAAGTCTGTCGGCACGTCTCTCCGGCGCGTGGGTAAGTCTCGGCAGGGCAAGGTAAATTCATCCGCGCATACGCAGAGGTCCCGTCCAGACCAGATCTGCGACAGCACAAGGTGCGGTTTCATGCGTGGTTCTCGGGGTCGCAGCACCGCTCGCCCCTGCATATTCCCAACACTGGGATTGCAGGGAAAGCAGACCTGACCGCCGAGACATCGCGAGGTCGTTCGACCGAAAACCTGCTCCCTCGATCACCGATGCGTGCCGTCGCCCGATCGCTCAGGCCTGCGAGGCGGTGTCGACCCCATTTTCCAACGCCTGCTGCCGCGGCGGGGGTTCGAGTTCGAGACCGCTGCCGTCCTTGAGGTTCACCCCGGTAATCCCGCGTATGAAGGCCTCCCGCAGGAGCCACTCGAGCTTGAACGCTGCGAGATCGTGGGAGAGTCCCGCGGGACGGACGTTGGAGATGCAGTTGCGTTCGGCATCCGAACGCCCGACGCGCGGGTCGAGGGTGAGGTAGATGCCGAGGCTGTCGGGCGACGACAGGCCGGGCCGCTCGCCGATGAGGACGGCCACGGCACGGGCGTTCAGCGCCGCGCCGATCCCGTCGCCGAGAGCGACGCGTCCTTGCGTCGCCACCACGATGGGAGCCAGGGTCCAGCCGGCCTTGTCGATATGCGGTTTGAAGGCGGCGAGGAAGCCGGCCGCACCCTCGTGCACCGCCCGGGCCGAGAGCCCGTCCGCCACGACGATGGCGAGGTCCACCGGCTCTGACGGTCGGTCGTGCAGGATCGTCGCGCTTTCGTCGCTCAGGGTCCGCCCGAGATCCGGACGGCGCAGGTAGGTCGCCCGGTCTGGTGCCGCCGAGGCGAGGCTGAGTGTGGGATAACCCAGGGAAGCGATCCCGGACGCCACCTCAGCGGCATCCATCGGCGTGTGAACCGCGTCCCGCGCCTGGGCATGGGCGAGCCCGAAGCGCAGCACCTCGATGGTGGGCATGCCGGTGCCGGCCCGTCCGAGTCCGATCCGGGCCGGTGTCAGCCGGCTCAATCTGGCCCAGGGGTCCATCGTCGCGTCGTCGGCGCTCATGCGGCGATTCCCTTCTCGGCGGACAGGCCGGGCGCGGCCGCGATGAGGCGGGCGCTCGGCCCCTCGGGCAGGAGAGCCCCATCCGCGTCGGTGAGGCCGATCTGTTCGAGCCACGCCTCGAATTCCGGCGCGCGCTTCAGGCCGAGCACCTCGCGCACGTAGAGCGAGTCGTGGAAGGAGGTGGATTGGTAGTTGAGCATCACGTCGTCGGCGCCGGGAATGCCCATGACGAAGGTGCAGCCGGCCGCCCCCAGCAAGGTCAGGAGCGTGTCCATGTCGTTCTGGTCGGCTTCGGCATGGTTGGTGTAGCAAACGTCGCACCCGAGCGGCAGGCCCATGAGCTTGCCGCAGAAATGGTCCTCCAGCCCGGCCCGGATGATCTCGCGACCGTCATAGAGGTATTCCGGTCCGATGAACCCGACCACGGTGTTGACGAGGAGCGGCCGGAACGGACGTGCCACGGCATAGGCCCGCGCTTCCAGGGTCTGCTGGTCGATGCCGTGATGGGCGTTTGCCGAGAGCGCCGAACCCTGTCCGGTCTCGAAATACATGCAATTGTCGCCCACGGTGCCGCGCTTCAGGGCGAGGGCCGCCTCGTGCGCCTCCTTCAGGATCGGAAGGGTGACGCCGAAGCTGGCATTCGCTTTCTGTGTCCCCGCGATCGACTGGAACACGAGATCTACGGGCAGCCCCCGGTTCATCGCCTCCAGGGTGGTGGTGACATGGGTCAGGATGCAGCCCTGGGTCGGGATCGCGAGGCGCTGGATCAGGTCGTCGAAGAGGTGGAGCAGTCCGCTCAGGGTGGAGACCGAATCCGAGGCCGGGTTGAGGCCGATCACGGCGTCGCCGCAGCCATAGGACAGACCGTCGACGATGGCCGCGGTGATGCCGGCCGCGTCGTCGGTGGGGTGGTTGGGCTGGAGCCGCACGGAGAGCCGGCCCGGCAGTCCGATCGTGTTGCGGAACTTCGTGACCACGCGGCATTTGCGTGCCACCAGGATCAGGTCCTGGTGCCGCATGATCTTCGAGACCGCCGCGGCGATCTCGGGCGTGATGGCTGGCGAGATCCGGGTCAGGGTCTCGGGTGAGGCCTTGATCAGGAATTCGCGAAAATCCCCTACCGTCAGATGCGCGATCTCCTTGAAGGCAACCGCGTCATGGGTGTCGAGGATGAGGCGGGTGACGTCGTCCTCCTCGTACGGGATGAGCGGTCTCGCCAGAATCTCCGACAGCGGCACCTCAGACAGGCACCAGCGCGCCGCCATCCCCTCCTCCGCCGATTCCGCGGCGATGCCGGCGAGGCGGTCTCCCGAGCGGAGCGGCGTCGCCTTCGCCATCAGCGCCGCGAGATCGGCGAAGACATGGGTCTTGGGGCCGACGATATGGCGATAGGTCATGTTTCAACGCTCCTGCGCCGCCGTCGCGTAAACCCGGCGTCGCGAAAATCGAGCCACCCGGCCAGATCTTTATTCCACCTCCCGGCCCGGGCTGAAAAGTCCGAGCGCGTGAAAGATCTGCGCTTCGAGGACGGAGCGGAGGACGAGGCCGAATACGCTGAAGAGCAGGATCAGGGTTCCACCGAGGATCACGGGCGGCGCCGTCCGACCATTCGTCGCGATGATCAGAGCGGCCAGGAGGAGCGCGATCGCCACGAGCGGGGCCGCCGCTCGGAATCCGATGGAAACGATGGTCCAGACCTGACCGGCGGTCGCGCGAAACGCGTCCCTGGCCGTGATTTCTAGACCCTCGATCGCGAGGGCCGGGCCCACGGGGAAGAGGCGGCACGTAAGCCAGATGGTGACGAGAAAGAAGGCCGGAAGGATCAGAAGACCGAGTCCCGACGGGAGATAGGCCACGCCCCGTGTCCAGGGGATGCCGAGCAGATACCAGCCGAGGTGATAGGCGACGAGATCCTTGCGCCGTATCGCCTCTCCGAGCAGAGCCCACATGCTCAGCGACCGCAGGCCCAATGCATGGCGATAGATCGCCATCGTGTAGGGGACGAGCAGGATGGTGACGGCGATGTCGAGCAGAACGTTCGACAGAGACCCGGTCGCGTTCCCAGGGCCGCCCAAGCGAGCGGTGAGGAGCAACTGGACGATCAGGACGAAGGTGACGAACGCCGTCTCGCGCCGCAGCGATCCGACCGCCCGAAATGCCGCGCGGTAGGCCGCAGATGTGGATCCACGCGTCTGAAGAGCAGCTGCCATCGTGCCTCGTTCCGTGATGTCTGTATCGGACGAGGCGAGCTATAGCCGATCGATTTACCTTCGGATTGAAAAAGCGACGGCAAATTCAATCGCTGCGGGATTACGCACAGTCGAACGAGCAGAGAAAAGCTCCTGTCCTTCCTCGCGAGAGTGGGCCGGACCGGGATCACAGGATCCTGTCGGCCCATGGCCCGGGGCCCTGCCCGGCCGCAGGGACCCGGGTCGCGCGAAGGCGTCGTCAGGCCGCTCCTGCATGCGGGGCCGGCAACTCCGTCGAGATCGCGTCCACCGTCCGCTGGGGTGGGCTGCCGAGACCGTCCGAGCGCGCGATGCGGATCTGCTGGTTGACCGGCTGCATGTTGCCGTAAGGCGTCGAGAACGCGATCTCGGCCGCATCCCGACCGACACCGATGCGCACCAACCCGTCGAGATCGGCCTGGCGCGTGGCGTCGAAGAGCCACCAGCGGCCGTCGAGATAGGCTTCGAACACCGCGTGGAAATCGCTCGGCACGAGGCCGTGGGCGTAGCAGCTGACGAAACGGGCGGGGATGCCCAACGCGCGGCAGAAGGCCGTGCCGATATGCGCGAAATCGCGGCAGACCCCAGCGCGTTTGAGCAGGCTCTCGTCGGCGGTGGTCTCGCCGTCGCTGGTGCCGGGCTGGTAGGTCAGATGATCGTGAATCCAGTTGCAGATCGCGTTGACCCGCTGATGTCCCTTGGGAAGCGCGCCGAACTCGGCCTGCGCGAAGGGCGTCAGCCGGTCGGACGAGACGAAGCGGCTGGGCAGCAGGAAAGGCAGGATATCGAGGGGAAGCTGGCCGATCGGCGTCTCGTTGATCGTCGCGGGATCGGCCCGGTGAACGGTGAGTTCGACCTCGGCATTGTATTCCAGCGAAAACTGGCCGGCGGGGACATTCACCCCGAGATAGCGGTTCTGCAGGTCGGGCGAGATGTAGACCTCGCGCTTCAGGTCCGGCTTGAGCGTCAGCGTCTCGCTGAGAATCTCGAGGCTCTTGAGACGAGCCACCTCGATATTGAAGATGAAGGTCGTATCCGACAGTATGTTATAAGACAGACTGCAGCCGAGCGTGTAGCGCATGGAAGCTCCTTCCTCCGTTGCCGAAGACCTAGCAAGGATTACGCCCGCCACAGCCACAAAGATCCTCCGGTGGAGGCTAAGCTTTGTCGCTTCTGGCGAACATATCCATGCACGGCGCCCCTCTCCGCGTCTCGTGTCCGATCCTGGCGTCCATTCCCGTCACGAACGCGGGAGCAGGATCACGGTCAGTGAGCGCACGCCTTGCGCCCCATGGATCAGCACCCCTTCGATATCGGCCGTCGCCGAGGGGCCGGTATGCAGCACGGCATAGGCGGCGGACGCGAAGTCGGGTCGGCGGTAGGCCGCCTGGATGTTGACGAGGATGTCGGCCGGATCGAGCAGGACGACGAGATGCTGGGCGAGGTACGCCACCGAATTCACCCGGAGCTCTTCCTCGGTGAAGAGGACGGACCCGGTCTCAGCAACTCCGAACACCGCGCGGACGATGGCGACATCCACGTCGGCGAGATCCTTGGGCAATGCGACCTGCGAGAGGTCGCGGTTGCCGGCGATTTCGGGCACCGCGGAGGCGATGACCTGTGCGGATGCCAGTCGCTCGCGCACGGAGGCGAAGGCATCCCCGTCTTCCGGCGAGCCGATCCGTCCGCCCATGCGCTTCAGGCGCTCGCCGAATTCCGCCACGAGGTCGTCGCCGACCAGGGGCGTGAAATCCGGTATCGGGGGAAGCGGATAATCGCCCTTGGGGCGGTTTCTGGCGATGCGGGCGAGGGTCTCGTCGCGGGCGCTCATTCGACGTCGCCCTTCTCCGTCTTCCCGGTCCTGGCCGGATCCATCCGGTTCTGCTTGTACCAGGCGTGGAAGCTCTGGCGCGGGGTGTCGGGCATCTCACGGCCCTTCCCCCAGGTATTGAGCGGGTTGTAGACCGCAAAGCGCGGCAGCACCTTCAGAGCGGAATCGGCCGCTCCGATGGCCGCGCGGTAGGTGGCCGGCCGGCTCAGAACCTGTCCCGCCGCCTTCATCATCCCCTGTTTCAGGAGCGGGATCTGGTGCTCCTCCGCCAGCACCTTGCGCCAGGCGAAGATCTGCTCGTGAATGTTGATCTTCACCGGGCAGACATTGGTGCAACTGCCGTTCATGGTCGAGGAGAACGGCAGGGTGGAGTATTTCCGCTTGTTGAAAGTCGGGTCGATGATGAGGCCGATCGGGCCGGAATACGTGGCACCGTAGGAGAGGCCGCCGCTGCGCCGGTAGACCGGACAGGTGTTCATGCAGGCGCCGCAGCGGATGCATTTCAGCGAGGTCCAGAACTCCTCCATCCCGAGCCGCTCGGAGCGACCGTTATCGACCAGTACCATATGCATCTCGCTGCCCTTGCGAGGCCCCCGGAAATGCGAGGTGTATTGGGTGATCGGCGAGCCGAGCGCCGAGCGCGCCAGCAGGCGCAGGAACACGCCGAGATGCTCGATCCGAGGGATCAGCTTCTCGATGCCGATGGAATGGATCTGGAGCTTCGGGACGTTGCCCGAGAGGTCGGCATTGCCCTCATTGGTGCAGGTCACCACCGTGCCGGTCTCGGCGATGGCGAAGTTGCAGCCGGTCATGCCCGCATCCGCGTCAAGGATGAGGGGCCGCGTATGCATGCGCTGGCTCTCGGCCAGGTAATGGGCGTCGTCGTTCTCCGGGTCGGTGCCCATGGTCTTGGCGAAGACCGCGGCCACGTCGAACCGGGTCTTGTGCACCGCCGGCACCACCACGTGGCTCGGCTCTTCGTTGTCGAGCTGCTGGATGCGCTCGCCGAGATCGGTCTCGATCACCTCGATCCCGGTTCCGGCCATGTAGTGGCGGAACCCGCATTCCTCGGTGAGCATCGATTTCGACTTGATCAGGGTCCTGGCGCCGTGATCCTTGAGTATGCCGTGGACGATCCGATTATGCTCGGCCCCGTCCGCCGCCCAATGGACGTGGACGCCGTTGGCCTTCGCATTCGCCTCGAATTCTTCGAGATACCTGTCGAGATTCGAGAGCGTGTGCGCCTTGATCTGCGAGGCGAGGTCGCGCAGCTCTTCCCATTCCGGGATGCCGAAGGCGGCGGTATCGCGCTTCCTGCGCAGGTCCCAGAGACGTTCGTCGTGGGCCTTCTGGTGAAGCGGAGCGGCGAGGAAGCGTTCGGCGGCCTCAGCCTGATCGATCGGGCGGTTGCCCCGGATCTTGGCGCCGCGCGGCTGAGCCTCGCGAGCGGCCTTCGCCCTGGGCTCCGCGCCGATCGGCCGCGTCGTGCCCTCGGCATGGTCGAGGCGGCGACCGTCCTGGCCGCGCTCGCTCTCGTCGTCGGACTTCGCGACCTCGGGATGGATCAGTCGGCCGCCGGCCTCGCTCTCCTCCTTAGCATTCATGCCGAGACTCCATTGAGGATGCGGGCGATGTGGATGAACTTGAGCGGTACGCCGATCCGGGCGGCACAGCCCTTCTGATGCATCATGCAGGAGGAATCGGACGAGACGACGTATTCTGCCCCCGCACGGCTGTGATCGCTCACCTTGTCGTAGCCCATCTTGGCCGACACGGCCGGCTCGAACACGCTGAACGTTCCGCCGAAGCCGCAGCATTCGTCCGGCCGCGCCGGCGTGACGATCTCGATGCCCTTCACCTTGGCCAGGAGGCCGAGGGGCTTCGAAAAGGCCGGCTTGTTGAGCTCGGACGGCCGCGCGTGATGGATGCCGCGCAGGGCGTTGCAGTTCGAATGGTAGCCGACCTTGTGCGGGAACTCGGCCCAGGGAAACGCATCGACCTTCAGTATATCGTGGAGGAACTCCACCAGTTCGAAGGTCTTGCTTCGCACCGCCTTGACCTCGTCGGTCTGGGGGATCGCGGTGAGGTGCTCGCGCACCTGATGCACGCAGGAGCCGGAGGGGGCGACGACGTAGTCGAACGGGGCGAAGTTCTTGACGAAAAGAGCTTCCGTGGCGGCGGCTTCGGCGTGGCAGCCGGTATTGGTCATCGGCTGGCCGCAGCAGGTCTGGTCGAAAGGATAGCTGACGTCGAGGCCGAAGCGTTCCAGCAATTCCAGCGTCGCGATACCGACTTCAGGCTCGAAAGCGTCGACGTAGCACGGCACGAACAGTCCGATGCGCATGGAAACCGGTCTTCTCTCCTGGGATGCGGCAGCCCCGACGCCCGGATGCCGCATCGTTGTTCAGTTTGGATACGTTCGAAGGTCCATCTTCGTCTACCGGATGATGTTCGTCTTGGCGAGATCGAGCACCGAATCGCCACGCCCGCTCATCACCGCGCGCAACAGGTACAGGCTGAAGCCCTTCACCTGCTGACCGTCGATCTTCGGAGGGATCGAGAGTTCCTGGCGGTTTACCACCACGTCCAGCACCGCCGGACCGTCATGGGCCAGCACGTCGCGGATCGCGCTCTCCAGTTCGGCCGGGTCTTCCACCCGCACGGCGTGGAGGCCGACGGCACGGGCCATGGCGGCAAAATCCGGGTTGTCGAGGGCGACGCCGGTCTCGAGATACCCGGCGGCCTTCATCTCCATCTCGACGAAGCCGAGCGAGCCGTTGTTGTAGATCACGACCTTGAGCGGCAGCTTTTCCTGCCGCAGGGTCAGTAGGTCTCCCATCAGCATCGTGAATCCGCCATCGCCCGACAGGGACACGACCTGTCGGCCGGGACAGGCCGCCTGCGCGCCGATGCCCTGTGCCATGGCATTGGCCATGGACCCGTGGACCCATGAGCCGAGAAGCCGGCGCTTGCCGTTCATCTTGAGGTAACGTGCGGCCCAGATCGTCGGCGTGCCGACATCTGCAGTGAAGATCGTATCGTCCGCCGCCGCCTCGCTCACGAGCTTGGTGAGGTATTGCGGGTGGATCGGGCTTTTGGCGGATGACAGGCCGAACCAGCCCTTGGTCGGCGCGCCGGTGGCGAGATCGTCGAGATCCTCACGGGCCTTGGCATAGTGCTTAAGGCTGGAATCGAGCCACGACCTATCGGATTTCACGCCGAGCTTCGGCAGCAGAGCAGTGATGGTGTCGCGCACGTCGCCGACGAGGCCGAGATCGAGCTTCGTCCGCCGGCCGAGCTGGTGCGGCCGCAGATCGACCTGCGCCACCTTGGCATTGGCCGGATAGAATTGCTTGTAGGGAAAGTCGGTGCCCAGCATCAGCAGCGTGTCGCAGGAATGCATCGCCGCGTAGCCGGAGGAGAATCCGATGAGGCCGGTCATCCCGACATCGTAGGGGTTGTCGTATTCGACATGTTCCTTGCCGCCGAGTGCATGGACGATCGGGCTCTTCAGAGCCTCGGCGAGCTGCAACAATTCGGCATGGGCCCCGGCACAGCCACGACCGCAGAGAAGCGTGATCTTGGATGAGCCGTCGAGGAGTTCGGCCAGAGCGTTGAGCTCCGCCTCCGCCGGTCGGACCATCGGCTTGGGCGGGATGAGGCCGGCATTGGGAGAGACGGCGCGGACAGGCGCATCCTTCAGAGCCACGTCGCCGGGAATGATCACGACGGCGACGCCGCCCTGACCGATGGCGGCGCGCATGGCGTTCTCGAGGACGAAAGGTAGTTGCGACGGGTCCGAGACGAGTTCGCAATAATGGCTGCATTGGGCGAACAGGGCTTTCGGGTCGGTCTCCTGGAAGTAACCCGAGCCGATTTCGACCGAGGGGATATGCGCGGCGATGGCCAGGACCGGGGTCCGGCTCCGGTGGCAATCGAACAGCCCGTTGATGAGATGGACATGGCCGGGGCCACAGGAGCCGGCACAGACCGCGATCTGCCCGGTGAGCTGACTTTCCGCGCCGGCCGCGAAGGCGCCGACCTCCTCGTGGCGCACATGCACCCAATCGATCACCCCGCGCGCGCGGATCGACTCGGTGAGTGCGTTGAGGCTGTCGCCGACGACGCCGTAGATCCGCTTGACGCCCACCTGTTGCAGCGTTTCGACGACGAGATCCGCGACGTTTTCGATTTTCATGGCCCGAGCTCCTGCTTCAGAAGCCGAACGATGATGCGCCGCACACGTTCCCGGAGCGTGCCCGTATCGCCAGGGCGCTCGGGTTCTCCGGGGTCCGGGATCTCCGGCCGTCGGAACAGCTCAGTCCGCGATGTCGGCCACGTTCGGCGCGATCACGGCGAAGAGATCGCCGAGCGTCGCGAGGCTCGCGGCCTGCAGCGCAGAGGCGGGCACCACCGAGCTGTCGAGGCCGGGCAAGGCACGGGTGGCGGTGGTGGAGGCCACCACGGTCGGGCTGAAGCCGAGGTTGAAGGCGCCGCGTGCCGTCGAATTGATGCACATATGCGTCATGAACCCGGCGAGCAGCACCGATTTCACGCCGGCCTCCTCGAGATGCTTCTGCAGGTCGGTGCCGACGAAGGCGTTCGGGTAGTTCTTGACGATGACCGTCTCGTCGCCCTGCGGCGCGACCTCGTCGCTGATCCGGCCGATGGCGGCCGAGATGTCGTAGGGCGAACCGGGTCCGGCATCGTGCTGGATGTGGAAAATGGGGATGCCGGCATCTCGCGCCCGGCCCAGGAGTTCCCGCGCGGAGCGAAGAGCGGGCTCCACCTGTTCGAGGCGCATGATGCCCTCGCGATAGGTGTTCTGCAGGTCGATCATGATCAGAGCGGAGCCTTGAAGCCGAGCCGGTAGGGGGCTCAGACCGGAGACATCGCGCAGGGTCTTGAGGTCTGTCATGGCGGGTTTCCAGGCTGTCGAAGGGGCAGGCGAGGAGAGCCTAATCGGCCCTCACGTCAACCCGCCCCGTCGCAATGGAGGTCGTCGCTCCAGCTGCGGTCGCGTCTCCCGGTCACGCTTTATCAATCACGAAATCGCGCGCTCAAGCTCGCTTGCGTCGGCGCCTCATCCGCAACGGGAAACAGTCAGAATTCGTTCAGCGATCGGGTGTCTTGATGCAGCACGCCCCGGGGTCAAGCTTTAATCCCGACGGGACGCGATCTGGAGTTCGTGTCATGAAGCATGTGAAGACTTTCGGCCTCATCGGCGCCGTCATCGGCGGCCTGACGATGGCCGCCGCCACCACCACGACGGCCGAGGCTGCCGGCGGTTGCGGGTACGGCTACTATCCCTCCGCCTATGGATGCCGCGCCACGTCCCGCGCCTATGGCTATTATGCGCCGCGTCCCGTGCCGGTTTATGGCTACGGCTACGGGTATCGCCCCTACGCCCGCCCCTATTACCGCCCTTACGCCTACGCTCCCCGCCCCTATGTGCGGTTCGGCTACTAAGGTTTAAGGCCGATGCTCCCGGCCGCCCGGGAGCATCCCCTCTTGTCAGGACGGCTGCACGGGGATGTCTCGACGCGTGCAGAAGCGCCTCCGTCGTCAAGGAGGCGCGACCTGCGCCACCGTGGATCCGACCTCAAGGTAGAGCTTTCGCCTAACCCAAACAGAGCAGTGAGAGCGCCTACCATCGCGGATCGGTATCGAAGCCAGTCTTGGAAGCGAGCGTGGCGACCCCGGTTGGGCTCGAACCAACGACCTGCCGCTTAGAAGGCGGCTGCTCTATCCAGCTGAGCTACGGAGTCGGGGCGTCGCGCGCCCCAGAAGCCACGGGTCAGGGTTCGGGTCAAGGCTTTCCACCGCCATGCGCTTTGCCCCTTCGACGGTGTTTCCGCGAGCGACTTTGCTCCATTGCGGGCTCGATCGTGGCAGGCTCGCGAAGCTCTGCCGCTGCCGAACAACGATCTGGGATCGGAGCGCTTTTCCTGGAGCCACCTCGGGCTGCAGATCCACTTCGCTATCTGGCGGCGCTCTTTAAATGAGCGCCGCATCGTCCTACGGGAGACAATCCGGGCGCTGCTCTGCCTTCCGTCCGGGTGCCGGTGTGACAGGCCTGGTGGAAGTGACCTCGGCGCGAATCACGGGTGTCAGCTCGGGACAGGGGTAAGGATCCGCCGAATTCTGGGCTTGGTGCCCGATGCGGGCTCGGACCTCTTGCCTTCGGCGTACCGATCGCGGCCACATCCGGTCCAGTTCTCGAAGGATCTGAGAGATGCGCCTGCTGGCGGGATTGATCGCGCGTATCCTCATCGTCACGCTTCTCTGCCTCGGTGCCGCGAGCCTCTGGGTCATGCGCGAGACCGGACGTGCCATCCGTGCCGAAACCGAAGCCTCGGCGGAGCGCGTCGTCCGCGATCTGCGGTTCAGCGCATGGCACGAGCTGATGTGGCGCGGCCAGGATGCCCGTTTCACCGGAATGCCGGCCTGGAGCGCAATCCCGCCTGATCTGGCGAAGGCCAGCGCGACCTTGAGAGGCTGGTTGCACATGATCGGCCCCGGTGTCTGCGTGGTAGTCAGGCTGACCGAGCCCGGAGCGGTCGCGGGGGAAGGCGCCGCGCCGATCTGCGGTGCCTGGGCCGGGCTGGGATCGCCCGCACCGCCCTGGTTCGGAGCCTTGCAGGAGCACCTGTTCGGTCGGGACGAGACGGTGACGCGGGCCGTGCTGGTGAATGGCCGCGAGGCCGGCCTCGTCAGCGCCAAGCCGGATGGCGATGCAGGGCTACGTCAGACCTGGCAGAGGGTGCGCGTCTCGGTGGGGGTGGCGGCCGCCATGGCGGCCGGAATCGCGATCCTGGCCTCGATCCTGATCGGCTGGGCCTTGTGGCCCGCCGGGATGATCGTCGATCGGTTGCGACAGCTCGCGCGGGGATCGGAGGCGCGACGTCTCCCACGTTTCCGCAGCGCCGAGTTCGATCGCATCGCCGGCGCGGTGAACGACCTCGGCCGACAACTGGCGGAAAACAGGAGCAACCATGCCAGCCTGATGCGGCGCCTCTTCGCCGTGCAGGAGGAGGAGCGTCGTGCCATCGCCCTCGATCTCCATGACGAGTTCGGCCAGTGCCTGACCGCGACCGAAGCGCTGGCGACCGCCATCGAGGTGAGCTCGGACGATCGCCCGGATATCGCCGCCGATGCCCGCATGATCGTCGCCACGACCATGCGCATGATGGCGGGCCTCCGTTCCGCCCTCGCCCATCTTCGCCCGCCGGACCTCGCCGAGATCGGCTTTTCGGCCAGTCTGCACCGCCTTGCCGCACAGACCGGCACCAGAGCGGGGCCCGCCTGCCGGATCGATCTCCAGGGTGATCTCGACGATCTGCCGGGGCCGCTCGGGATCACGCTCTACCGGATCGCCCAGGAGGGGCTGACCAACGCCATCCGCCACGGCCGGTCCCGCACGGTCTGGATGCGTGCCGAAGCGCGGCCCGGTGCCATGGTGAGCCTGACCGTCGAGGATGATGGCGGCGGGCATCCGTCGGGTCTGACCTCCGAGGCCGGGCAAGGCGTCCTCGGCATGCGCGAGCGCGTCGCGGCCCATGGCGGGAGCCTCGTCATCGAGAGGGCCGCTCTCGGAATCCGGCTCATCGCTACCCTGCCCCTGCCGCTCCCTCTCCCCCTGCCGCTCGCGAGCGGCTCGGCCAGTATCCAGGGAGCTTCGGCGTGAACGACGACGTCACCGTCCTCATCGTCGACGACCATCCGGTCGTCCGCGAAGGCTATCGCCGCCTGCTCGAGCGCCAGCCGGGCTTTCACGTCGTCGCGGATGCGGAGAATGCAGCCGACGCCTACCGACTCTACAAGCACCACGCCCCAACTCTCGTCCTCATGGACCTCAATCTGCCGGGTCCCGGCGGCCTGGAAGCGGTGCGCCACATCCGCCAATGGGATCGCGCTGCGCGCATCCTCGTCGTGTCGATGCACGAGGGTTCCGCCTTCGTGCTGAAGGCGTTCGAAGCGGGCGCGCTCGGTTACGTCTCCAAGGTCAGCGGATCACGCGAATTGCTGCGGGCGGTGAAGGCTGTCCTCGCCGACGAGCGGGCGATGAGTCCTGATATCGCGGACCTCATGGCAGCCGAGCGTGTCTCAGCGCCCGCGTCGCTCCTCGACGCATTGGGACCGCGCGAGACCGAGATCCTTCGCCTGCTGGCGATGGGCAATACGGACGAGGCGATCGCGCAGGCGCTGAACCTCAGCCTGAAGACGGTTCGCAACTACCATTACGAGATCAAGCAGAAGATCGGCGCCGATAACGACGCGCATCTGGTCTGGCTCGCGATGCGGGCAGGTTTGGTCGACCCGTCGTCGAACGATGCCAATGCTTCATTCCTCGGCGGGACGAAGCAGATCACTTAGTGGTCAACATCTGCGGATGGTACCCGCACCCTGCATCCGCTCCCGACCGAGGCTGTGTGAAAACGCCGAGGTCTTTGGTCGGTGAAGAAGGTTCTTCTTCGGAGTACTCTTGGGAGGACTGCCGGGCAACTGCCCGCGGTGTATCAGCCACCATCTGATGCGCCCGAATATGCGTTGTTCCGGCTGAACGCGGCTTTTTCACACAGCCTGCACCCTATACAGACCCTCGGAAGGTTCGCTTCCAAGCAGTTTGGTGGATGACGACCTGTAGATGGGTTGGATGGTTAGGAGACGAGTGAACCGTGTCCACGCACTCTAGTAGAGACACCACAATCGGCGTCGGCCTCGCCTTCGTCGCTGGCTTTGTGGACGCCGCCGCTTTCATCGCCCTGACCGGCCTTTTCACCGCCCACGTCACCGGCAACTTCGTCCTGATCGGTGCGGAGTTGATTTCTACCTCGACCGGCGTCCTCGCCAAGCTGCTCGCCCTGCCGACCTTCATCCTGGCCGTCGCCGCCACGCGCCTGATCGCCCTGGCCCTTGAGCGGAGAGGATCGTCGCCGCTGCGCCCCTTGCTGGCTCTCGAAGCGGCCGTCCTGTTCGCCTTTGCGATCGTGGGCGCTGCCATGTCGCCGCTCGGCTCACCGGATGGTGCGCGGGCGATCGGCGTCGGCATGCTCGGGGTTGCCGCGATGGGCATCCAGAACGGTATCGGGCGTCTCGTGATCGGCCACTTGGCGGCAACCACCGTGATGACCGTCAACGTCACGCAGGCCGTGATCGACCTGACCGACCGCCTGTGCGGTGCGAGGCTCAGTGATCAGGCCAGCACCCGGCTGCGGCGCACGCTGTCCGCCGTACTGGCATTCGCGGCGGGCGCACTGGCGGGGGCGTTCGGTATTGCCGCCTTGTCCTTCTGGTGCGTGCTCGTGCCCGCCTTCATCCTGGTCGGATTGTTGATCGTTCCCGACCGGAAACCGAGTTCGTGAATAGCCGCATGACATCGAAGCGGAGCGTCCGCTTGCCGATGATAGGCCGAGGTTTGTTCACTACCCGTCACCGACGCTCAGGACTGGGTGCCGAGTGTCAGAGCTCATTGTTAGCCCTGTGCCCGGGTAGGTCGGTTTCTTCCGAGCTCCGACGTGTCGAAGCGCTGTCGAATACGCCTGTGCGGCGGTTCGTTTCGCGCATCCAACCCAGATGCTCTAGCCTGTGCGCGCGCTTCACCGGAGCGAATTCCTGATCGACGCGCGCGCCAGGCCCATGTCCATTGGCGTCGAACGAGAAGCTGGCTCGGGAGCAGAATCAATACAATGCTAATCTGGAGAGATGATCGAGCGCCTCATGAAGCCTCAGGAATTGTGCGTCGTCACAATTCCTGAGGCCGGCGCTGATCTTTCCGAATCCATTCGCGAGCCTGCGAGGCGGGTCACCACATTTGTTCGGATGAGGCCGAAAAAGGCCAAGCCCGGTGCATGCAAGTGATCGAGAGGGTCGTATCCCACAAATAAAGGCCCACTCCACGGCAGTCTTGCCGGGGAGTGGGCCTTCATTCTGATGACTGCATAGAACAGACGACGTCCGGTCGGACCTCGTCGAAACCGTTTCAGGCAGCCTGCTTCTTGCGGGGACCGCGACGCTTCTTCTCAGGCGGAGCGACGACGGCTTCCTCGACCGGCGGAGCGACGACTTCCTCCGGAACGGCCTTCGTTGCGGTCTTGCGGCGCTGCTGGCCAAGACCGAGGGCCCGAGCCAGTTCCGAACGCTGTTCGGAATAGGCAGCCGACGTCATCGGGTAATCGGGCTGGAGGCCCCACTTGGCCCGGTACTGCTCCGGGGTCAGCCCACGCAGGGTGAGATGGCGACGCAGCGTCTTATACTGCTTTCCGTCCTCGAAACTGACCAAGTAATCGGATGTCACGGAACGGCGGATTTCCTGCGCCGTCGCCTTCGGCGGCCCGGTCTCCGCAGCCGGGGCACTGCTCGTGCTCACCGAGCGAATGGCCTCATGCACATCACTGAGAAGCTTAGGCAGTTCCGCGCTCTGAACGTGATTGTTGCTGACATAAGCGGAGACGATATCCGCCGCCAATGTGATGAGGCGTGCTGCCTCGGTATCGGAATCACTCATGATATTCAGCCATCGCTTGGTTATGTTGAACTCTATACAAGCCTAGGCTCAGTTATCGCATCTCGCAAGATGTTATCGAACGAATTTTGGTATTTTACCGGTCATTCGATCAAATGCTTCGGATGTTCGCGATTTTCGGCACCCACATCCAGCGATGGCCCACCCGTTTGGGCTATGGGGAAAGCAGAGTTTGTCGATGTTTCGCCGTCCTGAAAGCGTCCCGGCGATCCGATCACCATCATGCTCAGCATAGCCGGACGGATACAACTTTGACGTCGGGTTTAGTCGTCGCCGAAAGTGGTGACAACCGCGACTCGCACGTGAATCCGCACGGGAATCGCGAGAGGACGATCGACGTGATCATGCACCTTTGCGCTCTCACTGGGGCATGCGGGCAGTAGAGCGACCGGGAATGCTCGGTCCACAAATTGGGCCGCCTCTCACGCCAAAGCCCCGGTAAGCCAATTCCTCAAGAATGGTGTCGGTCAATGGAGATGGTCGCTGATCGTTGCGTCAGGGATCGCTCGATTCGTCGTGTTGAGAGGCTCGTACACCGAGTGTCCGATCCTCGCTGCGAGGGATATAATCCAAAAGTCCTGTATCGACCTTAAACGCAGAATACGAACTCAATAGTCGATCCTTGACGATGAACCCGCTCGAATCGCGGCTCAAGAGGGGATTTTATCGAGCTTCAAGCGTCATATGTCGGTATGTCCAAAGATTGCATTCACAGTCCGGTGATCGGCCGTTCGATCGAGCGTTGCTGACGTTCGCCGTTATTCTCGCCACGGGATTGTTCGGCGACATCCTCTCGGAAACATCGTGCGGCGCTTTCTTCAGCAAACGCTCGAGACGCATCAGACACAACGGAATGGCTCACGCGACGGGCTCGTCCGAATGAGGAGCCCGGCTAGGCCTCCACATCAGACATTTGGAAAGACTTACCCAGCCCGGCATCCTGCTAAAGGCGGCCGCGACTTCATAGTTTTGAAGATCGGCTGACGAAATATTTATCGGCGAACCATCCCGGCTCGTCAATCGATCCGTGATTATGCAACCGATACGCGTGGGGACAGTCGAGAGCGCGTCATTGGGGAGAAGACTACGAGACTATGCAAGACTGGATTTGCCAGATTCGCCGTGGCGGTCAAGACCGTCGCTCATCCAAGATCATACGCTGCGCTTGGCTCCCGCCGCGACGATGTCTCGTCGATGGCCTTACGACCAGCGCCCCAGTTCGATGCACCTGCCTAAAATGCTCCCCGATCGGGGAGCCTATCCTCGAGGCCATGCAGCGAGATCACGTCGAATGAGCAACTGGATCATCATTCCAGAGGCCGAACTTGGCGGTGCGCCTCTCTCCCGCGAGGCCATGTGGGATTTACAGACGCGACGTTCTGCCGCGATCATCTTCGATGAGAAGAGACGGGCAGATCGAGGTCGATCCGAAGGAGATCGCATGATCGCGACAGATCAGGGCATGGAGCCCGGCCCCGATCCGATTCGCTATTCTAATTCAGGCCGAGCATGAGTCCGATGTTCTGCACCGCCGCGCCCGATGCACCCTTGCCGAGATTGTCGAGGCGGGCAACGAGAAGCGCCTGTGCGTGATCCGGCGAACCATAGACCCGTAACTCGAGCCGGTCGGTATCATTGAGAGCTTCGGCGTCCGGCTTGTCGCTCGGATCCGTCGGGACCACCTTCACCAGATCCTGCCCGGCATAATGGGCGGCCAGAGCCGCTTCCAAGGCTGCCGCGTCCGGATGTCCCGGGAGGGTGTCGAGGTGGAGAGGGATGCTCACCAGCATGCCCTGACGGAAGTTCGCGACCGATGGGATGAAGATCGGCCGCCGGGTCAGCCCGCCATAGGTTTCCAGTTCCGGCAGATGCTTATGAGCAAAGCCGAGCCCGTAGAGTTGGAAGGCCGGTGCCGTTCCGGCTTCGTAATCTTCGATCATGCTCTTGCCGCCGCCGCTGTAGCCGCTGACCGCGTTGACGCTGATCGGCGTGTCGGATGGCAGCAATCCGGCATCGACCAGGGGCCGCAAGAGGGCGATCGCCCCGGTGGGATAGCAGCCGGGATTGGCGACGCGCCGCGCCTGGCGAATCGCCTGCGCCTGATCGGAGTTCAATTCGGCGAACCCGTAGATCCAGCCGGGGCTGACCCGATGAGCGGTACTCGCATCGAGGATGCGCGGGCCTCCATGGGGGAGGCTGTCGGCAAGGGCTACGGTCTCCTTCGCAGCATCGTCCGGCAGGCATAGGACGACGAGATCCACGCCGGCGAGAAGCGCGCGCTTGACCTCGGCGTCCTTGCGGCTCTCATGTGGAATGCTCTTCAGGGCAACACGGCCCTCGCGCTCCAGGCGTTCGCGAATGCCGAGGCCCGTGGTGCCGGCCTCTCCGTCGATGAAAACCGTGGGCTTCGCCGCGCCGCTCTCGCTCATTCGAAATGTCCTGTTTGTCTCGCATGGCGGAGCATCGCTACGCGCCTCCGCGAGGTGGAGGGTCCGGCTTCTCAAGTCAATGTCGCGGTCCTCGACACGCGATGGCCGCAGCCCCTGTATCGCCTTGTTTTCACACGGATTGATGACACGTCTTTCGCCGGGAACTGGCCCCTCCGGATGACGGTTGACCGCATTGAAACAAGCAAAGGCCGGAGCGATGGCAGCCAGCGCAGAAAAGACCGATCCTAAACTGTGGGACAGGGTCAAGTCGGAGGTGACCGCGTCCGACAAAGGCGGCAAGCCCGGTCAATGGTCCGCCCGTAAGGCCCAGGCGGCGACGAGGGCCTACAAGGAGGCCGGTGGCGGCTACAAGGGAAAGAAGTCCGACGACAACAGCCTCACTCAATGGTCGAACGAGGACTGGGATACGCAATCCGGCAAGCCCAGCGGTGAGACCGGCGAGCGCTATTTGCCGAAGAAGGCCCGGGACTCCCTCACGGACGAAGAATACGACAGGTCGACGAAGAAGAAGCGCGCGGATGCCAAGCGTGGCAAGCAGTTCTCTAGTCAGCCGAAGGACGTAGCCGAAAAATCGGCTTCCGCCAGGACAGGCGCCCCCGCTCACCGGAAAGCCTCGGGCGACAAGAACGGCGCGACGAAAGCCGAGCTGATGCGGAAAGCCAAATCCGCGAACATTCGAGGTCGCTCGACCATGTCCAAAAGCGATCTGGAAAAAGCCCTTCATACCTCGTGAACATGCCGGCCTGCGCCATTGCGTATTCGGCTTGGCCTGATCGGTTGAACGGAACTGAACCGCGCAGAGTTCTGATCCGTGCATGGCTCGCCGTTCCGGATCCTTGTTCGATGATCGTCAGACCCTTCGTCCTCACACCCTGCCTCGTTCTGCTGCAGGCAGAGGCGGTACTTGCGCGGGACATCGAAGCGCCGGCCGGTATCGGCACAGCTCTCTTGGCCCGTGATGATTCCGTTGAGGCACTGACCGGTAAGACTCCCGTCGGAGGTGCGGATGCAGCGTCGGGCGCTGGGGGCGGTCCCGGCACCGGCGGAACGTCGGGCGACCCAGGCGGAATTCATCGATGAGCACATCGATTTCGCCGCGGTGTTTCCAACTCAGTGATGCTCGCAATCCAGCAACGTGGAAGTTCCCGACATGACCATTCGCTCGACGCCGCTCCTCGCGGGCCTCGCCTCATTCATGGTCCTGGCGACCGGTGTCGGCCTGGCGGAAGCGTCATGCCTGCGGCAGGTCGCCAATCGGTCCAGATTGACTCTGGTCGTGGGCCAGGCGGGCGGTCCTGCCGTGACGGTTCGTCCCGGGACGTCACGGAAGATCCGGCTCGACGGGCCCGCTCCCGTCGATGTCTCGGCTTATTGCGGCGTCGGTTTGAGGGCAGGCGTCGCCCTTGGACAACCCGTCATCCAGCGTAGTTTCGCCGTCACTGCCGTGCAGGACCGTTGCTATTTCGAAATCGGCCGCGGGTTCTTCGAGCGCGAACTCGGCCCCAGCTTCTTTCCGCGAGAGGGCACGGAGCCTTTCGCTCTCAACACCCCGCGCCAGGGCGACCTCGCCCTCGGCCCGACCGGAGGACCGGCTTGCCCCTACGCCCGTTGAGCTTGGCAGGGGCACGCCAGCCCATGCAGGCCTGATTCATTCTGGTGGAAACGAGAAAGGCCCGCATGCCATGCATGCGGGCCTTTCTCGTTCGGACCCTCACGTCGTGGTCAGGCTGTCGCGGCCTTCCGATTGATCGCGAGTGCGATCAGCGTCGCGACGGCACCGGACAGCAGGTAGACGCCGACCCAGGCCAGACCGAAGCGGCTCGACAGGCTGAGCGCCACGAGCGGCGCGAAACCGGCCCCGATCAACCAGGCGAGGTCGGACGTGAGCGCGGCTCCGGTATAGCGGTAGCGCGTCCCGAGATTTTCCGTCACCGAGCCTGAAGTCTGGCCGTAGGAAAGTCCGAGCAGGCCGAAGCCGACCAGCACGTAGATCGTCTGGCCGGTCTCGCTGTCGCCGAAGAGCAGCGGTGCGAGGATGCTGGCGAGGCTGAACAGGCCGATCAGGCTCGCGGATATGCCGACCAGTCGACGGCGACCGACCTGATCCGCGACAATCCCCGAGATCACGATCGCACCGGCGAAGACGATGGAGCCGACGAACTGCACCAGCAGGAATTCCCCGGCCGAGCGTTTGGTGAACAGGGTGATCCAGCTGATCGGGAAGATGCTGACGAGGTGGAACAGGGCGAAGCTCGCCAGCGGCACGAAGGCGCCGATGAGCACGGTTCGTCCCTGGGCGCGAATCATCTCCCAGACGGGAGTCGGGGCGAGTTCACGGGTCTCGAGAAGCTGAGTGAACTCCTCTGTAGCGACGAGGCGAAGCCGGGCGAAGAGCGCGACCACGTTCACCGCGAAGGCGACGTAGAACGGATAGCGCCAACCCCAATCCAGGAAGTCTTCCATCGGCAGATTGGCGAGGAAGAACGAGAACAACGCGCTGGCGAGCCCGAACCCGATCGGTGCGCCGAGCTGCGGGATCATCGCATACCAGCCCTTGCGATTGCTCGGCGCCTTCATCGACAGCAGCGAAGCGAGACCGTCCCAAGCGCCGCCGAGGGCGAGGCCCTGACCGATCCGGAAGGCGGCGAGCAGCCAGACCGAGGCCATGCCGATACTGTGATAGGTCGGCAGGAAGGCGATCGACACGGTGGAGCCACCGAGCAGGAACAGCGCGACGGTCAGCTTGACGCCCCGTCCGTGCCGTCGGTCGATCTCCATGAAGATCACCGTTCCGATGGGCCGCGCGACGAAGGCGAGGGCGAAAAGGGCGAACGCGTAGAGCGTGCCTTCCAACGGGGACACGAAGGGAAAGAAGACCTTCGGAAAGATCAGTACCGAGGCGATGCCGAAGACGAAGAAGTCGAAGAATTCCGACGTCCGTCCGATGAGCACGCCGACGGCGATGTCGCCGGGTGCGACTTCAGGTTCAGTGGCGCCGGCCCGAGCGCCCGAACTCAGATGGGGCGGGGTCTGCAACGCATAATCTTGGCTCATGGAACGGCCATTCGCTGCTGTAAGGGTGGGAGGGCACGCCGCACTTGGCGCGCCCCTGTGTTCCTATTATGAAGAATTGCTGCACTGCGGCAAAGCGGTGCGGCGACACAAATCAGGATCATTTTTCTCATGCGATCCGAACGCGGCGCTTTCCTCCTTACTGCCTTGCGCGGGATAAAACAGCTATGCTCTCGACGCTCGACTGATTGAAGCGTCACGCACTTGTCAGTGTGGCTTTGCACTGTGCAGGAGAAACCCGTATCGAACCCGCGTCGCGCCAAGCGATCCGGTACGGACCGTCGCTTTTCGTAAACCAGATTTTTCCCCCGACGTTCCGTTCGCGGACGTCCTCACTGCAGCCGGTCGGATGTCATCCAGATCCTTGCGCGCTCTCGCCTTCCTCCCCGTGGCGGCCCTCCTCTCGGGCTGCAACATGGTCGTCATGCAGCCGGCGGGCGACATCGCCACGCGGCAGCGTGACCTGATCGTCGCCTCCACCGGGCTGATGCTGCTGATCATCCTCCCGGTGATCGCCTTCACGCTCTTCTTCGCCTGGCGCTACCGCCAGTCGAACACCGAGGCCGAGTACGATCCGGACTGGCACCACTCGACGCAGCTCGAGGTGCTGATCTGGTCCGCACCCCTCGTCATCATCATCGCTCTCGGCGCGCTGACCTGGATCAGCACGCATACGCTCGATCCCTACCGGCCCCTGAGCCGCATCGACGCAGCACGCCCGCTTCCCGCAGACGTGAAGCCGCTGACGGTGGAGGTGGTCGCCCTCGATTGGAAGTGGCTGTTCTTCTATCCGGATCTCGGCATCGCCACGGTGAACGAGCTGGCGGCGCCCGTCGATGTGCCGATCAATTTCAAGATCACGTCGGCCTCGATGATGAACTCGTTCTTCATTCCGGCGCTGGCGGGACAAATTTACGCCATGGCCGGCATGGAGACGAAGCTGCACGCCGTGATCAACAAGGAAGGCGTCTACGAGGGCTTCTCCGCCAATTACAGCGGCGAGGGCTTCTCGCGGATGAACTTCAAGTTCTATGGCCTGACCCAGGACGGGTTCGACCAGTGGGTCGCCAAGGCGAAGTCCGAAGGCAAGGAACTGTCTCGCGATGCCTACATCGCGCTCGAGAAGCCGAGCGAGCGTGAGCCGGTGATCTATTATTCCACCGTCGCTCCGGGCCTCTTCAACGCCATCCTCAACATGTGCGTCGTGGAGGGCAAGATGTGCATGGGCGAGATGATGAGCATCGATTCCAAGGGCGGTGCCGGCAAGGAAAGTCACGCCAACCACGATCGTCTCCGCTACGACGACCGCCATGCCGTGCGCGGCGAGGAGGCGCAGGCCGCGACGTTCCCCGCCTCCGAGAAGAAGCCGCGGTCACAGGAGGTCGATCGGGCCAAGGACCCGGCCAAGGGTCACGAGCACCACGACCATTCCATGCCGGGCATGAAACACGACGATCCTGCCCCGGCGCAGTTGAACCGCTAGGCCGACGCGATGACGCGCGGCCTTCGGGCTCGGCGCGGACGAGCGACGGCACCACTAAATTGAACCCTTGAGGGACGGGCACCGAAGCCATCGGTCTGCCCGTCCCCTCGCCGACAACCGGGAACGAAGCGATCCCATGTTTGCCAATCTCGATCTTCAGAAGCTCCTCTTCGGGCGCCTGACTCTCGAAGCCATCCCGTATCACGAGCCGATCCTGCTCGTGACCTTCATCGGCGTCGCCATCGGCGGCGTCGCGGTGCTCGGCCTCATCACCTACATGCGCTGGTGGGGTCCGCTGTGGCGCGACTGGTTCACCTCCGTCGATCACAAGAAGATTGGCATCATGTACGTGGTGCTGGCCCTGGTGATGCTGCTGCGCGGCTTCTCCGACGCGCTTCTCATGCGCGCGCAGCAGGCCATGGCCTTCGGCGCCAACGAGGGCTACCTGCCGCCGCACCATTACGACCAGATCTTCACGGCCCACGGCGTGATCATGATCTTCTTCGTGGCGATGCCCCTGGTCACCGGCCTGATGAACTTCGTCGTACCGCTGCAGATCGGCGCACGCGACGTGGCGTTCCCGTTCCTCAACAATTTCAGCTTCTGGATGACCGTGAGCGGTGCCATGACGATCATGGCCTCGCTCTTCGTCGGCGAGTTCGCGCGGACCGGCTGGCTCGCCTACCCGCCGTTGTCCGGCCCTGCCGGCAGTCCGGGCGTCGGCGTCGACTATTACATCTGGGGCCTGCAGATCGCGGGCATCGGGACGTTGCTCTCGGGCATCAACCTCATCGCCACCATCGTGAAGATGCGGGCGCCCGGCATGACCATGATGAAGATGCCGATCTTCACCTGGACCTCCCTGTGCACGAACATCCTGATCGTCGCCGCCTTCCCAATCCTGACGGCCGTTCTCGCGCTGCTCTCCCTCGACCGCTACGTGGGCACGCACTTCTTCTCGAACGACCTCGGCGGCAACCCGATGATGTACGTGAACCTCATCTGGATCTGGGGTCACCCGGAGGTCTACATCCTCATCCTGCCGGCCTTCGGCGTGTTCTCGGAGATCGTCTCGACCTTCTCCGGCAAGCGTCTCTTCGGCTACGCCTCCATGGTCTACGCCACGGTGGTCATCACGATCCTGTCCTACCTCGTCTGGCTGCACCACTTCTTCACCATGGGCTCGGGCGCCTCGGTGAACTCGTTCTTCGGCATCACGACGATGATCATCTCGATCCCGACGGGGGCGAAGCTCTTCAACTGGTTGTTCACCATGTACAAGGGCCGCATCCGTTTCGAGGTGCCGATGCTCTGGGCCATCGGCTTCATGGTGACCTTCACCATCGGCGGCATGACCGGCGTGCTGCTCGCGGTGCCGCCTGCCGATTTCGTGCTTCACAACAGCCTGTTCCTGATCGCCCACTTCCATAACGTCATCATCGGCGGCGTCCTGTTCGGGATGCTGGCCGGGATCACCTACTGGTTCCCCAAGGCCTTCGGCTACCAGCTCGATCCGTTCTGGGGGAAGATGTCGTTCTGGTTCTGGCTGGTCGGCTTCTGGTTCGCCTTCATGCCGCTCTACATCCTCGGCCTGATGGGCGTGACCCGGCGCGTGCAGCATTTCGACGACCCGTCGCTGCAGATCTGGTTCATCATCGCCGCCTTCGGTGCGGGGCTGATCGCGCTCGGCATCCTGTCCTTCATCATCCAACTCGTCGTCAGCTTCATGCGCCGCGAGCAGCTGCGGGACGTGACCGGCGATCCGTGGGGCGGTCGTACCCTCGAATGGTCGACCTCCTCGCCGCCGCCGGACTACAACTTCGCCTTCACGCCGATCATCCACGACCATGATGCCTGGTCGGACATGAAGCGCCGCGGCTATTCGCGCCCGCTGGAAGGCTTCAAAGCGATCCACATGCCGAAGAACACCGGCACGGGCATGATCCTGGGTATCCTCAGCATCGGCTTCTCGTTCGGCATGATCTGGTACATCTGGTGGCTGGCGGCGCTGACCTTCATCGCCATGGCCGTCGTCACCATCGGGCATACGTTCAACTACAACCGCGACTTCCACATCCCGGCCGATGCCGTCATCGGTACCGAGGGACAGCGGACCCGGTCGCTTGAAGGTCGGGTCTGAGAACCATGGCGTCGCACTCCCCCACCCTCGCCAAGGACGGCGAGGCTCCCTCCTTCTACATGGAGGAGGATCATCATCCCGAAGGCGGCACGATGCTGGGCTTCTGGATCTACCTGATGAGCGATTGCCTCATCTTCGCAGCCCTGTTCGCCACGTATGCGGTGCTCGGGCGCAATTACGCGGCAGGCCCTTCCCCGAAGGATCTGTTCGACCTGCCGCTGGTGGCTCTGAACACCTCGATGCTGCTGTTCTCCTCCATCACCTATGGCTTTGCCATGCTGGAGATGGCGAAGGGCAAGCAGGGGCGGATGCAGCTCTGGCTCGCGGTGACCGGCCTGTTCGGCCTCGCCTTCATCGGGCTCGAACTCTACGAATTCGCGCATCTCATCCATGAGGGCGCGGGGCCGCAGCGCAGCGCGTTCCTGTCGGCATTCTTCACGCTCGTCGGTACCCACGGCCTGCACGTGACCCTCGGCCTGGTCTGGCTGATCGTGCTGATGGTCCAGACTTCTCGGAAGGGACTGATCCCGGAGAACCAGCGTCGCCTTCAGTGCCTGTCGATGTTCTGGCACTTCCTCGACGTGATCTGGATCGGCGTCTTCACCTTCGTCTACCTCATGGGAGTGCTGCAATGAGCGCCGCCAGCCAATCCGCCCATGCCGCGGATCACGAAGAGGATGTGAAGGGCCACGGCGACCAGAGCGGTCACGGCTCGTTCAAGGGCTACGTCACCGGCTTCGTGCTCTCCGTCATCCTGACGGCGATCCCGTTCTGGCTGGTGATGGGCGACGTGCTCGGCGACGCGCGCCTCACCGGCCTCGTCATCATGGGCTTCGCCGTCGTGCAGATCGTGGTTCACATGATCTACTTCCTGCACATGAACACGAAGTCAGAGGGGGGATGGACCATCCTGGCTCTGATCTTCACCCTGACGCTGGTGGTGATCACGCTCACCGGCTCGGTCTGGGTGATGTACCACCTGAACACCAACATGATGCCGATGACGCCGGCGAGCCTGCATCAGCACGTGCATTAGGCTTGGCGTGGACCGCGCCGAGCCGAGGTCCGGCACGGCGCGGAAATCCGATGCGTCAGAACGCGTATCGGCCGGCTCGGCGATGGTGGATCTCACGATCGTCCGGCGACGCGGCCAGAGATGCACCGCCTGACCGATCGCGCACCTAGCCACCCCGCGCGTCAGGCTCGGACGAGATCGAGCCTGCGTTTTAGTTCCTGGCCGAATGATTCCGCCAAAACTCGAAGGTCGACGGGGCTGGGGTTCCAGACGATTTCCGACACCTCGTCCGGCGTATAGACCCTCGTCAAAGTCTGCAGAAAGCCGAACCGCGTATCCCGATCCTTGCGGCATAGGACGAGAGGAACGCCCATCGCGAGACAGGGCGACGCGACATGGAGCAACGGCGTCAGCACGAGACTCGCCTCATTGCGGTAGCGGTCGAGGATATCTTCCTCGTAGCGCTCGATCCAGCGCCGTGACGAGTCCGCTAACGGAAGCTCGCTCACGGGCAGGCGGTGAAAGAGGAATTCCGCGTCATCGAGCAGGTGATGCGGAATGTGCTTCAAGACGGTGGACGGCAGCTTGCCTGCGCCCGAGCCATGGACGACGAACAGGCGTTTCTTGCGCGGCTCGCGAACGCGAAGCGGAAACGTCATGGTCACGCATCCGGTGACCGATGCCTCGATGCCTTCCGCCTCGAACAGGCGCGCGGTCTCGATGTCTCGACATCCGATCGGCTCGTAACGTTTGAACCAGTCCCGGTACCGCTGAATCAGCTCGATGCTCTTGGTGCAGAACCCGACAAAGATGGGGATTACCGCGTTCGGGACGGGGAAGTTTCGTTCATAGAACACGCCGTTCATGATCAGGGCGACCGGCCCGCCGGAATAGGTCGGCAGGGTGTCCCGATCGACGGTCACGATATCGGATGTGTCACATCCCAGTCTGGACAGAAGCTGCCGCGCAGCGATCGATTGGGCATTGTCGCCGAGATTGACTGTATAAAAGGAATCCTCGTGGAGTTTGCGGATGGATTTTGCCGCATTGGCATAGCTGAAATCGAGAATGCCGATCTTCATATCGATATTATCCCTCTATCGATCGGCTCTGCTTTGACGTTGCTAACTTGGATCGGGCCCGACCGGCCGACGGTCGCTGGGCGGCATGTCGTCATGCCGAACGCGCACCGATGGAATGCTCGCACGGCGTCGATATCAGGGCGTCCAGCGCGGGAACTCGTCCATCCAATGGAAGAACTCTTTGAACATTTCGCGGTTGTCGATGGCCCAACGTAAGGTCGCATTGGCTTCGCGCACGGACGCCAGCACCGGAAGTGGAAACCCCGAAGCCCGTTTCAGACCCTCTACCTTGTGCGTGCTTCCGGCGACGGCGACAAAGGGGCGGCGCGCCACGCAAGCCGCGTACATGGCATGATGGCGCCCCGTGATGACGGCCCTGCATGTCCGCATCGACTTGATGAGCGACGACCAGCTCTGGTCGCGCAGATCGATATAGGTGCGTGCCGCCAATGGACCGCTGGTGACCCGGTACCATAGGCCGAGATCGCGAGCGAAGAAGTCGGTGATCAGCACTTTCCCCGACCAGTCGACGTGCTCCGCGTTCTGGTCGAGCTCCTCGTAATAGGAGAGGTCGAGGAACATGTCGGCATCGATTCCATGACGCGTCTTGAGGTCGCTCTGGCTCATTGCCTCGCGGACGGTGACGCCGCTGAGCTTCGCCAACGTGGAATCGTAGGTTTTCTCATTCTCCTGCCAAACCGTGTTGACGAGATAGGCTTTCCGGCCGCCGTCTATTGCGGACTTGATCGCTTCCATCTTGGCGACGAAATGCCCCGAATTGTGGTGCATCGATCCTTCGCCGTTGACGTAGAGGATGTCGTAATCCTCGCCCGCGACGATATCGTGTTTTTCGGCCAATGCGCGGGTAAGGGCTGAAAAGGCGGCTGCGGAGCCGCAATGATAGGCGGAATGGTCGCCCTCGATCTTGACCTTGGGACGGATCATGCGCGCTCCTCGAAAAGGCTATCGAAGATTTCGCGCTCTTTCTTCCACCGATGTAACATCGACGCTTTCGCCGGTTCGAAGTAATGGGCCGAAGCGGGGTTCGCATCGATCTGATCGATAAACGAGAAACCGAAGCAATCGTCGCGGTTCAGCGTTCCTCGAAGCGCCTTCAGAAGGTACACGAACGACAGACCCGAACTCGGGCTGCCCGAAAGCTTCTGCGACAGCTCAGTATGGATCGTCTGTGGAAACACGCAGAGGGTATGGCCTTCATCCCGAAGGCGCTTTGCCGCCCGCCAGGCGCGACCTCTGTAGAGCGTACTCCCCGAGGAGATGATGATGAGTGTCTCGGCGGGCAAATCGATGCCGATATCCGGCTTGTCGTTTCCCGCTCTCACGAGGATCGTCAGCCTCGAACCATAATCAGTGTCGAAGGGCGGATCGATCTTGAACCGATTGAAGCGAACGATGTCGTCGTGAGCATCGATCTTTGCGCCATGACCTCGGCCGATCTCGCAGGGTGAATTGCCGACGACGGCGCAGGACGACGACAAGTCGCCGAGCCGCTGTCTCAGGACGGCTTCGCTGGTGGCGAGGGCATCATATAGAGCGGCGTACGAGGCGAGATCCGGGTCGGGTTTTGACGGCCCGTCGAGTCGATGCCGATGAACCAGCTTGGCGACAGGAAGGCAGGCGGAAATCTTGGCGGTCAGTCGGGGATGCGTTCGCAGAACCTGCAGCGCGATGTCCTCGTTTCCGAGTTGCATCGCGAGGCACACCTTCATCAGCAGAAGAGCGTCGTTGTCGGCGTCCGGCATGCGTTCGAGATGGTCGTCGATTTCTCGAAGGAGCTCGTGAGACGGGCCGTTGAAGCGCCAAAGAAAGTCGACATGCTCTTCGACGAGTTCCGCACGCCGAGGAAAGTCCTCGACGGTCAGCAATCTATGGAAAAGACGATGTGTGGTGGCGTCATTGGCCGCATTGCCCGTTCTGATGATCAGCCGGTCGTAGAGAATGGCGTCGTCCTGGCCCTTGCCGACCCGACCGATGCGGCAGATCCAGTCGGCCATGTCGGGATAGCCGAAATTCAGCACGCGCCTTGCCAGGATCAGCCGGACGATGTCCGACAGGCCGGGATCGGGCGCTTTCGAGACCGCGCTCCTGGCATGGATCCTGGCTTCGTCGAGGTCGCCGTGCCAAGTAAAAGCAATTGCGGCACGGGCGCTGACGGCCACATGCCCGGGAAAAGCGATGAGCTTGGCTCTGACGTCATCCAGGCAATGCGCAATCGTATAGGAATTGAAATCCGAAAGGACATACATCTGAAGGATGCGGGTGTTTGCCTGGCCATTCGCAAAGGCGTCTTCGGCAAGTTGATGGGCGCGCCGAGTGTTCTTGGTGGCGATGAGGACACGAAGCAGCTTGATGACGATCTCTTTGTCGTCCGGATCGATCGCAAGGGCCCGCTCGTACGCCTCTTCGGCCAGGACAAGGTTTCCAGCCTCTTCGGCCTCCGATCCCAGCGCCTTGAGTTGACGCTTCGTCGGCGCGGCGGGGTTCTTCATATGCGGAATCCCTCTGACGAAATGTCTCGGCCGGTAGGCCGGGCAGCGAGCCGAGTGCTCCCACGAGCATCCGACGCTTGTCGAGGGTGAGATCGCAGCTTCTGGGCTATTCTGCTCAGGCCGTGTCTATATCGATCGAAAATTATCGTCACAATCCCATGCGCCGCTGGTGCATGGAGAGGGGGTGTAGCGGCAGGTCTGCCAGGGTCGGTCTGCCGGTCACGGCCATCCACCGTGGTTCGTGATAGGCAGCGACGCTACGGGTCAATCCGAGTACGAAGACGATGTCATTCCGCCTCTCTCGTTTTTCGATCTTCGTGGGTCTCGTCAGCATCGCCGTGGTGGCAGTGCTGGTTTCGCTCGGTACCTGGCAGATTCAGCGCCGTGCCTGGAAGCATGACCTGATCGCTCGGGTCGAAGCGCGGGTCCATGCCGATCCGGTCCAGGCCCCGGAACAGGCGAAATGGCTTGGATTCGATGCCGCATCCGAGGCCTATCGTCGGGTCTTTGCGGTCGGGACGTTCGCGCATGATCGGGAAACCCTGGTCCAGGCGGTCACGGAGCTCGGCGGCGGATTTTGGGTGATGACGCCTCTGGTCGGGGCCGACGGAGCCACGATCCTCATCAATCGCGGGTTCGTGCCGGCGGACAGGCGTGAGCCGGCTATGGGGGAGATCTGTCGGAGCGCGGGGGAAACTCGCGTCACCGGCCTGCTCCGGGTGTCGGAGCCGCGCGGTGGGTTCCTGCGTGCCAACGATCCGGCGAAGAATCGCTGGTACTCGCGCGATGTCGCCGCCATCGCCGAAGCGCGCGGGCTCGGCCCGACCGCACCCTATTTCATCGATGCCGACGCGACGCCCAATCCCGGCGGCTATCCCGTGGGCGGTCTCACCGTGGTCACCTTCAGCGACAACCACCTCGTCTATGCCTTGACCTGGTACGTGCTGGCGCTGATGGCCGCTGCCGGCGGCGCCTATGTCATCCGCGACGGGATGCGCAGCCGCGCCGCCTGAAGGATCAGGCCTCTTCCGGAGCCCAGCCGATGGACTGCCTGAGGAAGCCCATGCCGAGGGCGAGGAAGGCGGCGGTCTCGGAATTGTCCTTGCCGTAACCGTGTCCGCCCGCCGCCGGCTCGAAGAAGGCCGGATCGTAGCCGAGACGACGCAGCTTCTCCGCCATCTTTCGGGCATGGCCGGGATGAACACGGTCGTCGCGGCGGGTCGTGGCGATGAGGATCGGCGGATAAGGTCGTCCCGCCTCGGCCACGTGATAGGCCGAGATCGCGCCGAGGAAGTCCCAGTCGTCTGCATTGTCCGGGTCGCCGTACTCGGCGATCCAGCTCGCACCCGCCAGCAGCTTCGAATAGCGCCGCATGTCGATGAGCGGGATGGTGCAGAACAGGGCGCCGAAGCGCTCCGGGTAGCGGGTCAGCATGTTGGCGATGAGGAGACCGCCGTTGGAGCCGCCCTGCGCGGCGATGCGCTCCGGCTTGGTCACGCCGCGCGCAACGAGATCGGCGGCCACCGCCGCGAAATCGGCATGCGCCAGCGCCTTGCCCTCGCGCCGCCCGGCCTGGTGCCAGCGCGTGCCGAACTCGCCGCCGCCGCGGATATTCGCGACCACGCCGGTGCCGCCCTTCTCGAGCCAGAGTTTGCCGAGCACCGCCTGATAGGTCGGCAGCAGCGAGATCTGGAAGCCGCCATAGGCCGAGAGATGCACCGGCGCATCGCCGCTCTCGCCCATGGGGCCGACCTGGACATAGGGGATGCGCTCCCCGTCCACAGAGACCGCCTCGTGGCGGGTCACCTTCAGACCGTTCGTGTCGAAGGCGGGCGGCGTGGTGCGCAGGAGGGTGGGAGCCGCGAGATCTCCCGGAATCGACAGCAGAGTTGGCGGTGTCAGCGGATCCTGCACCATGGCGAGCAGCGAGCCGTCGGACTCGCTCGGCTCGGAATCGAAAGGCCAGACCGAGACGCTGCCGATCTCGGGCAGGCCCGGAAGGCTCGAGGACTTCCAGCCGCCCTCCCCCGGCTCGAACACGCTGTAGGAGGGCCGCAGATCGTCGAGGGCGTCGACGATGAGGCGCGGTCCGGCCCAGGACACGCCCTGCAGCGCCCTGCGTTCCGAGGGCTCCCACAGGACGGTAAAATTCCGATCGCCTTCGAGGAAGGCCGGAAGCGCGATGGCGAGGACCGAATCGGGGGCGTGGACCTTGCCGCCGACGCTCCATTCCGAGCGGGTGCGGATGGCGAGCCGATCGCGGCGCAGGGTGACTTCCGCGTCGGTGGGAACATCGAGGCGGTGCGTCGGGCCGTTGCGGTCGCCGATATGCACGCTGCCGTCGAAGAAGCCGGTGCGCTCCATGAACAGCACGCGCTCGGCCGGCGCGTCGTGGTCGACGCCGCCCCACAGTCCCATATTCTCCGGCGCGGTCTCGAACAGGACCGCCGCCGCCAGCGGGTCCGTGCCGCGCGGCCAGAGCCGCACCGTCCGGGAATAGCCCGACCGGGTCGCCATGCCCTCGCCGAGGGCGCTCGACAGAATTAGCGTGTCGCGGTCGAGCCAATCCGCGCCGCCCTTCGCCTCGGGCAGGATGAAGCCGTCTGCGACGAAGCTGAGCGTCGGCAGGTCGAATTCGCGCAGGATGGTGGCGTCGCCTCCGCCCCGGCTCAGATTCACCAGGGCGCGGTCGTGGCTGCCGGGGATCAGCGTGGCGCCGCCCCAGACCCAATCGACGCCCTCGGCCTTTGCCAGCGCATCGATGTCGATGAGGATCGTCCAGTCGGGAGCGCCGGCGCGATAGGAGGCCTCGTCGGTGCGCCGCCACAGGCCGAGGGGATGCTCGGCATCGCGCCAGACGTTGTAGAGCAGGGCGCCGCGGCGGCTGACGATGGGGATCTTGTCGGGCCGGTCGAGGATGGCCTTCACCGCCTCGCGGTCGCGCTCCATCGTCGCGTCGGTGAAGCGGGCCAGCGTCTCGGCATTGCGTGCCTCGACCCAGGCGACGGCCTCGGCGCCCTCCACCTCCTCCAACCAGAGATGCGGATCGTCGTCCGGCTGCAAGCGGGTGGGACGGGGATCGAAGGCGGGTTTCGTCGGCTGGTTCATGCTCTCGGAGATAGAGCGATTCCCTGCCGATGGCGACCGTGGCGGGACCGGTCGGCGTGTCGTCCGGGCCGGTCCGTCAGCCTTCTAGCGTACCCCAGCCCGGCTTCCAGGCGCTCTGCGGATCGATCACCACGATCTCCATTCCGCCCTCGTTGGCGACATGGACGGCGATGCCGAAGGCCTGGGCGACGGGAAGCGCGCCGGTGGTGCTGAACAGACGTCCGTCGGCGAGCTTGACCTCGCCCTTCACCTCGTCGCCGGCCTTCGACAGGCACAGCGTGACCGCGGTGACGACTGGGGCGTGAACGCGCCGGAAGACGTTGGACATCGAGGAACCTCGGGTCGGTCGTGACCGACATGTGCGTGACAAACGAAAAGGGCGGCACAAGGCCGCCCTTTCCAGGAACAAGATGACGAAGGGCTCAGCGCTTCGAGAACTGGAAGCTGCGGCGAGCCTTCTTGCGGCCGTACTTCTTGCGCTCGACCACGCGGCTGTCGCGGGTGAGGAAGCCTTCGCGCTTCAGGGGAGCGCGCAGCTCCGGCTCGAAGTAGGTCAGCGCCTTGGACAGGCCGTGGCGCACGGCACCGGCCTGGCCCGAGAGACCGCCGCCATGCACCGTGACGGTGATGTCGTACTGGTCGACGCGGTTGGCGATGGTGAGCGGCTGACGCAGGATCATGCGCAGCACCGGGCGGGCGAAGTAGGTCTCGACCGTGCGGCCGTTGACGACGACGGTGCCGTTGCCGGGCTTGATCCAGACGCGGGCGACCGCGTCCTTGCGCTTGCCGGTGGCGTAGGCGCGGCCCTGGGCGTCGAGCTTCTGAACGTGGACGGGAGCCGCGTTCTCGGGATCTTCGACGTTGGAGCGGTTCAGGTCGGAGAGGGACTGAAGGGTCGCCATGATCAAGCGCTCACGTTCTTGCGGTTGAGGCTGCCGACGTCGAGCGCCTGCGGCTGCTGGGCGGTGTGGGGATGCTCGTTGCCCTTGTAGACCCGGAGGTTGCCCATGATCTGGCGGAAGAGCGGGCCACGGGGAAGCATGCGCTCCACGGCCTTCTCGACAACGCGCTCGGGGAACCGGCCGTCGAGGATGAACTTGGCCGTCCGCTCCTTGATGCCGCCCGGGTAGCCGGTGTGGTGGTAGTACACCTTCTGCTCGCGCTTGCGGCCGGTGAACTTCACCTTCTCGGCGTTGATGACGATGACGTTGTCGCCGCAATCGACGTGGGGCGTGTACGCGGGCTTATGCTTGCCGCGCAGGCGCATGGCGACGATGGAGGCGAGCCGGCCGACGACCAGGCCCTCCGCATCGACGATGATCCACTTCTTGTCGACGTCGGCGGGCTTCAGAGAAAAGGTCTTCATCCCGTGGCGTTCCGTATGATGTCTGAAAACGATGCGCCGCCACGTTCGGGACGCGGCGGCGTTGGAGGGTGCAATACGGGCGATCGGATGAGTCGTCAAGATGCATTCGGGTGCCCGGAATGGCAAAAAGCGTAAGCCGTTGAAGGATTTCCGGTCAGTGGTATCAGGATACCGCATTGCTTCAGGGGCCATCCCAGCCGGGGCCTCATCTGAGATGCCCGCGTCAACGGGCCGGATGAGACGGTTGGGCGGGAGTGGAGACGGTCAAGCCGTTTGAGGTGGGCGTAATCGGTCGATCCCTTTAGCCGCGAGGATTTCCGGACTCCTTCTAGCAGGCGCCGGTTCCCCCTCTCCCCTCTGCGGGAGAGGGTGGCCCTCGCGTGAGCGAGGGTCGGGAGAGGGGAGCGCGTTCTCCGGAGAGGTCGCCCCCTCTCCCGGTCGCTCCGCGACCACCCTCCCCCGCTGAGGGGGGAGGGTAAGGTGTCGACTCACCGCTCCGGCGGGATCGAATAGGTCCCGGTCGCGTGGCAGACGAGGTCGTCCGAGCCCGGCGCGGTGAGAAGCGCTTCCCCCACCGCGAGGCGCTTGCCGAGCTTGAGCAGGCGCGCCTCGGCGACGATCCCTGTGGCGCCGGGCTTCCTCAGGAAGTTGAAGGAGAGGTTCGTCGTCACCGCGAGGCCGACGGGGCCGATATTGGCGAGGATCGCGGCATAGAGCGCGTAATCGGCCAGCGCCATCATCGCCGGGCCGGAGACGGTGCCGCCGGGGCGCAGGAAGCGCTCGTGATGGTCGAGCCGCATCCGCGCGGTGAGCGGCCCCACCGCTTCCAGATGGAACGCCGGGCCGCCATGGTTCATCTGCGGGAAATCCCGCTCCAGGAAGGCGATGGTCTCTTCGAGATTCATGCGGGTGGATGCGCTGGCGCTGGACATGCCGCGTCTTGCAGCACGGGGCGCGATGGCGGACAAGTCCAAGACACCCAAGTCCAAGATACCCAAGACCCCCGTGACATGAGCCCCGGCGATCAGCCCCGATGACCGAGACCGCCTCCCCTCGCCACGATCGCTATCCCGATGCGCTGATCCGCACGCTGCTGCGGGAGACGAAGACGATCGCCCTCGTCGGCGCCTCGGCCAACCCGGCCCGGCCGAGCTGGATCGTGCTGAAATACCTGCTCTCGCGCGGCTATGATGTGACCCCGGTCAATCCCGGCCTCGCCGGACAGATGCTGCTCGGCAAGCCGGTAGCGGCGAGCCTCGCCGACCTCCCCGGCCCCGTCGACATGGTCGAGATTTTTCGCAATTCCGCTGTCGCCGGCGGCCTCGTCGACGAGGCCCTGTCCCTGCCGGTGCTCCCGAAGATCATCTGGATGCAACTCGGCGTCCGCGACGATGACGCCGCCGCCCGCGCCGAGGCGGCGGGCGTCACCGTGATCATGAACCGCTGCCCTAAGATCGAGTACGGGCGGATTTCCGGCGAGATCGGCTGGACCGGGGTGAATTCTCGGATCTTGAGTTCGAAGCGGCCGGTTTTGGGGGGGAAGGGGGTGCAGAGGCTGACGATTGAGCGGGGGTGAAGCTATGATCCGGATGCAGCGATTTCTATAAATTTAAGATTTGTTTTATAAATATATATATTATATTAAGGGTTAGTTAGATTATGAATTTTCCAGATTCAATATTGCAGTCTGTTGCATTTATATTTGCAGATAATAGTACAACGCTTGTTCCTGTTGGGACCGGATTTTTTGTTACTATTTCTGAGTATTTTCGTGGTATTCAGTTAGGGACATTGTACTTTGTTACTGCGCGTCACGTCATAGAAAATTGTGCGGCATATTATAGCAATCGAGATGTAAATCTAAGGCTAAATTTGAAGTCGGGTGGGACCGAAAATATTTCTGTCCCCATCAGCGCATTTAAGCAAAGTCATATTGATTCCTCTGCAGATATAACTGCATGGCAGGTTTCAGTAGATGTAAGTCGTTATGCTCTTGCTGCGCTTGGTCCTCAATTTATGGCCCCACGCGATTTTTTATCAGGCCGAAAAATTTACAAAAATGGAATTGGAACAGATGCAATAATTGTCGGGCTATATCACAGGATGTATGGCGCAGATAGAAATATACCTATTGTAAAACGTGCTTCTATATCAGCTGTTCCTGAAGAATTAATTAGAACTAAATTGGGGCACGCTAAATTGTATATATTGGAGACTTTTTCATTTGGGGGGCTCAGCGGATCTCCTGTTTTCTCAGTTTCACGCGGGTACGAAAATGCAACGGCCAGCACGACGGCTAATTCAAGCCGGAGGAACGATCATGGTCTTGCTTTTCAGACGATTATCAAATTAGAGGAAAATTATAGCCTGCTTGGTGTCGTTCACGGTCATTGGGAAACTGAAGAGGAAAATTTTGGTACGGCGCAATCTCATAAATCAATAGGAGGCAGCAAGACTCTCAATGAAGGTATGATGTTAGTTACTCCAATTGAGTTATTTGAAGAAATAGTTAAAGAGGATCATTTCTGTGCGGGGAGAGATATTTCAAATAGACAACAAATAGAAAGAATAAAAATTAGCCATCCAGAACTTATTGAAAAATTTTTAACTGATTAATTATCAGTGTTTGATAGAAATTTGCCCCGTCTCCTCCATCAAAGCCACAGCCACAAAACTAACCCCAGCCGCCACAGCCAAATACAACCCCACCCAACCGATCCCACCCCACTCGCTCAGCCGCTGCGCCAGATACGGCGCGGCGGATGCGCCGAGAATGCCGGCGAGGTTGTAGGTCACCGAGGCGCCGGTGTAGCGGACGCGGGTGGGGAAGAGTTCGGGCAGCAGAGCGCCCATGGGGCCGAACAGCCAGCCCATGGCGAAGAGGCCGAGGCAGAGGAAGCCGAGCACCAGGCCGCCCTGGCCGCTGCCCAGCATCGGGCCGAGCAGCAGGCCGAGCGAGGCGGTGAAGGCGAGGCCGGTGAGGAGGACGGGGCGGCGGCCGTAGCGGTCGGCGGCCCAGCCCGAGAGCGGGATGCCGAAGCCCATGAACAGCACGGCGACGCATTCGAACAGCAGGAAGGTCGGCCGGGTGAAGCCGAGCTTCGAGACGCCGTAGCTCAGGGCGAAGACGGTGGAGAGGTAGAACACCGCGTAGCAGGCCACCATGGCGAAGGTGCCGAGTAGCGTCGCCTTGATGTGCTTTGTGAAGATGGTGGCGAGCGGCACGCGCTCGGGCGCGGCCTTCTCCATCGCCGCCTTGAACACCGGCGTCTCGGTGAGCTTGAGCCGGACATAGAGCCCGACGCCGACGAGCACGGCGGAGGCCAGGAACGGGATGCGCCAGCCCCAGGCCTGGAAATCGGCCGGGGTCAGGGCCAGCGCGAGGCCGAGGAAGCCGAGATTGGCGGTGATGAAGCCGACGGGCGCGCCGAGCTGCGGGAAGATGCCGTAGAGCGCGCGTCGCCCCGGCGGCGCGTTCTCCACCGCCAGTAGGGCCGCGCCGCCCCATTCGCCGCCAAAGCCGATGCCCTGGCCGAAGCGCAGCACGCAGAGCGCGAAGGGCGCCCACCATCCGGCGGTGGCATAGGTCGGCAGGCAACCGATCAGCACGGTCGACAGGCCCATGATCATCAGCGAGGCGACCAGCGTCGCCTTGCGCCCGACCCGGTCGCCGAAATGCCCGAAGAACGCCGCCCCCAGCGGCCGCGCGATGAAGGCGATGGAGAAGGTCGCGAAGGCCGCCAGGGTCTGCACGGCAGGGTCGTCGGCCGAGAAGAAGATCGGCCCGATCACCAGCGCGGCGGCGGTCGCGTAGACGTAGAAGTCGTAGAACTCGATCGCCGTGCCGACGAAGCTGGCGATGAGGATCCGCGCGGCGGGAACGGGAGGGGGCGGGAGCGGCTGGAGCATGGCCGGCGCTATAACCGGAGGTGCGGGCGCCGGCTATCGCCGATCCTGCAGGATCGCGCGCTTTTCCAGTCCGGACGCTACGTCTTCAACGGGTCGTGGCCCCAGTTCATCAGTGAGAGGCGCCAGGGCGAATCCTTCACCTCGTCCTTGTCGTCCGGCCCGCCCTGCTCGAGATGGCGTTTCACGTAGCCGATGACCTTGCGCATATGGGCGTAATCCTCCTCCGAGAGGTCCGCCTTCTTGGATTTCAGGATCTCGACGATGCGCCGGCCGGAGGCATGGCCGGTGGATTCGGTCGCTCCGCCCTTCTTCTGGCCGACCGCGCGGCTCTTCTCGCTCTCCAGGAAACGGTCGAGTTCCGATGCCGTCATGTTGACGGCGTCCTTGAACGCGCTCCACGTCTCAGCGTCATCGTGTTTGGCTGTCGTCACCGCTTCGTCTCCTCCGGCCCTGCTCGGATAGGCGCGAGGCGGCTCGCGGGTTCCAACGCAGCGACCGTGTGGCGGTGGACGAAAGCGCGCGGGTGCCTTGACCCATCGCACTCGTCCGCCATAAAGAACTTCTGTTCGTTTAAGCGGAACGAGGCGGTTCCTCCTCTTCCGTCTGGCCCGGCAGAGGCGTTAGAACGGAGTCCGTTCGTGCCGCCGGCCCCTGGAGGATGTCCATGACCGACCGTATCCCCGGCTTCAACACGCTGGCGATCCATGCCGGCGCCGCCCCCGACGCGACCACCGGCGCGCGCGCGACCCCGATCTACCAGACGACCTCCTTCGTCTTCGACGATGTGGACCACGCCGCCTCGCTGTTCGGGCTGCAAGCCTTCGGCAACATCTATTCGCGCATCACCAACCCGACCAACGCGGTGCTGGAAGAGCGCATCGCGGCGCTGGAGGGCGGCACCGCCGCCGTGGCGGTGGCCTCGGGCCACGCGGCCGAATTCCTCACCATGCATGCCCTGATGCAGCCGGGCGACGAGTTCATCGCGGCCAACAAGCTCTATGGCGGCTCGATCAACCAGTTCAACCATTCCTACAAGAGCTTCGGCTGGAACGTGGTCTGGGCCGATACCGACGATCCGGATTCGTTCGAGCGCGCCATCACGCCCCGCACCAAGGCGATCTTCTGCGAATCCATCGCCAATCCGGGCGGCGTGATCACGGATATCGCCGCGCTCTCGGTGATCGCCCGCCGCCACAATATCCCGCTCATCGTCGACAACACCATGGCGACGCCGTACCTCATCCGCCCGTTCGAGCACGGCGCCGACATCGTCGTCCATTCGGCCACCAAGTTCCTCGGCGGCCACGGCAATTCCATCGGCGGCCTCGTGGTCGACGGCGGCACCTTCCCCTGGGCTGGCGACGCGCGCTACCCGATGCTGTCGCAGCCCCGGCCGGAATATTCGGGCATGGTGCTGTCGGAGACCTTCGGCAATTTCGGCTTCGCCATCGCCATCCGCGTGCTGGGCCTGCGCGATCTCGGCCCGGCGCTGTCGCCGTTCAACGCCTTCCTCATCCTCAACGGCATCGAGACTCTGCCGCTGCGCATGCAGCGCCATTGCGACAACGCGCTGGAGATCGCCACCCATCTCAACGCCCACCCGGCGGTGGAATGGGTCAGCTATCCGGGACTGGAGACCGACAAGTATCACCAGCTCGCCCGGCGCTACTCGCCGCTCGGCTCCGGTTCGGTCTTCACCATCGGCCTCAAGGGCGGCTACGAGGCCGGGGTGAAGCTGGTGGCCAACCTGCAGCTGTTCTCGCACGTGGCGAATATCGGCGACACTCGCTCACTTGTGATCCATCCGGCCTCCACCACACACCGCCAGCTCACCGACGCGCAGAAATCCGCTGCCGGCGCCGGGCCGGAGGTGGTGCGCCTCTCCATCGGCATCGAGGACCCGGCAGATCTGATCGACGATCTCGACGCGGCCTTAAGCGCTTGATTTCATTGGAACCGGTCACGCATCCCTGGTCCGTTTCCGCCGATCTTGACCCTCAGGATCGGCGGGACTACCCCGCGAACCATTCCCCCTTCGAGATCGTTCGCATCGCATGACGCATGATCATTCCAAGACCGCGGCCGAGCCTCCCGTCATCCTTCTCGTGGAAGACGACGGCCTTCTCCTGATGGAAGCCGCCGATACCCTGGTCGATGCGGGGTTCCGCGTCCTCGAGGCTCCGCAGGCCGACAAGGCCCTGACGATCCTCGAGCGGCACGAGGAGATCGACCTGCTGATGACCGACGTGGACATGCCGCAAGGTTCCATGGACGGGTTCGCCCTCGCCCGCCTCGTCGCCCATCGCTGGCCGGCGATCCCGGTCCTCGTCGTCTCCGGAATGGGGACGCCCGGACCGCACGACATGCCCGACGGCGCACGCTTCATCCCGAAGCCCTATGCCCCCACCACGCTGGTCAGGACGTTGCGGGCCTTCGCCCGGCGCGCCGCCTGACCCAGACCTCACTCTTCCGGAAGATCGCGACGCCCATCATGGCCACCGAGACCCGCCCGCTCCGCTTCGCGACCCAGGCCGTCCATGCCGGCGCCGCGCCAGACCCCGCCACCGGTGCGCGGGTCCAGCCGATCTACTTCACCAACGGCTTCGTGTTCGAATCGACCGAGCAGGCCGCCGACATCTTCGCCATGCGGCGCACCGGCTTCTCCTATTCGCGCGGCTCGAACCCCACCGTGGCGGCCCTGGAACGCCGGGTGGCGGCGCTGGAAGGCGCCAAGGCGGCCGTGGCCGTCTCGTCCGGGCAATCCGCCCTCCTCCTCGTCCTGATGACGCTGATGAAGAGCGGGGACGCCTACGTCGCCTCGTCGCGCCTGTTCGGCGGTTCGCTCGGGCTGATGAACCGCCTCGATGCCCGCTACGACCTCAAGCCGCTCTTCGCCAAGGGGCTGACGCCGGCCGATTTCGAGGCGGCGATCACGCCCGAGACGAAGGCCATCGTCTGCGAGTCGATCGTCAATCCCTGCGCGACGGTGATGGACATCGCCGGCATCGCCGAGGTGGCCAAGCGCCACAACCTGCCGCTGATCGTCGACAACACCCTGGCCTCGCCGGCCCTGATCCGGCCGATCGAGCATGGCGCCGACATCGTCTTCCACTCGACCTCGAAATTCCTCGGTGGCTCCGGCCAGACCATCGGCGGCATCATCTGCGATGCGGGCACGTTCGACTGGACGGCGGCAGAGGGACGCTACAACCTCATCACCGAGCCCTGGGCCGATTACGACGGCCTCGTGGTCTCCGAGCGCTTCCCGGATTTCAGCTTCGCGGTGGCCTGCAGGCTGTTCGGTCTGCGCGATCTCGGCCCCGGCCTGTCTCCGATGAATGCGTTCCTGACGCTGACGGGCATCGAAACGCTTCCCCTTCGTATGAAGCGGCATTGCGCGAACGCCAAGGTGGTCGCGGCTTTCCTGAAAGATCATCCGGCGGTGAAGTGGGTCAGCTATCCCGCCCTCCCCGGTCAGGCGGGGGAAGCGCTCGCGGCCCGCTACGTGCCGGAGGGGCCGGGCTCGATCTTCACCTTTGCCTTGAAGGGCGGACAGCCGGCGGCGGTGAAGTTCATCATGAGCCTGGAACTCGTCTCGCACCTGGTCAATATCGGCGAGATCAAGTCGCTGGCGATCCATCCCGCCACGACGACGCATCGTCAATTGAGCGATGCCGACAAGGAAGCGGCGCTGGTCGGTCCCGAGACTGTCCGCCTCTCGATCGGCCTCGAGAATGTCGAGGACCTGATCGCCGATATCGCGCAGGCGCTCGATCAGGCCGCCGGCTGACCGCATGGGTCGCCGGTTCAGGCGATCTTGAGTTCTCCCGAGGTCGCGGCTTCCAGTGTGGCGGCATGCCCGCCATGCTCCTGGAGGAACCATGGGACCCGGCTCTGCGGCATGGGCTTGCTGTACAGGTAACCCTGCGCATAGGCGCAACCCTGTTCCTGCAGAAACCTGACCTGCGCTTCCGTTTCCACACCCTCGGCGGTCACGCTGAGGCCGAGGCTCTGACCGAGCTGCACGACCGCCGTGACGATGGCCGCGTCATTGGGGTCCCGCTCGAGATCGCGCACGAAGCTGCGATCGACCTTGATCTCGTCCACGGGATATTGCTTCAGGTGGGTCAGCGAGGCGTAGCCCGTGCCGAAATCGTCGAGCGCGACGCTGACGCCGGCGCGATGCAGGGTCGATAAAACCGCGGATACCCTGTCCCCATGGCCGCCGAGGAGTACCGTCTCTGTGACCTCGACACCGATCCTGTCGTGAGGGATGCCCGCCGCGGCGAGATCCGCGATCAGGCTCTCGGCGAGGCCGTCCTGCGCGAACTGGGCCGAGGACAGGTTGAGGAACACTCGCCCGGGATCGTATCCCCGCGCGATCCATCCCGCCATGTCGGCGAAGATCTGCCGCGCCAGCACGTTGCCGACCGCGATGCCGATCTCCGCATCGTCGAAGACCATCGCGAAACTGGCCGGTGCAAGCAGCCCGCGGCTCGGGTGTTGCCACCGCGCCAGCGCCTCGAAACCGACGATCTCCCCCGTCGCGAGGCTCACCTTCGGTTGGTAATACGGAACGAGACCGCCCGTTTCGAGCGCGGCCCTCATCTCGCGGACGATCGCGACGCGGTGCTCGATATCCGCCCGGAGCGCCGGAACGAACAGCGTCGCCCGGTTTCGTCCGGCCGCCTTGGCCGCGTAGAGGGCGAGATCCGCGTTGGTGAAGAGGTCCGCCGGATTGGCGGCGTGTTCCGGGAACAGGGCGAGGCCGAGACTGGCGCGAGGCGAGACGGCGCGCCCGGACACCGCCATCGCCGGACTCAGGACTTCGAGGATCGCCTGGGACAACACATGGATGCGCCGGCTCGGCTGGTGGTGGTCGTCCTCGCAGGCCGCGATGATGACGAATTCGTCGCCGCCGAGACGGGCGACCAGATCCTGCTGCCCGATGGCATTGCCGAGACGGCGGGCGACTTCCTTCAGCAGCGCGTCGCCGGCATCGTGACCGAGGGTGTCGTTCACCTCCTTGAACGCATCGAGATCGATCAGGATGAGTCCGACGCGTCGTCCCGAGGCTTCGGCCGCGCTCAGCGCGGCGTCGAGCGTCGTCTGGAAGAGGGCGCGGTTCGGGAGCCCGGTCAGGACGTCGTGCTGGGCGGCGAGCCGAATGCGCTCCTCCACCGCCTTCCGGCTCGTCATGTCGACGAGGCTCGAAATGATGCGCGTCGACCCCTCCACATCGACGGTGACCGCCGAGATGATGGCATCTCGCCGGACCCCGCCGAGGGTACCGAGGCGGATCTCGATATCGTTGGCGCTGCCGTTGCGGTCGAGCTCGGCCTGGATCAGGCGGCGCGCCTTCCTGTCGAGCAGATCCCGCGTCCGGTACTGCGTCAGGAGTGCGCCTCCCTCGAGTCCGAAGAACCGGGTCGCCGCATCGTTCGCATCGACGATCCGGCCGTCATCCAGCCTGGACACCACGATCGGGATCGGGACCGCCTTGAACATCGTCTCGAACAGGCGCCGGCTGTCCGCCAGTTCCATGTTGGCGCGACGCTCGGCCACGGCCGCATTCCATTCCATCCGCCGCAGGCGATTGGAGCGCGCTGCGACCAGCATCATGACGATATTGGACATCATCACCGCGAAGCAGATTCCGAGCGCCGTCGATGGCATAGGCGGCGGCAGAAGATAGCCGGCCGTCAGCGCGATCGATGCGATCGCGCTGCACGTCACGCTCCAGACGAAGCGGGTCGGCACGACGATCATGTACATCGCCGGCAGCAGCAGCAGGACGATCAGCGCGATATCGGATCGCGACGAGCACAGAACGGCGACGCATCCGGCGACGAGAAGCTCCCAGGTCACCATGACCGCCTGGAGTCTGCCGAAGGAGACGATGTTCCTGGTCGCGATCAGGCAGAGGCCGGAGACCAGGATCACGCAGAGCCGGGCCGGCACGGCCACCCAGAAATGCGTTTGCCCGGCGAACCGCCAATCGCTCGACAGGAAGATCGTATTGAGCAACACGGCGCACACGAAAAGCAGCCGCGCATAGCGCAAGGTCTCGGAGACGCGCTCATCCTGGAACGCGGCCTCCCGTTCAGGCGAAACGAATTCTCCGCTGATGGCGGCGAGACAGTGCTTCCACATGGCGCATCACAGTCTCACGCAAACGTCGCGCAGGAGTTAAGAGCGGAGATTTTCCCTAACATAAGCTATCTTTTCGTCGCGGGCGGGTCAGTGCGCGCAGGGCACCGCGAAACGTCCGGACATCCTGCTCCGTCATCGCCATGCGGTGGAGCATGTCGCGCATGTTGCGGGCGATGACATCCCGTTTTTCGGGTGGGTAGAATCGACCCGCATCGAGGCTTTCTTCGAGGCTCGCGACGAGCGATGCCATCGCTTCCCGCGTCGCCGGCGGGGATTGCATGTCGCCGGTGAACGGAAGGCTGGCCTGACCCGAGGCCTTGCGCCATTCGTAGCCGACGAGGAGCACGGCCTGGGCGAGGTTGAGCGACGGAAACTCGGCCGAGACCGGGAACGTCACGATCGCGTCGGCGAGCGAGACCTCGTCGTTGGTGAGGCCGATCCGTTCCCGGCCGAACATCACGCCGATGCGCTGTCCCGTCCGCGAGGCGACGTCGACCATCGCTTCCTCGGGTCCTTGGGCACGTTTCATCTGCCCGCGCTCGCGGGCCGTGGTCGCCAGGAGATAGTTGAGGTCGGCGATGGCTTCCGGAACCGTGGCGAAGACGGTGGCGCCGTCGAGGACGTGCGTCGCTCCGGACGCCGCCTCGCGCACGCCCTTCTTGGGCCAGCCGTTCTTCGGTGCCACGAGGCGGAGTTCGGACAGGCCGAAATTCGCCATGGCGCGCGCGACCATACCGATGTTCTCGGCGAGTTGCGGTTCGACCAGGATGATGACGGGGGCGATCATCGTCGCCCTCTGCCACGTGACGAGCCGGACGAACAGTCCGGTGATCGCGAAGGCTCGTCGGAGGGAGCCGCACCTGCGGTGGGCGGCACGGCTCCCCGCCCGTCGGGCGCGGCTCAGATCTTACCGTCGAGACCCATCTGGTAGTATTTGTGGATGATCTTGTCCTGGTTCTCCAGGAGCCAGTCGATCGAGGGCTCGTTGGTCATGGCCTTGCGGATCGCCTCCGTCATGCCCTTGCGCTGAATCTCGAACAACGCCTTGTGATCGACCGTCTCGGCCTCGATCACGCCGGGGCTGAGCCAGACCGAGCAGATGATGCCGAGATCGTTGGCCTTCTCCTTCGGGATATAGCCGAGTCGCACCGCATCGAGGACGCCGTTGGCGATGGCGAACTGCACCGTCCCCATGAGGATCGAGGTGTATTTCGAGGTCTCGACGCTGACCTTCGAGACGCAGAGCGTCACCGGCCGCACCATGATGTCGGTGTTGAGGAGGGCGAAGACACGGCTGTGGCCGACGACCTGGTCGCCGGTGAGGGTGGCGAGCGCCGTACCCACGGGGCCGTCGAGCTCCCCGATGATCACCTCCGGCTCAGCGGCGGTGTTGGGCGGCCCGCCGGCCACCAGGGCCTCGCCGGCCCGCAGGATGATGCGCTCGCTCATGGTGTCTCCTCACGAATTCTGGATCTGGGATGGCGACGCTCATTCCCGTTCGCCGCCGCAAAGTCCAGTCCCGACCCGTCGTGAAAGCATTTCCCGGGAGGTCGGGCCGGCGCCAGGGATGTGGGCGACGTGGCGACCGGGCGAAAAATCGGTGTTTGCCTCTGTTCGGTGAGTGGCGGTGTAAGGTGAACTTAAGATCTATGTCTCAAATCCTTGACCGACGCGGATGGAATCTAACCTGCCTACGGTAAAACGTAAGTTCTGCTGTACGACGACGATACAATTGAAGATTGAAATCATAACGACTTCGTGTTCGGGATCTCGCAAGGGACGAAGGTCTTGAGATAATGCGTTTCCTGAAAATTCATACGTTGTGGCGCCGGTTTGGCGCATCTCGGTCAGGAGCGACCGCCGTCGAGTTCGCGCTCGTCGGGCCGCTGTTTTTTCTCGCGCTCGTCGAGATTCTGCAGGGCGGATTATACCTCTTCTGCTCCGCCGCGATCGACAAGGCGACCGCCGATGCCGGGCGCGTGATCATGCTCGGTGCTTTGGATGCAAACTCTGCATCCGCGAACGGTTTCCGATCGAACGCGTTATGCGGAAACCTGCTCGCCGGCCTGTCCTGCGACAACGTGGTGACGAGCCTGCAATCGACCACGCTCGGCGGGACCGGTGGAGGCTATGCCATCTTCGTTCAGTCCGACGAGCGCGGTCTCGTGTCCGTTCCGATGGATAACAGCCAGACGAGCTACTGCACCGGCGCCCCCGGGACCTATGAATATCTTCAGGCCTTTTATGCAGTGCCGGTCTTCAGCCCGATATGGACGGTCCTGAACTCGACGACCTGGAACGGAAAGACGGTCGTCTTCGCACGTGCCGCGGCGACCTTCCGCAACGAGCCGTTCACGTCCGCCAGCGTTTCGAGCGGTTGTTAAGGTGGGCAGGCCGCGTTTCCGCCGGACCGATTTCAGCCGTGATCAGCGGGGTCTTGCGATCACCGAGTTCGCGCTGATCATGCCGGTGATGACCCTGCTCGCTTTCGGGGCATTCGACCTCATCCGCTATATCGACTTCGTCAGCAAAGTTGAATTGGCCGCCAGTACCCTCGCGGAACTGGTCTCGCGGAACGATACGGGCAAGATCTCGCAGACCGACATCGCCACGATGTCGAAGGCGCAATTGGTGATCTTTCCAGAGGCGATGAAGGTGGCCCGCGACCAGAACGTCGCCGTTTGGAGCCTTCTGAAATGGTCGCTGACCGGAATCCAATTCAAAGCGCCTGCGGGTTGCACGAGCAACTGTACCTACAGTGCCTACGTCGCCTGGACATCCGGACAGGGCCGGCCTTGCGCCACACCGATGAATTCGGCCGCGAATACGGCGGCGCCGACAGCGAGAACCTTGCCGAGCGATACCTTCGGACCGGGCTTTCTGATCGTCGCGGACGTCGTCTTCTCCTACACGCCCATCATGGCCCAATCGGTCATCGGCACGGTCAGCATCGCCAAATCCTTCTACATCTCTCCACGATACGTCTCCTCGATTGCGTTCGACGCAAGTGCGGGAATTGGGACGGCGTGGTCGTGCGTCGTTCCGTAAGGTTCCATCGATGTCCCTTGGTCTGGCTCGCTTCCTCTCCACGACAGTCGCGCGGCTTCATGCTCTGCGAACGAGACGAGACGGTAACGTCCTGATCGTCTTCGCCCTCTCGGCGGTTCCGATGATCGGTGTCGCCGGTATCGGCATCGAATACATGCGCGCCAACTATTATCGGACGCAATACGACAAGGCCGTCGATGCCGCGACGATCACCGCGATCACGACGGCCCGCGACTACATTTCCAGCAATCCGAACAACGAGGTCGATCCGACGGAATCCGCCAAGACTCTCGCGGTGACTCGCGGGATGGCCGCATTCCGCGTCAATGCCGGGCCGTTGCTGGCAAGCCTTCCCTTGACGCCGGTTCTGACGGTGACGCGGACAGCAAACGTCGTGTCGGCCACGGCGACTTACGCGACGACGTATGGATCGGCGTTCGGAAAGGTCCTCGGCGATGTCACGAACGTCCAGGTCGCCGGAAAATCGGCGTCGAGCCTGAGCCTGGGGAACTACACCGATTTCTACCTTCTGCTCGATACGTCAGGCTCGATGGGGTTTCCGACATCGAGTGCCGCTCAAGTCCAATTCGCCAAGCTGAATCCCGATATGAAGGATTCGAAGGGCAATAACTGCGCCTTTGCCTGCCATTTCTCGGGCTACAAGGGTTACGATCTTGCCAAGTTGAACAATATCGAGCTCAGAATCAAGACGGTCAGCAATGCCGTTCAGCAGCTGATCGCGAAAGCCAAAGCGCGTCAGACCCTGACCAACCAGTACAGGATCGGCCTGTATCCGTTCGTCAGCTTCATGGAGACGGCTGCCAATGCGACGAACAATCTCGACTCGCTCACCAGCATCGATCTCGAAAACTATATGGACATCGGCAATTCGACCGTCGCGAGAGGCAGCGGCGGCACCCACTACGAGAACATTCTTCCCGCGATCAGCGCGAAGATCACCCGGATCGGTGATGGATCGAGCGCCGCGAAGCCAGTTCCGTATGTGTTCTTGATCACCGATGGGATAGGCAATAACCAATACTGGTATAATGCCACTGGATGGACAGGATCGCAGGCCAAGCTACTCGATCCCTCTTTATGCACGTCCATTAAAAACCGAGGCGTCACGATCTCAGTGCTCTACATACCTTACGTGCCTCTAGTACAACCCTATAATGACAATGTCGGGTATGAAAACGTCGTCGTGAACGGTCTGATCCCCAGCGTTCCACAGACTCTCCAGAACTGTGCGTCACCGGGATTCTACCGGGCCGCGAGCACGGCGAGCGAGATCGAGGCCGCGCTCAACTCCATGTTCGACCAAGCGACGCGGCAGGCCCGACTCGTGCCTTGAGCAGGTACATTCTGACACGCCTGCCCGATTGTCATGCCTCTTGAGCGGGGCTTCGCCTTTCGTGCCGTGACGGCGCAGGCTATGGACTGCGCCGAGGATCGGCATCCGCCTTGCGTGGATGCCGCCAAATGGCTTGGCTCAGGAAGGTGCGGTAGACATGTCGAAGATCAAGGTGGCGAACCCGGTCGTCGAACTCGACGGCGACGAGATGACCCGGATCATCTGGAGCGAGATCAAGAGCAAGCTCATCCACCCCTATCTCGACCTCGACCTCGACTATTACGACCTCGGCGTCGAGCACCGCGACGCGACCGGCGACAAGGTGACCGTCGATGCGGCCGAGGCGATCAAGCGCCACGGCGTCGGCGTAAAATGCGCCACCATCACCCCGGACGAACAGCGGGTTGAAGAGTTCAAGCTGAAGGAGATGTGGCGCTCGCCCAACGGCACGATCCGCAACATCCTCGGCGGCGTGATCTTCCGCGAGCCGATCATCTGCAAGAACGTTCCGCGCCTCGTGCCCGGCTGGACGCAGCCCTTCGTGATCGGCCGTCATGCCTATGGCGACCAGTATCGCGCCACCGACTTCAAGGTGCCCGGCAAGGGTCGCCTGACCATCAAGTTCGAGGGTGACGACGGCACCGTCATCGAGAAGGAAGTGTTCAAGTTCCCGGCCGCCGGCGTCGCGATGTCGATGTACAATCTCGACGAGTCGATCCGCGACTTCGCCCGCGCCTCGCTGAATTACGGCCTCGCCCGCAAGTACCCCGTCTACCTGTCGACCAAGAACACCATCCTCAAGGCCTATGACGGGCGCTTCAAGGACCTGTTCCAGGAAGTGTTCGACGCCGAGTTCAAGGCGAAGTTCCAGGCCCTCGGCATCACCTACGAGCACCGCCTCATCGACGACATGGTTGCGTCCTGCCTGAAATGGTCGGGTGGCTACGTCTGGGCCTGTAAGAACTACGACGGCGACGTGCAGTCGGACACCGCGGCCCAGGGCTTCGGCTCGCTCGGACTGATGACCTCCGTGCTGATGACGCCTGACGGCCAGACCGTCGAGGCCGAGGCGGCGCACGGCACGGTGACGCGCCATTACCGCGAGCACCAGAAGGGCAAGGAGACCTCCACCAACTCGATCGCCTCGATCTTCGCCTGGAGCCGTGGCCTCGCTCACCGCGCCAAGCTCGACGACAACGCCGATCTGGCCAAGTTCGCGAACACGCTCGAGAAGGTCTGCGTCGATACCGTCGAAGCGGGCTTCATGACGAAGGATCTCGCACTCCTGGTCGGCCCCGATCAGAAGTGGCTCTCGACCACCGGCTTCCTCGACAAGGTCGATGCGAACCTCAAGACCGCGATGGCCTGAGACGCGAGCGGGACGAAGACTGGCGAGCGTCTCCCTGTTCTCTCCGGAACAGGGAGACGTTTTGGCGGATCAAGCCTGCGCCGCGTTGCGCTTGCGGGTCTCGGCGGCTTTCTTCGCCGAGGCCGAGCGCTCCGCGGCCGTGCGTGAGGCCGACGCCTTGCCGCCGGATTTTCCGCCCTTGCGGGCCGCCGGATGGGAACTAGCCTTGCCTCGGCCCGATCCACCCGGATGCTTGCCGCCGCCATCGTCCTTGTTGACGGTCGCCCAGGCGCGGGCCTCGGCTTCCTTCTCCGGCACGCCGCGTTTCTCATAAGATTCCGCGATGTGATCGGCCTTGCGAACCTGCTTATCCGTGTATTTCGACTTGTCACCCTGTGGCATGGCGGAGCCTCCTTCGGGCCCTCGCCGTTTCCTCAGCTGATGCCGGTCGGGCCGTCGAGAATGGCGCGAACGCGGCGGATCAGATCGGTACGGCGATAGGGCTTGTTCAGAAGGTCGAACTCCGAGCCCCCGGCATCGGTTCGTTCCAGGCTCGCTTCGGCATAGCCGGTCGTCAGCAGGACCTTGAGCTGCGGCTGGCGCCGCTTGGCCTCGCGGGCGAGCACGACCCCGTTCATGCCGCCAGGCATGATGAGATCGGTGAACAGCAGATCCACAGATCCCTGCGAGTCGAGGATGTCCAGCGCCTCGCGACCGTTCTGAGCCATGAGCAAGGTGTAGCCGAAATCGCGCAGGATGGTCCTGGCCAGTTCGGCCACGTCCTCGCGGTCGTCGACAATCAGGATCGTTTCCGTACCCTGGCGATCGACCGTCCGCTGGACCGCGCGATTGGGCTGCCTGTCATCGTCGGCGGCGGCCGGAAACGACAATCGGACGCTCGTTCCCTTGCCTACGACGGAATCGATCTGTGCCGCTCCGCCGGATTGCTTGGCGAAGCCATAGACCATCGACAGGCCGAGCCCGGTGCCCTTGCCTTCCTCCTTGGTGGAGAAGAACGGGTCCATCACGCGCGCCAGGATCGTCGGCGGAATTCCCACCCCGGTATCGGTGATGGTCACCGTGACGTAGCGCCCCTCGCGCAGGGGATCCGATCCGCGAAGATCGTTTGCGGCGACATCCTGATTGTCCGTCGAGATCACGAGTTCGCCGCCATCGGGCATGGCGTCGCGCGCATTGATCAGGATGTTGAGAAGCGCGACCTCCGCCTGTGTCGGATCGACCCGGCAATTCCACAGGCCTTCACGCAGATCGAACCGCACGCGGATCGCATCGCCGAAAGTCCGGGTCGCCATCTCCTCCATGCCCTTGACCAGGGAATTGAGATTAACCGCGCGTCCATCCAGCCGTTGCTTGCGTGCGAAAGCGAGGAGTTGCTGGGTGAGGGTCGTGGCGCGTTCGGCGGCGGTACGGATGTTGTCGGTCGCACGCCGCAGGCGGTTTCGGTCGGCGTCGGGATTGTCGAGACCATTGCTCAGGATGTCGACATAGCCGACGATGACCTGGAGCAGGTTGTTGAAATCGTGCGCGATGCCCCCGGTGAGCTGCCCGAGGGCTTCCATCTTCTGGGCCTGGCCCAAGGCCTCCTCGGCGTCGCGGCGGCGGGATACGTCGAGCTGCGAGGCGAAGAAGTAGACTAGCTCGCCCGCCGCATTATAGATCGGCGCCACGAACAGAGCGTTCCAGAAGGTCGAGCCGTCCTTGCGGTAGTTGAGGATTTCGGTGGCGAATTCCCGCCGGCCCTCGATCGCGAGGCGCAATTCGCTCACGACCCCTCGGTCGGTGTCGGGTCCCTGGAGGAAGCGGCAATTGCGGCCGATGATCTCTTCGAGGCCATAGCCCGTCATGGCGACGAAGGCCTTGTTGACGAAGATAATCGGATTGTCGTCCTGCCGCGGGTCGGTGACCACCATCGGCATGCGGGTGGCTTCGACCGCGGTGAAGAAGATATCGCTGTTGTGGTCCGCGATCTCCGACGCCGCCCCGGTTCTCACGCGCGGCTGTTCACCGGCAGGCGGTGTCTCGGGAGAAGTGGTCATGATCAATCGATCGTTGGGCCGTGGGATACGGGTCGGTCGGTAAGGTCCAACGGCTCGGATCGGATCCGTTTCCTTGGAGAGACCCGTGTTGACGACGCGGATCGGGAGACACCCGCGTCGTCGGACACGCGTGAGGCTTACGTCGCCGGATGGGCGAAGCGCACGCTCTCGATATTCGCCCGTTCGAAGGCCTGCATGACGTGCTGGTAGGATCGCTCCATTTCGGTCGATTCACCGCCATCCACATCCTCGGGCTTGAGGACGAACATCAGCATCGACCGCCCCGTGACGTCGTAGCGGTCGCCGATGGCCCAGGTGCCGGCCTCCTGGCTATCGGGCAGATTGGTGTCGAGTAGGCGCGTCCAGCCGCCACCGCCGACGGAACTCGGCAGGGTGAAGGAGACGAGGTCGCTATAGGCATTGTAGAGGATCAGGAGCGTGGCATCCCCGCCCCGACGGTGAATGCCCGATGCCTGGGCGCGGCCGTCGAGCAGGACGGCGATGGAATGCGCGCCCCCATCCGACCAATTCTCCGAAGACATCTCCTCGCCGTCCGGACGAAGCCATGTCACGTCCTTGACGCCGAGATCCTCGTCATAGGCTCCGCTCAGGAAGCGGCCCCGCGTGAGGATAGGGAGCGCCTCGCGCAGGATCGTCAGGCGCTGAGTGAACTCGGCGAGATCACGCCCCGCGTCGTCGATCCCCTCCCAGTCGAGCCAGGAGATCTCGTTGTCCTGGCAATAGGCGTTGTTGTTGCCGCCTTGGGTCCGGGCGAACTCGTCGCCGGCCAGCAGCATCGGCGTGCCACGCGACAGGAACAGCGTCGCCATCAGATTGCGCATCTGGCGCAGGCGCACCGCGCGGATCGCCTCGTCGTCGGTCGGACCCTCGACGCCGTAATTATTCGAGAGATTGTGGGAGTGCCCGTCCCGTCCGTCCTCGCCATTCGCGAGGTTGTGCTTCTCGTTATACGAGACTGTGTCGTTGAGCGTGAAGCCGTCATGGGCGGTCAGGAAATTCACCGAAGCCCAGGGCTTGCGTCCGCGCTTGTTGAACTTGTCCGCCGATCCTGTGATGCGCGAGGCGAGGCTCGGCAGCAGGCCGGAATCGCCGCGCCAATACCCGCGGACGTCGTCGCGGAAACGGTCGTTCCACTCTGCCCAGCCCGGCGGGAAGCCGCCGACCTGATAGCCGCCCGGGCCGCAATCCCACGGCTCGGCGATGAGCTTCACCGCGTTCAGCACCGGATCCTGCCGACACGTATCGAGGAAGCCGCCGCCCTCGTCGAAACCGTGCGGCTCGCGCCCGAGGATGGTGGCGAGGTCGAAGCGGAAGCCGTCGACCCGCATCTCCGTCGCCCAGTAGCGCAGGGAATCGGTGACGAGCTGCAGCACGCGCGGATGCGACAGGTTGAAGGTGTTACCCGTGCCGGTATCGTTGATGTAGTAGCGCTCGTCGCCGGGCATCAGCCGGTAGTAGGACGCGTTGTCGACGCCCTTGAACGACAGGGTCGGGCCCTTTTCGTTGCCCTCGGCCGTGTGGTTGTAGACCACGTCGAGGATCACTTCGAGGCCGGCGCCGTGCATGCGCGCCACCATCTCCTTGAACTCGGAGAAGGCGAAATCCGGCACCGCCGCGTAGCGCCGCGCCGGGGTGAAGAAGGAGATGGTGTTGTAGCCCCAGTAATTCACCAGGTTCTTTTCCTGGAGATAGTCGTCCTGCACGAAGGCATGGACGGGCAGCAACTCGACCGAGGTGACGCCGAGGCTCTTGATGTAGTCGAGCACGGCCGGATTGCCGAGACCGGCATAGGTGCCGCGCAGCTTCTCCGGCACGGCCGGATGCAGCTTGGTGAACCCCTTCACGTGGGTCTCGTAGAAGATCGTCTTCTCCCACGGCACGTGCGGCTTGCGGTCCCGGCCCCAGGTAAAGGCCGGATCGATCACGCGGCTGCGGCGGGTGAACGGCGCGGAATCGCGCTCGTCGAAGGTCAGGTCGTCGCCGGTCTCCATCTGGTAGCCGAACAAGGCCGGGTTCCAGGTGATGGAGCCGACGAGGCCCTTGGCGTAGGGGTCGATCAGCAGCTTGTTCGGGTTGAAGCGGTGGCCGGCCTTGGGCTCGTAGGGGCCGTGAACGCGGTAGCCGTAGATCGTTCCGGGCCGGGCATCGGGCAGATAGCCGTGCCAGATCTCATCGGTGTATTCAGGCAGTTCGATCCGCTCGAGCTCCTGCTCTCCGGCATCGTCGAAGAGACAGAGCTCGACCTTCGTCGCATGGGCCGAGAACAGGGCGAAGTTGACGCCGAGACCGTCCCAGGTCGCGCCCAGCGGGTAAGGCGCTCCCTCTTTGATGCGCGATCGCGCCGCCTTCGTCTGCCCGGCGGCCTGCTGCATCTGGGGGTTCTTCGCGACCATGATCACTCCAGGGGGGGCTCGCAGCGTTGCGCCGAGCCCGACGGCATGAAATCCGCCGAGTGAACGCTCACGCTTGGCCCTAAGGTCCGCGACGGTGGAAACTTTTTGCGGTGCGGGACGCTATTCCGGGCGAGGCCGTACTATGATCGGGTCGCTGTGCCGCGCGCGATACGGTCGCCTTCCTGGAGTCAGCCCATGCCCGACAGACCCTCCGTCCTGCAGACCGTCGCTGACCGGCATGGCGTCAGCATCGATGCCGTCCGCCATCTCATGCGTGCGCTCGAGGCGGGCCATGGCACGATGGCTCAGTTCAATCATCCGGAACTCGGTGGTTTCGGACAATGGTCGTCCGGCGGCATGACCATGATCGGCAACATGTTCGATGCAAACCTGAAATCACGGGTGGCGGCGATCTGCTCCGATCTGGCCGATTCCCTTCCCGCCGGAGGATGGGACGACGGTGCGGCCCCGGCGAATTGGTGGCCCGCCGAACTCGGCCGGCCGGCGACGTCGGGGTCGCAGAACAGCATGCGCTACGCATACTTCCCCGACAGCCGCCTGCTCGCGGTCGAGAGCGCGGGAACGCTGGTCCTCTACGATACCGGCCATTACGACATTTCCGGCGTGTCGCAGCAGCAAGGCAGTACCCAGAGCCTCCGATTCACCGGCCGCAGCGGTTATGTCGATCTCGAATCGCTTCAGCGGGTGAGCACGTCACCGGCACCCGAGAGATCCCTCGATCCAAAGCCGTTCCATCCCGATCCGATCGAGATGCCCGTCCGCAGCGAGGAACGCCCTCGCCCGGTCTCCGAGCCGGAAACCTACCAGACGAGCGCCCCCTCCGCCGACGTGCTCTCGACGCTGGAACGCCTGTCCGATCTGCATCGCAAGGGCGTGCTCACGGAAGCGGAATTCTCGGCCAAGAAGGCCGAACTCCTGGCGCGGCTGTGACCGTCCGCCGAGCGCGGTGACGCGACCTGTGGGCGCACGGGACCTGATCGACATCAGCACGATCTACCACGAGCCGGCCGTCGCCGAGTTCGCGCGCGGTCGTGCGATCTTCGACCGCTTTCCACAGGCGACGCGGATCGAGGTCCCGTCGCACTGGAACATCCCGAACCTGCACGGCAACGAGGGATCCGCCGAGGATTGGTTGCGGATCAAGCGATCGACGCTGGTGCTCGGCGTGAAGAAGGGGCTGGCGATGCGGCCGAACGGGCGCAGCGCCCATTTCATCGCCCCGTCCACCTCCAACGGTTGCGCGATGGCCTGCGCCTATTGCTACGTCCCGCGCCGCAAGGGCTTCGCCAATCCGATCTCGCTCTTCGTGAATGTCGAGCAGGTCTGCGGTGCGATCGCCCGGCACGCCGCACGGCAGGGGCCGCTCGTCACCCCTGATACGGTGGATGCGGCCCATTGGGTCTATGACCTCGGCGAGAACGGCGATCTCTCCGTGGATGCCTCGCTATCCGACAGCGTCCGCGACATGGTCGCTTTGTTTCGTGATCTGCCCAACGCCAAGGCGTCCTTCGCCACTAAGGCCGTGAACCGCGATCTCCTGACCTACGACCCTCAGGGCAAGACCCGCATCCGCTTCTCGCTCATGCCCGAACGGATCGCGAAGGTGGTGGACGTTCGCACCGCCCCGATGTCCGAGCGGATCGCGGCCATCGATGATTTCGTGGCGGCCGGCTACGAGGTGCACGTCAATTTCTCGCCCGTCATCCTCTACGAAGGGTGGGAGGCGGATTGGCGCGCCCTGTTCGCGGCCCTCGACGACGGGATCGGGCCGGCGGCCAAGGCCCAGCTCAAGGCCGAGATCATCCTGCTCACCCACAATGCGGACCTGCACGCGGTCAATCTGCGCTGGCACCCGCGGGCGGAGGACCTGCTCTGGCGCCCCGATATCCAGGAAGGCAAGCGCTCGGAAGGCGGCGGCGATAACCTGCGCTATCGCAGCGGCTGGAAGGGTCGCTGGATCGCCCGATTCAAGGCGCTGCTGGCCGAGCGCATGCCCTATTGTCAGGTTCGCTACGCGTTCTGAGAGCCACGATACGGAGATTGCCGTCGATGCCGGACGAGATGATGAACCACGAACGCCACCTGCGCGATGCGGTGATCCTCGCCACCAACAACGTCGCGGAGGGCGGCAGACCTTACGGCGCCGTGATCGTACGCGACGGGCAGGTGATCTGCCGCGCCGTGAACACCATCCATCGCAGCAACGATCCCACCGACCATGCCGAGATGGTGGCCCTGCGTGAGGTCTCGCAGACCCTCGGCCGTCCCAAGCTCGATGAGTGTATCGTCTATGCCAGCGGACGCCCCTGTCCGATGTGTCACGCGGCCATGCGGCTCGCCGGAATCAAGCAGGCGTTTTTCGCCTATACGGCCGAGGAGGCGGAGGTTCATGGCATGCTCGGTGCCGGCATTTACGCCGAACTCGCTCGTCCGCTCGACGAGCAGCCGATGAAGGTGCGTCACTTGCCCGTCGAGACCGGGACCAACCCTTATGCGGAATGGAGCGAGCGCCAGCCGGCTCGATAGGGATGACGTCGGACCGTCCCGACGGGGAAAGTCGGATTGGCGGCGGCGTCGGCAGGGATTAAGCTCGTTCGATGACCGATAACGACCTGCGCGAATCGCGCGCCGCTCTCATCCTGCTCGCCGTCGCCGTGTCGTCGGTCCTGATCTTCGGAGCGATCACCATCCTGATTCAGCTCTGATGCTGATGGGTGATCGCTCGCATGCCCGACGTATCAGTGCGTCCAGGGCGCCGTGCGGTTGAACTTGAAATTGTCCGAGTAGGACAGACCCTTGCGGATGGCGGGCTTCTGAGGCTGCTCGACCCGGTAGGTGATGCCGTTCCGGGTGGCGTAGGCAACGGCCTCGTCCTGGGTCTCGAACGAGAGGCGAACCTGCTGCAGCATGTCCGACGATCCGGTCCATCCCATCAGGGGGTCGGTGTCGCGCGGAGAATCCTGGTCGAATTCGAGGAGCCACGCCTTGGTGCGGGCCATGCCGGATTGCGACGCATCCTTGGCGGGCTGGTAAATCCGGGCGCTCGGCATCGTGAGTTCGATAGCTCCTGCAGGATGGAACGGCCGACGAACACGCGATTGGTCGGGGCGATAGGATTCGAACCTACGACCCTCTGGTCCCAAACCAGATGCGCTACCAAGCTGCGCTACACCCCGACACGCTCGCGCGCAGTTGCGGAAGTACGTTCTCTGATGGGAAACAGCAAGCGCGTCGGATCGATAAGCGGGGTGATGATGAACGAGGACGGCATTTTTCCGAGCCCCGTCGTCGTGACCGACGCAACGGGCGGGGGCGATGTCATACGGCGAACGCCACGCCGAGCTTGCGCTCCCGCCTCCACACGACCGTGCAGGCACGGGGCTTGGCGTAGGCCGTCATGACGAGGGTGAATTCGTTCGGAATCGCGTCCGGCGTCTCGACCTCGATCTGCGCGCCAGTCTCGGATTGGTCCCAGACGAGACAATCGATATCGGCCTGCCGATCTCCGAAGGAAAGCGCCCCGATGCGAAATGCATCTTTCCGGGACGCGCTGCGACGATTGGTGGTCACGTCATGAATCCCGCTTTAATCTGCAGCCGATCCTCGTCGCGCCAGGTTAATTTTTAGAACATCGATCCATCACTAGACCATCAGGTCGACGATACGGTCCTGACCTGTGGGGCGGGCCGACAGGGTCGGAGCCGTAGACGCGCCCACATTGACGGATACCAGTCTCGGCTCGGTCTCCCGCCTGTGCAAGGCGTCGGAGCGCGCGGTCATCACGACGTCGAGCGCTTTCAGGAGGCCGAGCGAGTTCAGCGAAACCGTGATCGTCATCGAGTGGATCCTCCGTCGATGGGGTCGGCCTGCCACGATCCTCCGCGGATGCTAGACGAGGATGTCGAGGACGCGCCTGTCGGTATCGAGGGATGATTTCAGCACGGCGGCGTTGATACCGAACTCGGCCTTGCTCTCGATCAGTTGCACCGCCGAACTCGACAGGTCCACCTGTGTCGCGCTCGGCAGGCTGGTGCCGACCGTGGCGATGGATTCCGCCGCATTGTTGAAGCGCTGGGTGGCCACCGCCATCCCGCCGCTGCTGATCGAGGTCGCGCTGATCATGGGGCTCGTCTCCCATGCGGGTTTCCCCGCGAACGCGGATGCAAGCACGCGACTCGTGAATCGATCGGACGGAAAATCCATCGCATTCGAGCCATCAGCACCGGCTTGATCTCGATGCCGCCGGTCTCCACCTCGGCGTTCAGCGCCGCTCGGTTATCAGCGGCTCGCTGGAAGGGATTCCGATGATCGACCTCCATTATTGGCCAACGCCGAACGGCCACAAGGTGACGATATTTCTCGAGGAAGCCGGGCTTCCCTACACGATCAAGGCGGTGAACATCGGCAAGGGCGAGCAGTTCAAGCCGGATTTCCTGGCCATCGCCCCGAACAACCGGATGCCGGCCATCGTCGATCATGAGCCGCGGGATGGCGGCGAGCCGGTATCGCTCTTCGAATCGGGCGCGATCCTGCTCTATCTCGCCGAGAAGACCGGGCGCTTCATCCCGTCCGACCTGCGGGGCCGGGCGGACGTCCTGCAATGGCTGTTCTGGCAGATGGGCGGGCTCGGCCCGATGCTCGGTCAGAACCACCACTTCTCCCAATACGCGCCGGAGAAGATTCCCTATGCCGTCGAGCGCTACGTCAAGGAAACCAACCGTCTCTACGGCGTGCTCGACCATCGCTTGGCCGACCGCGAATTCGTCGCCGGTCCCGATTACTCCATCGCCGACATGGCTTCCTATCCGTGGATCGTCCCGTGGGAGAAACAGGGCCAGAACCTCGATGATTTCCCTCACCTGAAGCGCTGGTTCACGGCGATCGGCGAGCGCCCCGCCACCAAGGCGGCCTATGCCCGCTCGACCGAGGTGAACCCCGACCATGGCAAGACCATGAGCGAGGACGCCAAGAAGGTGATGTTCGGCCAGACCGCCAAACGCGGCTGACTTATCGCCGGAGGCTGTCGAGCCTGACGGGGGCGGCATGCGGGCGGGTCGCCAGCATGCCGTCGATGAGCGCCAGCACTTCCGCCCGGCCGCAATTGGCGGCGGGTTCGAACGGCGTCCAGGTCTGGGTGAAATCGAGCTGGGAGAACACGTCGCGATAGCGCCGGAGTTCGTTCGTGGTCAGCGGCACGCCACGGACGAAGGCCTTGTGAGCCGAGATCGTCTCCGCCCTGCGAAAGTCCTTCGGGTCGAGTTCGAACTTCAGGGCGTCTCCGCAGAACAGGATCTTTCGCGATCGGTCGAACAGAACCGCATGGCCGTCGAAATGGCCGGCCGTGCGGTGGAGTTCGAGACCGGGAAGCGGTTCGAGAAAGTCGTCGTAGGGCCATGACACCTGGAGCGCGGCGCTCCAGATGAAGTCGGCCGCCGGAAGGCAGAGTTCCGGGTCGAACCTGTCCTGCAACTGCACCAGCGCGCCGTAGGCATGCGGGTGCGAGGAGGACAGCACCTGCATCCCGCCCAGCGAGGCGATGTGCTTCAAAGCGGCCTCGCTGAAAACCGGGCAGGCCTCGAACCCCATATTCCCGGCCGGGGTCTGGATCAGGAAGGCGCTCGGGCCGATGCCGGAGACGGGATCGTTCCAGAAGCGCCAGACGCCCGGCTCCAGCTCCTTCCAATGACAGGGGAACCGGTCCTGCGCCTCGCGCTCGCTCCAGAACTGCCAGCCCTTCTGCGGCACCACGTGACGTGCGTCGAGGCACATGGGACACGAAGCCGGCGGCTCGAAATGGCGCTGCCAGAACCCGCAATTGTCGCAGGTATAGGCAGGGAGATCGAGGGCGCCGGCGAAGGGCAGGTATCCGGGAGACACGGCGGCGTTGCTCTGGTTCGGGGTGGTGGTCGGAGCACAGCCATATAGGTCGACGGACGCTCGTGTCCCGTCCCGGATCGCCGGAGCCGACCGCCGCGCATGCCATCCCGGCCTCTGACGACGCTTGCGGAGCGGCGGTCGCGTCGCGATCTATCGGACGGGGGGGACGGTTTCACATCGGCGCGAGACGGCTGCCGACGCATACGGACAAGCGATTGATGATCCCACTTTCCGTTCTCGATCTCGCCTTCGTGCCGCAGGGTTCGACGATCGCGGATGCCCTTCGCAACGCGCTCGACCTGGCACGGGCCGCCGAACGCCTGGGCTACCGCCGATACTGGCTCGCCGAGCATCACAACATGGTCGGCATCGCGAGTGCGGCGACCTCCGTCGTCATCGGCCATGTGGCGGCGGGCACCAGCCGCATCCGCGTCGGGGCCGGCGGCATCATGCTGCCCAACCATTCGCCCATGGTCGTCGCCGAGCAGTTCGGCACGCTGGAGACCCTGTATCCGGGCCGGATCGATCTCGGCCTCGGCCGGGCTCCCGGCACCGACCAGCGTACGTTGCGGGCATTGCGGCGCTCGCCCGAGACCTCGGACCAGTTCCCGCAGGATGTCCTCGAACTCCAGGCGTTCCTCGGCGACCTGACGCCGGGGCAGGCGATCCAGGCGGTGCCGGGGACGGGCACCAGGGTTCCGCTCTGGATCCTGGGTTCGAGCCTGTTCGGCGCACAGCTCGCGGCCATGCTCGGCCTGCCCTATGCCTTCGCCTCGCATTTCGCGCCGGATGCGCTGCTCCCGGCGCTCGCCGTCTATCGCGAGCGTTTCACGCCGTCCGAGCAGATGTCGCGGCCCCACGCGATGATGGGCGTCAACATCGTCGCGGCCGAGACGGACGCGCAGGCGCGCCGCCTGTTCACCTCGGCGCAGCAGCAATTCACCAACATGTTCCGCGGCACGCGCGGCCTGCTGGCGGCCCCCATCGACGATATCGAGACCTACTGGTCGCCCGCCGAGAAGCGGCAGGCCTCGGGGATGCTCGCGCGCTCCATCGTCGGATCGCCGGAGACCGTGCGTCGCGGGCTCGCCGCCCTGATCGCCGAGACCGGCGCCGACGAGGTCATGGTGGCGTCGGCCATCCACGATCACGCCGCCCGCGTGAGGTCGTACGAAATTCTCGCGGAGGTCGCTGAAGGCGTGTCCCGCGGCGCGGCCGCGCCGGTGGCGGCGCTCGCCGAGGGCTGAACCGCCCGGTTTCGCAAGGTCTCGCATCGCCGGAATGGTGTGCCTATGGTGCGCCACCAAACCAACGGGCCGACATGATCAAGAAGACGCACCTCGCCTCCGACGCGACCCTCGTGGACGTCGTTCCCGCCCTGGAGGAGGCCGACGCCTACCTGAGCCGGATGCTCACCAACATGCGCTTCTGCCAGAAGCGGCACGGCAGCGCCTCCGTGCGCATCGCCGTCACCGGCAAGGGCGGCAACCCGTCCTATCGGGTGGATTACGTCAAGCCGGTCGCACCGGACCCGGACGGGACCGTCTTCGACGCCTATGGCGGCAAGGCCCATTACAGCTTCACCGCCATCAACATCATGGAAACCAACTGGAGCAGCCGCTCCATGAGCCTGGACGAGGTGCTGAAGCTGCAGGCGGAATTGAGAAAGCCCAAGTTCGAGAAGCGCTGATGTGCTTTCGGCTGCTTGGCTTGCATCTGCGTCCCGTATCTTGACTTGCGCAGGCTCACCGACTAACCCGCCAACCTCATATCAGACGACATGTCGTCAATACGAACGCCGACCGGTCCTTCGAGACCGGAGGTCAACGCCCGACAGCGCGATGCGCCCTCGGGCGAGTTTCGCGTTGGGAACAGGTCGTCGCTCCGCCGATCCAGTCGATTGAGTCTCACCCTGTCGCAGACGCATGAAACCCTACGCATCGAGGATGCGGTCAACGAGGTCTGCCCCTGGTCGGGCAAGCCGATCGCGGCCGATTCCCTGACGCTCTACAACGGCTCCGTGGTCGGGTTCTGCAATCCCGATTGCCGGGACAAGTTCGCTGCGGCGGTCAATGCCTTCGAGGCGGCGCTCCAGGCGCGCCGCGTCTCGTCCGCCGGCCTGTTCCAGTAGGGTTCGGGAGACCTAAACGATGTTTGAAGGCCTGTCCGACCGCCTCTCCGGTATTCTCTCCGGGCTCACCCGTCGCGGTGCGCTCACCGAGGCCGATGTCACCGCCGCCCTGCGCGAGGTGCGCCGCGCCCTCCTCGAAGCCGACGTCGCCCTGGAAGTGGTGCGCGGCTTCACCGAGAAGGTGCGCGAGAAGGCAGTGGGCGCCGTCGTCGTCAAGTCGGTGACCCCCGGCCAGATGGTCGTGAAGATCGTCAACGACGAACTCGTGGCCATGCTCGGCTCCGAAGCCGGTCTCATCGATCTCAATGCCCCCGCCCCCGTCGCCATCCTGATGGTCGGCCTCCAGGGCTCGGGCAAGACCACCACCACCGCCAAGATCGCGCGGCGCCTGACGAACCGCGACAAGCGCAAGGTGCTGCTCGCCTCCCTCGATACCCGCCGTCCGGCCGCCATGGAGCAGCTGGCGATCCTGGCGAAGCAAGTCGGCGTCGACAGCCTGCCGATCGTCGAAGGCCAGTCGGCGGTGCAGATCGCCCGTCGCGCCATGGATGCCGCGCGTCTCGGCGGCTTCGACGTGGTCATGCTCGACACCGCCGGCCGCATCACCCTCGACGAGGCGTTGATGGCCGAGGCCGCCGAGGTCAAGGCGGCGACGAACCCTCACGAGGTTCTGCTGGTGGCCGACGCGCTCACCGGCCAGGACGCTGTGGTGACCGCGCGCGCCTTCGACGAGCGCCTCGGCGTCACCGGCATCGTGCTGACCCGCATGGACGGCGATTCGCGCGGTGGCGCGGCCCTGTCGATGCGCGCCGTCACCGGCAAGCCGATCAAGCTCGTCGGTACCGGCGAGAAGGTCGACGCGCTGGAGGAGTTCCACCCCTCCCGCGTCGCCAACCGCATCCTCGGCATGGGCGACATCGTCTCGCTCGTCGAGAAGGCGGCCGAGACCATCGACCACGAGCAGGCGCTCCGCACGGCGGAGAAGATGCGCAAGGGCAAGTTCGACCTCGACGACCTGTCGATGCAGCTTGCCCAGATGGAGAAGATGGGCGGCATCGGCGGCCTGATGGGCATGCTGCCCGGCATGGGCGCCATGAAGAAGCAGGTCGAGGGCGCCAATCTCGATGAGAACATGTTCAAGCGCCAGCGCGCCATCATCTCCTCGATGACCGCGCAGGAGCGTAAGAATCCCGACATCCTCAAGAATTCCCGCAAGAAGCGCATCGCGGCGGGTTCGGGGACGAAGGTCGAGGAGCTCAACAAGCTCCTCAAGATGCACCGGACCATGGCCGACATGATGAAGGCGATGGGGTCGGGCAAGCGCGGCATCGGCCAGGCGCTCGGCTCGATGTTCGGCCTCGGCGGTGGCGGCGGCATGGGCGGCATGCCCGGTCTTCCTCCCGGCATGCCCGAGCCGACACCGGAGCAGATCGAGGCGATGCAGAAGCAGATGGGCGGCAAGCTGCCATCCATGCCGCCGGGTTTCGGCGGCGGAAAGATGCCGGGCCTTCCGGGGCTCGGAGGACCGAAGGGGCCGGGCGGTCTGCCGGGCCTCGGCGGTTTCCCGTTCGGGAAGAAGAAATGAGTTGAGCGGATGGCGAATGGCGAGTGGCGAAGAGGGGGAACGCGGTTCAGCGCTCCATTCGCCACTCACCATTCGCCATTCGCCTCATAGCAGACACACAAAGCTCAGGAGCCAGAACAATGTCCCTCAAGATCCGTCTCACCCGTGGCGGCGCCAAGAAGCGCCCGTACTACCGCATCGTCGTCGCCGATGCCCGCGCGCCCCGTGATGGCCGCTTCATCGAGAAGGTCGGCGTGTACGACCCGATGAAGGCCAAGGACGATCCGGCCCGTATCGTGCTCGAGTCCGAGAAGATCACGGCCTGGCTCGCCAAGGGCGCCCAGCCCACCGACCGCGTCCTGCGCTTCCTCGATGCCGCCGGCCTCGCCAAGCGCCCCGCGCGCAACAACCCGCAGAAGGCCGAGCCGGGCGAGAAGGCCAAGGAGCGCGCCGCCAAGCGCGCCGAGAAGGCCGCTGCCCCGGCCGAAGACGCCGCAGCCTAAGGCGTTCCCGCGATGGCGCGCCGTCCCGGAGGCAACACTCCCACCGGCGATGGCGGCCGTCGCGACCGCCCGAGCCGTATAGGCTCGGGTTCGGCGACCTCCGCGCATCGGCCCCGGCCGATGCCGGAGGTGCCGCTCCCCTCCACCGATCCGAGCCTCGTCCAGATGGGCGAGTTCGGTCGTGCGCACGGGCTCAACGGCGAGATCCGCCTGAAATCCTATACCGGCGACCCGCAGGCCATCGCATCCTACGGATTGCTGATCGGCGCGGGCGGCCAGCGCATCGAACTGACCGATGTGCGCCGGGCCGGCGGTGCTTCGCCCGACCTTCTCGTCGTGCGGGTCAAGGGCGTCTCCGACCGCACCGGCGCTGAAGCCCTGAACCGCCTCGCGATCTACCTGCCGCGCGACCGTCTCGGCCATGTCGAGGACGAGGACGAGTTCTTCACCGCCGACCTGGTCGGCCTCGAGGTGGTGGATACGTCCGGCGCGGTCCTCGGCACCGTCACGGACGTGCCGAATTACGGTGGCGGCGATCTCCTGGAGATCAAGCCGGCCCTTGGCGGCTCGACGGCGCTCCTGCCCTTCACCAAGGTCTTCGTTCCGACCCTCGACGTCGCGAACGGGCGGATCGTCATCGACCCGCCGGACGATCTGTTCGCGCCCGCCGGGCCGAAACCGGCCGACGAGCCCGCCTGAGGCGCGTGACCCCGGACCGGTGCGTCGTCAGGGCTTGACGCTCGTCATCGCCGTCCGCGCCGCCTCCAGGGGAGCCGACGTCACTGGCATCGGCCCGTCGAACGGGCGCTCGTGCAGCCCGATCATGCCCAGCGTCGTCACCGTGGCGACCGAGAACAGGATCATCGCCACGGCCTGCGGCACCGGCTTGTCCACATGGATCAGCCCGATGGACACCAGGGTGAGCAGCGCCAGCACCATCAGCGTCAGCCATTTCGACTGGTCGCCCTGCACGTCGGCGAGGCCGAGGCGTGTGCCGCGCTCGGCCCGCAGGTTCATCACCGCGTCGAGAAGGCTCGCATGCGCGGTGGCACCCGCTTCTGCGGTATGCCGGGGATCGGCCACGGATTGCATCAACTGGCCCAGGGCCTCGTTCGCCGTCGTCGAGGACTCGCCCACCGTCATCTTCGGCCATTCCTCGTCGATCAGGGCATTCGCGTAGGCGAGCAGCTTTGTGCGGATCGCGGACATGTCGGATGCCGTGGCGAGGCTCAGGTCCTGGACGGCGAGCAGGTTGGTCTTCTCCGATTGCACGATCTTCGTCGCCTGCCTCTGACGCTCCCAGGCGTCGTTCGCCACGAAGCCCGTGAGCAGCGCCAGCATCACCGAGATGGCGTTGAAGTAGGGTGCGACGACGCCGACCCCGAGCTTGTGCATGCCCGGCCGTGTCGCGGACCAGATCGAAAGAATGCTGATGACACCCATGCAGACCGCGAAGATTGCGCTCAGGAGCACGAACATCAGCCAGACAGGCTGATCGAGCCAAAACGTCAGGACCACGCACTCATTCTCCCGCACGGCATTCGAGGCGGTCCACGATAGCGGTTCGCCGCTACCGAACCGTGAATCCCGGCGCGATCATCGGCGGTTCGATCGTGTTGCCACGTCCTTGCATGGGGTGATCGAGGAGGGATCGAGACGCGCCTCGGCTGCCGGCGCCTCGAAGACAGCGAGATAGCCGACTCCGCCTTCGAGGACGGAAAAGCCGGTCTCGCGATAGCCCACGGCCGAAAGTTCACATCGCAGCAGGGCGGGTGGCGTTCCGTGCTTCGATGGCAGCGTGTCAGCGTCGACGATGCCGATCCGGCCTCCCGGCTTCATCGCGGCGGCGAGGTTGTGCAGCAGCCCGAACGGCTGAGTGATCTCGTGGTACATGTGGATCAGCACGGCGGCATCGAGGGACCCCGCCGGAAGTCGCGGATCATGCGCCTCCCCCCGCACCACCGTGACGGTGTCGAGCTTGGCACGCGCGATCCGCGAGGTCAGGTCGGCGAGATAGCGCGGCGTGACATCCTCCGCGAAGATCCGCCCGCTCGGTCCGACCCGCTCCGCCAGCCGGACCGTGTAATAGCCGCTGCCGGCGCCGATATCGGCGACGCTTTCTCCGGGCGAGATCTTCATCAGGCGCGCCACCTGCCCCACCTCGTCGACCTTGTCGCGCTCGGCCTCCGACGCCCAGAGTGGAGCGACGATCTCGGCGACCGGTCGGTCGGGTCGCGGGAATGCCGAGGCCGGCGTGCCGGGTGGTGCCAACGGCTCGGCGGCCTGGGCCGTCATCGAGAGGAGCAGGGACGTGAGGGAGAGCAGAGGGCGTTTCATGGCGGGATAACCGTCGCGGTGCCGGGGAAGTGCCGCCCCGGCTCGCGAGCCTTCCGGGAAATCTCGTCGCCGGCTGGCCCAAGCGTCCCGTTGACCCGGCGAGGCCTCTGGCGCCATCAAGCGCCATGACGAGCGCGCCCTGGACCGCCACGATCCTCACCCTCTACCCGGAGATGTTCCCCGGCCCGCTCGGGATCTCGCTGTCCGGCGATGCCCTCGCGCGCGGGACCTGGGCGCTCGACGCCCGGCAGATCCGCGAGCACGGCATCGGGCGGCATCGGGCGGTGGACGATACGCCGTCCGGGGGTGGGGCCGGCATGGTCCTGCGCTGCGACGTTCTCGGTGCCGCCATCGATGCGGTCGCGGCCCCCGCCGACACGCGCCCTCGCCTGCTGATGAGCCCACGCGGACGTCCCCTGACGCAGCATCGCGTGCGCGAACTCGCTGAGGGGCCGGGAATCGTCGTCGTCTGCGGCCGGTTCGAGGGCGTGGACGAGCGTGTGATCGCCGCACGGAATCTCGAGGAGGTCTCCATCGGAGACTACATCCTGTCCGGCGGCGAGATGGCTGCGATGGTCGTGCTGGATGCCTGTATCCGGCTTCTGCCCGGCGTCATGGGAAAGTCCGTCTCCGGAGAGGAGGAGAGCTTCGAGGGCGGCCTTCTCGAATACCCGCATTACACGAGGCCCCGCGAATGGGAGGGCCGCGCGATTCCCGAGATTCTCAATGGCGGAAACCACGGCGCCATCGCGCGCTGGCGTCGGGACGAAGCGCGGCGGATTACGCGGGAGCGACGACCGGACCTTCTTGGCCCGTCAGTGTCCTCACCGATAAAGCGCTGATCGGCAAAGACTTGATCGAAGAAGCAATCCTCCGACTTGTCCGCAGGACTGAATTTATCGGACCGGCATCTTGCTTATTCGGCGCCGATGGTTCATTGGCAGCGCCGGGCCACTCCTCCCCAACGAGGAGCATTCATCTGTAAGGATGGACTGATCATCATGACACGTCCCAACACGCGCCCTCGCGTGCCGAACTTCTCGTCCGGCCCCTGCACCAAGCGTCCCGGCTGGACTCTCCAGGCCCTTGAGAACGCCGCTCTCGGCCGCTCGCACCGCTCTCCCGTCGGCAAGGCCAAGCTGGTCGAGGCCATCGAGCTGACCCGCACCGTGCTGCGCGTGCCCGCCGATTATCGCATCGCCATCGTCCCCGCCTCCGATACCGGCGCCGTCGAGATGGCCATGTGGTCGATGCTCGGCCCGAAGACGGTGGAAGTCGCGGCCTGGGAGGCGTTCGGTTCCGAATGGGTCACGGATGCGCTGCAGGAACTGAAGATCTCGCCCATCGTCCACCAGACGCCCTACGGCGTGCTGCCGGACCTCGCGGCGATCGATACCAAGCACAACGACGTCATCTTCACCTGGAACGGCACCGCCGCCGGCGTGCGCGTGCCGAACGGCGACTGGATCGCCGCCGACCGTGAAGGCGTGACCATCTGCGATGCGACCTCGGCCGCTTTCGCCATGCCGCTCGACTGGGCGAAGCTCGATGTCGTCACCTTCTCCTGGCAGAAGGTCATGGGCGGCGAGGCCGCGCATGGCATGCTCGTCCTCTCGCCCCGCGCCGTCGCGCGGATCGAGAGCAACGTTCCCGCCTGGCCGATCCCGAAGGTCTTCCGCATGGCCAAGGGCGGCAAGCTGATCGAGGGCATCTTCAAGGGCGACACAATCAATACGCCCTCGCTCCTGGCCACCGAGGATTATCTCGACACCCTGCGCTGGGCACAATCGATCGGCGGTCTCGACGCGCTCCATGCGCGGGCCGATGCCAATGCCAGGATCGTCCACCATTGGGTGGCGCGGACCCCGTGGATCGGCCATCTCGCCGTCGACCCGGCGACGTATTCGAACACGGGCGTGTGCCTCGTCATCACCGATCCCGACGTCCTCGCCAGGGGCGATGCGACCGTGGCTGCGGTCGCCAAGGGCATTGCCGATACGCTCGACGCCGAGGGCATCGCCTTCGACATCGGCGCCTATCGCGATGCGCCGGCCGGCCTTCGCATCTGGTGCGGCGGCACGGTGGAGGCTTCGGATCTCGAAGCGCTGATGCCGTGGCTCGACTGGGCGTACGCGGCCCAGAAGGCCAAGCTCGCCAAGGCTGCCTGAGGCAATGCTCCCTCCCCCTCTCCCCCCTGCGGGAGAGGGTGGCCCGCGCAGCGGGTCGGGTGAGGGGAGCGCGCCGTCCGGAAAGGTCGTCCCCTCTCCCGGTCGCTCCGCGACCACCCTCCCCCGCAATGTGGGGGGAGGGTTGAGACCTGCCGCGCCGTCACGCCTCACCTCCGAAAAAATTCCCTTCCTCAAGAGCCGGAGGCCCTCATGGCTGCTCCCAAGGTGCTCATTTCCGATTCCCTCTCGAATGCTGCCGTTCAGATCTTTCGTGACCGCGGAATCGACGTCGATTTCTTTCCCAACCTCGGCAAGGACAAGGACCGCTTCGCTGCGGTGATCGGCCATTACGACGGCCTCGCCATCCGCTCGGCCACCAAGGTCACGCAGAAGATCTTGGCGCAGACCTCACGGCTGAAGGTCATCGGCCGCGCCGGGATCGGCGTCGACAATGTGGACGTCGCGGCCGCCACGGCGCGCGGCGTCATCGTGATGAACACGCCGTTCGGCAATTCCATCACCACCGCCGAACATGCGGTGGCGATGATGTTCGCGCTGGCCCGGCAGATCCCGCAGGCGGATGCCTCGACCCAGGCCGGCAAGTGGGAGAAGAACCGCTTCATGGGTGTCGAGATCACCGGCAAGACGCTCGGCATCATCGGCTGCGGCAATATCGGCGCCATCGTCGCCGACCGCGGCATCGGCCTCAAGCTCAAGGTCGTGGCCTACGATCCCTACCTCTCGCCCGAACGCGCCCTCGAGATCGGCGTGGAGAAGGTCGAGCTCGATGCGCTGCTGGCGCGGGCCGACATCATCAGCCTGCACGTGCCGATGACCGACAAGACCCGCAACATCCTGTCGGCAGAGAACCTCGCCAAGACCAAGCCCGGCGTCCGCATCGTCAATTGCGCCCGCGGCGGCCTCGTGGACGAGGTGGCGCTCCGGGCTGCGCTCGATTCGGGCCATGTGGCGGGGGCGGCCTTCGATGTCTTCATCGAGGAGCCGGCGAACACCAACCCGCTCTTCGGCCATCCCAACGTCATCTGCACGCCGCATCTCGGCGCCTCCACCAACGAGGCCCAGGAGAACGTGGCGCTGCAGGTCGCCGAGCAGATGTCCGATTACCTGATGACGGGAGCCATCACCAACGCGATCAACTTCCCGTCGATCTCCGCCGACGAGGCCCCGCGCCTCAAGCCGTTCGTGGCCCTCGCCGAGAAGCTCGGCTCGTTCCTCGGCCAGCTCACCGATGCGCCGATCAAGGGCATCCGCATCACCTACGAAGGCGCGGTGGCCGGCATGAACACCCGGGCGCTCACCGCGGCTGCGGTGACGGGTGCGCTCCGGCCCTTCCTCCAGGACATCAACATGGTGTCGGCCCCCGCCCTGGCGCGCGAACGCGGCATCGTGGTGGACGAGATCAAGCGCGAAGGCGGGGCGAGCGACTACGAATCGGTGGTGCGCATCACCATCGATGCGGAGGACATGCCGCGCGACGCCGCCGGAACGGTGTTCCATGACGGCAAGCCGCGCATCATCGAGATCCGCTCCATCGCCATCGATGCCGCCTTCGCGCCGCACATGCTCTACGTGCGCAACCACGACAAGCCGGGCTTCATCGGCCGGCTCGGCACCATTCTCGGCGAGGCCGGTGTCAACGTCGCCACGTTCAATCTCGGCCGCGAGGAAGAGGGCGGCAACGCCATCTGCTTCTGCGCCGTCGACGCACCGATCTCGGAGCGCGTGCGCGCCGAGATCGAAGCGATCCCTCAGGTGAAGCGGGCGCGGCCAGTGAGCTTCTGAAGCGGGACGGGTGGCATCACACCCTCCCCCTCCAGGGGAGGTGTGCCGCCTTCGCCCTACCCGAAGGTGCCGAGCTTCCCGTAATGCTCGGCCAGCAGATAGTAGAAGGTCAGTCGGGATTTCGACCGGCTGGCCTTCATCGTCTCGCACACGCTCTTGATCGAGGCGTCGAGGTCGTCGCTCGACAGGCCGAGCTTCTTCTTCAGGAAGTTCTCGCGAACCCGGTCAAGTTCCGCCTGGTCTGAGCAGGCAACATAGCGCGTATCCGCTTGCGACAAGACCAGCCGGTAGGTCTTCGCCATGCTCTCCAACGCCTTCTCATCGACGGCGGATTTGGCGTATTTCTTCACATCGGCGAGATGGTCGCTCATTGGACTGTGCTCCCTCGGGTCGCCGATTGCCGAAACGTCGGCGGATGCGACGAAAACGCAGCATGACCGAGATTCGCGGCTCCGCAAGTCACGCGTGTGCGCCCGACCAACAGGCTGGCTCTCCCGGCCGGATTGTGCGAGAGGCCCGCCCATGAACATCGATGGCAAACCCTACCGCACCATCCTGCCCGCCGCCGACGGCGCATCTGTCGCGGTCATCGACCAGACCCGCCTGCCCTTCGCCTTCGAGTTGAAGCGGCTCGCCACCCTGGACGACGCGGCGATCGCCATCCGCACCATGATCGTGCGCGGCGCTCCGCTGATCGGCGTCACGGCCGCTTACGGCCTCGCGCTCGGCCTGCGCGAGGATGCTTCCGATGCCGCGATCGAGCATGCGGTGGCGACCCTCGCGGCGACGCGGCCCACCGCGATCAACCTGCGCTGGGCGCTCGACCGCGTCGCGGCGAAGCTCCGCACGGTCGGTGTCTCCGAGCGCGCCGCTTTCGCTTTCGCCGAGGCCGGGCGAATCGCGGAGGAAGACGTCGAGAGTTGCCACGCCATCGGCCGCCACGGCGCCGAGATCCTGGCCGAACTCCACAAGGCCAAGGGCGCGCGCCTCAACGTGCTGACCCACTGCAATGCCGGCTGGCTCGCCACCGTCGATTGGGGCACGGCCCTGGCGCCGATCTATGTCGCGCACGAGGCCGGCATCCCGGTGCATGTCTACGTCGACGAGACCCGGCCTCGGAACCAGGGCGCCGCGCTCACCGCCTTCGAGCTCAACGCCCACGGCGTGCCCCACACCGTCATCGCTGACAATGCCGGCGGGCATCTGATGCAGCATGGCGAGATCGACGTCTGCATCGTCGGCTCGGACCGCACCACGGCCTCGGGTGACGTCTGCAACAAAATCGGCACCTATCTGAAGGCGCTCGCCGCTTCCGACAATCACGTGCCGTTCTACGCCGCCCTGCCCTTCTCAACGATCGACTGGACCCTCGACGACGGGGTCGCGCAGATCCCGATCGAGGAGCGCGACGGGCGCGAAGTCTCCCATCTCACCGGCCGCCTCGCGGATGGCGGCTTCGCCACGATCGAGGTGGTCTCGCCCGGAAGTCCCGTCGCCAATCCCGCCTTCGACGTGACCCCGGCTCGGCTGGTGACGGGGATCATCACCGAGCGCGGCGTGGCGCGGGCGGATGCAGAAGGATTGCTGTCGCTCTATCCGGAGCGGCGTTCGGTCGCTTAACGCTTACGCCTGCCACTGCCAGAACACCGACCCGGTGAACTCGAACACCCGTTCCCCGCGCTGGTTCTGCGCGGTGTTGTGGTGGGTGGCGACGCCCCAGCCCGGGCGCGAACTCGATTCCCGCTTGTCGAGCAGGGTGCAGCCGTAGCGGATCGTATCGCCGGCATAGACCGGGGCGAGCCAGCGTAGGTCGCGAAAACCCGGCGAGGGGCCGAGCTGGGGCACCGGCCCGTCCCGCTCGGTCAGCGCGATGTCGTGCTGCCGGGTGATGTGGAGGCGCTTCATCCAGACTGCTGCCGTGTGCCAGCCCGAGGCGCAGAGTGCGCCGAAATGAGTCTCGCGCGCCGCTGCTTCGTCGAGATGGAAGGCCTGGGGATCGTAGGCCCGCGCGAAGTCGATGATGGATTCCGGAGTGAAGACGTGGCCCCCGAGGTCGCGCAGGGTGCCGAGCTTGGCCTGTTTGAGGAAGAGCAGCGTCTCGGCATCCTCTCCCTCGATCACCGGGGCCGGGTCGCTGAGTTCCACCGCGCGCGGGGGCAAGGGGGCGGCGCCCCGCCGTGCGAAGATCACCGCGAAAGCCTGCGTCATCACGATGTCGTCGCGCCCGTTGAGGACGGTCATCGCGAAGCGAACGAAGCCGCGGTCGGGCTTCGAGCCCGAGGCGCGGCATTCCTCGACCTTCGTGACGATCCGCAGCGCGTCGTTCGGCAGGACCGGACGCAGCCAGCGCAGCTGCGCGATGCCGGGCGAGCCCATCGACGTGGCGCCGCGAAACACATGGGCCTGGAGCAAGCGCATCCCGAATCCGGCGGTCTGCCAGCCGGAGCCGATCAGCTGTCCCGCCAGCGTCGCCTTGGCCGCCTCCTCGTCGAGATGGAACGGCTGCGGATCGAACTCTCTGGCGAAGGCGACGATCTCATCGCGGGTCACGGTGATCGGACCGCCCTCGATCACGTCGCCGGGGCTGAAATCCTCGAAGGCGATACCGGTCATACGGTCCATCCTGGTGTGTTCCTGATCGGTCGCCGAGAACGCCGATCGCACGTCGTCGCCCCGGAAACGCCTCTCGACGCCCCGAGACGACGGGAGGGTGGCACGCCGCTCCGGCAACGCCTCAATTGGCGAAGCGGAAATGCAGGACGTCGCCGTCCTGAACCACGTATTCCTTGCCTTCGAGGCGGAACTTGCCGGCTTCCTTCGCGCCGGACTCACCCTTCAGGGAGGTGTAGTCGGTGAAGGCGATGGTCTCGGCGCGGATGAAGCCCTTCTCGAAATCCGAGTGGATAACGCCCGCCGCCGCCGGGGCGCGAGTGCCCTTCTCGATGGTCCAGGCGCGCGCCTCCTTCGGGCCCACGGTGAAGTAGGTGATGAGGCCGAGGAGGTCGTAGCCGGCGCGGATGACGCGGTTCAGGCCGGGCTCGGCGAGTCCCACCGCCTCGAGGAAGTCACCCTGGTCGGCGAGCGGCATCACCGCGATCTCGCTCTCGATCTTGGCCGAGACGACGACCGCCTTGGCGCCCTCCTCCTTGGCGCGGGCCAGCACCGCGTCGGAATAGGCGTTGCCCTTGTCGGCATCGGCTTCGTCGACGTTGCAGACGTAGAGAACCGGCTTGGCGGTCATCAGGCCGAGGGACTGGAACAGCTTCTCCTCCTCCGGCTTGCGGCTCACCATGCGGGCGGGCTTGCCCTCGCGCAGGAGCGGCAGGGAGCGGCTCACGAGGTCGAGCATCTCCTTGGCTTCCTTGTCGGCGCCCTTGGCCTTCTTCTCCAGGGCGACGACGCGCTTCTCGAGACTGTCGAGATCGGCCAGCATCAGCTCGGTCTCGATCGTCTCGATATCGGCCGCCGGATCGACCTTGCCTTCCACATGGGTCACGTCGCCGTCGGTGAAGCAGCGCACCACATGGGCGATGGCGTCGACCTCACGGATGTTGGCGAGGAACTGGTTGCCGAGCCCCTCGCCCTTCGAGGCGCCGCGGACGAGGCCGGCAATGTCGACGAAGGTCAGCCGCGTCGCGATGATCTCCTTCGACGCGGCGATCTTCGCCAGATCGTCGAGGCGCGAATCCGGCACCGCCACCTCGCCGACATTCGGCTCGATGGTGCAGAACGGATAATTCGCGGCCTGGGCCGCCGCCGTCTGCGTCAACGCGTTGAAGAGGGTCGACTTGCCGACGTTCGGCAGGCCGACGATGCCGCATTTGAAGCCCATGGTCTTTATGTCCGTCAGGTAAGGGCCAGCGCGGCGCTGGCGTGAGGCGTGGACGAGGTCGATGACACCGAAGAGTGGCGAGGCTCTGGCCGTCGGCCATGTCCTCCGAGCATGTCCTCGCGCAGGGAACACACGCCTTCATTCCCCAGCGATATCGTGTCCTCGTGTTTTCGTGTCAATCACGGCCGGTGGCTGCGGCATTGACCTGTTTGACGTCGTCCCAGCCGCGGCCCGCCATGGCGAGATGGACCTTGTTCTGGAAGCTCGCATCCTCGCTTTGAGCCAGAAGGTGAGCGTGGTCCGCCACGGCGCGGCAGAGATCCTCGACCCAGGCCCGCTCGCCCTTGCCGAAATCGTTCAGGACATAGGCATGGACCAGGGCCTTGTCGCCGGGATGACCGATGCCGAGGCGGACGCGTCGATACTCGTTGCCACATTGGGCCGTGATCGAGCGCAGGCCGTTATGGCCGGCATTGCCGCCGCCGATCTTCACACGGAGCTTGGCCGGCGCCAGATCGAGTTCGTCGTGGAGCACGATCACATCGGCGAGGGCAATCTTGTAGAAGCGCTGCGCTTCGGAGACCGAGCGGCCTGACTCGTTCATGAAGGTCTGGGGCTTCAGGAGCACGACGCGCTCGGTGCCCAGCGTGGCCTCGCTCACATCGCCCTGGAACTTGCGACGCCACGGTCCCGCGCGGTGGACGCGCGCGATCTCGTCGAGGGCGAGAAAACCGATATTGTGGCGGTTGCCCGCATAGCGGGCCCCTGGATTGCCGAGCCCGACGATCAGGCGCATGGCATCATCTCCAAGATGGCATCATCACCGAGATGGACGACGAACGGGTGGCATCAAACAAAAGGTGCCCCGACCTCGCGGCCGGAGCACCCGTGGATGGAGGCGAGACCGGGGCGTGAAGCCCCTCGGTCTCAATCCTCCTTCTTGTTCTCGGCAGCCTCTTCGGCGTCCTCTGCGGCCTCTTCGGCCTTCTCTTCCGCGGCTTCGGTCGACTGCGCTTCGGCGATCGCGGCCTCTTCGGCCTCGACCTCGGCGCCGAGCACGGTCGGCGGCACGACGTTGGCGACGGTGGCCTCGGCCTCGCCGGTGAAGGTCGTGTTGGCCGGGAGCTTCACGGCTTCGATGTGGATCGAATCGCCGATCTGGAGACCGGTGAGATCGACCTCGACCGCGTCGGGGATCGCGTCGGCGGGCACTTCGAGCGAGAGCGTGTGCAGGACGACGTTGAGGGTGCCGCCGTTCTTCTTGATGCCGGGAGCCTCATCTTCGTTGATGAAATGCACGGGCACTTCGACGGTGAGGTTCTGGCCCGCGACGACGCGGAGGAAGTCGACATGCAGGGGCACGCCCGTCACCGGGTCGAGCTGGAAGTCGCGCGGGATGGCGCGGGTCTTACGGCCGCCGGCATTGATCTCGAACAGAGTGGTCTTGAACCCACCGGCGTAGATCAGGGTGCGTGTGCGGACGAGGTCGATGGCGATGGCCTGCGGAGCCTGGCCGCCACCATAGATGACGGCGGGAACGTTGCCCTGGCGACGAACTTCCCGGGCGGCCCCCTTGCCGACCCGGTCGCGTGCCACGGCCTCAAGCGGCTTTACTGCGCTCATGGCGTGATCCTTCAGATGAAACAAAAATAAGCCGCGAAACGCCAAAGGCCGCCCGAAACGGACGGCCCTCACCGATCCACGACGCGCCCGTGCCTCCAAGGGTGTCTGGCGAGCGCGAAGGCTGCATACCCGCAGAAGGCGCGAAGTGCAACGTTCGGCTTCTCGCCGCGCGGTCGAGGACAGGCATCTCTCAGGCCGAGGGAGGGGCCGCTCGTGGGAGCCCAGTCAGGAGAATGCCACGTATCCGGCAAACGCTTCGCTCATCATGCGAGCGGTCGGCGCCGGCCTCCGCCCATCTGAGAGGGGTTTGTTCACCGGCCGGGACAGAAGAATGGCGGGTCAATTGGCGAGGTGACCAACTTGGCGAGGTGACAAACTTGGCGAGGTGACCAGCGATGACGCAACCGGTTCTTTGGGCATTGGGGGTGACGTCCGCCGCCGTCACCGTCGCCATGAGCCTGGTGACGCGATTCGAGAACGCGCCGCACCCGCGAGAGCGCGGCGAGACGGCCCTCAACATCGACAGTACGAGCCTCGGCGGCACCAACCCGACGCGCTTCGCGCCGAACGCCATCACCTTGTCGGCCGATTCCAACGGACATTTCGCCACCGATGTCGACGTGGCGGGCCGCTCCCTGAAGATGCTGGTCGATACCGGGGCCACCATCTGCGCCTTCAGTTACGAGGACGCACAGCGGCTCGGGCTGCGCGTCTACGAGCAGGACTTCACCCGCCGCATCGATACCGCCAACGGCACCGTCGCGGCCGCGAACGTGCGGATCCCGGTGATGCGCGTCGGCACGATCAGCATTCGCGATGTCGAGGCCGTGGTCCTGCCACGGGGACGCCTCGGCACGAGCCTCCTCGGAATGTCGTTCCTGCGGCGGCTCAACGATTTCAAGATGTCCGATGGCAGGCTGATGATGCGCGGCTGACGCGGCCTTCCCCCGCGGTTCCGGTTCCGGTATGGCGCTTGCTGTCGATGCTTGCTGTAGACGCTTGCAGATGGCGCTCGCTGTACGCCATTTGCCGATTGCCATTCGCTGAACGACCCGTCGCGGAGTGCCATCCGCAGAATGCGGTCGCTTCGAGACAATAAGGGCCCGCGATGTTTCCAAAGCCGCACGCTTCGCTGAAGCCCAATACCTTCGAGTTTGAGCAGTTTCCCCTGGTGAAGCCCACCGGATTTCGGGAATACGATGCCCGCTGGTTGTTCCCTCAGGAGATCAACCTCATGGGCGTCCAGGCCCTCGGAATGGGCATCGGGACCCTCGTCCACGAGATGGGCGTTCGCCCCGATATCGTCACCGGCCACGATTTTCGCGCCTATTCCTCCTCGATCAAGCTCGCGCTGATCGCCGGCATGCAGGCCGCCGGTCTGCGCGTGAAGGATGTCGGCCTCGCCCTCTCGCCCATGGCCTATTTCGGCCAGTTCGCCCTCGATTGTCCCTGTGTCGCGATGGTCACCGCCTCGCATAACGACAACGGCTGGACCGGCGTGAAGATGGGCGCCAACCGCCCGATGACCTTCGGCCCCGAGGAGATGGGACGCCTCAAGGAGATCGTCCTCGGCGGCACCTACATGTATCGTGACGGCGGCGCCTACGAGTTCGTCGAAGGCTTCGCCGAGACCTATCTCGCCGACCTGAAGAGCCGGGCGAAGCCGATCACCCGCAAGCTCAAGGTGGTGGCGGCCTGCGGCAACGGCACGGCCGGGGCTTTCGCGCCTAAGCTCCTCGAAGCGCTCGGCGTCGAGGTGATCCCCCTCGACGTGACACCCGATTACACCTTCCCGCGCTACAACCCGAACCCCGAGGACATGGAGATGCTCCATGCCATCGCGGCCAAGGTGAAGGAGACCGGCGCCGATGTCGGCCTCGGCTTCGATGGCGACGGCGACCGCTGCGGCGTCGTGGATAACGAGGGTGAGGAGATCTTCGCCGACAAGATCGGCGTGATGCTCGCCCGCGACCTGTCGAAGCTGCATCCCGGCGCGACCTTCGTCGTCGACGTGAAATCCACCGGCCTCTACAATACCGACCCGGAGCTGCAGGCCCTGGCGGTCAAGACCGATTACTGGAAGACCGGCCATTCCTACATCAAGCGCCGCGTGAACGAACTCGGCGCCCTCGCTGGTTTCGAGAAGTCCGGGCACTTCTTCTTCAACGAACCGATCGGACGGGGCTACGATGACGGCCTCCTCACCGGCATCGCGGTAATCGAGATGCTCGACCGCAATCCCGGCACGTCGATGGCCGATCTCTACCGGGCCTTGCCCAAGACCTGGGGCTCGCCGACCATGTCGCCGCATTGCGACGACGAGGTGAAGTACGGCATCGTCGAGAAGGTCACCGCGCGCTTCAAGGCGATGCAGGCGGCGGGCGAGCCGATCGCCGGGGCCAGGATCACCGACCTCGTGACGGTGAACGGCGTGCGCGTCTCCACCGAGGATGGGACCTGGGGTCTCGTCCGGGCCTCGTCGAACAAGCCTGAACTGGTAGTGGTGATCGAGAGCCCCGCCTCGGAGGAGCGCCTGCACGCCATGTTCAAGGCAGTGGACGACGTCCTGCGCGAGAGCCCGGAAGTCGGCGCCTACAACCAGACCATCTGAGCCGGACACGGCGACGAAGAACGGAAAAGGCCACCGTCACGACGACGGTGGCCTTTTCCGTTTCGATTGTCCGATAGTAGACTTCCCTGCTTCGGGCTTTTCCCGGAACCGGCTCCGTTACTTCGGGCCGCCTCCGGCCGTCGCCAGATTGCGGCGGCTGTCGGCCTGACCACTGACCTCGCCGAAATACTTCGTCGCGTCGCCGAGTTGCATCGACGGCATGCAGTTCGGCGTGCAGGAATAGGATTCGCGGTCGAGCCCGCGCTGTACCGTGACGATCGAGCCCTGCGGGGCCTGAACGCTGATGGTCGATTCCGCCAGCATCGTGCCGGTTGCGTCGAGGGCGATGAGGTTGGTGGAGCCGAAGCTCTTACCGGTCAGGATGACGATCCCGTTCTTCTGAAGCGCGACATCCGCAACGAAGGGGTTTCCGACGATGACCGTCTGGGTTCGCTCCGGCAGACGGATGACCTTGGCATTGTCGACTGTCACGGCCACGATGGCCGGTGCGGCCTCGGCGAGGGCCGACGATGCACCGAACACGATGCAGAGCGAGACTCCGATCGCCCGCGCGCGCCGCTTCCATGGCGACAATATCGTCATCGACCGGTAGTCCATGGCTCACGTGCTCTCGACTGCGACCGGAAGGTTTCGAGGAGATCGCCAACGCCAGATTTGGTCAGCGTCTCTCGTAGTCGCGACAGTCTTAGCGCCGTGTTGGTAAATGAACGGCTAAGGTCGGTGGCTCGTCGACGTCGATTGGCTCTTGTCGCGATGGCGTTTCGCATCTGCAACGAGCCAGTGCTCAACGGCCTGTACCAGATCTGGCCGATCGTCACCGATCCCTTCGGCAATGGCCTTCGCCGGGACTGATCCCGAGCATTTAACGTTTTTTTACCACACCAAGATCGAGAGCCGCCGGAGCCGGTTTCGGAGACCGGCTTAACCCAATTGCAAGACGAAACAGGCCATCTTCTTTTTTGTCGCCGATCGAAACGCAACGATCTTCGACGGCAACTTCGCAAGACGAACAATCAAGGGATACTGCTATGTCGAGCATTTTCAAGCGTTTTGCCGCCGACGAGTCGGGCGCAACCGCAATCGAATACGGTCTGATCGCTTCGCTCATCGCCGTCGCGGTGATCACCGTTCTTGGCACCATCGGAACCAACCTGAATGCGGCTCTGACCAAGATCGCCGGCAACATCAAGTAAGATCGTTTGATACGGTTTCCTTCGGAGCCGTCCAGACGTCTTGCGTGACCGGTGACCCACGCATCTCGCGTGGCCTGACTATCTCGCCGGACGATCCGTCGATCGTCCGGCAGAGATATCGACCAGGATCGGCGGGCGATCGCCCTCCGACTCGTCGCTATGAGCCTCCGGGCCGGCACTCTCCAGGAGCCGGCGGCGAGGCTCTTTCGCATGTCGATGGATCGGCCTGCGTTTCCCGGTGAAACCTATCCTCGCTCGAGCCAGAGACCGTCCCTATGGCGAGTGTCACGCTTCTGATCGTGTTCCCGTTCCTGATGGCCTATGCGGCCGCCCGGGATCTCCTGACGATGCTGATCCCGAATGCGGTGTCGCTCCTCCTGTTGCTCGGTTTCGCCGTGTTCGCCGCCGCGACCGGACTTTGGGGCTGGGATCTCGCCAGCCATGTCGGTGCCGGAGCCGCGACGCTGATCGTGACTTTCAGCCTCTTCGCCTTCGGGATCATCGGCGGCGGAGATGCCAAGCTCGCCGCGGCCGCCGCGGTCTGGATAGGCTTCGATCACCTGGCGGAATACCTGGTCGTCGCATCGATCGCCGGAGGCGCGCTCACACTCGCGATCCTCATCGCTCGCGCCCATCCGCTCCCTCCCCTGCTCGGCCGGCTTCCCTTCGCCCTTCATCTCCACGATGCGAAGACCGGCGTGCCCTACGGGATCGCTCTGTCCCTCGGGGCACTGATCGTCATTCCAGAAACGATGACCTGGGCACGGATGCTGGCATCGTGACGGGCGATGCAAGCATAAGGCGAGTTTGCGCGGCCGGGTTTCACCATCCCGGACAGCTCGGTCAGCTGTCTCGTGGTGAACATGAATTTAAACCGCAGCGCGTTGGAGAGTATTCGTTAACCGTAATTTGAGGATTCGCGGACGAGTGTAACCGGCGACGGCAATCGGCCGTTCTGTCAGGTTCGATCTCGGCGATGAAACCAGCCCGTCTTGCCGTCATCGCCATTGCGCTCACAGCCGGTGCGGGCGCCGCATTTCTGATGAGCGGAGGCGAAGCCCCTCCTCCGGTCCAGCCCGTGGTCGAGGCACCGCCTCCTGCGGTTCCGGTCACGGACGTGCTCGTCGCGGCCGCCGATCTGCCGATGGGACAGAACATCCAGGCGGCCGATCTGCGGTGGCAGTCCTGGCCCGATCAGGCGATCACCGTCGGCTACATCACGCGCCCGACATCACCCAAGGGCATGGAAACCGTCATCGGTTCGATCGCCCGCACCTCCTTCCTCGCCGGAGAGCCGATCCGTCCGCAGAAGCTCGCGCGGTCCGACGGCGGCTTCATGGCGGCGATCCTGCCCTCTGGAATGCGCGCGGTCGCCATCGTCACCGATACGCGCGGGTCGAGCTCGGCCGGCGGCTTCATCCTTCCCAACGACCATGTCGACATCATCCGCACCTATCGCGACGAGGATGCCTCGCGCTCCGGCGCCGGCGATGTCCAGATCTCGGAGACGCTTCTGACCGATATCCGCGTCCTCGCGGTCGGCCAGATCGTTCAGGAGAGGAACGGGACCAACGTCGTCACCGGCGAGACCGCGACCCTCGCACTGACGCCCGCTCAGGCCGAGGTCATCACGCTGGCCCAGAAGGTGGGACAGCTTTCCCTCTCCCTGCGCAGCCTCGTCGATGCCGGCCGTACCGCGGAGGCTGTGCCGGAGGCGCAGCACGATTCCGCCCTGACGGTCGTGCGGTTCGGTGTCGCCAAACAACAATCGCGTCGCTGAGAGGCCCGCTCGCGCGATGATGAAGGATTCGTCGATGACCACGACATACCGGGTTCGCATGGGCAGCCTGTCCGTGCTCGCAGCCCTTGCCGCCTCCGCTCTCACCGTTTCTCCGGCCGCCGCCGCACCGAGAGCGGGCTTCACCCCCGCCCCGGTCGTCGAGGTCGGCAGCGGCGAGTCCGGCACCTCGCGCCGTATCGAACTGACGACGGGACGATCCCTGGTGATCGACCTGCCACGCGATGCCAAGGAGGTCTTCGTCGCCAATCCGAAGGTGGCCAACGCCGTCGTGCGCTCGACCCGCAAGGTCTTCGTCATCGGCATGGAGGACGGCGCCACATCGATCTTCATCATGGATGCCGAGGGCCGCCAGATCACCGCCCTCGACGTGACGGTGGCCCGCGACCTGAAGCTCGGAACCTTGCGCCAGATCCTGCTCCAGAGCATCGCGGGCGGCCGTTTCGACATCCGGACCGCGGGGGATTCCCTGATCCTGTCGGGGAGCGTGGGCTCTGCCGCCGAGGCGACCCAGGCCATGGACATCGCGAACGCCTTCGTCGGCCAGTCCGGCGGTGGCGGCGGTGGCGGCGGCGCTGGCGGCGCTCCCGTCAGCAAGGGCGCCGTCATCAACAACCTCACCATCAGGGGCAAGGATCAGGTGATGCTTCGCGTCACCGTTGTCGAAGTCGCGCGGACCGTCCTGAAGCAGTTCGGCGTCAATCTCAGCGGCAACTGGTCCGGTCTCAACCTCGCGAACGTCGCGCCTTTCGCTCTCAACGGCGGACAATTCCCGAACGGCAACCAGCTCAAGGCGACGATCAACGGAAGCGGCGGGGCCAGCATCTCGGCGACATTGCGTGCCTTCGAGCAGGCCGGTGTCTCGCGCATCCTCGCCGAGCCGACCCTCACCGCGATCTCGGGCGAATCCGCGAAGTTCACGGCCGGCGGCGAGCTTCCGGTTCCCGCCTCGCAGAACTGCACCGGCGGCGTCTGCAGCATCGGAATCTCGTTCAAGACCTACGGCGTCACCCTGAACTTCACGCCCGTGGTGATGGCGGAGAATCGCATCTCCGTGCGCGTCGCGACGGAAGTGTCGGAGATCGACCAGACCAACTCCTTCACCTTCACCCAGGGCGATTCCGCCGTCGCGGTTCCCGGCTTCACCCTGCGGAAGACGGAGACCACGGTCGAGCTCGCCTCGGGCGGTACGATGATGACCGCCGGCCTGATCCAGCAGCGCAACAAGGCCGCCATCAGCGGATTGCCCGGCCTCGTCAACCTGCCCATCCTCGGCGCCCTGTTCCGCTCGCGCGACTACCAGCGCCAGGAAACCGAACTGATGATCATGGTGACGCCCTTCATCGCCAAACCGATGGAGGCGAAGCAGGTCACGCGGCCGGATGACGGGTTCATCGATGCCCAGGATGGCCAGGGCATCCTGCTCGGACGCCTGAACCGGGTCTACGGCTCGGCCGGGACCGCTCCGCTCGGTGCCGGTTACCGCGGCCGCGTCGGCTTCATCACGGACTGACGCGCTCTTCGAGAGCCCGGGACCGACGAGACGACGAGACAACAAGACCACGACCACCAGGACGAAGCGGCCCCGGCACCCTCAGGACCCGACCCCATGTCATTCATCCCGTTCCGCTCCCCCATCGCGGTCCTCGCGTCGATCGCCCTCGCCTCCGCTCTCGGCGCCTGCAGGGCGGACCGCGCGGAGACCACCGGTTCGCTGTACCCGACCGATTACCGAGCCCGTCATCCGATCGTGCTCGCCGACAACACCCGCTCGCTCGACGTGTTCGTGACCGGCACCGGCCATATCGATCCGCGCCAGACGGCGGATATCGAAGCCTTCCTGCTGGAGTTCCGGCGCTATGGGCGAGGCACCGTCATCCTCGACATGCCGCGCGGCGTCTCGCCATCGCTCGGCTCCGCCGTCGAGAGGACCGGTGCCGCGATCCGCAGGCTCGGAGCCGAAAGCGGCGTCGGCGGACGGCAGATGGTCGTCACCGGCTACGCAGTGGCGGACCCGTTCCTCGCCTCGCCCCTCCGCCTCAGCTTCCGGCGCATGGAGGCGAAGGTCGCCGGCCAATGCGGCGAGTGGCCCCAGGATCTCGGCGTCGGCAATGCCGCCTTCAACGGACGGAACGAGAGCCATTGGAACCTCGGCTGCGCCATGCAGTCCAATGTCGCGAACCAGATCGCCGATCCGATCGACCTCGTCCGCGGCCGGCCCGAAGGACGGATCGACTCGATCCGGCGCACCGGTGACATCAACAAATTGCGTGAGGGCAAGGATCCGTCAACCGTATGGCGTCAGGATGGGAGGACGTCGGTGAAGTCTGCCATCGACAACTGATCGGCGCTTGCCTTCCGTCGTTCGCCAGAGCTTCCGCTTACTTTCCCTTCAAGACCGGAACCCGCACCATGCCGGACTTCAACGAGACATCCGAGCGCATCATCGCTCCGGTGCCGCGTATCACGATCCAGGCCTTCTGCGAGACCAGCGAGACAGCCGCGATGATCGAGGCTGCCGGAAGCGACAGGCGGCTGCAGAAGGCACAGATCAAGATCCAGATGGGTGGCGGCCCCGCCGCTGTCGAAGCCTTCCGTCACGCCCCCACCCCGAACGTCGTGATCATCGAGGCCCACGGCACGAAGTCCCGTCCGCTGGAGAGTCTCGATTCCCTGGCGGAGGTCTGCGACGAGGGGACGAAGGTCGTCATCATCGGCCATGTCAACGACGTGCAGCTCTATCGTCAGTTCATCCAGCGCGGCGTGAGCGAATACCTCATGGCGCCGGTCGATCCGATCGTCCTGATCCAGGCCGTGTCCGACCTGTTCACGGCGCCCGGCGCCCGGCCGGTCGGCCGCACCATCGCGGTGGTCGGTGCCAAGGGCGGCGTCGGAGCGTCGACGATCGCCCATAACCTGGCCTGGACCGTGGCGCGCGAACACGCGGTGGCGACGGTCATCGCCGATCTCGACATCGCCTTCGGCTCGGCGAGCCTCAACTTCAACCAGGATCCGCCGCAGGGGATCGCCGAGGCGGTCTTCGCGCCCGAGCGCCTCGATTCCAATCTGCTCGACCGCCTGCTCTCGAAATGCAGCGACAACCTTTCGCTGCTCTCCGCGCCGGCCACCCTCGACCGGACCACGGACCTGACCGAGCCGGCATTCGACAACCTCGTCGACCTGCTGCGCGCGGCCGTGCCGTGCATCGTCCTCGATGTCCCGCATACCTGGTCGGCCTGGACCCGCCGGCTTCTGATCTCCTCGGACGAGATCATCGTCGTCGCCCAGCCCGAACTCGCCTCCCTGCGCAACCTCAAGAACCTGCTGACCCTGCTCCATCAGAACCGGCCGAACGACGCCAAGCCGCGCATCGTCCTCAACGGCGTCGGCGTGCCGAAGCGGCCGGAGATCTCGGCTTCCGAATTCGGCAAGGCCCTCGACGCCACGTTGACGGCGACGATCCCGTTCGACCCGGTCCTGTTCGGAACCGCGGCGAATAATGGCCAGATGATCGCCGAGGTCCAGGCGGGCGCCAAGGCGTCCGAGGTCTTCTCGGACCTCGCAAGCCGCATGATCGGCCGTCCCGAGACCCGCCGCGTCCGCGCGAATCTGTTCGAGCCTATCCTGTCGCGATTGTCCCGCCGCAAGGCGTCCTGATGGTCTTGCACCTCGAGGAGCCCTGTCATGTTCGGTAGAAGGAGCGCCGTCTCCGCGGTCCAGGCGACGGTTGCGCATGCGCCCGCGCCGCAGGTCTCGCTGCCGGTCTATGACGACAATGCGGGGGAGGCGAAGGCCAAGCGCGTGGAGCGGGTCGTCCCGATCCAGGAGCCTGTGAAGTCGGAAGACTATTTCCGCACGAAGAGCATGATCTTCGGCGCGCTCATCGAAGCCATCGACCTGGCGCAGCTCTCGCGCCTCGACGCGGAATCCGCGCGCGAGGAAATCCGGGACATCGTCTCGGAGATCATCGGCCTCAAGAACATCGTCCTCTCCATCGCCGAGCAGGAAGAGCTGCTCGACGACATCTGCAACGATGTCCTGGGTTACGGACCGCTCGAGCCGCTTCTGGCGCGCGACGACATCGCCGACATCATGGTCAACGGGGCCAGCCGGGCCTTCATCGAGGTCGGCGGCAAGATCCAGCTGACCAATGTACGCTTCCGCGACAACCAGCAGCTGATGAACATCTGTCAGCGCATCGTCAGCCAGGTCGGCCGGCGCGTCGACGAATCCTCCCCAATCTGCGACGCGCGCCTGCCGGACGGCTCCCGCGTCAACATCATCGCACCGCCCCTGGCCATCGATGGGCCGGTGCTCACCATCCGTAAGTTCAAGAAGGACAAGCTGACCCTCGACCAGCTCGTGACGTTCGGCGCGATCTCGCCCGAAGGGGCCAAGATCCTCCAGATCATCGGCCGCGTCCGCTGCAACGTCGTGATCTCGGGCGGCACCGGCTCCGGCAAGACCACCCTGCTGAATTGCCTGACGCGCTACATCGACGAGGACGAGCGCATCATCACCTGCGAGGACGCGGCCGAACTCCAGCTGCAGCAGGCCCATGTGGTGCGACTCGAAACCCGGCCTGCGAACATGGAGGGATCGGGCCAGGTCACCATGCGCGACCTCGTGAAGAACTGCCTGCGCATGCGGCCCGAACGGATCATCGTCGGCGAGGTCCGTGGCCCGGAGGCGTTCGATCTGCTCCAGGCGATGAATACCGGCCATGACGGCTCGATGGGCACGCTGCACGCCAATTCCCCGCGCGAGGCTCTGGCCCGTATCGAATCGATGATCACCATGGGCGGGTTCAGCCTGCCGTCGCGAACCCTGCGCGAGATGATCGTCGGCTCGATCGACGTGATCGTCCAGGCCACCCGATTGCGCGACGGCTCGCGGCGCATCACCCACATCACCGAGGTGATGGGTCTCGAAGGCGACGTCATCATCACCCAGGACCTGTTCGTCTACGACGTGCTCGGAGAGGATGCGAACGGGAAGCTCATCGGGCGCCATCGTTCCACCGGCATCGGCCGTCCCCGGTTCTGGGAGCGCGCGCGCTATTACGGCGAGGAGAAGGCCCTGGCGGCCGCCCTCGACGCCGCCTCCGACGGCGCCGGCCCCGCATGAGTGCGGCACAGATGCCTCTCGCCGTCGGGCTCGCGGCGGTCGCCGCCGGGGCGATCGCCTACGTCGTGCTGACGCCGCTGATGTCGGGCGAGAAACGCGCGGCGAAGCGGCGTCAATCGGTCAGCATGGTGACCTCTCCCGGCAGCCGCGCCGCCACGGTCAATCGGCGCGAGCAGGTGGCCAAGAGCCTGAAGGAAATCGACGCCAAGCGCGGCGGGACGAAGGTCACGCTCGAACTGAAGATCGCTCGTGCCGGCCTGACCTGGACGAAGCAGAAATACTACGTCGTTTCCGCGATCATGGCCGTGGTCGTCGGCCTGGCGATCTTCGTCATCACCTCGAACAAGATTGCGACCCTGGCGGCCATCTTCGCCGGTGGGTTCGGCCTGCCCCTGTATGTGCTGAGCTTCCTGCGCAAGCGGCGCATCAATGCCTTCATCACCGAGCTTCCCACCGCCATCGACATCATCACCCGCGGCGTCCGCGCCGGCATCCCGGTCGGCGACTGTTTCCGCATCATCTCGCGGGAAGCCGAAGAGCCGATCCGCGGCGAGTTCCGCCAGGTGGTGGAGTCCCAGACCCTCGGATTGACGCTCGGCGACGCCATGGTGCGCATGTACGATCGGGTGCCCGTCTCCGACGTCAACTTCTTCGCCATCGTCATCGGCATCCAGGGCAAGTCCGGCGGCAACCTCTCGGAGGCCCTCAGCAACCTCTCCCGCGTCCTGCGCGAGCGCAAGAAGATGGCGGGAAAGATCGAGGCCATGAGCATGGAAGCCAAGGCGTCGGGCGGCATCATCGCGGCCCTGCCCTTCATCGTGGCGACCCTGACCTACATTTCCAGCCCGGATTACATCTCGCTCCTGTGGACGACCGATACCGGCAAGATGGCCCTCGTCGGATCGGCGATCTGGATGTCGATCGGGGTCTTCACGATGAAGAAGATGATCAGCTTCGAGGTCTGACCGCCCATGTTGTCCGCCATCGGCGAAAAGCTCATCGATCCGCGTTTCGTCGGCATGCTCCTCGCGGGCGTCGCCGCCGCGGCGACAGCCTTCGCTCTGCTCCAGCCGATCCTGGAGCCCGACAAGCTCGACAAGCGCATGAAGCTGATCGGCGACGAGCGCGAAGAGTTACGCCGCCGCGAACGCGAGCGGCTCAACAACAAGACGACCCTGCGCGTGGCGCCGAAGGCGTACATGAAGCGGGTCGTCGACCAGTTCAACCTGAGCCGCTGGCTCGGCACCGATACCGCCCGGCGACAGCTGGTCATGGCGGGATATCGTTCCCCAGGTGCGGAAACCGGGTTCCTGTTCTTTCGGATGGTCACCCCGATCGCGATCGGGATCGCGGCGATCTTCTATATCTTCATCCTGAAGGTGGTGGATTACTCCGTTACCGTGCGCCTGATGATGGTCATCGCGGCCATCCTGCTCGGGATCAAGGCACCGGAACTCTACCTGCTCAACGCCACGAAGAAGCGACAGGCAGAGATCCGGCGGGCATGGCCCGATGCTCTCGACCTCGCGCTGATCTGCGTCGAGTCCGGCATGTCGGTGGAACATTCCATCCGCCGCGTGAGCGCCGAAGCCGTCACCCAGTCGATTGCGCTGGCCGAGGAACTGGCCGTCACGGCAGCCGAATTGTCGTACCTGCCCGACCGCCGCATGGCGTTCGAGAATCTCGGCAATCGTGTCGGCCTCGATCAGGTCAAGGCGGTCGCCACCGCGCTGATCCAGGCCGAGCGCTACGGAACGCCCGTGGGCCAGGCCCTTCGCGTCCTGTCGCAGGAGAGCCGCGACCAACGCATGAACGAGGCCGAGAAGAAGGCGGCCGCTCTGCCGCCGAAGCTGACCGTGCCGATGATCCTGTTCTTCCTGCCGGTGCTGTTCGTCGTCATCCTGACGCCGGCGATGATCCAGGTCTTCCGCTGACGTCGACACCACACCACCCCCATCCCGAACGACGAAGGCCCCGGACATCACTGTCCGGGGCCTTCGTCGTTCGGGATGGGGAGCGATCGACCCTCGGACGGTCCAGCGCCTAACCGCGCGGCATCTCCACGGGGAGCGAACGTCTCGAGGCTTTCGGCGATAGCGGCTGCCTGACCTGGGCGGTCAAGGCGCGGAGCGAGGCGGCGTTGGCAGCCGCCTCCTCGGGCGTCAGGTCGTTGCGGGTCATCTCCTCTGCCTCCGCGGCCTTGCCCCGCAATCCGAGGACCAGGGCGAGATTCTGGCGCACCCTCGCATCGGCGCGCGGCTGCGCCACGGCGTTGCGCATCACGGCCTCGGCCTGATCGAGCTGTCGCGCCAGGGCGTAGGAAAGACCGAGATTCGAGAGCACCGTCGGATCGTTCGGCTGGATCTTCAGCGCGGCCTCGTAGAAGCCCTGCGCCCGGGCGTGGTCGCCCATCTGGTCCGCGACGGCGCCCTGCGCCGACAGCACGCGCCAATCCGGTCGGGCCGGGGTATGCGCGTTCTGGAGCACTTCGGCGGCTTCCGTGAAACGGCCGACCTCCGCCAATGCCTTGCCATAGGCCGCCAGCACCGCCGGGTTCTTGGCGTTGCGCAGGGCGGTCTGTTGAAGCACGGCGACGGCCTGTGGCCGCTGGTTCGTGGCCTTGAGCGCTTGGGCGTAGCGCAGAGCCAGGCCGACATCGTTCTGGTCGGCATTGTACTTCTGGCCGAGATTATCGACGTCGCGCTGCGTCACCACATCGCGTGCCTGCGTGCGCCCGAAATTCTTGAGCGAGAACCCACCGATCGAACCGGTGGTTTCCGGTGACCGCGATTGGCAGGCGCTCGCCAGGAGACCGATCAGCGCCACGCCGGCCAGGCGCGCGGTGCGCGACCTTCCTGCGCGGACTCGCTCGGGAGAAAAGGGAGGTACCTGGTCTGAACGCAACGACGCCATGACGTGCTCCGCACGAGCCTTCCGGTCGGCGCTTCACGCCACCGGTCGCGCAGTGATAGAGCGTTAACCCTAATCGCCGGTTAACCCGAGTTAAGGGCTTCCACGGGGCCGGCGACCACACCACACCGACGCCCACGAGTCCCGACCCTGCCCCATTTCAGCGCCGAAACTCCCGCCGCCTTACCGATCTGCTGCATCCGCGGCGAGGAATGGAGCACCGTCGAGGCGGAGCTTAGCCCGAGGCACCGGGCCTTCGCCGAAGCCACCGACTTTCTTCCGAGAGCCGGGCGCGTCGCGCTCCTCCCGGCTGAGGACGGCCGCATCGATCGGGTCCTGTTCGGTCTCGGTGACGGATCCGATCCGTTCCTTGCCGGAAAGCTGCCGTCGCTGCTGCCGCCCGGAACCTATCGTCTCGAGCCACGACCCTCTCTCGACCGGTCCGCGGCTGCATTGGCGTGGCTGCTCGGAAGCTATCGTTTTTCGCGCTACCGCAAGCCCGCTTCCAAGGAGCCTCTCCTCGTCGCCCCCGAGGGCATCGATGCGACGGAGATCGGACGGATCGCCGAGGCCGTCGCCCTCGGGCGCGACCTCGTCAACACGCCCGCCAACGATCTCGGACCGGATGAGATCGAGGCTGCCGCCCGATCGCTGGCCGATCGTCACGGTGCGGCGATCACGGTGACGCAGGGTGCCGCCCTCGCCCGGGATTTCCCACTCGTCCACGCGGTTGGAGCCGCCTCCCCCCGCGCGCCTCGTCTCATCGACCTCACCTGGGGGGATGCCGGTGCTCCGAAGGTCACCCTCGTCGGCAAGGGCGTCGTGTTCGATACCGGCGGCCTCGATATCAAACCGTCGAGCGGCATGCTGCTGATGAAGAAGGATATGGGCGGCTCGGCCGCGGCCCTCGCCGCCGCATCGATGATCTTGGGGGCAGGCCTGAACCTGCGCCTGCGTCTCATCATTCCCGCCGTCGAGAACGCCATCGCGGGCAATGCCTTCCGGCCCGGCGACGTGTTCAGGAGCCGTGCGGGCCTGACCGTCGAGATCGGCAACACCGATGCCGAGGGCCGCTTGATCCTAGCCGACGCCCTCGCTCTGGCCGATGAGGACAAGCCCGATCTGCTCATCGATTTCGCGACCCTGACCGGAGCGGCGCGGGTCGCTCTGGGCCCGGACCTGCCGGCCTTCTTCACCGAAGACGACGATCTCGCCTTGGCGGTGACGGATGCGGGAACGAAGGCGGTCGATCCGGTCTGGCGCCTGCCGCTCCACAAACCCTATGCAAGCCTGCTCGATTCGAAGGTCGCCGATCTCAACAACGTCTCCGGCGGCCCCTTCGCCGGTGCGATCACGGCGGCCCTGTTCCTACGCCGGTTCGCTCCGGGCACGCGTTCCCACGTGCATTTCGACCTGTACGGCTGGAACCCGTCGACCAAGCCCGGCCGGCCGGAAGGCGGCGAAGTTCAGACAGCCCGCCTCGTCTATGCCCTGCTCAAGGAGCGTTACCCGGCTCAGTAGCCCTCGCCTCACGCCGCGATCGCCGCCTTCTCCACTCCATAGGCGATGCGAACGACGTCCTTGCCATAGGCCCGCTCCAGGCGGCGCACGGTGAAATGCGCGCGCGCCATGGCCTGGAAATGGTTCATGAAGGCGGTGTTCACGGCGGCGCCGCCGAAGGCGCCGAGGATCGGCACGGCCTGCGCGGCGACCTTCTGCGACACGACGAGGCCGAAACGCGCGGCGATCTGCGTCGAGAAGCGGATCAGGGCCGGAGCCGCCTCGTCGAGGAGCGCGCGGTTGCCGGCATAGCGGGCCGCCTCCGACATGGTCTTGGCGAGTGCCGCGCGCACCGCGAAATACCCGCTCTCGCTGAGCGCCGTCTCGGCACCGCTGCGACCGCCCAGCGCGAAGACCTGCACGCAGGCGAGCGCATTCTCGGGGTTGGACAGGTCCTCGCCCTCCTCGCGCGCGATCTGCGCGATGGAACGCAGCATCAGAGTGGTCGAGAGCGGCAATTCCACCGGCAGGGTCGCGATGCCGAAGGCACCGCCCACCGCCCCGGACAGGGCCGCCATCGCCTTGTGGCCGAAATCGCCCGTCGGCAGGAAGCGGGCGAAACGCTCGCCCGTCGTGGAGCCGACCGTTGCCGGCAGGTCTTGGATCGTCGCCGAAGCAGCCGTGTCGGAGGCCGTCGCGGGCACGATCGTCTTCTCCGCCTCCGGCAGCGTGGCGAGGGCGACGCGCAAGGCCGTCCGCATGGCGCCTTCGGTGGCGCGCGAGACGGCATCCGTCACGGGAGCCGGCAGGCTGCGGCTGATCATCTCGAGGGGGGCGCCTGCCGCCGCCGAGAGGCGGGAGGCGAGGCCGGGAATCTCCAGCGTGCGCACGGCACGGCCGAGGGCCGCCAGGTCGGCGTCGCTGAGGGTCGCGCCAGCGGCGGTCTCAGTCGGCATGGAGCGGGTATCGTCGACGAGGGAATTGGTGCTCACGTCTGCGGTCTCATCCGTGTTCCGGGCGTCGCGGCGCCGGGCCGATCGCTGGAAGCAAGCGTGAGGCCGGCAGGATGGTTCCCGCTCACGGTCTCGGTGTCCGCCGTTGCGGCCGCCTCGGCGGCGGCGCGGGCGGCACTCCGCTCACCCGCACGCCCGACGAACAGGCAGAGGATCACCACGGGAATGCCGACGGCGGCGGTGAAGGCGAAGAAGACCGGATAGCCGTAGCTCGCCGCGATGAAGCCCGACGTGCCGGCCACGAGTTTTCCGGGCAGCGCGTAGAGCGACGAGAACAGCGCGTATTGCGTGGCGGCGAAGCCCGGTGCCGTCAGGCTCGACATGTAGGCGATCAGCGCCATGCCGGCGAAGGACCCGCAGAAATTGTCGATGGAGATCGCCGCCGTCAGGCGCCAGACCTCCGGGCCGCCATAGGACAGCCACGAGAAGGCGAGGTTGGAGGCCGCCCCCAGGAATGCTCCCGTCACCAGGGTAGGAAACAGCCCAAGCCGGGTCATCGCCCAACCGCCGACGAAGGCGCCGGCGATGCCGACCCAGATGCCGTAGAGTTTCGACACCGCGCCGATCTCGGTCAGGGTGAAACCCACCTGCCGGTAGAGCGGGCTCGCCATCACGCCGGAGATGAAATCCGGCATGCGGTAGAACGCGACGAGGATGAGGATCGCCCACAGGCCGGGACCCAGGCGGGTATGCAGCTCGGTCAGGGGTTCGAGCACCGCGCCGCGGAACGTCCAGACCTTTGCCGGCGCGCTCTTCTGCTCCGCCGTCTGTGCCTCTTCAGCCCTGGTCTGCGCCCTGTCGTAGGCGGGCGCCACCAGGGCGGCGATCATGCCAATTCCCATCAGCGCGGCCATGCTGAAATAGGCGACCGACCAGCCGGCCCCGTCGGCGATGAAGAGCGCGCCGGCCCCGGCGCACATGAGCGCCAGGCGATAGCCGAGGTTCGACGTCGCCGCCATGACACCCTGGAGATCGGTGCCGGCCGCGTCGATGCGCCAACCGTCGATCACGACGTCCTGGGTCGCCGCGCAGATCGCCACCAGGAATGCGCCGAGACCGAGCAGGACGATGCTGGTCGACGGGTTCGCCGTCGCCATGAGCGAGAGCGCGAGGGCGACGGCGACCTGCGTCGTGATCATCCAGGAGCGCCTGCGGCCGATACGGGCGCTGAGGACGGGAACGTCGAACCGGTCGATCAGCGGCGCCCAGAGGAACTTCAGCGTGTAGGGCAGCGCCAGATAGCTGAAGAGGCCGATGGCCTTGATGTCCACGTCCGAGAAGGCGAGCCGGGTCGAGAACGTGCCGAGGACGAGGAGGAGCGGCAAGCCGGACGAGAAGCCGAGGGCCAGCATCAAGGCGATGCGCGGATCTTCGAATATATCCCGGAAGGCGAGCTTGGTGCGCACCTTTCCCGCTACCGCTGCAGTCTGAGCCATTCGTGGAACTCCTAGAGGCTTCTGACCCTTGAAGGTCGGCTGCCACGCTCAATCCGAGGGTGGCTCGTCCGTCAGTTCGTCACTGCGCTCCGGGGCGCGCCGCCACCCGTGACAGAGATAAAGAATGGTCACTAAGAACTTAATAGGCACCCGCACTTTGCAGGTAGCCATTGGCTCGCAATGGGACATATTCCGCATTGATGAGTCGAAATGACGAGACGACGTCATTTTCCTTTGTCTGCCAGGACGGTCGTATCGGTCTGTACCGTGGCTGTGCTTTCCTGTTGTGCGCGGCGACGGCGTAGGCGTGTGTTAGGATGATGGACAGCAGCGACGATCGAGGGACGGTCCAGCCCCGTCCGGTGGGTAACGCCGCCATCGACGCCAGGACGTTCGCCATGGCGTTCGATGCCACTCCCACGCCCATGGTGGTCACAGACCCGCGACTGGCCGACAACCCCATCGTCTGGGTCAACAACGCCTTTCTCGACCTGACCGGCTATAGCCGGCAGGAGTTGGAGGGCCGCAACTGCCGCCTGCTGCAAGGGCCGGACAGCGATCCGCGCGCGATCGACGCCATCCGCGACGCCGTGACGAGGCAAACCTCCGTCGAGGTGGAACTGCACAATTATCGCAAGGACGGCACCTCCTTCTGGAACGCGATGACGATCACGCCCGTCCGCAACGAGGCGGGGGACCTCATCTATTATTATGCCGCCCAGGCGGACATGACCGCCAAGCACGCGCTCGAACTCGCCATGAAGGGGACGAACGACGAACTCGAACGGCAGGTCAACGAGCAGACGGCCGATCTGCGCGCCGCCCTCGACCAGAAGACCGCGCTGCTTCACGAGGTCGATCACCGGGTCAAGAACAACCTCCAGGTCATCTCGTCCCTGGTCCTGCTGAAGGCGCGTCGTACTCCGCAGGGAGAGGCGCGCGATGCCCTCCAGGGCATGGCTGAGCGGATCGGCGCGCTCTCCATGGTCCATCGGATGCTCTATTCCGCCGGGGACGTGACCCGGTTCAACCTGGGGGAGTTCGCCGACGATTTCCTCTCGGACCTGATCGCCGGCATCGATCCGGCGCGCACGGCCGTCACCGCCGAGATCGACCCGATCACCCTGCCGGCGGCCATCGCGGCTCCCCTGGCGCTGATGCTGCACGAACTCGCCACCAACGCCGTGCGCCACGCTTTTCCCGACGAGCGCGGAGGACGCATCATCATTTCGGCGCGCCGCTGCGAGACCGGTCTGCGCGTCCTGATCGAGGATGATGGCATCGGGTTGAAGGCCGGGACGCCGAACCCCGCCGGCTTCGGCTGTTCCCTCGTCGAGATGGTGGTGAAGCAATTGCGCGGGGTCATCACCTGGCACGATCCCGGTCCGGGCACGCGCGTGGAGATCGTCATCCCGCTGCTGCAGGAGGCACCCGCATCGGCGCCGGGCGATGCGTCCGCAGGTCCCGTACAGTGAGTGACGAAGCCAGCTTGCGCATTCTCGTCGTCGAGGACGAGGCGCTCATCGCCCTCGAACTCGAATGCCTGCTGGACGACCTCGGCTACATCACCGTCGGCGTGGCGGGGAGTTCCACCGAAGCGATCGAGATGGGGCGGACGACCTCTCCCGACGTGGCGTTGGTGGATATCCACCTCGTCGACGGTCCCACGGGTATCGATGTCGCGAGGATTCTGAGCCTCGATCCGCGAACGAGCGTCGTCTTCATGACCGCCAACGACAAGCGCATTCCCGCCGACTTCGCCGGGGCCCTGGGCGTGATCGCCAAGCCCTATTCGGAGCGTGCCGTCGCCTGCGCGCTCCGCTACGTGGCGGCAATCCGAGCAGGTCGACAACCGCCGGCCGATGGCCTGGATGGGTTTCGGCTAGCCTCAGCGGACGTGCCGGACGATGCCCTCTGGTCGACGCCGTCCGGACCGGGGCATTGAGTGGGCCGATACGTCACTCGGCCGTGTCGCGCGCCGTAACCTTCAGGCGATAGAGAATGTCCAGCGCCTCTCGCGGGGTCAGCGCGTCCGGGTCGACCTGATCGAGCGCCTGTCGCAGACGATCCTCGCGCGGAGGTTCCTTAATCTCCGGCAGAGGCGGTGGTGCGAGGCTGGCGAAAAGCGGCAGATCGTCGATGCGCGGGCGGGTCGGACGGTCGCGCTCCGCCTTTTCCAGGTTCTTCAGGATCGAACCGGCCCGGGCGATGACCCCGGCGGGCAGACCCGCGAGGCGAGCGACCTGGAGGCCGTAGGATCGTTCGGCCACGCCCGGCACGACCTCGTGCAGGAACACGACTTCGCCCTTGTGCTCGGCCACCTTCAGCGTGGCGTTGTCGAGCCGCGTGAGCCGCTGGCTCAGGGCTGTCAGCTCGTGGAAATGGGTCGCGAAGAGCGCGCGGCAGCCGTTCTGTTCGTGGAGATATTCCAGGCACGCCCAGGCGATGGACAGACCGTCGAAGGTCGCCGTCCCCCGGCCGATCTCGTCGAGGATGACGAGGGAATGCCGGCTCGCCTGGTTCAGGATCGCGGCCGTCTCCACCATCTCGACCATGAAGGTCGATTGTCCGCGCGCGAGGTCGTCCGCCGCTCCGACGCGCGAGAACAGGCGGTCGACCACGCCGAGATGCACGCGGGCCGCCGGCACGAAGGCGCCCATCTGGGCGAGGACGGCGATGAGGGCGTTCTGACGCAGGAAGGTCGATTTGCCGCCCATATTCGGCCCGGTGACGAGGCGGATACGCCCGCGCCCTTCACCGGACAGGTCGCAATCGTTGGCGATGAACGGCTCGCCGGAGCGACGCAGGGCCGATTCCACCACCGGGTGGCGGCCGCCTTCCACGACGAAGCTGAAACTGTCGTCGACGAAAGGCCGGCGCCAATCCCGTTCCACCGCGAGTTCGGCATGCGAGGCGGTGACGTCGAGGCAGGCCAGGGCGTCGGCGATGGCGGCGATCGTGTCAGCCTGCGCCAGGATGCGCGCCGCGAGGGCGTCGAACACCTCGGTTTCGAGGGTGAGCGCGCGGTCGGACGCGCCCGAGATGCGGCTCTCCAGATCGTTCAGTTCCACGCTCGAGAACCGCATGGCGTCCATCATGGTCTGGCGATGGATGAACGTCTCGCGCATCAGGCCCTTGAGGCAGGTCTCGCCGACCGCCTGCGGTACCTCGATGTAGTAGCCGAGCATGTTGTTGTGCTTGATCCGCAAGGTACGGCAGCCGGTCTCCTCGGCGTAGCGCGCCTGCAAGCCGGCGATGACCTTGCGCGAATCCTGGCCGAGGAGGCGCACCTCGTCGATCTCGGCATCGTAGCCGGCCCGCACGAAGCCGCCGTCGCGGCGGTTGAGGGGAAGGTCGTCGGCGAGCGCCGCGCGGAGATGCTCGACGAGGTCGGCATCGACGGTGCCGAGCCGCTGGACGATGCCGGCGACATCGTCCGGCAGCGCCCTGACCTGCCCGCAGCGCTCCGCGATGGCCATGGCCGCGTCGAGGCCGTCGCGCAGGGCCGCGAGGTCGCGCGGGCCACCGCGTCCGAGGCCGAGCCGCGACAGCGCGCGGGCGATGTCGGGCGCCCGAGCCAGCGTGTCGCGCAATGTCCGGCGCAGGGGGCTGCCCTCGACGAGGAAGGAGACTGCCTCGTGGCGCCGGGTGATGGCCGACAAGTCGGTCAGCGGACCGGCGAGATGCTCGGCGAGTAGCCGCGCGCCGATGGCCGAGACGGTCCGGTCGATGGCGTCGAGCAGGCTGCCGGAGCGCTCGCCCGACAGGGTGCGGGTGAGTTCGAGGTTGGCCCGCGTCGCCGCGTCGATGGCCAGTGTCGCGCCGCTGGTCTCCCGTGTCGGCGGCGAGAGCGCCGGTCGCGCGCCGATCTGCGTGCGCTCGATGTAGAGCAGCGCGGCGCTCGCCGCGGCGAGTTCCGCCCGTCCGAACTGGCCGAACCCATCGAGGGTGGAGACGCCGAACTGTTCCTTGATCCGCCGCTCGGCCGAGGCCGGTTCGAGCTCCGCCTGCGCCAGCGGCGTCACCGGAGCCTTCACGTCGCGCCAGAGCCCGGCCAGCGAGGGGTCGGAATGGATCGCCTCGGACAGCACGATCTCGCGCGGATCGTGCCGGGCGATGGCCGCACCGAGTTCGCCGTCCGGCACCTCGCTCAGCGAGAACCGGCCGGTGGAGATGTCGACGGCGGCAATGCCGTAGGCATAGCCGGATTCCGACAGCTTGCGGCGGCCGACGGCCAGAAGGATGCTGGCCCTGGACGGATCGAGCAGGCGATCCTCGGTGATCGTGCCGGGGGTGACGAGGCGGACCACCTCGCGCCGCACCACGGATTTCGGCCCGCGCTTCTTGGCTTCCGCCGGATCCTCGGTCTGCGCACAGACCGCGACGCGATGGCCGAGGGCGATGAGGCGGCTGAGATAGTCGTCGGAGCGTTCCACCGGCACGCCGCACATCGGGATGTCTGCCCCGCCGTGCTTGCCGCGTTTCGTCAGGACGATGCCCAGGGCCCGGGATGCGATCTCAGCATCCTCGAAAAACAGCTCGTAGAAATCGCCCATCCGATAGAACAGGAGGCAATCCGTATTGGCCGCCTTGATCTCGATATACTGCGCCATCATCGGCGTGGCGCCGGCGATGTCGAGGGGAGAGGCGCTCACGCTCTCCTCGGCCGGGACGCCGGTCTTCGGGCTGGAGCGGGCGGCACGCTGGGACATGGCTGCATGATAGCAGAGGCCGTCCGACCGAATCAGCATCCGCCTCGCATCACCTGGGGAGAACCGTTCTCCCATGGAAAAAGGCCGATGCGTCTCCGCACCGGCCTTTCCGACGAGATACCTGAAATGGGTTGGTGCGACCGGCCTAGTAGCGCGGGCCGCCCGAGGTGGTGCCCTTCTGCTGCATGTAGCCCGGCTGCGACGGGTTGCGCGAGTTCGGGTCGCTCTGGCCCATGCGGTGACGGCGCATGCCGTGGCGATGGCGCATGCCGTGGTGGTGACGCATCTTGCGGTGGCTGGCATAGCCGGGGTGGTGGCCGCGCGTGACGACTTCGGTGGTGAGCGCTTCGCCGGCGATCACGGGTGCGGTCGGCATGGCGGGAGCGGCTGAAGCCGCGCCGAGACCGAGGGCGCTGAGGAAGGTTCCTGCTGCGAGGGCAAGTGCAATCTTGGTCATCTAGTCCATCCGTTCGGATCGCGCCGCGCGCGTCGAGGCAACAAGTCGCTTGTGCGGACTCCGTTCCCATTCTTTTCGACGCATGTTTCTCCACCGAAAACGTGCCGTTAATGCCCGGATCGTGGGATGATTTTCGTATCGTGCTCGTAGGCGTAGCGGCTTGGGCGGAGTGGGGTTGCGGATACCGCCGCTTCGTCCCAACAGCGCATCCGTGATGGCGACAGACCCCTTCCTTTCCGCTCCGCTGCCGATCGATGCGGCGCTGCCGCGTCTGCTCTCGGTGCTCGAGGCGCAATCGTCGGCGGTGCTGGTGGCACCTCCCGGTGCCGGCAAGACCACCCGCGTTCCGCTGGCGCTCCTCGCCGCGCCATGGCTCGGCGGGGCCGGCCGAATCATCCTGCTCGAACCCCGTCGCCTCGCGGCACGGGGCGCCGCCGAGCGGATGGCCGCCACCCTCGGTGAGCGTGTGGGTGAGACGGTGGGATTGCGCGTCCGCCTCGGCTCGAAGATTTCGCGCGCGACGCGGATCGAGGTGGTCACGGAGGGGGTCTTCACCCGCATGATCCTCGACGATCCCGAATTGTCCGGCATCGGCGCGGTGATCTTCGACGAGTTCCACGAGCGTTCCCTCGACGCCGATCTCGGGCTCGCCCTCGCCCTCGACGCGCAGGGGGGCCTGCGCGACGACCTGCGCATCCTCGTCATGTCCGCCACCCTCGACGGCGCGCGGGTGTCGCGCCTCATGGGCGACGCGCCCGTGGTGGAATCCGAGGGGCGGGCCTATCCCGTGGAGACGCGGCATATGGAGCGCGAGCCGAACCGGCGGATCGAGGATGCGATGGCCGACGTCATCGGAAGGGCTTTGCGGGCCGATACCGGTTCCATCCTCGCCTTCCTGCCCGGACAGGGCGAGATCCGCCGCGTGGCGACCCTCCTCGCCGAGCGCGTCGACGAACGCACCGAGATCGCGCCGCTCTACGGCGCCCTCCCCCCGGCCGAGCAGGACCGCGCCGTGGCGCCCTCTCCGGCGGGCAAGCGAAAAGTCGTGCTCGCCACCAGCATCGCCGAGACCTCGCTGACCATCGAGGGCGTCCGCATCGTGGTCGATTCCGGCCTGTCGCGGGTGCCGCTCTATGAGCCCGGCATCGGACTGACCCGCCTCGTCACCGCCCGTTCCTCCCGCGCCTCGGTGGACCAGCGACGCGGCCGCGCCGGGCGGACCGAGCCGGGCATCTGCTACCGGCTCTGGTCGGAAGCGGCCACCAACGCTCTCGAACCGTTCACCCGGCCGGAAATCCTGGCGGCCGACCTGTCGGGACTGCTCCTCGATTGCGCCGCCTGGGGCGTCTCCGATCCCGCCGCCCTCTCGTTCCTCGATACGCCGCCGGCCCCTGCCTTGGCCGAGGCACGGCTGATGCTGCGCGACCTGGCCGCCCTCGATGCCGATGGACGCCTGACCGGGATGGGGCGGGCATTGCGCGCCATTCCCCTGCCCCCGCGCCTGGCGCGGATGGTGGTCGCCGCCGTCGGATTCGGACGGGCACGGGAGGCGGCCGACCTCGCCGCCCTTCTGGTGGAGCGCGGACTCGGCGGCGACGATGTCGACCTGTCCGTCCGCGCCGACCGTTTCGCACGCGACCGCGGCACCCGCGCGTCCGACATGCGGCGGCTGGCACGCGGCTGGGCCGAGCAGGCGAACGGGGCCGCGACCGAGGCGCGCGGGGCCAAGATCGCGGAGGCCGGACCGCTTCTGGCTCTCGCCTATCCCGATCGCGTCGCCCGCTCACGCGGGCGGGACGGCGAGTTCGTCATGGCGAATGGCCGCGCGGGGCGCCTCGATCCGGCTTCCGCGCTGGCCCGAGAAGCTTTCCTGGTGGTGGCCGATATCGCCGGCACGGCGGCCTCCGGGCGCATCCTCGCCGCCGCCGCGATCACCCTGGACGAGATCGAGGCCCTGTTCGCGGAGCGGATCGAGTCGGTCTCCCAAGTGGCTTTCGACAAGGCCTCCCGGTCGTTGCGGGCGCGGGCGTCCCGTCGCCTCGGTGCGGCGACGCTCGGCGAGCGCATCCTGTCCGTGAAGCCGGATGCGGCATCCGCCGTGATCCTGGCGCGGGGCATCGCCGGCCTCGGCCTCGACACCCTGCCCTGGACGCCCGCCCTGACCCAATGGCGATCCCGGCTGAGTTTTCTGCGCGCCGCCGAGGGTGAGACGTGGCCCGATCTTTCCGATCAGGCCCTGGATGCGACGATCGAGGATTGGCTCGCGCCCGAGATCGAAGGGCGCACCAGCCTCGCGGCCGTCACCGCCGACGATCTCGGCCGCGCCCTCAACGCCCTGCTGCCCTGGGAGATGCGTCACCGGCTCGACGCCGAGGCGCCGACCCATGTTGAAGTGCCGACGGGATCGCGCATCCCCATCGACTACGATGCCGAGGGTGGGCCTGTCCTGGCCGTCCGGGTGCAGGAATTGTTCGGCCTCGACCGCCATCCCTCCATCGCGGGCGGGCGCGTGCCCCTCGTCCTCCATCTGCTGTCGCCGGCCTCGCGGCCGATCCAGATCACCAGGGATCTGCCCGGCTTCTGGCGCGGTTCGTGGAGCGCCGTCCGCGCCGAGATGCGCGGCCGCTACCCGCGCCACCCGTGGCCGGACGATCCCCTCGCGGAGCCGCCGACGCGTCGTGTGAAGCCGAGGGGAACATGATCAAGAAGCTTGCCGGGCTCGGCGCGATCCTCGATCCGCGCGGCAGGATGTCCCGCTCCGCCTACAATCGCCGTCTCATCCGGATCTTGCTGGCCTTCGTCGGCCTGGGCAGCCTTTCGATCCTGGCGGCCTCGCTGGATGTCCGGTTCGCGGCACTGATGATTCTCGCCATCGCCATCGTCGCGACCGGCGCGCTCGCCGTTGCGGCCACGATCCGCCGCCTGCACGACCGGGACCGGACGGGGTGGTGGCTGCTGCCCAACACGCTGGCGACGCTGGCCGGCTTCGCGCCGATCGAGACGTTCGCCGATGCCTATCCGGTGGCGGTGATCGTGGCGACGCTGGCGCTGACCGGGTTCAGCCTGTGGTTCCTGATCGAGACCCTCGGATATCGGGGCACGGCGGGGTGGAACCGCTACGGAGCGGAGCCCGCGCCCTGAGCCGGGTGTCAGTGCACCCGCGCCCGGTCCACCACGGCGCGGGCCGCCTCGAAGGCCTCATCGGGATCGAGGGCGGTGGTGTCGAGCACCACGGCGTCGGCTGCGGCCTTCAGGGGGGCCGTCGAGCGTTGCGCGTCGCGGGCATCGCGGGCGACGATGTCGGAGAGGATCGCGCCGAGGCTCGTCGGCTCTCCGCGCCGCATGAGTTCGAGGTGACGGCGACGGGCGCGCTCCTCGGCTGCGGCGGTGATGAACAGCTTCACCTGGGCCTGCGGACACACCACCGTGCCGATGTCGCGTCCATCGAGGACGGCGCCGCTGGCGCCCCCGGCAAAGCGCTGCTGCCACGCGAGCAAGGCGGCCCGCACCGCCGGGATCGACGAGATGCGGGAGGCCGCGTCTCCCATCGCCCGCTCGCGCAGGCGCGGGTCGGCGAGACGATCGACGATCAGGGTCGCGGCCGCCCGCGCCGCGGCGGCGTGATCGTCGAGGTTGCAGCCGGCATCGATCACGGTGAGCGCCACCGCCCGGTAGAGCAGCCCGGTATCGAGATGCGGCAGCCCGTAATGCGCGGCGAGCCGCTTGGCGAGGGTGCCCTTGCCCGAGGCGGCGGGCCCGTCGATCGCGATGACCATCGGCATGAGGCTCACTCTGCGATACGGCCGCCGAGCGCCCGCATCGTCGGCAGGAAGCTCGGGAAGCTCGTGGCGATCATGGCGCCGTCATCGACCGTCACGGGCTCTCGCGTGGCGAGGCCCATCACCAGGAAGGCCATGGCGATGCGGTGGTCGAGATGCGTCGCCACCGTGCCGCCGCCGCGCGCCACTCGTCCATCGCCCTCGACGATGAGGTCTTCGCCCTCGATCCGGTAGGACACGCCGTTCTCGCGCAGACCATCCGCCACGGCGGCAAGCCGGTCGGATTCCTTCACGGTCAGTTCGTGCAGCCCGTTCATGCGGGTCACCCCCTCGGCGAAGGCGGCGGCGACCGCGAGAACGGGATATTCGTCGATCATCGAGGGCGCCCGCTCTGCCGGCACGTCGACGCCCGTGAGGCGGCTGGCGCGGACATGGAGATCGGCCACGGTCTCGCCGCCCTCGTCGCGCTCGTTGCGGCGCTCGATATCGGCGCCCATCTCGATCAGCGTCGTGATCAGGCCGATGCGGAGCGGATTCATCATCACGCCCTGGATCGTCACCTCGGAGCCCGGAACGATCAGGGCCGCCACCAGCGGGAAGGCCGCCGAGGACGGATCGGCCGGCACGATCACGTCGGTGCCGCGCAGGATGGGCTGGCCGGTGAGGGCGATGGAACGGCCGTGGCCGCTCGGCCCGTGCGGGGTGACGGTCACCTCCGCACCGAACAGGCGCAGCATCCGCTCGCTATGGTCGCGGGTCGCCGCCGCCTCGATCACCGTGGTCATGCCCGGAGCGTTGAGCCCGGCCAGCAGCACGGCGGATTTGATCTGCGCCGAGGCGACGGGGGTCTCGTAGGTGATCGGAATGGCTTCCCGCGGCCCACGCAGGGTGAGCGGCACGCGGCCGCCCTCCTCCTCGCTTACCACCTGCGTGCCCATGCGGATTAGCGGATCGAGTATGCGGCGCATGGGCCGCTTGCGCAGGGAGGCGTCGCCGTCGAAGGTCGCCGTGACGTCCTGGCCGCCGACGACGCCCATCATCAGGCGCGAGCCCGTGCCGGCATTGCCGAAATCGAGCACCTCCGCCGGGTCTGCCATCCCGCCGATGCCGACGCCGCGCACGACCCAGCGCCCCTCGCCGACCCGGTCGATCCCGGCGCCGAGGGCTTTCGCGGCGGCGGCGGTGCGCAGCACGTCATCGCCTTCGAGCAGGCCTTCGACGCGGGTCTCGCCGATGCTGAGCAGGCCGAGAATCATCGCCCGGTGAGAGATCGACTTGTCGCCCGGCGGCCGCAACGCGCCGCGCAAGGGGGCGCCGGCGGAAGCGGTCAGGGGCTGCGGTTCGGAGTGATGCGACACGGGAATGATGACTTTTCGGCTTCTGGCGCAGTCGGGCCGTCAGAGGCCGGCCATTCAGCCGGCTACGACGTCATGGGGCCGGTTACCATGCACGCGGGCTTGCGTCATCCGACCCGGCGGGCCCCCGGAGCGGTTGAGTTCGGATAAGTCCGAGGTCGAACAAGGCCGATCAACGCGACGAGAGCATTTGACAGGACGGTTTCACCCGACTAACGGGGCGCCTCTCCCAAATCCCTATCAGAGGTTCGCCCGTGGCCAGACCGGAACTCGGCTTGAAGCGTCAATGCATGAGCTGCGGCGCGAAATTCTACGATCTCGACAAGGATCCGGCGACCTGCCCGAAATGTGGGACGATCTATCAGGCCGCCACGACATCCCGTGTCGCGGCTCCCGCACTGGCCGCTCGCGCCGCAGCCGTTCCGGCTGACGACGACGAGGATACGGACGCCGAGAAGGGCGGTCCCGAGATCGTGTCCCTCGACGAGGTCGAGGCCGCCGAGGACGAGGCGGATACCACGACCAGCGACGACGACACCGATTCGAACGATGGCGACGACACCTTCCTCGAAGAGGAGGATGCCGGTGACGACGACGTGGCCGATCTCATCGACGGCGACATCGAGAACGACGAGGAAAGCTGAGGCCCGTCCTCGGCGCGCGTCCCAGCTCCGAACGCGGATGCCGCAAAAATCTACGCGGCGAATGCGATTAGGGGCTTGAGTCCGGGCAAGCGCCCGAATATAGAACCGCCTCCGCCGGACGCCGAAAGGCAGGCCGGTCGGAACGACCACCGCGAGGGTTTTTGCGGTGGTCCCAGAAGTGGGGCCTTAGCTCAGCTGGGAGAGCGCTTCCATGGCATGGAAGAGGTCATCGGTTCGATCCCGTTAGGCTCCACCATTTCTTTTACGATCCGTGACGCGGATGCCGACCCATGGTCGGGCGGCGTCGATTCGGATCGGCACGATATCGCGGTGACACTCACCGGCGATGACGACGATCGCGAGACGATGTCGCGGTTGTCCCGGAATGTGGGGCCTTAGCTCAGCTGGGAGAGCGCTTCCATGGCATGGAAGAGGTCATCGGTTCGATCCCGTTAGGCTCCACCATTCGCTCATCCTGCACGACGCCCGGACAGGGCGCTCCCGAACGTCCTCCACGGCATGCCGCCGCGTTGCAGGCACACAGCCTATTGCGCCGCGGTGCTCGCGCGGCGCGGCAGATCCGCCGCGCCGGACATCCTCGTCAGACGATGTGGAAGTCGAGATTCGTCAGCGCGATCGGATGGTCGAGAACGGCGAAGACGACAGCCTTGGCGCTGCCGCTGCCATCCTTGTCGTAGGACAAGGTGCCGGTATCCTTGTCGTAGAGGATGCGGTCGGTGGTATCCACCGCGCCCGTGGACACGTCCTTGAATGCCGCTGCGGCCAGCGTGCCCACCGGCAAGGCCGTCGCAATCGCCTGCGCGATCTCGATCACGTCGATTGTCTCGAAATCGGTGATTTGATCCACGTTGGTGCTGGTGAAGGCCGTGCTGAAATGGAAAGTGTCGCTGCCGGTGCCGCCGGTCAGGACATCCTTGCCGGTACGGCCGTCGAGCCAGTCGGCGCCGGCCCCACCTGTCAAGGTATTCGCGCTCGCGCTGCCGGACATCGTATCGGCGAATACCGAGCCGACCACGGATTCGATCGAGGTCAGGGTGTCGGCACCGCTGGACGTGTCGGTGGCCGTGCCCGCCGCCAGATCGACGATGGCACCATGGGTCGCGCCGAAGAGATCGTCGTTGCGGAAGTCCAACGTATCGACGCCGGCCCCGCCGTCGATCGTATCATTCCCGGCATGGCCCGAGAATCGATTCGCCGCACTGCTTCCGGTCAGGGTATCGTTGGAATCCGTGCCGACCACGGCCTCGATCCCCGTCAGCGTGTCGGTGTTGCCGAACCCGTCCGTGGCTGTGCCGGTCGTCAGATTCACCACGACGCCGTGGGTGCCGCCACTCAAGGCGTCCCGGTCGTAGCGGACCTCGTCGAAACCGCCGCCGCCATTGATCGTGTCGTTGCCGGCAAGACCATAGAATGCTTCGTAGGCCGCACTCGCCGTGTTTCCGCCCGTGAGCGTGTCGGCGTACTGCGTCCCACGCACGGCCTCGATGCTGATCAGGGTATCATGGTTGCCGAAGCCATCCGTGGCGGTTCCCTGTGCCAGGTTGACCGTAACGCCCTGCGTGCCGCCGAACTGCGCATCCTTGTCGTATCGGGCCACGTCGTTACCGCCCCCGCCATCGAGGGTGTCGTCACCGGCAAGGCCGTACAGACTGTCGAAACTCCGATCGTTATCCTCGTTGCCGTGGAGTCTGTCGGCAAACTGCGTCCCGCGCACGCCCTCGATGTTGCTCAGCGTATCGGTGGCGCCGAAACCGTCCGTCGCCGTTCCCGCGGACAGATCGACGACGACGCCGCGCGTCCCGCCGAACTGGGCGTCCTTGTCGTAGCGGACTTCGTCATAGCCCGTGCCGCCGTCGATGACGTCGTTGCCGCCGAGCCCGTAGAAATACTCGCCGAAAATGTCGCTCGCTTGATTGCCGCCGATGAAGTGGTCGGCGAACTGCGTTCCTCGAACGGCTTCGACGTTCTTCAACGTATCGGTGTCGCCGAAACCATCGACCGCCTTGCCGGTCGCGAAATTGACGGTCACGCCGCTTGTCCCGCCGAAACCGGCATCCTTGTCGTAGCGCACCTCGTCGTAACCGGCGCCGCCGTCGATCACGTCTTTTCCAGCCAGACCGACGAAGAACTGGCTCCCGCCGTTATCGACGGTATCGCCGCCGGAAAGCCTGTCGACGAAGGCGGTCCCGCGCACGGCTTCGATGTTGCGCAGGACATCGACAGTCCCGAAGCCATCGACGGCCTTGCCCGTGGTGAGGTTGACGGTGACGCCGTTCATTCCTCCGAAGGCCGCGTCCTTGTCGTAGCGGACCTCGTCGTAGCCACTGCCGCCATCGATGACGTCCTTGCCGCCGAGGCCGTAGAAGTATTCGCCGGAGCCGTCGTTCAGAACATTGCCGCCCGTGAGCCGGTCCGCGAGTCTCGACCCCATCGCGCCTTCGATGCTGATCAGGGTATCGGTATTGCCGAACCCGTCGGTCGCCTTGCCCGTGGCGAGGTTGACGATGATTCCGCCTGTCCCATTCCGATCGAAATCGGTCGCGTAATTGGCAAAGTCGGTTCCGATGCCGCCGTTGATCGTATCGTTTCCGTCGCTGCCGGAAATCAGGTCGTCACCGGCCAGTCCGTTGATCGTGTCGCTGCGACCGAGGGGATTGACGTAGGTATCGCTATTGGACGTGAGGTCGACCACCGACATTGCAGCCCCGCTATCGAATAAATTAAGCTGATGGAATCGTTCTTGAATATTGATGTCGAAGTACGATGTCCCGCGAAGCCCGGTCAATTCAAATGGACGTGCGTCGGATACATGTCGCCGGTGGTCCACACAGAGTTCGGAGACGAGTTCGAGTCAGTCCCCGATGCCCTTCTCAGGTCAGCGCGCGCGGATGTCGGAAGGGTCGCCGACATGAGGCCCGGCGCTCGGGATCGATCTGACATTCCCGCCGTAAAGGTGGTGGTGCGCGGCGTGCATGGCCGAGGGACCGACGACGGCGTGTGCCGTCATCAACGGCGTGATAATCCGAGGCCATGAGCTTTCCCGCCGCACCCTTAGCCGTCGCGTCACCATCCGCCTCCGATGCCGAGATGTTGATCGAGGCGCTGACCACCCGGCTGCTGAGCGGCGACAGCGCCACCGCCATCCTGGAGGTCTGGTGCGGGGAGCGCCTGCTCGCCAGAGAGCCCCGCCTCGCGGCCAAGCGGGTCGCCGGTCCCGACAGACAGGCGAGTGCGGCTCAGACCGCGCATCTGAAGCTGATGCCGGGCGAAACCATCCGTTACCGGCATGTGAGTTTGAGCTGCGGCGTCCACATCCTGTCCGAGGCCGAGAACTGGTACGTGCCGGCCCGGCTGACGACGGAGATGAATCGGTTGCTGGACGCGACCGACGTCCCTTTCGGCAGGGTGGTCCACCACCTGTCGCCGACGCGGCGTAACCTGCGCGTCGAGCGGCTGTGGTCGGATGCGAGAACGCGCGGCGTTCCGGGACCCTCTGACCGCATCTTCGCGATCCAGGCAATCCTGTCGGATCGGTCCGGGCGTCCGATCTGCGAGGTCAGCGAGACCTATACCGGGGCGATCCTGGCCCGGGGCGAAGCCTAGGCGGGCAGGTCACTCGTCGAAGCGCTGCGACGGATCGAGCTTGGAGAGCTTGAGCAGGTTCTGGCCGTAGGCGGTCTTGGCGAAGAGATTGCCGCGCGCGATCAGCTGCTCCTTGTCGATGAAGCCCTGGAGATAGGCGATCTCCTCGAGGCACGCGACCTGCAGGCCCTGCCGGTTCTGCAGTGTGCGCACGAACTCCCCCGCTTCGAGCAGGCTGTCATGCGTGCCCGTATCGAGCCAGGCATAGCCCCGCGACATCCGCTGCACGTGGAGTTCGCCGAGGTCGAGATAGGCCTGGTTGACGGATGTGATCTCCAATTCGCCGCGTGAAGAGGGCTTCACGGCGGCGGCGATGTCGAGCACCCGGTTGTCGTAGAAATAGAGGCCGGTCACGGCCCAGGGGCTTTCCGGCTCCGCTGGTTTCTCGACGATGCGGAGGGGGCGCCCCTCCCGGTCGAGGGTCACCACGCCGTAAGCCTCGGGGTGATCGACGTGATAGGCGAAGATCGTCGCGCCGCTCTTCCGTTCGCGTGCCCGGTTCAACATGGCGCTCATGCCGGAGCCGAAGAACAGGTTGTCACCCAGCACGAGGGCCACGTCGTCCGAGCCGACGAAGTCGCGGCCGATGGTGAAGGCCTGGGCGAGACCTTCCGGACGCGGCTGGACCGCGTAGCTGAAGGACAGGCCGAACTGCTCGCCATTGCCGAACAGCCGCTCGTAATTGCCGAGATGCTCCGGGCTCGAGATGATCAGGATCTCGCGGATGCCGGCGAGCATCAGCACCGAGACCGGATAGTAGATCATCGGCTTGTCGTAGACGGGGAGCAGCTGTTTGTTGATCGACAGCGTCGCCGGATGGAGTCGCGTGCCGGAGCCGCCGGCGAGAACGATGCCCTTCATGACCGGGTCTCCGCTGAATGATTGGCCGGCTGGGTCGTCACGGGACCGACCAGCCGATCGAGAATGTCGGCGAGCGCGGCCTGCCATGGCCTCGGCGTCAGTCCGTAGGCCCGTGTCAGGCTCGCCGTCGACAGGACCGAACGGGCGGGACGCTTGGCGGGGGTCGGGTAGGCGCTGGTGGGGATCCCGTTGACGGGAACGTCGCGGCCGCCGCGTTCGGCCGAGCCGGCCACGATGGCTTTCGCGAAGCCGGCCCAGGTGGTCGCGCCGGCATTGACGAAATGGTGGGTCCCCGTGGGCGCGGCCGCGTCGCCGGAGAGCCGCAGGGCGATGGTGGCCAGCGCTTCGGCGAGGTCGGCGGCGGAGGTCGGGCAGCCGTGCTGGTCGTCGACGACGCCGAGGGCGTCGCGCTCGCCCGAGAGCCGCAGCATGGTCTTGACGAAGTTCGCCCGGTGCGGGCTCACGACCCAGGCCGTGCGGATGATCGCATGGCGCGGGTTGGCGGTCCGGATTGCCATCTCGCCGGCCGCCTTGCTGGCACCATAGACGCTCGAGGGACGCACCGGCGCATCGGGTTCATAGGCGCCCGGCGCGATACCGTCGAAGACATAGTCGGTGGAGACATGGACGACGGGAATGCCCTGGCGTGCCGTCTCGGCGGCCAGGATGGCGGGCGCGAGGGCATTGAGGCGCCAGGCCTCGACGATGTCGGTTTCGGCCTTGTCCACGGCCGTATAGGCGGCAGCGTTCACCACGGCCGCGAAACGGCGTTCGGAGAACAGCCGCGCCATGGACGCCGCGTCGCTGATGTCGAGGTCCGAGCGCGCCGGGGCGAACAGGGTGACGCCCTCGGGCCAGCGCCCGTGCGCCTGCAACTCCGTGCCGACCTGGCCCGCTCCGCCGAGGATCAGGACATCCATGTCAGGCGACGATCGCGGCGGAGGCGCCGAGGCCGAGGCGCTCGCCGGTATAGCGACCCTCGCGGATCGGGCGCCACCAGGCCTCGTTGTCGAGATACCAGCGCACGGTATCCTCCAGCGCCTGCTCGAAATTCTTGGTCGGAACCCAGCCGATCTCACGCTCGGCCTTAGTCGGATCGATGGCGTAGCGCCGGTCGTGGCCGGGCCTGTCGGCGACGAAGGAGATCAGGCGCTCATGCGGCCCCTGCTCCGGCCGCAGCCGGTCAAAGGCGGCGCAGAGCGCCTTCACCACGGCGAGGTTGTTGCGCACCGAGCGACCGCCCAGAAGGTAGGTTTCGCCCGATCTTCCACGCTCCAGCACCGCGACGAGGCCGCGCGCATGGTCCTCGACATGGATCCAGTCGCGCTCGTTGAGCCCGTCGCCGTAGACCGGCAGCGGGCGGCCCTCCAGCGCGTTGAGGATCATCAGCGGGATGAGCTTTTCCGGGAAATGCCGGGGGCCGTAATTATTCGAGCAGTTCGTCACCAGAACCGGCAGGCCGTAGGTCTCGTGCCACGCCCGCGCCAGATGGTCGGAGGCCGCCTTCGAGGCGGAATAGGGCGAGCGCGGGTCGTAGCGGCTGTCCTCGGTGAAGAAACCGTCCGGCGGAAGCGAGCCGTAGACCTCGTCGGTGGAGACGTGGAGGAACCGGAACGCGGCCCTCGCCTCTCCGGTCAGTCCCTCCCAATGCGTGCGGGCGCCGTCCAGCATCACCTGAGTACCAACGACATTGGTGCGGATGAAGGCGCCGGGATCGGTGATGGAGCGATCGACATGGCTTTCCGCCGCCAGATGCATCACCGCATCGGGCCGGAACTCCGCGTAGAGGGCATGCACGGCCTGCGGATCGCAGATGTCGCCCGTGACGAAGCGATGGCGTGCGTCACCGTCGAGGGGCGCGAGGGAGATGGGGTTGGCCGCGTAGGTGAGCGCATCCAGGGTCGCGACCTCGTGGCCGAGATCCCGGACGAGATGCAGCACCAGGGCCGAGCCGATGAAGCCGCAGCCGCCCGTGACCAGAATGCGCATGGGTTTGGCCTTGTCTCGCATGAGCCGCTCTGCATTTTTCGCCGAACCGTCTCGTCGCGGAGCCGCGGCGAGGCGAAGTCCTAGAATACCGAACCCAATTGGGCAAAGGCCGGCGCTGCGCGATCCTTGTCCGAGAGAACGGCCTCGTCCTTGGTGACCGGCCAGCGGATGGCGAGATCCGGATCGTTCCAGGCGAGGCTTCGATCGTGCTCGCGGCTGTAATAGGCGGTCACCTTGTAGGCGACCATCGTGTCGGGTTCCAGGGTGCAGAACCCGTGGCCGAACCCGACGGGAATATAGAGCTGCTCACCATCGGTCGCATCGAGCCGCACCGCGACGTGCCGTCCATAGGTCTCGGAATCCCGCCGAAGATCGACGGCGACGTCGAGGATCGAGCCGGAGAGGACACGGACAAGCTTGGCCTGTCCCGCGGGTTCGAGCTGGAAATGCAGGCCGCGAACGGTCCCGGTCAGCGCCGAGAAAGACTGGTTGTCCTGCACGAAGACGTCCTCGATCCCGGCACCGGACAGAATGTCCGCGCGGAAGGTCTCCGAGAACCAGCCCCTGTCGTCGCCGAAGCGGTTGGGCACGATCCGTTTTACCGCAGGAATCTGCGTCTGCTCGACACGCATCGTCAGATACAACCTCTCTTAGGGCTTGCCTCTAGGCGCGTGCCGGACCGCCCTGTCAAGGCGCGGGGCCTTGTTTCATCTCCGCATCGATCGTCCGCTTGCCCCTCCCGCTCGGGAGGGCTAACTCCCGCTTCCCTCGAAGCAAGGCCGCCGGAACAGTTCGAGAGACTGAAGGATGATGATGACGTTCAGACCGACCTCGTCGCGCTTTGCCGCCGCCGCCTTGATCGCGCTGGCTCTGACCGGAACCGCATCGGCCCAGAAGGGCGTCGACCCGACTGGGCTCTGGTTGACGGAGAACGGTGATTCGAAGGTGCGGATCGCGCGCTGCGGAGGCGGCTATTGCGGCACCCTCGCCAGCGTGCCGGGGCCGGGACTCGATTCCAAGAATCCCGACGCCTCGCTGAAGTCCCGCAGCCTCATCGGGGTGCAGATCATGAACGCCGCCACTCCGTCCGGCGACGGCTATGACGGCTCGCTCTACAACCCCAATGACGGGAAGACCTATTCCGGCAGCCTCAAGGTCAAGGGGCCGAACGTGGTCGAGGTCGCCGGTTGCGTGATGAGCGTGTTCTGCAAGCGGCAGACCTGGAAACGCGTCAACTGACCGTCAGCGCCTGGGTGATGGCGTCGATGGCCGCCTGGGCGCCCGAACCTTCGGGACCGCCGGCCTGCGCCATGTCGCGGCGGCCGCCGCCGCCCTTGCCGCCGAGATGGCCGGCGCCGGCCCTGACGAGACCGACGGCGTCGTAGCGGTCGGTCAGGTCCTCGGTGACGCCGACCACGAGACCGGCCTTGCCATCGGGCGACAGGCCGACGATGGCGACGATCCCGGAGCCGAGGCGGCTTTTGCCGGCATCGACCAGGCTCTTGAGATCGCGGGTCTCGACGCCTTCGACGACCTTGGCCATGAGCTTGATACCGGCGATCTCGACGATGCCGTCATCGCCGCCCGACGATCCGCCCATCGCCAGTTTCTTCTTCACCTCCGACAATTCGCGCTCGAGGCGACGACGGTCCTCGATGAGGGCGGTCAGGCGCTCGGGCACGTCGGAACTCTGTGCCTTCAGGAGCCCTGCGATCTGGCCGAGGGTGCGGCTTTCCTCGGCGCGGTGGCGGCGGGCCGTACCGGCCGTGAGGGCCTCGATCCGGCGCACGCCGGCGCCCACCGCGCTCTCGCCGAGCACAGTGATCTGACCGATCTCACCCGTGCGGGCCGCGTGGGTGCCGCCGCAGAGCTCAATCGAGAAGGCCGGGAGGCGGCCCGCCTCGGCGAGGTCGCCCGTGTCGTCGACGGGACGTCCCATGGAGACGACGCGCACCTCGTCGCCGTACTTCTCTCCGAACAGGGCGCGGGCGCCGGACGCCACCGCATCGTCCTGTGCCATCAGCTTCGTCACGACGGGCGTGTTCTGCAGCAGGACCGCGTTGGCGATGTCCTCGACGGCGCGGATCTCGGCCTCATCCATCGGCTTGGGATGGCTGAAATCGAAGCGCAGGCGGTCGGCCGAGACCAGCGAGCCCTTCTGGGCCACGTGGTCGCCCAGCACCTGACGCAGGGCCTCGTGCAGCAGGTGGGTCGCGGAATGGTTCGCGCGGATGGAGGCCCGGCGGCCGTGATCGACTGAGAGCTCGATGGCTCGTCCCAGGCTCAGACTGCCGTCGTCGATGGTGACGTGATGGACGAACAGGTCGCCGAGCTTCTTCTCCGTGGCGGTCACCCGCCCCTTGAGGCCGCCGCCGGCCACGGTGCCGATATCGCCGACCTGACCGCCCGATTCGGCGTAGAACGGGGTCTGGTTGACGAGGACGAGGCCGGTTTCCCCGGCGGACAGGGTGTCGACCTCGCCGCCGTCGCGCAGGATCGCCGTGACGATGCCCTCGGCGCTCTCGGTCTCGTAACCGAGGAACTCGGTGGCGCCGACGCGCTCCTTGATGCCGTACCAGACCGTCTCGGTGGCGGATTCGCCGGAGCCGGTCCAGGCAGCGCGGGCTGCCTTGCGCTGGCGGTCCATCGCCTGGCCGAACGCATCCGTGTCGACGCCGATGCCGCGGGCCTTGAGGGCGTCCTGCGTCAGGTCGAGGGGGAAGCCGTAGGTGTCGTAGAGGGTGAAGGCGGTGTCGCCGGACAGGTTCTGGCCCCGGACCAGCGTGCGGCTCTCGGAATCGAGGATGGCGAGACCGCGCTCGAGAGTGCGCCGGAAGCGGGTTTCCTCCAGGCGCAAGGTCTCGGAGATCAGGCCTTCGGCGCGGGTGAGTTCGGGATAGGCCTGCCCCATCTCACGGATGAGGGTGGGAACGAGACGGAACATCACCGGCTCGCGCGAGCCGAGCAGCTCCAGATGGCGCATGGCGCGGCGCATGATCCGGCGCAGGACGTAGCCGCGGCCCTCGTTCGACGGCAGAACGCCGTCAGCGATAAGGAACGAGACCGAGCGCAGGTGGTCGGCGATGACGCGGTAGGAGGCGACGTTGCCGGCCTCCGGCGGACGGCCGACCGCGTGGCTCACCGCATCGATGAGCGCCTTGAACAGGTCGGTGTCGTAGTTGCTGGTGACCCCCTGGAGGATCGCGGCCATGCGCTCCAGCCCCATGCCGGTATCGATGGAGGGGCGCGGCAGATCGAGGCGGTTGCCCGGTTCGATCTGCTCGTACTGCATGAAGACGAGGTTCCAGAATTCGAGGAACCGGTCGCCGTCCTCGTCCGGCGAACCGGGAGGTCCGCCCTGCAGGCCGGGGCCCTGATCGATGAAGATCTCCGAGCAGGGGCCGCAGGGGCCGGTATCGCCCATCTGCCAGAAATTGTCCGAGGTGCCGATGCGGATGATCCGGTCGTCGGAGAAGCCGGCGATCTTGCGCCAGAGGCCGGCCGCATCCTCGTCATCGGCATAGACGGTGACGAGGAGCCTATCCCTGGACAGGCCGAATTCCTTGGTGATCAGGTTCCAGGCCAGCTCGATCGCCTGCGGCTTGAAATAATCGCCGAAGGAGAAGTTGCCGAGCATCTCGAAGAAGGTGTGGTGGCGCGCGGTATAGCCGACATTGTCGAGGTCGTTGTGCTTGCCGCCGGCACGCACGCATTTCTGCGCCGTGGTTGCCTTGTTGTAGGGCCGCTTCTCGACGCCGGTGAAGACGTTCTTGAACTGCACCATCCCCGCATTGGTGAACATCAAGGTCGGGTCGTTGCGGGGAACGAGCGACGAGGACGGGACCACGGCATGGTCCGCCTTGGCGAAATAATCGAGGAAGGCCGACCGGATCTCGTTGACGCCGCTCATCGTGAATTGACTCTGTCGTGGGCTTTGGGCGGTCGTGACGATCACCCGGGGCTTCTTCGTGGCTTGCGTCCTCATAAGGAGGCCGGACCGTCGAGTCACGCCCGGTACTCTACGGTCGGTTTCGCTTTCTGCATCGCGCAGGCTAGGAACGGGCCGCCGCGTCCATTCTGCACCCCACCGATGGACCCCGAGGATCGGCCTTCCGAGGATCGCCCCATATGCCGGTTGAAATTCGTCTTCTCGCCTGGTCTTGCCTGCTCGGCCTCATCCACATCATCGTCGCCGCCGGCAGCGCCTTGCCCCAGCGAGGGGGGCTCGCCTGGAATACCAGCAATCGCGAGGGGAATGCGCCGGACCTCACCGGAGCCGCGTCGCGCCTCGAGAAGGCGTCGAAGAACTTCTTCGAGACGTTCCCGATCTTCGCGGCGCTGGTGCTCGCCTGCGCCGTCACCGGACGGCACAACACGGCGGTGGTGCTCGGCGCCTATCTCTACTTCTTCGCACGCCTGATCTACCTGCCGGTCTTCGGCTTCGGCATCCCGAAGCTGCGCACCGCCGTCTGGAGCGTGGCGATCGTCGGCATCCTGTTCGTGCTGTGGGGCCTGTTCATCAAGATCCTGCCCTATAGCGGCTGAGACCGGACCTCGATGGGCCTGTCCGATAGATCGGGCCCATCGAGACTTGGTATCCGCACCGGGACGGTGTGAACGCGAAAGAGGCCGCCGCGACGATCCGCGGCGGCCTCTTCGATTCGATCCCGGTCGGACGATCGGTCCGACGCGATTAAGCCTCGCCTTCATCCAGATCGTCGGCCGTGGGCTTGGCGGTCTCCAGGATCTTATCCGCGAGCAGCCCGGAATTCTGCCGGATCGCGGCTTCGATCTTGTTGGCGATCTCGGGGTTGTCGCGCAGGAAACCCTTCGAATTCTCGCGGCCCTGGCCGAGGCGCTGGCTCGCATAGGAGAACCAGGCGCCGGATTTCTCGACGATCCCGGCCTTCACCCCGAGATCGATCAATTCGCCGACCTTCGAGACGCCCTCGCCGAACATGATGTCGAACTCGACCTGCTTGAACGGCGGGGCGACCTTGTTCTTCACCACCTTGACGCGGACCTGGTTGCCGATGGCCTCATCGCGATCCTTGAGGGTCGAGATGCGGCGGATGTCGAGACGGACCGAGGCGTAGAACTTCAGCGCGTTGCCGCCCGTCGTCGTCTCGGGCGAGCCGTACATGACGCCGATCTTCATCCGGATCTGGTTGATGAAGATGACCATGCATTTGGAACGCGAGATCGAGCCGGTGAGCTTGCGCAGGGCTTGGCTCATCAGGCGGGCCTGAAGTCCGGGCTGGCTGTCGCCCATCTCACCCTCGATTTCGGCGCGGGGCGTCAGCGCCGCCACCGAATCGACCACGAGCACGTCGATGGCGCCCGAGCGAACCAGCGTGTCGGTGATCTCCAAGGCCTGCTCGCCGGTATCGGGCTGCGAGATCAGGAGGTCGTCGAGCTGCACGCCGAGCTTGCGCGCATAGACCGGGTCGAGGGCATGCTCCGCGTCGACGAAGGCGCAGACGCCGCCCTTCTTCTGGGCCTCGGCGATGGTGTGGAGGGCGAGGGTGGTCTTGCCCGAGGATTCAGGGCCGTAGATCTCGATCACGCGGCCGCGCGGCAGGCCGCCGACGCCGAGGGCGATGTCGAGCCCGAGCGAACCGGTGGAGATGGTCTCCACCTCCGCCACCTTGTCGTTCTTGCCGAGCCGCATGATCGAGCCCTTGCCGAAAGCACGCTCGATCTGGGACAGCGCGGCATCGATCGCCTTCGCCTTGTCCTTGTCCACCATCGGGGAATCCACAACTTTCAGCGCGGGCTGGGCCATTCGTCGGCATCCTTATGCATGGGGAGAGCTCAAGGCTCAATGCGCCTCGGATGCGAATGATGTACTTGTTTTGTTCTCATTACGCAAGGTCTGGAGCCGCGATTTTCCCGCATCCGGAGAGGTGACGCCGCCCTTATCGGGCGATCGTCTCCTTCACCGTCTCGACGAGCTGCTTGAGGCTGAAGGGCTTGGGCAGGAAGTTGAAATCCTCGCCCTCGGGCAGGTTCTTGCGGAACGCGTCCTCGGCATAGCCGGAGACGAAGATCACCTTCAGGTCGGGGCGGTGCTTGCGCAGCTCGCGCAGCAGCGTCGGGCCGTCCATTTCCGGCATCACCACATCCGACACCACCAGATCGATGGGCTGGTCGGCATCGCTGATGAGCGCCAATGCGTCGAGGCCTGAGGCCGCCTCCAGAACCGTGTATCCGCGCGCCGACAGGGCCCGGCTGTTGACCGCGCGAACCGGGTCCTCGTCCTCCACCAGCAGGATCACGCCCTGGCCGGTATGGTCGGGCGAGGGCTTGCGCGGCGCGGTTCTGTCGGAGCCTGCCGGGCGTTCCAGTTCCGGTGTCGCCTTGAGGCGGTTGGCGGCGATCTCGGCGCTGTTCTGCCCGGAGGCGGGCAGCAGGGCGGTGTCGGCGGCGGGCTCGGCGGCCGGCTCGTGGCGCGGCAGGTAGATGCGGAAGGCCGTGCCCTTGCCGACGACCGACTGCACGTCGATGGTGCCGCCGCTCTGCTTGATGATGCCGAAGACCGTGGACAGGCCGAGGCCGGTGCCCTTGCCGATGTCCTTGGTGGTGAAGAACGGCTCGAAGATCTTCTCCATCACGTCGGGCGGGATGCCCTCGCCGGTATCGAGCACCTCGATCAGGACGTGATCGCCGGCCGGTGCGCCGGATTGCGGCTCGCCGTTCTCCAGGCCCTGCAGGATGTTGGCGGTGCGGATCAGCAGGCGGCCGCCATTCGGCATCGCGTCGCGGGCATTGACCGCGAGGTTCACGATCACCTGCTCGAACTGGTTCACGTCGGCTTTGGTCGGCCAGATGTCGCGGCCATGCTTGAGGTCGAGGTCGACCCGCTCGCCCAGCAGGCGCTTCAGCAGCAGGGTCAGGTCGGACAGCGCCTCGCCGACATTCATCACCTCGGGGCGCAGGGTCTGGCGCCGCGAGAAGGCCAGCAGCTGACGCACCAGGCTCGCGGCCCGGTTGGCGTTCTGCTTGATCTGCATGATGTCCTGGAACGCCGGGTCGGTCGGCCTGTGGCTCGCGAGCAGCAGGTCGGAATAGCCGATGATGGCCTGGAGGACGTTGTTGAAGTCGTGCGCGATGCCGCCGGCGAGCTGGCCGACCGTATCCATCTTCTGGGTCTGGGCGATCTGCTGTTCGAGCTGGCGCTGGGCCGTTGTGTCGAGGGCGTAGAGAATGACCCGCTCGCGGTCGGCCTGCGAGGCGGGATCGGTCGCATCCGTCGCCGCGGAGGTATCGCCGCCGGCCGGGCTGAGCCAGACGCGGGCCGAGCGGTTGCCGGTCCCGGCCAGCGCGACCTCGATCGGCTGAACCTCCACCGTGCCGTCGGCGGCCTTCACCAGGGCGGCTTCGAGTGCGGCGCGATCGCGGTCGACCAGGGCCTCCCACATGGTCGGCTCGGTGCCGAGTTCGCCCCGGCCGTCCGGCACCGCCTGGCGCGGCGTGCCACCGAACAGCCGTGCGAAGGAGGCATTGGCACGGGCGATGCGCCCGGTGCGGTCGAGGGTCGCGATGGCGATGGGGCTGTTGTTGAGGAAGCGGGCGAGCCGCACCTCGGCCGCCCGCTGCGGCTCGTCGCTCTCGGCGCCGGCCGAACGGTTGAGCACGAAGGTGCGCGATGGGCCGGGCCGGCCGTCCTGGCCGAAGGCGACGCGGTGATAGAGCCGGGCGGGCAGCGGTTGGCCGTTGCGGCGCCGGAGGTCGAGGTCGAAACGGTCGGTGCGGACCTCGCCCGGCAGGCCTTCGGTGGCGGTGAGCACATCGGCGCTCGGCGCGATCTCGGGAAGGCGCAGACCGCCCGAGCCCACCGTGGCGAGGTCGTAGCCGAGCCAGGAGGCCAGCGTCGCGTTCATGTAGACGATGGAGCCCGCGGGATCGATGGAGAGGAAGCCGGCCGGCGCATGGTCGAGATAGTCGATCGCGTGCTGGAGTTCCTGGAAGACGTTTTCCTGGCGCTCGCGCTCGTGGGTGATGTCGGTGACCGTCCACAGGGTCGCCGGGAGTCTCGGTCGCTCGACCGCCCGCACGGAGATGCGGAACCAGGCGAAGGCGCGCTCGGCTCCGCCCTGGGGCGGGGGCGCCATGCGGATCTCCTCCACGTGACCGCGCCCGTCATGGGACGCCTGAGCGAGCCGATAGACCGCCTCGGACACGTCCGGGGAGCCGACGAAGACGCGCTCGACGGCGCGCAGGTTCGAGAAGGTCTCGCCGCCCGAGATCCGCAGATAGGCCTCGTTGGCGTAGATGAGCCGGCCGCCATCCTCGACGACGATGGCGCCTTCGGGCGAGGCGTCGACGATGGCTTTGGTGATGTCGTCGCGTCCGGTCTGGCCGGAAAGCTGGATCGCGCCGATCGCCAGCGCGAACAGGCAGAACACGCCGGCCATGGCCAGCAGGGCGAGGAGCCCGAGGATCAGGGGCTGCGCCTGCTCGTTGGCGACGAAGGACAGGCCCACGGCCGCGCCGACGAGAAGGCCGGCCAGGACGAGGAGCAATCCGACCCGCCCAGGCCTTTCGGACCGGTCGATGGCGCTCGACACCGGCTTCGTTGGTCCGCTCACCTCAGCCATCTCGGCGCCATTCTACCCTTGAGCGATCCCGGTTAGCGCCCAGGCCGCATCCGCAGCAAGGGGTATCCGTCGGACGTTACGGACAAATCTCGTCAAAAAAGGTGCATAAACCGTGGCGTTCTCACGCCGCCCGGCGCTTCAGCCGCATGACGAAGCCGATTACCTCGGCCACCGCGCGGTAATGCTCGGCCGGAATCTCCGCGTCGATCTCCACGGTCGCGTGGAGGGCACGCGCCAGCGGCGGGTTTTCCAGGATCGGCACATCGTGATCCTTGGCCACCGCGCGGATGCGCAGCGCGAGTGAATCGACGCCCTTGGCGACGCAGATCGGCGCCGCCATCCCGGCCTCGTAGCGCAGGGCGACGGCGTAGTGGGTCGGGTTGGTGACGATGACGGTGGCGGTGGGGACCGCGGCCATCATGCGCTTCCTCACCCGCGAGGCGCGGATCTGCTTCATCCGGCCCTTCACCTCCGGGTTGCCCTCGCTCTCCTTGTGCTCCTGCTTCATCTCCTCCTTGGTCATGCGCAGCTTCGAGCGCCAGCGGAAGCGCTGATAGAGCGCGTCGCCCATGGCGATGACCACGAAGATGGCGAGCATGCCGCCCATGAGCTTGAGCGCGATGCCGAGGATCGCCGGCAGCGCCGCCGCCGGGTCGAGCCGGGCAAAGACTTCGAGCCGGTCGCGCTCGTTCCATAGGATGGTGCCGGCGACGACGCCCACCAGCATCAGCTTGGCGAGACCCTTGAGGAACTGGACCAGGGCCTCGATGCCGAAGATGCGCTTGAAGCCGGACATCGGCGAGATGCGCTCGAATTTCGGCATCAGGGTCTCGGTGGTGAAGACCAGGGGATGCTGGACGAGGCCGCCGGCGATGCCGGCGATCAGGACGAGGGCCACCGGGATGACGAGCGCCTGGGCGCAGATCAGCAACGTCCGCACCCCCATCTCGGTATAGGCGGTCGGGTCGGACGGAACCTGATGCGCGTTCATGAGGAAGCCGCGCAGGCTGATGAGCAGGTCCTTGGCGATCGGCCCGGATGCCAGCAGCAGCGCCAGGGTGAAGGCCGACAGGATGAAGAAGGTGTTGACCTCGGTGCTGTTGGCGACGTTGCCCTGCTCGATCGCCTTGTCGATGCGCCGCTGAGTCGGCTCTTCGGTCTTGTCTTCCTGGTCGCTGTCGTCGGACACGGCTCAGCGCTCCCCTGTCCGGGCTAGGATCGCCGACCTCATCGCCCCGTCAACTCGCCGAGATAGCGCCCGAGATCGTCGAGGAAGACGCTCATCATGATGCCGAGGCTGCCGAACAGGATCAGCATGCCGATGAGGACGGAGGCCGGCACCGCCACGAAGAACACCTGCATCTGCGGCATCAGGCGCGAGAGCACGCCGAGACCGACATTGAACAGGATGCCGAAGGCGATGAACGGCGCCGAGATCTGGACCGCCAGCACGAAGCCGCGGGCCATGGCCCTGAGGGCGAGCTGTGCCGCCTCGCCCATGGCGAGCACGCCACCGGGCGGCAGCAGCATGTAGCTGCGGGCGATGGCGTCCAGCGCCACATGGTGCAGGTCGGTGGCGAGGATGAGGGTGATGCCGAGCAGCATCAGGAAGTTGCCGATCGCCGCCTGCTGGCCGCCCTGCGTCGGGTCCACGGTCATGGCGTAGGACAGGCCGAGCTGCTGGGACACGATGACGCCCGTGGTCTGGAGCGCCGCGAGCACCATGCGCACGGTGAGGCCGAGGACCAGCCCGATCATCAGTTCGCCGATGAGCAGCGCGATCAGCCCCGGCCCGGCAATCGCCGCGCCCTGCATCGGCAGGAGCGGCCTGACCATCGGAAACAGGATCAGCGAGACCAGGAGCGCGAAGGCGAGGCGGATGCGCGGCGAGACCGACTGTTCGCCGAGCCCCGGCAGCAGCATCATCAGCGTGCCGATGCGCGCGAAGGTGAGCAGGTAGGCCGCTGCGATGCCGGGCAGGAGCAGGTTCATGACTCTGCATAGCAGCGCTCGCGCCGGCGCGTCAGCCGCCGGACACGATGCGGGCGGCGATACGGGTCATGTAGCCGGCGAGCGCATCGCCCATGAAGGGCAGCATGAAGAGGAGCGCCGCGAAGACGGCGACGATCTTGGGCACGTAGATCAGCGTCTGTTCCTGGATCTGGGTCAGCGCCTGGAGCAGCGATACCGCGAGGCCGACCACCAGGGCGACGATCATCAGCGGCCCCGCGACCTTGAGGAACACGAAGATCCCGTCCCGTGAGACGTCGAGGATGGCGAGGCCGGTCATGCTTGGGAAACTCGTTCTATTCGGAGGCCAACGACGGTCGTGAGCGTCCGCCCCCTGCGACGGGGCGGGGATCATGCGTGCTAGATCTGCATCCGCATGATCTCTTCGTAGGCCGAGATCACGCGGTCGCGGACCGCGACCAGGGTCTGGAGGGCCGTCTCGCTCTCGGCGACGGCGGTCACCACGTCGACGACGTTCGCCTTGCCGCCCGCCACCGAGAGAGCCTGGGCGTCGGCCTTCACGCCGGTCTCGCCGATCTTGTCGATGGCCGAGGAGAGGAGCGAGGTGAAACCGCCATCCGCGCCCGATGTCGGGGCGATCCTGGGGGCTCCGCCCTTCATCCCGCCGATGTTCTGGACGGCGGCGTAGGCTCCTGCGGCGAAGGCGTTGGTCGGCATGGCGGCGGGCTTTCGGGAGGAGAGGAGCGTCAGGCCTTGAGGATGGCGAGGGTGGCGTTGATCATCTTGCGGGTCGCGGTGACCATGTTCAGGTTGGCCTCGTAGGAGCGCTGGGCCTCGCGCATGTCCATGTTCTCGATCAGCCCGTTGACGTTGGGCATCCGCACCTCGCCGCGCGCATCCGCGCTCGGATTGCCGGGATCGTATTTGGTGCGGAACGGCGTGGTATCGCGCCGGACCCGGCCGACATCGACCATCGAGGCGCCGGTCTCGCGGTCCACGTGCTGGCTGAAGGTGGGGATCTTGCGCCGGTAGGGTTCGGCGCCCGCGCCGGCAGGGGCGGAATCCGCGTTGGCGATGTTCTCGGCGATGATCCGCATCCGGCTCGACTGGGCCTTGAGCCCCGATGCGGCGATGGTCAGGGATTTGAGGAAGTCCACGGCGCGTGCTCCGCAAGCTCGAGGGTCGAAACGATCAGCGCTTGCCGATGGCGATCTTCAGGGTATCGAGGCTCTTCTGGTACATCGTCGCGGCGAGCTGATAGTCGGCTTGGTTGTCACCGGCCTTCATCATCTCCTCCTCGAGATTGACCCCGTTGCCACTCGGCCTGATCTCGAAACCCTTGAACCGGCGCGGGTCGGCGCCCGGACCCTCGGGCCCGGAATTGAGCGCGATATGTGCCGGGCTGGTGACGGCGAGGCCGGAATTGGCCTCCATGGCTCCGGAAGGCTGTGCGAGTTCGCCGGTCTTGCGATCGAAGTTGGGGCTCGCGAGGTCGCGCGGCCTGAACCCCGGCATGTCGGCGTTGGCCACGTTCTCCGAGAGCAGCTTCTGGCGCGTCTGATGCCACTGCATCCGCGTGCGAAGCATGGAGAGAATGGGAAGGTCGATGACGGACACGGCGCTCGAAGCCCCTTGGCGCCACCGGACGACCCCGGAGCGATGGGCAAAATCTGCCGCCTCCATGGTTAACGCCCGGTTAAGAGCCTCGGTATGAGCGGCAAGTGTCCGGTCCCGAAGTTGCCTGTTAACGAAGTCTTAACGTTATTGCCTGGGGCCGGCCCGGCCGTGGTATCAGGAAAGCCTGTGCTGCGTAGGGCCGTTGGCCCGGAACCCGAAAGAGCCCGATCTTGTCAGCGTTCTTCAATTCGGACGGCTCCTTCCCGCTCCAGTTCCTGATCATTTTCGTCGTCATCTTCGTGGTGCTGGCCGCTATCGTGCTGGTGTTCCGGCGCTTCTCCGGCAAGGGCATGGCACTGTCGAAATCCGGCCCGCGCGGACGTCAGCCCCGCCTCGGCATCGTCGATATCTACGAGCTCGATCGGCAGCGGCAGCTGATCCTGCTGCGCCGGGACAATGTCGAGCACCTGCTCCTGGTCGGCGGTCCCAACGACGTCATCGTGGAGCGCAACATCAACCGGGGTGCCAGCGCTCGGCATGCCCTCGACGACGGAGCCAGGGTGGAGCCGCTGCCCGAGGAGCCGGCTATCGAGCCCGCCCGGCCGGCCGATCCGCCGGCGGCGAGCGCCCCGCCCGTTTTCCAGCCACCCGTCTTCCAGCCACCCGTCTTCCAGCCACCCGTCTTTCAGTCTCCGGTCTACCAGCCCCCGGTCTCGGACGTCCCGGTCCCGGAACGGCCTGAAGCCAGGCCGCCGGAACCCGCCGCGAACATGTCATCCGTGACCGCTGACGAGGCCGCGACCCGCCGCAATGATCCGGTGGAGGCGAGGCCGGCCGTCCGTCCGTCCCGGGCCGAGATGATCGCGGCGAAGGTGGCGCGACGCAATCCGCCGCCCCTGGCCAACCTGAAGGCGGAACCCGCCGAACGGCCGCCCGAGCCGACCCTTCGCGTGGACAGCGATGTCGGCCCGCGCGTCGATGCTCCCGAAGCGCCGGCACCGGAGGCTCCGCGCGCTCCGATGTTCCCGGTCTCGCCGGTTCAGGTCTCGCCGGTTCAAGTCTCGCCGGAGAAGCCTGCGCGGCCTCAGCCCGCCCCGGAACCGGCACCCGCCGTCGAGCCGGTCGTTCCCGTGCCGCCGCCGCTGGCCCGGCCGACGAATTCCCGTCCCGTTGATGCGGCCATCCTGTCCGATATGGCGCGTCAGCTCGAAGAGGCCCTGCGCCGCCCGTCCGCCGCGGTCTCCCCTTCCAATCCGGCCGTGGCGCCGGCTCCGCCGACCGAGCGCAAGGCCGCGGTGAAGCCGGAGCCGGGCCCCGAACCGGTGATCGAGGATTCCGCGCAGTCCGAGCGGCCGATCGATCCGATGGCCGCTGCCATGGCTGCGGCGCCGGACGTGCCCTCGGAGCCCGCACCGGCCGTGAAGCCTCGGGCCGTCGGACCGGTGCAGGATGAGCCGGCGCCGAATGAGCCGGCGCAGAGCGAGCCCGAGCCGTTCCTGCCGGCACCTCCGCCTCCCGCCCAGCCTGTGCCCCCTCCGCCCTCCCCGCCCGCGCCTCCGCCGGAACCGGCCGTGTCTGCCCAGCGCAAGCCGCCCGCGGCGAGCCAGAACCCCTTCTCCGTCGAGGAGATCGAGGCCGAGTTCGCGCGCCTGCTCGGGCGACCGCTCGACAAGAAGAACTGATCCCGGCGGCTACTCCGCCGCCGCCCGCGACGGAAACGGCTTCCCGTCGTTGGCGAGTTTGGCCGGAAGGGCGAACTCGCCCTCCGTGGGCTCGTCCTTCTCGCCGATGAAGCGGCTGAACAGCCGGACGACGAGGCGGGAGAGGTCGTCCACCAGGACGAAGATCGCCGGCACGAAGATCAGCGACAGGCCGGTGGAGACGATGAGGCCGCCGATCACGGCGACGGCCATGGGCGCGCGGAACTCGCCGCCGATGCCGAGCGCCATGGCTGACGGAACCATGCCCGCCGCCATGGCGATGGTGGTCATCACGATGGGGCGCGCGCGCTTGCGGCCGGCATCGATGATGGCGGTGGCCCGGTCGACGCCCCGCGCCATCTCCTCGATGGCGAAATCCACCAGCATGATCGCGTTCTTGGTCACCACGCCCATGAGCATCAGGATGCCGATGACCACCGGCATCGAGATCGGCATGTGGAAGATCAGCAGCCCCAGGATCGCTCCGCCGATGGAGAGGGGCAGCGAGAACAGGATCGTCAGCGGCTGAAGGAAGTTGCCGAACAGCAGCACCAGCACGCCGAAGACCATCATCAGGCCCGCGCCCATGGCCAGCGCGAACCCTTCGAACACCTCGCCCATGATCTCGGCATCGCCGGTCTGGCTGATGGTGACGCCCGGCGGCAGGTTCTTGGCGGTGGGCAGCGCCATCACCGCCTCGATGAGGGAGCCGAGCGCGTCGGAGCCTTCCATATCCGCCTCGAGGGCCACGCGGATCGAGCGGTCGTAGCGGTCGATCGCCGTTGGGCCGCGCCCGAGGCTGAGATCGGCCACGGTCGAGAGCGGGACCGAGGCTCCCCCCTTCACCGGCACCTTCAGGGTTTCGAGTTGCGACAGGTCTCCGCGAAGGCCGAGGGGCAGTTGCACCCGGATCGGTACCTGCCGGTCGACGGCATTGAACTTGGCGAGGTTGGCGCCGATATCGCCGATCGTTCCCACCCGCACCGTCTCGGCGATCAGGTCGGTCGAGACGCCGAGATCGGCCGCGACTCCGGCCTTCGGGCGGATGCGGATCTCGGTGCGGTCGAGCGGTGCCGTCGAGAGCACGTTGACGAGGTGGGGCACGGCGGCCGCCTCGCGCTGCAATTGCGCGGCGGTGTCCGACACGAGACGCAGATCGGGCCCGGACACGATCAGCGCGAGATCGCGCTGGCCGTTGTTGCGAAGCGACCAGAACCGGATGTCGGGCTCGTCCCGCAGCATCGCACCGATGACGACGTTGAGCTCCTTCTGGGTGCGGTGACGGGCGTTCTTCGGCGTGAGGTTGATGGTGAAGCTCGCGAGCCGCACCTCCTTCTTCGACGGCAATTGGCGGCCGCCATCCACGAAGACGCTGCGGACCTCCGGCAGGGCCCTGATCTTGTCGACGATGCCGTCCGTGACGCGGGTGGTGTCGGCGAGCCGGGCACCCGGCGGCAATTCGACCACGAAGATCGTCCGCGCCGCATCCTCCGCCGGCAGGAAACCGGCCGGCAGCAGCCCGGTCGACATGATCGAGGCGGCAAAGCAGGCGAGTCCGAGGACGAGGGTGATGAACTTGTGCCGCACCGACCAGGCGACGACGCGGGTATAGGTCCGCATCACCCGTCCCTCGCGCTCATGGTCCGGGCCATGGTCGCGCAGGAAATAGGCGGCCAGCAGCGGTGTGATGAGCCGCGCGACGAGCAGCGACATGAACACGGCCGCCGCGATGGTGAGGCCGAACTGCTTGAAATACTGCCCGGCGATGCCGCTCATGAACGAGACCGGCGCGAAGATGGCGATGATCGTCGCGGTGATGGCGATGACCGCGAGGCCGATCTCGTCGGCCGCCTCCAGGGCCGCGCGATAGGCGGATTTGCCCATGCGCATGTGGCGGACGATGTTCTCGATCTCGACGATGGCGTCGTCCACCAGGATGCCGGTGACGAGGGTGATGGCGAGCAGGCTGACCGCGTTGAGCGAGAAGCCCAGGGCGCTCATCGCCCAGAAGGTCGGCAGCACCGAGAGGGGCAGCGCGATGGAGGCGATCAGCGTCGCCCTCCAGTCCCGAAGGAAGATGAAGACGACGAAGACGGCCAGAGCCGCGCCCTCGATCAGGCTCAGCATCGCCGAATGGTAATTGCCCACCGTGTTGGTCACGGAGGTATCGATGAGATCGAAGCGGACGCCGGGGTTCTTTGCGGCGAGGTCGGCGATCTTGCGCGCGACGGACGCCGCGACGTCGGCATCGCTGGCGCCCGTCGAGCGTGAGATCGCGAAGGCGACCACCGGCTCGCCGTTGAAGCGCGCGAAGGTGCGCGGCTCCTCCGAGCCGTCGACCAGCGTCGCCAATTCGTCGAGACGAACCTTGCGGTTGCCGGGTACGACGATGGAGGTCTGGGCCAGGGTGTCGAGGCTCGCTGCACCAGCAAGCGTGCGGATCGACTGCTCCTGGCCGCCGAGTTCGCCGCGCCCGCCCGCCATGTCGGCCGAGGTGAGGCGGAGCTGCCGGTTCACGTCGGCCGCCGTGATGCCGAGCGCCAGCAGGCGGTCGGGTTTCAGCGTGACGCGAATTTCGCGGGCGACGCCGCCGAGCCGCTCGACGCCGCCGACGCCCTTCACCCCCTGGATCTGGCGGGCGATGACGTCGTCGATGAGCCAGGACAGGTCTTCGGGCGTCATGGCCGGCGCCGATGCGCCGTAGACCATGATCGGCAGGCCGGCGATCTCGACGCGGCTGATGATCGGCTCGTCGATGGTGCGGGGCAGGTTCACCCGTACCTTGGCGATGGCGTCCTTCACGTCGTTGACCGCGCGGTCCACGTTCACTTCGAGGCGGAACTCGATGGTGGTGGCCGAGACGCCTTCCGAGATCGTCGAGATGACGTGCTTGACGCCCTTCACCCCGGCGACGGCATCCTCCACCACCTTCGTCACCTGAGTCTGCAGCTCGGAAGGAGCCGCGCCGGCCTGGGTGACCTGGATCGCCACGATCGGGATGTCGATATTCGGGAACTGCGTGATCGGCAGCGAGCGGAAGCTGACGAGTCCGAGAATCATCAGGACGAGGAAGAGGACGATCGAGGTGATCGGCTTGCGGATCGCCCAGGCGGAGACGTTGAGGCGCATGACGGTCCGTCCGATCTCAGCGCGGGGTCACGGTAGCGGCAGCCTCGGCCTTCGGCTGAACCGGCCGCACCCGGTCGCCGTGGCGCAGGAAGCTGCTGGCCCGCGCGACGACGGCCTCACCGGATCTTAATCCGTCGCGAATTTCCATGAAACCGTCCGCCGCGAGGCCCGATTCGACCTTGCGGGCCTCCACCTTGCCGTCATCCACCACGTAGACGAGGGCCGATCCGTCGATCCCGTAGAGAACGGCGGAGAGCGGGACCGCCACCGAGTTGCGCCGCGCGACCTCGACCTTGCCGCGGGCGAAGGCGCCGATGCGCAGGGAAGGGTCGCGGTCGAGGCTGATGCGGATCTTGCCGAGCCGTGTCAGCCGGTCGATCTCGGGGTCGATCCGTCGGACCTTGCCGGTCACGATCCGTCCCTGCTCCGCCTCGAGCCGCACGATGTCGCCGCGCTTGATCCGCGGCATCCATGTCTCCGGCACTTCGCCTTCGAGCTCGATCTCGCCGCGCGCGATCAGCCGGAACAGGGGTTCGCCGGTGGACGTCGCCGCCGCGCCGATCCTGGCGGTGCGGCGGTTGACGATGCCGCTCTCCGGCGCCTTGATGTCGGTGCGCGCGCGCTTCAACGCGATCTCAGTGCTCTGCGCCCGCGCCGCGGCGAGATCGGCCTCGGCGAGCTGCAGCCCGCCCTTCGCGGAAGCGAGCCGGCCCTCGCTGCCCTGAGCCGCCGAGACCCGCTGTTCCAGCACCGCCGCCGTGGCATTCCCGGTCTTGATGAGGGAGCGGGCGCGCTCCAGCGACAGGTTGGCCTCGACCTGGGCGGCCTCCGACTGGACGATCTGGCTGCGGGCCTGGACGATCGCCGCCTGGCTTTTCGCGATGGCGGCGAGGTTGGCGGCTTCCTGGGTGGCGATCATCTCCAGGGAGAGCCGCGCCAGGACCTGGCCCTTCTCGACCTCGGCGCCCTCTTCCACGAGCAGTTCGGTGATGCGGTAGCCCTCGATCTCCGGCGCGACCAGGATCTCGTCGCGCGGAACCAGCGTTCCGGTGACGACGGCCTGCTCGACGATCTCACGCTCGGCGGCCGGCACGATGGTGACGGCAGGGGCCGGAGCCGTTGCATCGATGGCCGGCGGTGCCTCGACCGCGTGGAGCGCACCGGACATCGTGAGGAGAGGCAGAACCGTGAGGAGCCGAAGCAGGCGCATGGATACTTGGCTCACCATTCGGCGGATCGTACCGGGTAGATCGGGCGATGCGAGGGCGCTCCTGCACCGCGACACCGGCGTTTTCATGACGATCCGGGCGTTAAGGTTTCGTCTTTTGCACGTTTTGTCGATGCGACACGCCTACTTGCCTGTCATCTGAAGGCTCGAATTCCGTCGAAAGGAGCCGGGCCTCCTCACCGCCTCGCCGCCAGGGCCTGTTCCAGGAACGCCGCTGCGGAGAGCGCTCGCTCGTCATGTCCGAAACCCGCGATGATCTGGACGCCGAGCGGTGGGCCGTCTCCCGGCACGGGCACGGTGACACAGGGCACGCCCATCATCGTCCAGAGCCGGTTGAATCGGGAATCGCCGGTCGAGGCGTAGCCGTCCGGCGCAAAGCCCGGTGCCGAGAGGGTGAGGACGACGTCGATATCGGCGCTCCGCAGGATGTCCCTGAGGCTGCGCCTCGCGTGATGCGCGACACGCCTCGCCGCGTCGTAGGAGGCGGCGTCGATGGCCTGCGCCGCGTCGAGATGGGCGCGCAGCAGCGGCGGCAGGTCATCGCGGTGAGCGGCGTATTCCCAGGCGAGAGCCTGAGCGGATTCGAAATCCTGGATCGTTGCGTGCTGGTCGAACGCCTCCTTGAACAGCTCGGGCAGCGTGAAGGCACGGATGTTCGCGCCAGCAGCTTCCGCCGCCGCCCGTGCGCGGTCCAGGGCGCCGAAAGCTTCCGGCTCGGCCGGATCGCAGTATTCCGGGAGCAGCAGCCCGATCCGCGGCACCGAGGCCGGCCGCTCGATCTCGGGCCGGCCGGCGATGAGCGCGAGGGCGCGGGCGGCATCGGCCGCGCTGGCCGCGAACAGGCCGAGCGTGTCGAGCGTCCAGGAGAAGCATTTCACCCCCACCGTCGGCAGCAGCCGGAACGACGGCTTCACGCCGACCACGCCGCAATAGGCCGCCGGGCGGATCACCGAACCGCCGGTCTGCGTGCCGAGGGCCAGCGGCAGCATGCCTGCGGCGACCGCCGCCGCCGAACCGGAGGACGAGCCGCCGGGAGTCCGGCCGGGCGCGCGCGGGTTGCGGGTCTCGGTCGGGTCGATGAAGGCGAAGGCGGTCGTGGTGGTCTTGGCGAGGGGCACTGCGCCGAGGCGCTTCAGCCGCGCCACGATCGCCGCATCGGCGCGCGGCTGCCAGCCGGCATGGATCGTGGACCCCATCTGCGTCGGCAGATGCGCGGTGTCGATGATGTCCTTGATGCCGACGGCGATACCGGCGAGGGGACCCGTCTCCGGCACGACGGGATCGGGATCCGTCGCCACGAGGGCGCGAACCGCCGGCTCGTGCTCGGCCATCGCCTCCCTGGTCAGCGCGACCGCCTGCGACGGGGTCAGCGAGCCCGCCTCGATACGGGCGCGCAGCGACAGGAGCGAGAGCATCGGCATCGTTTGGCTCGCAGGGTGACGGTCGGTCGGAGATGGGCCGGCACGCGACCCGAGGCGGGAAGGAGTGGGAGGCCCGTACGGGTTCGGCGTCGCGAGGTTACCGCGAGGCCCCTCCCCCGATGGTCGGGGTGATGGCAGGAACCTCGGGAGAGGTCCAGCGGAGGGGCCATCAGAGAGCCTTCGGAGGGACTCGCGCCCGCGCAAGACGGACCGGGCTGCGGAAGACTCGGTCCGACTTGTCACTGCCCGGGGCCTTGCGGCTCCGCTTTGGTCTCTCTCATGCATCCCGCTTCGGCTAGAGCATCATCCCGAAAAGCGGGAACCGGTTTTCGGAAGAAAACGATGCCGTAGGGAGATGAATCGCGGTTGCGTGCTCGGGATGCACCCGTGGTCGAATGCTTTCCGGGCGAGGGATGTGGGTGGACGATGGTGGAGGTTGAGACGCAGGCGGCCAAGGATCGCGTGGGGATGATGAGCCAGTCCCTGCGCCGTGCCATCGTCGAGCGCGCCTTGGCGCCCGGCGACCGCCTGCCGGAGGATGCTTTGGGCGAGCGCTTCGGCGTCAGCCGCACCATCGCGCGGCAGGTGCTGGGGCAGCTTGCCGGAGAGGGGCTGGTGGAACTGCGCCGCAACCGGATCGCCATCGTGGCGACGCCGAGCTGGGAGGAGGCGCGCGACACGTTCGAGGTCAGGATTTCGCTCGAACGGCTAGTGGTCCAGCGCCTGGCCGGCCGCCTGACGCCGAAACAGGAAGCCGCCCTGCTCGCCCATATCGACGAGGAGGATGCGGTTCGCGGCGGACCGGATGCGCCCTCCATCCGCCTCGCCACCGAGTTCCACCTGCTGCTGGCGCGGATGACCGGAAGCCCGGTCCTCGTCCGCTACGTGGCCGAACTCGGCTATCGCTGCGCCCTGACGCTGTCCCTCTACAGCCGCCCGCATTCCTCGGATTGCGCGGTCAACGAGCATCGCGAGATCGTGGCGGCCCTGGTGGCCGGCGATGTCGACCGGGCGACGCACCTGATGGATCATCACCTCGACGCCGTCGCCGTGCGCGCCCGCATCGTCGCCGAACCGCCGCGCGACCGGGACCTGAGCCGGGTCCTGGCTCCCTACGTCACCGAGAGGAGCGGAACGCGGCGGCGGACCGGGTAAGGCAAGGGGTCGCTCCCCCCGTCAGGCTGCCTCCTGCTCGAACGGCGTAATCCTCTCGATATCCGCGCCGATCTCCCGGAAAAGCGATTCGATCTCGAACTGCTTCTGCAGGTTGATCCAAAGGTCGGGACTGGTCTTGAAGAAGCGCCCCAGACGCAGCGCCGTGTCGGTGGAGATGCCGATTTCCTCGGCGGCAATGCGCTCGATCCGGGTTCGCGGCACCCCACAGGCCCTGGCGATCTTACCGGCGCTGAGGCCGAGGGGGACCATGAACTCCTCGCGCAGAACCTCCCCGGGATGCATGGGCGGAAGAACCGCCTCGGTGTGGTCGTCGAGCGGCATGGCGCTGGGATCCCTCATGGCCGGCGGTCGTCTCAATGATAATCGATGATCTCAACCTCGGTCGGCCCTGCCTCGGTCCACCGAAAACACACGCGATAGGCGCCGTTGATCCAGATGGCGTGCGTACCAACCCGGTCATGAAGCAGCGGGTGCAGTTTGTTTCCCGGCGGCTGTTTCAGATCGTTCAGCGAGCTCGCTGCATCAAGGTAACGAAGCTTGCGGCGGGCGGCGCTCAGGATCGACGACGGAATGCCCTTCGGCTGACGACCGTGGAAGACGGCTTCCGTCGCTTCGTCGGCAAAGCTCAGGATGGCCACCACGTCACCGTCATTCGTCGCGAGAATATGTATCTGTAGACGATACACTTTGTCAAGAGTGCGTATCTGTCGATGATACATCGTCATTCAGCCGCGACGTGATTTTTGGGGCGTCGCCGCAAAGCTGCATCACGCCGCCGATCATCCGGCCTTAACACCTCGGCAACCCTGAAAGCTTAGGCCCCTGTCCTCGGAAAGCCGGCCCTGACAGGAGATGCACGCCTTGCGCGATCCCTTCGTTCCCGATGCGCTGGCCGAGCGGCTCCGGGCCAAGCGGCGCAACACGAGGCCGGTCGCCGACCTCGTCTGCGAACCCGCGAGACCGCTCTTCGCCGAGTTGCTCGACGGGCGCGGGCACGGAACCGGACAGTTCGTCCGGCTGTCGCAGGGCATGGTCGAGCGCATCGCCAGGGTGATGCGCGAGGAAGTGACGCGCGAGGAAGCCTGACCGTCCGGGCGGTGCCGCATCCCGCCGCCCGCTGTTCCGGTTCGCCGCGAACGGCCGTACAGAACCGGCGATGGACCTCAGACCCTACCAGCGCGCCAGCCTCGATGCCCTCTACGCCTCGTGGCGCAACGATGCCGGCGACGGGCTGATCGTCCTGCCCACGGGTGCGGGAAAGGCCTTCGTCATCGCCGCCCTGGTGCGGGAGGTGATCGCCGATCGCCCCGAGGCCCGGATCGCCATCGTCACCCATACCCGCGAGCTCATCGCCCAGAACTACCGGGAACTCGTGGCCTATTGGCCGCAAGCGCCGGCCGGGATCTATTCCGCCGGCCTCAACCGGCGCGATACCGCGACGCAGATCCTGTTCTGCGGCATCCAGTCGGTCTGGAACCGCATCGAGGCCATCGGCGCCTTCGACGTCGTCGTGGTCGACGAGGCCCACCTGATCCCGCGCAATGCCGAGACCCGCTACGGTCGGTTCCTCGCCGCCTTGCGCGATGCGCGGCCCGACCTGCGCGTCGTCGGTCTCACGGCCACCCCGTACCGTCTCGATAGCGGCCGCCTCGACGAGGGCGAGGGACGGCTGTTCGAGCGCATCGTCTACGAGGCCAATGTCGGCGACCTGATCTACCAGGGCTATCTCGCCCCGCTGATCTGCAAGGCGACCGCCACGGCGCTCGATGTCTCCGGCGTCGCCAAGCGCGGCGGCGATTACATCCCCGGTGCGCTGGAGGCGGCGGTGAACCAGGATTGGATCACCCGCGCCGCGGTTGAGGAGATGGCCACCTTCGGGAGCGACCGCCGGGCATGGCTCGCCTTCTGCGCCGGCGTCGCCCATGCCAAGGCGGTGCGCGATGCGGTCCGGGCGGAGGGTGTCAGCTGCGAAATGGTGACGGGCGAGACCGGCAAGCGCGAGCGCGACCGGATCGTGCGCGACTTCACGGCCGGGCGCCTGCGCTGCCTCACCTCCGTCGGCGTCCTGTCCACCGGGTTCAACGTGCCGCGCGTCGACCTCATCGCCCTGTTGCGGCCGACCCAGAGTACCGGCCTCTACGTCCAGCAGGTCGGGCGCGCGCTCCGCACCGCGCCGGGCAAGGCCGATGCGCTGATCCTCGACTATGCCGGGCTGGTGCGGATGCACGGTCCGGTGGACATCGTCACCGCCCGCAGCGCCGCCGCGATCAAGGGACGCGAGAACGAGGTTCGGGCCAAGCCCTGCCCCGACTGCGGCGCGCTCATCGCCCTCAATGCCAGCACCTGCGAAGGCTGCTGGATCGAGCCCGATGAGACCGAGGACGATGGGCCGAGCCACGAGGCGTCGGCCGAGGACGAGCATCCGATCCTCTCGCGCGATGTTCCGGTCTGGCGCGGCGTCACCCGATGGCGACTCGGACGCCATGCGGCCTCGGACAGTCTGGAGGTCGACCTCCACACCGAGGACGGCGCCAGCCACCGGGTGCGGATCGCCCTGGAACAGACCGGCTATCTCCGCGAGAAGGCGGTGCAATGGTGGCGCCAGCTCGGCGGAGGGCGGGACGTGCCGATGACGGTCGACGAAGCCCTGGCACGGGTGGACGACCTCAGCCGGCCGGCCGCGATCCTGATCCGGGCCAATGGCCGCCTGTCCGAGAGCATCAGCTATCGCTTCCCGGACGGCCGTACCTTCGTCGACACGCGGCGGCTGGCCGGAGCCGAGGCCTGACCGCGCACTCCGTCTAGGCGGAGACGCCGTGCTTGGTCAGCAGGCGTTCGGCGCTGTCGTTCCAGACCTCCATCGTCACGATCAGCCCGTCCCGGACGGTGAAGCGGTCGACGTAGCGATTGCCCTCGAACGGTGTTCCATCCGGCCATTCGCCGTAGAGCGTGCCGAGGCTGTAGACCGTCGTGAACCCCTCCCCCGGCACCACGTCGAGCCGCTCCATGCGCTTCTTCACGCGAGCGTAGCGACCGGCATTGAACGCGGTCACCTCGCGCGGATGCCGGAAGACCCGGGCACCGGTGAAGACGATCTCGATCCCCGGCGCCATGTAGCCCGCCGCCGTTTCCGGATCGGGCACCATCGAGGCTTCGAGATACGCGGTGACGATGGCTGCGTCGGTCTCGGTCCGGGTCTTCTCGATCGTGGTCTTCTCGGTCGTGGTCGTCTCGCTCATGGTTCCGCTCTCCGGTTGATGCCGAGAGTGCTCCAAGCTCGGCCAAAGTGCATGCAATAAGTGTATGCACTTTGGCGCCAAAGCAGGCAGACGGGCGATCCAGTCGCTAAATCCGTCAGGTTTTTCAAGCGTATGGCATATGGCACGGCGGTTGCGGCCAGAGATGCAAATCCTCCGGAGATCGCCCCCATGCGCAAGCACAGCCCGTCGCCGATGACCCGACGTCTCGCCATAGGGGCGACTGCCCTGATCGGTCTGGCGATAATCACGCCGGTCCGGGCGGCCGAGACGATCAAGATCGGGCTCGTCACCGCCCTGTCCGGCCAATCGGCCAAGTCGGGCGAGGCGATCTCCCGCGGCATCGGTCTTGCCATCGACGAGATCAACGCGGCCGGCGGCGTCCTCGGACGGCCCCTCGAACTTGTGTCCCGCGACGACGAGGCCAATCCGTCGAAGGGCGTGCTCGCCGCCCGCGAATTGATCCAGCGCGTGGGCGTCGTCGCCCTCGTCGGCGGCCTCGACACGCCGGTCTCGATGGCGATCGTACCCATCGCCAATCAGATGAAGGTTCCTTTCCTCGGCCCCTGGGCGGCGGGAACTGGCATCACCCGCAACGGCGCCGCCGACAATTTCGCCTTCCGCGTCTCGGCGGTGGATGCCCTCGTGGACGAGGCGCTCGTCGCCTACGCGGTCAAGACCTACCAGGCGAAGAAGCCCGGCATGATCCTGGTCAACAATGCCTGGGGCGAGTCGAACCAGCAGGGTCTCACGGCGGCCCTGAAGACCGCCGGCCTGCCCGCCGCCGGGATCGAGAAATACGAGGCGTCCGACGTCGACATGGTGCCTCAGCTGACCCGGCTGAAGGAGGCCGGCGCCGATACCCTGTTCATGGTCGGCAATGTCGGTCCCTCGGCCCAGGTGGTGAAGTCCCTCGACCGGATGGGCTGGAGCGTCCCCGTCGTGTCGCATTGGGGTCCGGCCGGCGGCCGTTTCGACGAGCTTGCCGGGCCGAGCGCGGCCAAGGTCCATTTCATCCAGACCTTCACCTTCGCCGGCAACGGCTCGCCCAAGGCCGTGGCCGTGCTCGATGCGCTGAAGGCGAAGTATCCGGCGATCAAATCCATGGCCGACGTGACCCCGGCGGTCGGCATCGCCAATGCCTATGACCTGACGCATCTCCTGGCCCTGGCGATCAAGGAGGCCAATTCCACCAAGGGACCCGACGTGCGCGACGGCTTCTACAAGATCTCGACCTATCCCGGCCTGATCAAGACCTACGACAAGCCCTTCGCCCCGGACCGGCACGACGCGCTCGGGCCGCAGGATTACGTTTTCACGCGGTTCAAGGACGGCGAGATCGTCGCGGTGACGAACTGATCCCCTCGCCCGCTCCGTAACCCCATTCTCCCCTCCCGCGATTTCACCCGTCGCGGCCGCTGCGCGGCGCCTCAGGATGAGGCCGCGAAGGAAAGATTGGGGCCTCGTCGCCCACGAGATTCCGTCAACAAGAGAGCATTCCATGCTGACCGGCTCCCTCGTGAGCGGCCTCGGTCTCGGGAGCATGTACGGGCTCATCGCCCTCGGCTTCCACGTGACCTATGCCGTCTCCGGCACGGTGAACTTCGCGCAAGGCAGCGCCGTCACCCTCGGTGCGGTGCTCGGCTACATGCTCGGTGTCACGCTGGGCTGGCCGATGCCCCTGGCGGTCGTGGCGGCCCTGGCCGGCTGCGCCTTCCTCGGCATCGTGGTCGAGCGCATCCTGGTGCGGCCCTTCGTCGAGCGGAACTCGGATGCCTGGCTGCTCGCCACCGTGGCGGGCGGCGTGGTGCTCGACAACGTCATCCTGTTCACCTTCGGCAAGGAGCCGCGCAGCCTGCCCTCCCCGCTCGCGCGCAACCCGGTCGACCTGTTCGGAACCGGGATTTACCCGCTGCAGATCGTGATTCCCGTGGTCGGCCTCGCCGTCGCCTTCGCCATCCGCACGGTGTTCCGCCGGACCGATCTCGGCCGCGTCTTGCTGGCGGTGGCGCAGAACGCCGATGCCGCGCGGCTGATGGGGATCGACGTGCGCCGCACCGTGGCCTGCGCCTTCGCGCTCTCGGCCCTGCTCGCGGGGGCGGCCGGCCTCCTCATCGCGCCGCTCTTCTCGGTCTCGGCCGAGATGGGCACCCTGTTCGGCATCAAGGCCTTCGCCGTCGCCATTCTCGGCGGCATCGGGTCCGCCACCGGAGTGGTGCTGGCCGGCCTGCTCTACGGCGTCGTCGAGGCACTGGTGACCGGCTATCTCGGCTCCGGCTACACCCAGATCGTCGTGTTCTCGGTGATCATCCTCGCGCTGGCCCTGCGCCCCGACGGCCTCCTCGGCCGGGCCGCCGTGAACAAGGTCTGAGCCGATGCGCGCCGGAACCGCCGCCCTGCCGCTCGTCATCCTCGCCCTCACCGCGGCGGGGATCGGGCTCGTCGCCGTCACCGACGGCTACAGCTACTTCATCATCGCCCTCGTGGCGCTGACCACCCTCGCCGGGACGGGACTGAACGTCCTCCTCGGCCTCACCGGCCTGATCTCCTTCGGCCATGCCGGCTTCTACGCGATCGGCGCCTATGCGAGCGCCATCCTCACCCTGTCGGGGATCAGCTTCTGGCTCGCGCTCCCTGCCGCCGGCCTGCTCTCGGCCGTGCTCGGCGGACTCCTCTCCATCCCTGCCATGCGGGTGAAGGGCCCCTACCTCGCCATGGTGACGATCGCCTTCGGCTTCATCGTCGAACATGGGCTGATCGAGGGCGGTGCACTCACCGGCGGCCAGAACGGCCTCGTCATCGCCACCGGCCCGACGCTGTTCGGACATCCGTTCCTGGAGCGCGAGCTCGCCATCCTGTCGGTGCTCGGCGCCGGCCTCGCCCTCTACGGCTTCCACCGCCTCGCGCGGAGCCGTCTCGGCCTCGCCATGCGGGCGGTGCGCGATGCCGATGTCGCCGCATCCTCGCTCGGTTTCGACCCGGTGCGGGTGAAGACCCTGGCCTTCATGATCTCGGCGGCGCTCACCGGCCTCGCCGGAGCGGTGCTGCCGCCGCTGATGCTGTTCATCGCGCCGAGTTCGTTCCCCTTCACCCAGTCGATCCTGTTCGTGCTCTCGGTGGTGGTGGGCGGTGCCGGCACCGTGCTCGGGCCGCTCTTCGGTGCCCTCGTCACCGTCCTCCTGCCGGAGACCCTGTCGGGGCTCGCGGAATACCGCCTGCTGTTCTTCGGCCTCGCGACGCTGGTCGTGCTGTGGCTGGTGCCGGCCGGCATCGTCGGCAGCCTCGCCCGGCTCCTGCCGCGCCGCGCCTCCGAGACCGCCCCCAAATCCGCCGGCGACGTCGCATCCTACCTCGCGCAGCAGCGATCCGAGGCGCTGTCGGTGGAGGGGATCGGCATCACCTTCGGCGGCATCAAGGCCGCGCAGGATGTCTCGCTGTCGGCCGCCCCCGGTGCCGTCACCAGCATCATCGGCCCGAACGGTGCCGGCAAGACCACCGTGCTCAACATGGTCTCGGGCTTCTACCGCCCGAGTGCCGGTGCGATCCGCCTCGCCGGGCAAGATGGCGCGGGCCGAAACCTCGCCGGCCTTCCCGCTCACCGCATCGCGCGTGCGGGGATCGCGCGGACCTACCAGACCACGCGGCTGTTCGGCTCGCTCTCGGTCCTCGACAACGTGGCGCTCGCCATCGCCCCCGGCCGGTTGTTCCGGGTCGGAATGCGAGGCGATTCCGCCGAGGCCGCCGCTCTCCTCGCCTTCGTCGGCTATGCCGGCGCGCTTCACCGCCCGGCCGCCGAACTGCCTCACGTGGACCGCCGACTCGTCGAGATCGCGCGGGCCCTGGCGGGCCGGCCGCGCGTCCTCCTCCTCGACGAGCCCGCGGCGGGCCTCACCCGCGCCGACACCGACCGGCTGGGAGAACTCCTGCGCCGCATCGCCCGCTGCGGTGTCGTGGTGGTCCTCGTCGAGCACGACATGCCCCTGGTCATGGGCATCTCGGACCACATCCTCGTCATGGATGCCGGCCGTCCCATCGCGCGGGGAGACGCCGCCACGGTGCGGGCCGATCCCGGCGTTCTGCGGGCCTATCTCGGCGGTGCCGACACGCCTGCCAGACCGCGCCAATCCCCCTGGACGGGGCCTGCGGACGCCGTGCTCTCGGCCCTCGATCTCACCGCGGGCTACGGCGCCGCCCCGGTCCTCGACCGATTGTCCCTCGACGTCCGCCCCGGCGAGACCGTGGCGCTTCTCGGCGCCAACGGGGCCGGAAAGTCCACCGCCATGCGCTCGCTCAGCGGCCTCTTGCGCCCGGTGGAAGGGGCGGTGATCCTGGAAGACCGCGCCATCGCCGGCCTTCCGGCCCACGCCATCGCCCGGCTCGGCCTCGCCCTGGTGCCCGAGGGCCGCCAGGTCTTCCCGGAATTGTCGGTGGTGGAGAATTTGCGTCTCGGCGCTCACGGACGCGGAACGCCCATCGATCCGAACGAGGTGGAGGCCCTACTCGACCGCTTTCCCCGCCTGCGCGACCGGGCCGATAGCCGGGCCGGCCTGCTCTCGGGCGGCGAGCAGCAGATGCTCGCCATTGCTCGGGGAATGATGGCGCATCCCCGCATCCTCCTCCTCGACGAACCCTCGCTCGGGCTCGCGCCGGCCATGATCAACGCCCTCTACGCCGTGGTGGCTGAGTTGCGCGACCAGGGCGTCACCATCCTCATCGTCGACCAGATGGCCGCACTGGCCTTGACCGTGGCGGATCGCGGCTACGTCTTGGAACAGGGCCGCGTCGTCGCGTCCGGAACGGCGGCGGAGCTTTCCGCCGATGAAGCCCTCGCCGCTGCCTATCTCGGCGCGGCTTGAGCATCATGGCGAACCCCATCGACAAAGAGGCGTAACGCGTTGACGAATGCTGCGAGACATCATGGCCGCTACGCCTACAGCGCCCTACCCGACCGACCGGCCTACGACTGGCCGGGGGGAAAGCGCCTCGCCGTCTATATCGCGCTCAATCTCGAAACCTTCGATTTCGGCTCCGGTCTCGGCGCCGAGCTTGCGCCCGGTGGCCCTCAGCCGGATGTGCTGAACTACGCCTGGCGCGATTGGGGCAACCGCGTCGGCGCCTGGAGGATGAAGGCGCTGTTCGACGAGCTCCGCCTCCCGGCCAGCGTCCTCGTGAACAGCCGGATCTACGAGGATTGTCCCGGCTTGATCGAAGCCTTCCGGGCACGGGGCGACGAGATCGTCGGGCACGGCCGCACCAATGCCGAGCGCCAGGGCAACCTCGATGAGGAGGCCGAGCGAGCGCTCATCGCCGAGGTCACCACCATCCTGACGCGTGAGGAAGGCAAGCCCCCTGCCGGTTGGCTCGGCCCCTGGATCTCGCAATCGCGCGCGACGCCCGATCTCCTGGCGGAAGCGGGATACCGCTATCTCCTCGACTGGGCTCACGACGACCAGCCGATCTGGTTCTCCACGCGCGATGGCGGGCGCATCCTCTCGGTGCCCTATCCACAGGAACTCAACGACATCCCCGCCATCGTCGCCAGGAAGGATTCAGGCCGCCAATTCGCCGAGACGATTGTCGATGCCTTCGACGAGATGCTGGCGCAATCGCGCGAGGCGCCCCTCGTCATGGGGATCGCCCTGCATCCCTACATCGTCGGCCAACCGCATCGGCTCCGGCCGCTTCGGGCGGCGCTCGCCCATATCGCGTCGCGACGCGACGACATCTGGCTGACGACGGCCGGCGGGATCGCGGACCATGCGCTGGCACAGGAGCAGCGGACCGTCGGTTCCGATTCGTGAAGGGTCGAGCCCTCGAAATCGGCCCCGGCCCCGTCAAAATCGCTTTTTTGCGAGCCTTCTCGCCCTCTGCCGGCGCTGTAAAGGGTGGAAGGCGCGCGGAGCTTGCGCCATATAGGGGACATGACTGAAACATCGACCTACCCCTACACCCTGGAAATCCTCAGCCCGCGGACCGAGGGTGCGACCTATCAATGGGCTATCCGCAAGGGCGGCAAGCTGGTCCAGCGATCCGATCGCAGCCTGACCAGCGAGGCCAAGGCGCGGGAGAACGGCCTCGCTCAGATCGAGAAGCTGCTCTCCGGCTTCGGCGAGCGCTGAGGCTCTTCCGGCCCTCGAACTCGGTATGCCGAGCGAGCGGTCGTGATGTGACGTCCGACCTCCGCATCCGATCTCGCTGATCGTCGTATTCCATGCCCGCGTTGGAGATGTCCGACGAGGGCATGACGCGTTGGTTCACGGCCCTGCACGCCCCTTGATCCTGTTCGCCCCGGATGCGCGCGATCCCGATTTTCTGACCGAATTGGCGGCAGCGCCCGAAAGGGCCGAGGCTTTTCAAAATCGTTGGCATATTATATCCCAGTCATCGCGTTCCTGATGCCGATCTCTGGGAGGCCGTTCCATGAAAAAGCCGATACAACCGGATCGCCCGATCTGGCCGCAGCTTCCGGACCTCCCGATCAATGTGTCGAGAAGGCCGGGCGAGACGGCGACGACCGCTGACGGTCCCGAACGCATGCCATTGGCCGATGCGGCACCCGTCGAAGCGGTGACGGCACCCGTTCCGGTACATCGCGACGGTATCTGACCCGGTCACCGGCAGACCTTATCGACTAGGTCCGGATCGGCCCGATGATGCGCCCGCATCGCGTTTCAATCTCGGGACCAAGCACCCGAAGCCTTCCGCGGATGACGCCGGCAGGCTCTCATCGCGCGGGATCGTGAGCGGCCTCGGCAGCGATGTCGGTCGCGGGGTTTGAACCGCGACCCGCTCTCCCAGTCTCCCATCAGGGCCATGTGTCCCGGATCGTCGGCTTCGGCGGCATTCCGGGTTTGGGCGAGCGCGGAGCGTCTGAGACGCAAGACAGCTTCGAGCCATTCGGCGATCCCTCAGTACTCTGACATCTGACGACGGCCTGGCGCTTGGACGGGGCCATCATTTGCGCCGCTGCCTCATGGGATGAGCGAGCGCATCATTTGCTGGTGAGCCGTAGAGTTCACGTCAATGGTGCAGATATACCAGGCATTGGAAAATATAGCCGGGAACCGCCATCGCATACGCTGGTTACGAGCTGGACCGTTACGCGGTGCACCGCACCAGGGAGCGACAGTGACACTCGGCGTAGACAGGCATGAACTTCGGCAGATCATCGCCGGCCTCAGCGAAGGGGTAATCCTGGTCGAACCGGACCAGACCATTGCCTATGCCAACGAGGCTGCACTGGCGATGCATGGCGCGGAGACCGTGGACGAGCTCGGCGCCACCGTGGATGCCTACCGTGAGCGTTTCTCCCTACGCTACCGCAACAACCGCGCGCCCGAACACTATCCCATCGAACGTGTCGTCTCCGGCGAGACCTTTCACGACGTCGTCGTCGAGGTGAAGCGAACCGATAAGCCGGATGTCGATTTCGTCCATTCTTTGAGAAGTCTCGTCGCCACCGATCGCGAAGGCAATCCGAGCTGCCTCGCCCTCATCCTCAAGGATGTCTCGGACCAGTTCGAGGCCGAGGAGCGCTTCGAGAAGACCTTCAACGCCAATCCGGCGCCCGCGGTGATCTGCCGGCTGTCGGATCTGCGCCACGTCAAGGTCAATCTCGGCTTCCTGGAGATGACCGGCTACACCCGCGACGCCGTCATCGGCCGCAGCGTCTACGAGGTCGACGTCCTCGCCAGCGCCCGTAATCGGGACCTCGCGATTGCCCGCCTGAACAGTGGCGACACCATCCCGCAGATGGAGGCCTGCCTCGACCTGCCCGATGGCGGGACGCGCTACGTGATCGTGGCCGGGCAACCGATGGAGCTCGGTGACGAGCCCTGCATGCTCTTCACCTTTGCCGACCTCGAACTTCGCCGTAAGGCCGAGACCGCCCTGCGGCAGAGCGAGGAGCGTTTCGCCAAGGCGTTCCGCCTGACGCCCGTGCCGACCCTGCTGGCGCGAGCGGACAGCTTCACCATCACGGGCGCCAACGAGGCCTTCAGCCGGATCTTCGGTTTTGGCAGCGACAAGGTGACCGGACGTTCGCCGGAAGATCTCGGCCTCTGGGTTCACGACGCGGCCCGGACCAAGTTCGAAAGCGCTCTGGCCCGAACCGGATACGTCCTCGGCCTCGAGGTCTGTCTCCGGCACGAGGACGGCACCAACCTCGATTGCCTCGTCTCGGCCGAGACGGTCGAGATCGGCGAGGAGGCTTACGCGCTACTCGTGTTGCAGGACATCACCGACCGCAAGCGCAGCGAACGTGACCTGTTCGGGGCCATCGAGACCGTGATGGCGGATACGTCGTGGTTCAGTCGCGGCCTGATCGAGAAACTCGCCAACCTGCGCCAGCCCGGCGGCGACTATCAGGACGCCGTGTCTCCGAACATGACGGTCCGGGAGCGCCAGATCCTCGATCTGATCTGCGCGGGTCTCGGCGATGACGCCATCGCCAAGCGCCTGAACCTGTCGCGCAACACGGTGCGAAACCATTCCGCCGCGCTGTACCGGAAGCTCGGTGTGCACAAGCGGTCCGAGGCCATCATCTGGGGCCGCGACAATGGCTTCCCGGTCGGCGCAGCCAGTTAAATAAAACCCCTCTACCGGTATATCCGCATCATTGATCGGGCAAACACAGACGCCAATTGGTGTGCGTATCGATGGCGCACAATCATTCGGAGACTCCCGTGAGCGAGCCTAAATCCGCCGCCGACACGCTCAAGGGATCGATGAAAGAGGCCATCGGAAAGTTGATCGGCGACGGCAAGGTCGAAGCCGAAGGCAAGGCTCAGCAGAAGTCATCAAAATCCGACGTGAAACCGAGCGATGATGAGATGAAATCGAAGACATCCGATAAATCCAAGCTTCGGTAACGCGCCGCACAACGTCTCTAACTTTACCGTCAACGCAGAAAGGATATCCCAACATGGTCGACACCACACGCATCACCGGCGCCGCCAAGGAACTCGGCGGCAAGATCCAGGGCGCCGTCGGCGACCTCACCGGCTCGAACAGGGATTCCGTCGAGGGTCGCGCCCGCGAAGTCCAGGGCGGTGCCGAGAACCTCTACGGCCAGGCCAAGGACGCGGTCCGCAATGCCGCCGACCAGGCCTCGGATGCCGCGCGCGACGTCGGTGGACGGGTCCGCGATGCGGTCGACGACGTCGCCGGTTCCGACGGTCGCGAGATCAGGGAGCGCGCACGCCAGGCGCGGGACGTCGCCGGGGACACCTACGAGCGCGCCGAGCGCTCCGTCCGCAATGCCGGCCGCGAAGCCTACGATTACGCCGAGGATGCCTACGAGAATGGCGGCCAGTACCTGCGCCAGGGCGGTCGCGAGGTGAGCCATCAGGTCGGCGAGCACCCGATTGCCGCGCTGCTCGTCGCCGGTCTCCTCGGCTATGGCATCGGCCTGCTCATCCACGGCCGCGACTGATACCGACCTGCGGCCCGACCCGGTTTTCCTAATCGGAGTGCCGAAGACCTCGAACTGCCGAAGACTTCGGAGCGCCAAAGACTTCGGACGACCCGACCCATCGACCAACGACGATTTCGGAGCATTGAAACGTGACTTCTTCCAGCATCCCCACATCGCCTCTCGTGGCGAGCGACACCCGTACCGTCCTGCTGAATCAGGTGTCATGGGGCGCCATTTTCGCCGGCGCCGTCACCGCGCTGGTGACCCAGGTCATCCTCAACATGGTCGGCGTCGGCATCGGCCTGTCCAGCGTCGGCACCACCGCCGCCGATAATCCCGCCGCCTCGACCCTGTCGATGAGCGCCGGCATCTGGTTCATCGTCTCGGGGATCGTCGCCGCGCTTGCCGGCGGCTTCATTGCCGGCCGCCTCTCCGGCAAGCCGGTCACGGGTGCCGCCGGGCTGCACGGCCTCGTCTCCTGGGCCGTCACCACCCTCGTCGTTCTGTACCTGCTGACCTCCGCTGCCGGCGGTCTCATCGGCGGTGCCTTCTCCGGCGTGACCAGCACCCTCGGCGGCGCCGGCTCCCTCGTCGGCGGCACCGTTCAGACCGCCGCCCAGGCCGCGGCCCCGTCGCTGTCCAAGATCGCGAACCCGCTCGACGGCATCGAGCAGTCGGTCCGCCAGCAGGCTGCCGGCCAGGATCCGCAGGCCGCCAAGGACGCAGCCGTCGCCGCCATCCGCGCAGTGTTCACGGGTGACCCGTCGCAGAAGGCCCAGGCCGAGAACCGCGCCGCCGACGCCCTCGCCAAGGCCCAGGGCATCCCTGCCGATCAGGCCAAGGCGCAGATCCAGGACTACAAGAAGCAGTACGAGGAGACCCTCGCCGTCGCCAAGCAGAAGGCCGAGGCCGCTGCCATCGCGACGAAGTCCGCCGCCACCCAGGGCGCCTTCTACGGCGCGCTCGCCCTGATCCTCGGTGCGCTCGCCGGCTTCTTCGGCGGCCGCCTCGGCGCTCCGAAGCTCACCACCCTCACCGACAGCTACGACGCCCGCCGCGTCTGAGCCGAAACACCGGCCGGTCGCCCCGACCGGCCGGTCTCTCTCGAACCAGGAACATCCTGATGAGCAGCACCACGGACAAGCTGAAGGGCCTCGCCAACGAAGCCGTCGGCAATCTCAAGGAAGGCGTCGGCAAGGTCACGGGCAACGACACGCTCGTGGCCGAAGGCAAGGCGCAGGAACTCAAGGGCGAGGCCCAGCGCACCGTCGGCGAGGCCAAGGACGGCGTGAAATCGGTCGTCGACTCGGTGACCCGCAAGTCCTGATGCGGCCGCGTCGAGGGGGCCGAGTGTCCCCTCGACGTCCGTCCCGAGCAACTCGAACACACAGGAGAGAGCCATGAACCGCGACCAATTCCGTGGCGCATCCCGTCACCTGAAGGGCCGTGCCCAGACCGCGCTGGGCGGCGTGACCGGCGACCCCGCGCGCCAGGTCCGCGGCGCGGTGAACCAAGTGGCCGGCGGGGCTCAGTACGCCTACGGACGCGCCCGCGACCGCGCCGAAGATTTCGCCGACGATGGCCGTCACCTCGCGCACGAGGTGCGGGACCGCGCCGGTTACCTGATCGAGGAGGGGCGCGACTTCGCCCGCGATGCCAGCAAGCGCGGCAAGACCTATGGCCGCCAAGCCGTCCGCTACGCCGACGACAACCGCACGTCCGCACTCCTCGGCCTCGCTGCAGTGGCCTTCGCGGTGGGCTGGCTCGCCCGTCCGAAGCGCTGATCCCCTCTAACCTGGAGAACCACCATGATCCGCAAGCTCTTGACCGCGTTCATCCTGCCGAAGGTCATCGCCTATGTGAGCCGCCGCTTCGGTGGCCGGGCGGCGACCACGCCCCGTCGGCCGCGCTGAAACGGGTCGACGACGTGACGGGGAGCCGGTGCCGGGCTCGCGGGCCCGGCAAAGCTCTCTTCGCGTCGCGTGTTCGGCGCCGGAACTACGGCGGCATATCGGATCTCGCGGGCCAGTCTCCACGATACCGTCGTCGCTCCGAAGGAGACGACCGGGCCCATCCCGATCCGAGGCTCCGGCCCAGCGGCTGAGACCTCAATGCGTGCGGTGGTGCGGCGAAGACCTGCGTCGACATGCGAGGATGGCCTTGGCGCAGAGCCGTATCGCTCGTCCATGCTCGCGGAAGGACCAGCCGCAATCCTATCGACACGGGCGCGTCGCCCTGCACCAGGGTGAGTGAGACCGGAAACGGGTACTCCGCCTGTTCGCCCAGAGCGCCGCAATCCGGGCGCGCCGCGCCGGCCGAGTGCTAGCCCGCGACCCGCATCGTGATGGGTTTCACGGCAGGCTGCTTCCCGGTTTCGCGATCGAACCGGTGCTGCGCTGCCTCTACGCCATCCCGGTACAGGCGCGCCCATTGGAACAGCGCCTGAAGGGGAGCGACGAGTGTTTCGCCCAGTGGGGTGACGCTGTACTCGACCGCCACGGGCGATACCGGGATCACCCGCCGGGCGATGATGCCGGAGCGTTCCAGCCGCCGAAGCGCCTGCGTCAACGACTTCTGCGTGATGCCGTTCACGTCTCTTTTCAGAGCGTTGAAACGCATCGGCCCACGGCAGAGCTCAGCCATGATGAGGATCGACCATTTATCGGCGATCTGGTCGAGAACCAGGCGGACGAGGTCTTCCGTGTCACCAAGAGAGCAAGTCGCATTCGCCATCTGGTTTCCTCGAGGATACTTGAGCGACATTAAGTGCCTAATTGACACTAGGTTTCCAAAATAGACCTATGCGCTGCGTCATGCAAACGGAGCACAGGCCATGAAAGCGGTACGTTTCCATCACACCGGGGGACCGGACGTCCTGGTGTATGAGGATGTCCCCGATCCCACTCCCGGCCCCGGTGAAATCCTCATCCGCGTCGAGGCTGTCGGGCTGAATTATGCCGATACCATGCGGCGACGCGGCGACGATTATCCGGACGCCTCGCCTCTCCCTTTCACGCTCGGCATCGAGGTTGCCGGCACGGTCGCAGCCCTGGGTGAGGGCGTGACGGCGCCGGCGGTCGGCACTCCCGTTCTGGCGACGCCCGGCGCCGGCGGATATGCGCAATACATCTCTGTCCCGGCCGCGATCGTCATTCCCCTGCCGCCGGGCTTCGACGCCGTGAACGCAGCGGCCTTGGTGGCACATGGCATGACCGCAGCGATTGCCCTGCGCAAATCCGGCCGGCTCGTCGAGGGCGAAACCGTGCTGATCGAGGCTGCAGCCGGAGGGCTCGGGTCGTTCCTGGTCCAGTTGGCCAAGCTCTACGGCGCCGGCAAGGTCATCGCCGCCGCGAGCACGCCCGAAAAACGGGCGATGGCGGAGACGCTCGGGGCCGATGCCACCGTCGACTACACGCAACCCGACTGGGCCGACCGGGTGAAGGAATTGACCGATGGTCGGGGCGTCGACCTGATCATGGAAACCGCTGGCGGCGACAACGTCCAGAGAGCTCTGGACGCCTTGGCTCCGTTCGGACGCATGGTCTATCTCGGGCAATCCAGCGGCAAGTCGGCTCAGATCGATCCTTGGCGTCTGACGAGTGTCAATCACAGCGTGATCGGTATCTACATCGCGGCCTATGCCGCCTTCCCGGACCTGATGGCCGAGACGATGAACGAGCTGATCGGCTTCCTGATGGCCGGAAAGCTCTCGATCAACATCGGCAAGGTGATGCCGCTGTCGCAGGCGGCGGAAGCCCATCGCCTGCTCGAAAATAGGCTCACCACCGGCAAGGTCGTGCTGCAGCCCTGGGTCGAAGTCTGAACCGGGCCTCCCCCCGGCGGCGCTTCTAGCACGCCGGGGGTAGGAGCGGTCGAAGCCGACGTCTCGTGGGGGGAGCACAGGGTGAGCGCCCGCTCCTCATCACGCACGGATGGTCCGGATCGCATTTCGAGTTCTGGCGGGTGATCGAACCGCTGGCCACTCTACACACCCCCGCCCCGGTCCTATGCCGAGCATGCCTACAACTTCGTCGGCTGGCGGGACATGCCACGAGGCGGCCACTTCGCGGCCATGGAGGAACCGCAGCTCAATGTCGACACTGTCAGGTCATGGGGCAGCGGATCCTGAGCGAAGACAATAAGTGGCGACCTTGCGCAAACCGGTACGATAGTGCACCAAGATGGCATCGTCGGCCACGAATATCGGGCGCTGACGGCTGAGAGAGTCGAGCGCTCCCGCCTTCGATATGGCTGGCGCAACTCATGCCGCGTTATCATTTCAACGTCTATGACGGCATAGAGATGCTGGACAAGGTCGGCGTCGAGCTGCCGGACAGTCAATACGCACGCAGAGAGGCCATCCGCTACGCGGGGTCTATCCTGGAGGGCGGCGCGTCGAAGGACAAAGTCGGTCCGGAGTGGCGAATGGAAGTCACGAACGAGGTCGGCTTGATATTGTTTCGCCTGGACTTTCAGGTGACAGAATCCGCCGCATTGCTCAAAGACAAGATACTTTAAGCTCAGCGTCAGGAGCTTTGAACTCTACGTCGCGATCGCTCACGGCATCGCACCGAACCGTGAAACCGGGCGCATTCGAGTTCGCTGGCCGGTCGCTCGAACCGGTATCGCCGCTTCTCCGGCGTCAGCGTCCACCGACCACCTTGCGCAGCACTCGGGACAGATCCTCGACCGCATAGGGCTTGCGAAGGAGTTCGAAACCGTGCCGTCCGTCCTCGGCGAGGACGTGGCTGTATCCGCTGGTCAGGATCACCGGCAGGGCCGGCCGGCGGACCCGGATGATCCGCCCGAGCTCGACCCCGTTCATGCCGGGCATGACCACGTCCGTGAACACCACGTCGAAACCATCCGGATCGGCTTCGAGGATGGCCAAAGCTTCCTCGGCATCGTGGGCCCAGATCGTCTGGTACCCGAGGTCGCGCAGCAACTGGGTCGAGAACGCCCCGACATCGGCATTGTCCTCGACGACGAGCACCCGGCGCCCACCGCCCGCATCCGATGCCATGGTGACGGGGTCCCTATCGCCGTCGTGACCGTCCGACACCTCGGACGTCACATATGGCAGGTAGAGGGTGAAGGTCGATCCGCGATCGACCTCGCTCACCACGTCGACATTCCCGCCCGACTGCTTGGCGAAGCCGAACACCTGCGACAACCCGAGACCGGTGCCCTTGCCGACTTCCTTGGTGGTGTAGAAGGGCTCGAAGATATGGGCGATGCGGTCCTGGGCGATGCCGCAGCCCGTATCGGATACGGAAACCGCGACGAACATCCCCGGGTCGGCGACATGGGCGCGGATGCCGGGCATCGTCGAACCGCAATGCACGCGGAGCCCCAGCGTCCCCACACCGTCCATGGCATCGCGGGCATTCACCGCCAAGTTCACAAGCGCCGTCTCGAACTGGCTGATATCGGCCTCGACGCAGCACGGATCGTCGATGCCGATATGCTCGATCCGGATGCGGGCGCCGACGATGGTGCCGAGCATGTCCGTGATGCGGGTCACCCGCCGGTTCACGTCGAACACTTCCGGCTTGAGGGATTGGCGACGGGCGAAGGCGAGGAGCTGGCCGGTGAGTTTGGCGGCCCGGTCGACGGTGTCGGCGATGGCGTCGACGTATTTGTGCCGCCGGTCCTCGGCCAGGTCCGGACGCCGAAGCAGGTCGGTCGACGACTTGATGATGGTCAGGAGGTTATTGAAATCATGCGCGATGCCGCCGGTAAGTTGGCCGACCGCCTCCATCTTCTGCGCCTGCCGCAGGGCCTCCTCGATGCGCTGCCGCTCGACGCCCTCGGTCCGAAGGCGGTCGCTCGCGTCGGCGAGGTCGCGCAGGTACAGGCGTTGCTCGCTCAGGTCGGTGAGCACACCGCAGAGGAGTGGCGTTTCCCCTTCGCGGTGAAGCGGGCTCAGGGACAGGTTGACCGGAAGGCCGACCGTCTCGGTGGCCCTCAAGGTCAGCTCACCCCGCACGACGCCTCCGGATGCGCCGTCGAGCAGCCGCATGAAGCCCGGGACCTCGCCCGCGATCATGAACGATTGCAGCGGAAGCCCGATGACGCGTTCCTGGGGCATGCCGAGCATGTCGGCCAGGCGCAGGTTGCAGTAGAGCACCGTGCCGTCGGTGCCGAGGGTGAAGGCACCCTCCTGAATACGTTCGATCAGCACACGGTAGGGCCGGTCGGCATCTTCCAGGGTGTAGATGTAGCGCTGGCCGCTGGGACCCTCGACCACGACCGCGTCGAAGTCTCCGCGTCGGATCGCGGCGACCGTGTCCTCTGCCTCCTCCAGCTTATCCTGCGTCGCGCGAAGGAGTGCCCGGCACTCGAGAAGGGCCGCGTCGCGCTCGTCCTGCGGCTCAGGCGCCATCGGTCCCGCCATCGTTTCCAATCGGGAGCCCCAGGCCCCTCAGGACCCTGCCCGTGTCGGTGAGGTCGCCGATGAGACGGCGTTGAGGAAGCGGCTTCAACCGAAGCAGGGTAGGTGCCGCCACGACCTGATGGAGTTCCGCGAGGTGCGGCTGCTGGTAGATGTCGACGGTCTCAAGGTCGACACGACCCGCGAGAGGCCCGTCGCAGATCCGCCGCAGGTTCTCGATGGCCTGACGCGAGCGCGGGGTCACGCCGGCGACGAACAGCCGAAGCACGTAATCCACGTCCGCGGGTGGCGGTTGCTGAACCGGGACCGCACTCAAGCGTCTTTGACCTTGGGGCGGATATCGAGCCCGACCAGCACCTTCTCGGTATTCGACAGGTCGCCGATGATCCGCTTCAGCGGCTCCGGGATGCGGCGGACCAGGGTCGGGATGGCCAGGATCTGGTCGCCCGCGGCGAGCTGCGGATTCTTGACGAGGTCGATGACCTCGATGTCGTAGCGGCCGGGCAGGTGCTCCTCGCAGATGCGCTTCAGGTTCGCCATCGCGGCCATCGACTTCACGGTCTGGCCGGCGACGTACAGGCGCATGTGGTAGGAGCCGCCGTCCGCATCCTCGTCGAGGAATGAGGAAGCGAGAGGGTCGATCTTGTCCTGGCTCATTCCGCAGCGCTCCGCCGTTGGGTGATGGCCTTCCGTTCGGTCGCCAGCAGGGCCTCGCGGTTCTCGTCCTCGCCAAGCAGGACGGCCTCCTCCTCCTCGGCGACCTCCAGGCCGGCACGCAGCTCGGCCATCTGTCGCTCGATGGCGTGGCGCCTGCGGACGACCTCGCGCCGACGGCGCTCGCTCTCCTGGCTCCGTCGCAGGGTCTCGGACTGCTCACGCGCCTCCTGGACGACGCGGGCGGTCCCGGTCAGGACACCGGCCGGTCCGACATAGGCGTCGACGAGCCTCACGCCCTCCCCCGACATCTGGAACTCGCGCACCTGGTTCGAGTGGCTCATGCCCCGCGCCTTGATCACGTAGAGGGTGCGCGAGCGCTCGCCGTTGGCCTCGACATCCATGAGCTTGATCCAGGCGTCCATCAGCGACGACAGGCCGAGGTCGCCGCGCTCGTCGAAGCCGCCGTCGGTGCGCAGGCTGGTGAACACGGCCGTGATACCACGGCTCTTCAGCATATCGACCATGCGCAGGAGCGTGGCCTGCAACTCGGTCGCCGGTCCCCTGAGGGCGGATACCGGATCGATGATGACGATGCTGGGTTTGAACCGTTCGATGTCACGGTGCATCCGGGCGAGATGGGTCTCCAGCCCGTAGAGCGTCGGGCGGGCCGCCTCGAAGCGCAGGAGCCCGCTCTCGACGTGACGCTTGAGATTCAGGCCGACCGAGCGGGCGTTGCGGCAGATCTGCTCGCCGCTCTCCTCGAAGACGAAGGACATCGCCCGCTCGCCGCGCGCGCAGGCAGCATCGACCATGTAGGAGCTGATCGTGGTCTTGCCGGTGCCGGCGACGCCGGAAATCAGGATGCTGGACCCGCGATAGAACCCACCGGGAGCCAGCATCGCGTCGAGGCCGGAGATGCCGCTCGGAACGATGTCCTGCGAGGTGCCGTAATCGAGATCGGCCGAGGTGACCGGGAGGACGCTGATACCGTCCTCATCAATCAGGAAGGGATATTCGTTCGTGCCGTGGGCGGAGCCGCGGTACTTCACCACCCGCAGGCGGCGGGTGGTGACCTGGTCCTCGACCCGGTTGTCGAGGAGGATCACGCAGTCGGAGACGTATTCCTCCAGACCCTGCCGGGTCAGGCCGCCCTCGCCGCGCTCGCCGGTGATCACCGTGGTGAGGCCGCGGTCCCTGAGCCAGCCGAACAGGCGTCGGAGCTCGGCCCGCAGAATGGCCGCGTCGGACAGGCCCGCGAACAGCGTCTCGATCGTGTCGAGGACCACGCGCTTGGCGCCGATGGTGTCGACCGCGTGGCCGAGCCTGATGAACAGGCCTTCGAGGTCGTACTCGCCGGTCTCCTCGATCTCGCTGCGCTCGACGCGGACATGGTCGATGGCGAGGCTGCCGTCGGCGACCAGCCCGTCGAGGTCGTATCCGAGCGAGGCGACGTTCGCCGCAAGATCCTCGGCCCGCTCCTCGAAGCTCATGAAGACGCCGGGCTCGCCGAACCGGGTGGCACCGTTCACGAGGAAGGTCACGGCGAACAGCGTCTTGCCGCACCCGGCACTGCCGCAGACGAGGCTGGGTCGGCCGACGGGAAGGCCCCCGAACGTGACGTCGTCGAAGCCGGAGATGCCTGTCGGCGCCTTCGCCAGGGACTTCGGGATGGATGCCTCGGACGTCACGCCATGTATCCTTTCCTCGTCGCCGTACTCGCCCCGGCGTCCTCCACGATCATCTCCTCGATGCGCCGCCTAAGGGCGGTCTCGATGAAGTCGATGAGGGTTCGATTGTCGCGACGGGCGTGGTCTCGGGTCGCTGCCAAAAGATTCGCACCGATCCGAATGGCGAGGGGCTTATTCAAACCGAAATCCCGCCGACCGTGCGTGCCTCGCGTATGGGCGTGTCCTGCATAAAGCAATACAACTCGGCGACATCCTCAGTGCGACCAAATCTCGACACCGGCGTCCGATTACGCACGCGCAGCCTGACAGATGTCTCGACAACGGCTGGTCGACGACAACCCCCCGGCCGTCGCAGGCTAAGCCGGAAGCCTGTTTCAACGTCGAGCTCCTCGCCCCCGTTCCCATCGGCGGATCGGCAAGCATCCAAGGACTCCGTCTTTGAGCTGACGGAGGAAGGCTCGACCACGTGTCGCCGCCGCTGAGCAGCGACCGGGATGACGGCACGACTCGGCGCGATGAGGGATGTCGCATCGGCGATCAGCCTAAGCTTAAAATCAGGGCATCGACTGAATAACGTCAGTATAGATTCAGATTGTTTCGTATCTGAGCGAGTGTAAATGGAATATCTATCTCTAAGACCCTTCTTGCCACCAGAACCTCATCATTTTCTTAGCTGCCGAATAGTGATTTTGGACAGCCGATAGCGTCGTGGCATTGAATGTGCTCGGCGCCGGTTCCCCTGGCGGCGATATCCTCGCCATCGGAATCATCAACATTCGCGGCATGAATGTCGTGATCGACGTGCCTCTCATCGAAAACCAGCATGGTTTTCATGAAGACCAGCTCGATCGTCTATGCGGCGACGCTCCGACCTTCGGGCTCGACAACGGCGCCATGGGTATGTCGAGCGAATTGCTCGATCATCGCCGGCTCCCCCATGAGGAAGCCTTGTGCTGCGGCGCATTCTTCCCGCTCCAGGAACCTCAGTTCGGCTTCCGTCTCCACACCCTCGGCGAGGACCGGCAGGCCCAGGCCGCGGCCAAGGCCGAGCACCGAGCGAACGATCGCTGCAGTTTGGTCATTCGTATCCACGGCTCGGATAAACGATCCGTCGATCTTGATCTTATCGAACGGGTAGACGCGCAGGTTGGAGAGGGAGGAGTAGCCCGTGCCGAAATCGTCCATGGCGAGCCCGACACCGAGCGATTTGAGCTGATTCAGGTTGGATTGCGCACGGGACGGGTCTCGAATGAGGGCCGTCTCGGTGATCTCGATCTCGAGCCTGTGTGGCTTCAAGCCGGTTTGAAACAGGACCTCATGCACGAGCTGGACAAAGTGAGGCACGAGAATCTGAACGGCCGACACGTTGACCGCCACCGATAGCGGGTTGGGCCAGCTCGCGGCTTCCCGACAGGCTTCGCGGAGGACCCATTCCCCGAGTTGCAGGATGACGCCGCACTCCTCCGCGATGGGAATGAACAGGGCGGGAGAAACCGCGCCGCGTTCGGGATGCTGCCAGCGGAGCAGTGCTTCGAAGCCTGTCACTGCTCCGGTCGTGACATCAGTCTGCGGCTGGTAGACGACATGCATCTCCCCGCGGGCGATCGCGTGGCGCATGTCGTGTTCCAGCAGCCGGCGGTCGCGCACCTGCATGCCCATTTTGGCTTCGAAGAACCGGTAGGTGCCACGTCCTTCGGCCTTGGCGCGATACAGGGCCGTATCGGCGTAGCTCAGGAGGGCGGCCCGCTCGATGGCGTCGTCCGGATAGAGGGCGATCCCCACGCTGGTGGCGATGACGGGGCCGGAGGCACCGGCATTGCCGTTACGAAGAGCTTCCAGGATACGCTCGGCCAAGCGTCCCGCGGCGACAGCATGATCGCAGGGCATCAGCACCGCGAACTCATCGCCGCCGAGCCGAGCCATCATCTGCGTGTCGTCCAACAGGTTCGACACCAGGCGTGCCACCTTGACCAGCATGGTATCGCCGGCTGCATGGCCGAACAGGTCGTTGACCTCCTTGAAACGATCCAGGTCGAGGCAGAACACCGCCATCTTGCGGCCCGCTGCTTCGGCCAGCTTCATTTCCTGTTCGATGCGCTGGTCGAAGCTCGTCCGGTTGGCCAACCCTGTCAGCGCGTCGTGACGGGCCAGGAATTCGATCTGGCCTTCGGCCCGTCGCCGAGCCCGGAGGTCGCGAATGGCGAGCGCGTAGTGAGGCTGATTACCATAGGTGATCGGGCGCATGATGAGCTCGATGGGGATCGTGCTGCCATTCGTCACCCGCAGCTCCGTCTCGACCGGCTGATCGGGGTGCCCGGCCAGTGCCAATCGGGTCGCGGCCTCCGGCAGAAAGCGCGCGAGGGCAGCCTCGGTGAGGTCGGAATTCCTTAAGTCCACCAGACTGGCAAAGCTGTCGTTGGCACTGACGATGATTTTGCCTCGGCAGACGAGAAGGCCCTCGACTGCCGCGTTCGCGAGACTGTGCAGCCGGTCCCGTTGCATCAGCGCATGGCGCCGTTCGCGGATGTCCAGGGCGAGAGCGCTGCAGGCGAGCAGCAGGATGGTCACACTCGCGAGCGCGACAGCCACGGCAAGCCAACGCGCGGGAATCGCGCCCTTCGAGATCATGATGCTCGGATCGGGAATGATGGTGACCGCGCTCATGGCGGTGAAGTGATGCCCGCAGATCGCAATGAGAAGCAGGAGAGCGCCAAAGGCCCGCGTGCCGAAACCCTGCCGGCTCAAGGCAATCGGCAACGCCACCGCGCCGATCGATGCTCCCAGGACAATCGAGAGTGCGACGAGCCCGAGATTCCACTCGGTATAGCCAGCGACTTCGAATGCCAGCATCCCGGTATAGTGCATGCCGGCAATGCCCAAACCAAGGATGGCACCGCCGATGGCCGGGGCGAAGGGAATGATCCTGATTAGTGCGACGGCGAGCCCGATACCGGTCAAGACGATGGCATAGACGAGCGAGAGAGCCGTGAGTTCGACATTGTAACCGCTGGGCAAGCTCGGCTCGAACGCCAGCATCGCGATGAAGTGTGTGGCCCAGATCCCCGATCCGCCCGCCAAAGCGGCAATGCCAAGCCAGACGCACCGTAAGAGCTGCGTCGCGCTTCGCGCATGACGCATCAATTCGACGGCTGTCATGGATGCCAAGGTGCAGATCGCCGCCGCGAGAGCGACGAGCCAGGGGTCGTGTGCCCCAATGAAACAACCGACGACTTGCAGCATTGCACCCAAACACAAGCGGTGACCTCCGCCTTCGTTGGACCGGCACCACTAAACGCACAATTAAATCGCACAAAACGAGACATCGCGTTCGAAAAGTGGTTAATTTTGCAGCGCGATCGCGTCTAATAATGAAAGCGCCGCTTATTCGTCGGGCGCCCAGTCAGGACTGTAGCCACCAAGACTGGGATGATACATCTCATCGCCGGTATGTTGCGTGAACTCCACGTTGAGGCGGTCTTCGTGTAGACCGAGGATTGCAATGCAGTGGGCACAAAGGGCCTTTGCGAGCGCCAGACGCAACTCGGCCGTGCGGCCCCTGCGGATGTCCAGCATCATCACGGAGACCGGAACGGGCTCACCGGCAGCATCCGGTATCCGCCACACGCCGCCGTCACCGAGCTCTCTGATCGCGACGCTGATCCGCCGAATATCGACCGCCATCATCGTCGCATAGGTCCGGCTCATCTCCGCAGCCAGGCGTTTCTTGGATGCCGCGGAATAGGTGCCGGTCACGTCGAGCTGGAGATAGGGCATGATCGGTTCCTCGGGATCAGGTCGCGCTTGCCGCCTCGAGCTGGTAGCGCGGCGAGGGCTTGGCATGGTTGAATTTTGGTCCGAGCACGCGACGGCCTTCCTCCCAGCGGGTCCAGTCCTCGCCATCCTGCAGGCCGGGAATCGTGACGAGTTCGCCGAGATCGAGGCCCGCGAGCGCGGCATCGACCAGATCGGCGGCCGACATCGTGGCCGGTGAGGTTTTTTGCGCCGCGTAGCCCGCGACATCCCAGAACTCGGTCGCCGTCGCGCCGGGCAGCACGGTCTGGATGCGCACGCCCTTGTCGGCCAAGTCCTTCTGCAGGGAGTGGCCGAAGCTGAGGACGTAGGACTTGGAGGCGCTGTACACGCCGTTCAGCGCCTCGACGGCGATACCGACCACCGACGAGATGTTGATGATCGTGCCCGCGCCGCGCGCCACGAAGGCCGGCGCGACCGCATAGGTGAGGCGGGTGAGCGCGGTGATGTTGAGGGCGATCATCGTTTCCATCTCGTCCACGTCCGCCTGCTGGATCGAGGCGACGGAACCGATGCCGGCATTGTTGACGAGCATGGCGATGCCGGCGTCGTCGCCCAGCCGGGTTTCCAGGCGGGCGAGATCGTCCTTGCGGCCGAGATCGGCTTTGAACGGCTCGACCGTCCGGCCGGTCTCGTTTGCGAGCTGATCGGCCAGCCTGCGCAGCCGGTCTTCATTGCGAGCGACCAGGATAAGGTCATAGCCGCGCTTGGCGACGCGGTCCGCGTAGACGGCACCGATGCCGGTCGACGCGCCGGTGACGACGGCAATGCCCTTGCTGGATTGAGCAATCATCGTGTGATCCTCCGTGTGTTGGCTCGCGGCTTCTGCTCAGGCCAAGCTAGACGCGCTCGCACGCAGCCGAAATGTCGAAGATGCGTCGTTTTCAGCCATAGCCACGAGCGCCCGATGGGCGGTGTATGCGTCCTGCGCGGATGCGACCGTGCTTGCCGCAACTGCCGCTGCGACGGCGAGGCTACGCACCACGAAGCTCGGGTTTCGACCGGGCATCGTCAGTCTCCAGCGTCCGCGCGTCGGCGGCTGCCGGCGTCTGCAGGGCGGACGCTTGTGTTGACCGGGTATGTCTCAAATGTCATGCATGAGTCGTTTAAAGACGGATGGATACGATCATGCAGCGCGTCGGTTTCGTCGTTTTTCCCGGCTACTCGATCATGGGACTGGCCGCGGCGCCGGCTTTCGAGCTCGCCAATCTGGTGGGCGATGCGCCCATCTACGACATCCGTTTCGTCTCCGAGCACGGGGGGGCGATCCGCACCTCGGCCGGCATGAGCGTGGACACGGAAGCCTTTGGAGACAGCGCATTCGACACGCTGATCGTCGGCGGCGGCACCTTCGTCCACCCTACGACACCCGGCCTACTGGCGCTGATCCGGAAAGCGGCCACGCAGTCCCGGCGGATCGCCGCGATTTGCACGGGAGCGTTCGTCCTCGGCGATGCCGGCCTGCTCGACGGCCGCCGGGCGACGACGCACTGGATGTATGCGCGGGAGCTGCAAACGCGGTTCCCCGACAGCGCGGTCGATGTGGACCGGATCTTCATCAACGACGGGTCGGTCTGGACCTCGGCCGGCATGAGCGCCGGCATCGACCTGGCCCTCGCACTCGTCGAGGACGATCTCGGTCATGAGGTAGCGCAGGCGGTCGCCAAGAAACTCGTGCTCTATCACCGGCGGGCGGGTGGGCAATCGCAGTTCTCGACCCTGCTCGACCTCGATGCGAAGTCGGACCGCATTCAATCCGCCCTGACCTATGCCAAGCAGAACCTCCACCGCCCGATATCAGTCGAGGAACTGGCGGAGGCGGCACGCCTCAGCCCACGTCAATTCAGTCGCGTCTTTCACGCGGAGACTGGTCAATCGCCGGCCAAGGCAGTGGAGAGCCTACGCGTCGAGGCCGCGCGGGTGCTGATGGAGCGCAGCCGTCATCCCATCGAGGTCGTCGCCGACCAGACCGGCTTCGCGGATCGCAACCGGATGCGCAGGGCCTTCCTGCGGGCATTCGGGCAACCACCGCAGGTCATCCGGCGCAATGCGCGTGGGGCATTGGACGCGGCGAACGCCTAAGCACGGGTGTCTGGTTGCCCCACGAATGCCGGCTACGCTCGTGGTTCGAGGCCTCGAGCGAAGCCGTTGCGTGCATCGGAGCCAATCTGACCTCGACGATGACCCTGGCCCAGCAAACTGGTCCATTCCGCATCCAGGGCGCCACCTTGCCCATCAACGGCTCGACCTCGCGCGAGGTGAAATCCGGCGAGCGCCAAATAATTCAGAATGTGGATCAGATGTCGGTGGACGACGAGGATCGCGCCAGATTCCGCTGCGTTCTGAACGGTTTGGCCGAGCTAGCTGGCGGAGGGAGCGGGATTCGAACCCGCGATACCGTTTCCGGTATACACACTTTCCAGGCGTGCGCCTTCAACCACTCGGCCACCCCTCCAGCCCCCAGATCGCTGGCCGGCTAAGCGGCGGAAGCGACGAGTGGGTGGCGTGCTGTACAAGCCGAGTCTCCACCGTGCAAGGGACCAGCGACCCGATCCGCTGAGGAAACGTCCTATTTCCGTCCTCTCGCCACCGACCTGTGCCCCGATGGCACCGCGTTAACGCTTCGCTAACCGTGAGGCCGGCAATTCTTGCCGGGTCCGGTCGAGGACGCGAGGGATCGAAAAATGAGTGAGACGGGCGCCGCCGCGCCGGCTCAAGGGACGAGCGTCGGGCAGTTCGCGAGTTTCGCGGTGCCGAACCGTGCCAACCTCACTGCGCTGTCGAAGCGCACCGACCTGTTCTTCGCGACAGCGGTCATGGGCATCCTCACGGTGCTCATCTTCCCGCTGCCGGCCTTCCTGCTCGACCTGCTGCTCGCCGTCTCGATCATCATCTCGGTGCTGATCATGATGACGGGCCTGTTCATCGACAATCCGCTCGAATTCACCGTCTTCCCGACCCTGCTGCTGGTGGCGACGCTGCTGCGGCTGGCTCTGAACCTCGCCTCGACGCGGCTCATCCTCGGTCATGGCCACGAGGGGAGTGCGGCGGCGGGCCACGTCATCGAAGCCTTCGGCAACTTCGTGATGGGCGGCAACTTCGTCATCGGGATCATCGTCTTCGCGATCCTGATCATCGTGAACTTCGTCGTCATCACCAAGGGCTCGGGCCGTATCGCGGAAGTCGCGGCCCGATTCACCCTCGACGCCATGCCCGGCAAGCAGATGGCGATCGATGCCGACCTCTCGGCCGGCCTCATCGACGAGAAGGTGGCGAAAGCCCGCCGCGCCGCTCTTGAGGAGGAATCCTCGTTCTTCGGCGCCATGGACGGTGCCTCGAAATTCGTGCGCGGAGATGCCATCGCCGCGCTGCTCATCACCTTCATCAACGTCATCGGCGGCATCATCATCGGCGTCGCCCAGCAGGGCATGCCGTTCATGGGGGCGGCCAAGACCTACACCCTCCTCACCATCGGCGACGGCCTCGCCAGCCAGGTGCCGGCGCTCATCGTCTCGACGGCGGCCGGCATCCTCGTCTCGAAGGCGGGCGTGAAGGGCTCGGCCGACAAGGCCCTCGGCAAGCAGCTCGCCAACTACCCGAAGGCGCTGGGCATGTCGGCCGGCGTCATGGTGCTGCTCTCCTTCCTGCCCGGCATGCCGATGCTGCCGTTCCTGGCGCTCGGCGGAGCCTCGGGCTACGCCGCCTGGCACTTCGCCAAGGTCGCCCGCGAGGCCCCTCCCCTGGATTCGGACGGCGCGCCGATGGACGCCACCGCCGTGGCCGCCGCCCAGGCCGCCAAGGAAGAGACGGTCACCGATCTGCTCAAGCTCGACGACCTCAAGCTCGAAATGGGCTACGCGCTCCTCGCCCTCGTCAACGGCCAGGAAGGCCAGGATCGGCTGACGGACCAGATCAAGGCGCTCCGTCGCCAACTCGCGGCGGAACTCGGCTTCGTGATGCCGTCGGTGCGCATCCTCGACAACGTCCAGCTCGATTCCAACGCCTACGTCGTCCGGGTGAAGGAGATCGAGGCCGGGACCGGCCAGATCTTCCCCGGACAGTTCATGGCGATGGATCCGATGGGTGGCCAGGTCCAGCTTCCCGGTCAGCACATGTTGGAGCCGACCTTCGGCTTGCCGGCGACCTGGATCGACGCGTCACTGCGCGATCAGGCCCAGCTCAAGGGATACACCGTGGTGGATGCCGCCACCGTGGTCTCGACCCATCTCACCGAGATCATCAAGGCGCATGTCTCTGAACTGCTCAACCATGTGGAGGTGCAGAAGCTCTTGAAGGAGCTCTCGAAGGACCATGCCGACCTCCTCAAGGAGGTGGTCCCGTCGCAGATCGCAACCACGGGGATTCAGCGCGTGCTGCAATACCTGCTCGCCGAACGGGTCTCGATCCGCGATCTCGGCGCCATCGTCGAGGGCATCGCCGAGGTGGCGGGCCACGTGAAGAACCCGCGCGACATCGTCGAGCATGTCCGCGCCCGCCTCGGCCGCCAGATCTGCGCCCAGTACCAGGGCCATGACGGCATGCTGCCGATCATCACCCTGTCACCGGCCTGGGAGCAGGCCTTCCTCGATTCCATCGCCGGCGAACGCGACGAGCGCTACCTCGCCATGCAGCCGTCCAAGCTCTCGGAATTCGTCAACACGGTCCGTGACCGTTTCGAGCAGGCCGCCCGCATGGGTGAGATGCCGGTCCTCGTCACCTCGGTCCAGGCACGGCCCTTCGTCCGCTCGATCATCGAACGCTTCCGCCGCGAGACGCCGGTGATGAGCCAGGCGGAGATTCATCCCCGCGCGCGGCTGCGGACGGTGGGTTCGGTCTAGCCGCCGCTTCTCCCGGCGCGCGCATCGCCGAAGTCGATGCCCCTCGCGACGATATGGAAGACGTCGGGGCGGCAAGCGGCGCTGCCGGGCGAAGGCCGCACGTCGCATCACGCCGCCCCTTCCGGCAATCGACCACGGGCGCCGGCCATCGAAGCCGCGCCCGGTGCGATGCCGTCGATCAGTCTCGATCCGTCAGGCGACGATGCGATCCCGATGGCGGCTGGCCCGAGGCCTCGAAGCGACGCCTTTGGGGGGCTTCCTCTGTCCCGAGAACCGCTGTCCCACTTGCCGGGATGAGGCTTCAGAGCGGCCTCTTCTCCAGCTTCTTCTCGATCCGATGGGCATCGAGGCCTGGAACGACGACCGGCGGTTCGGGCACGGCGGAGGCCTGGGGGGTTCTCGCGAGTTCGGCGAGGCGGGAGCGCTCGTAGAGCAGGACGACGACCACCGAGATCAGCGCCGGGATCCAGAAATAGAAAACGCGGAACACGATGACGGCGGCGATGATCGCGTCCTTCTGGCCCGGATCGGTGATCTGCATCGCCGTGATGAAGACCAGTTCGAAGACGCCGAGGCCGCCCGGAGCGTTCGAGACGAGGGCGACCGAGAAGGACGCGAGAAAGATCGCGATGACGGCGATCGGTCCGGGATTCACGGCCTCCGGCAGCGCGAAATAGAGGATGCCGGCTGCTCCCAGAAGCTCGAGCGGAGCCGCCAGGAGTTGCCGGCCCATGATTCCCGGACGGGGATATTCCAGCTTGAACGTGCGGATATGCAGCGGCGGAAGCCGCAGGATCGAGCCGGCGACATAGAGGGCGACGAAGGCGAGAAGACCGATGCCGACGGTGAGCGCCGTCTTTGGGTCGGTCAGGAAGCCCGGCAAGATGCCCTTGAGCCGCGACAGCAGCTGCGGTTCGACCACGAGGACGACACCGCCGAGCAGAATCGTCCCGAGGAAGAAGGTGAAGGAGCAAAGGGCCACCAGCACCGCGACTTGGGCGGCCGACAGGCCCTTGGCCGTATAGGCCCGGTAGCGCACCAGCGCGCCGGAGAAGACCGAGGCACCGATATTGTGGGAGAGTGCGTAGGTCGTGAACGAACACACCGACACGAAGAACCACGAGATTCCGCGAACCCCGAGATGCAGCAGCGCAATGCGGTCGTACCAGGCGAGGGCCGCGTAGGCGACGAGGGTCGAGAGCCCGGCCAGGACCATGCGATGCGGCGGGATGGCGACGATCGCCGTCCATACCGCCGCCATCGAGGTCGTCTTCAGCTCCTGATACAGGAAGTAGCCGGAGACGGCGATCGCCAGGAGGCCGATGAGCGGCCAGGCGAAGTCCTTGATTGTCTTCATTACGAACCGGTCATGCCCCCGCCGCCCGGCCTACCTGCACGACCGCGCGGAGCATCGCAAGCGAGACGGCAGGCCCTGGCCTTCGCCGACGGATGTCATGCGAACATGACGACTTCGTGCCGGTCCGTTAAGCGGATCGTTCAGGCGCGGGCTCGGGCCAGACCGATACCGTCCATCGCGGCCTGATCGCGGGCCGCCTCGGCGACCCGTTCGGCCGTGCGCTCGCGGTCCTCGAGGATCTCGATCTTCTTGAGGTCCTCGAAGGCTTCGCCGAGTTCGGCCTTGGCGTCGGCGAGCTGGCCTTCCAGGGCGAGCGCGGATTGGCGCATGTTGTCCCGGCGCGTAGCGGCGGCGCGGGCATAGGTGGGATAGGCGAAATGGCCCGGATCGGTGATGCCGGCGCGGCCTTCCTCGTGGGCGACTTCGCGGTCGAGCTCGGAGGCCATGCGATTGAAATCGGCCATCATCATCTCGATCTGCGACACGCGCCGACGCTTCTCGTCGACCTGGAAGCGGCGCAGCCGGATCAGCGTGTCACGCGATTTCATGTTGAGGGTCCCATTCCACGCAACGTACGAAAGGCCGGCACCGAGAATGCCGGGGACGAAAGCGAGGAGGTTGCGAGCGGCACTCAGGCACCGCCGACGATCTCTGCCAGTCGACGGTAACCCTCGCCTATCGAGGTTGCTTCTTCCTTACTTTGACCCAGAAAAGCCTCGATACTCGGCATCAACGCCACCGCTTCGTCCACTTCCGCCGATGCGCCGGCCCGGTACGCTCCGAGCCGGATGAGTTCCTCCATGTCAGCGAAGGTCGAGAGGATTCGGCGCGCCCGCCGGACGGTGGGCAGATGGGCCGGGTCGCAGGATCGCGGCATGGTGCGGGAGACCGAGCGCAGAACGTTGATCGCGGGATAGCGTCCCCGCTCGGCGATGCCGCGCTCCATGACGATGTGGCCGTCGAGAATGCCGCGCACCGCATCGGCCACCGGCTCGTTGTGGTCATCGCCTTCCACCAGCACGGTGAACAGCCCAGAGATCGCCCCCTGCCCGGTTCCGGGCCCGGCCCGCTCCAGCAGGCGCGGCAATTCGCTGAAGACGGTCGGCGTGTAGCCCTTGGCGGTAGGAGGTTCTCCGGCGGCAAGGCCGATATCGCGCTGGGCCATGGCGAAGCGCGTGATCGAATCGATCATGCAGAGAACCTGAGCGCCCTGATCGCGAAAGAACTCGGCGAGAGCCAGGGTGACGTAGGCCGCGTTGCGCCGCATCAGCGCCGGCTCGTCGGAGGTCGCCACCACCACCACCGAGCGGGCGAGGCCGCTGGGGCCGAGATCGTCCTGCAGAAATTCCTGCACCTCGCGCCCGCGCTCGCCGACGAGGCCGATCACCGCGACGTCGGCGGCGGTGTAGCGGGCGAGCATGGAGAGCAGGACCGACTTGCCGACGCCGGACCCGGCGAAGATGCCCATGCGCTGGCCGGCGCACATGGTGAGGAAGGTGTTGATGCAGCGGATGCCGAGATCCAGCGGCGGCCCGACCCTGCGCCGGGCATGCGCCGGAGGCGGATCGGCCCGGAGCGGATAGATCATCGGGCCGGGTGGCAGGGGGCCGAGGCCGTCGATGGGACGGCCGAGGGCGTCGATGGTTCGCCCGAGCCAGCCGGCGGACGGGCGAATCGCCCCGGCTGCCTCGTCCCGCACCATCGCCGGACATCCGCGGCGGACACCTTCGAGGGAGCCGAACGGCATCGCCAGTGCCCGCTCGCCCTGGAAGCCGATGATTTCGCACGGGACGGCGCCGGCGCCGTTCTCGACCATGATGTCGAGGCGCCCGCCGAGCCGCATCGCCGCGACCGGACCGGCGACTTCGACGAGGAGCCCCTTGATGGCCACGACCCGTCCGTAAGTCTCGAGGGTCTCGACGGCGGCCAGGGCAGCCAGGGCCGAGGCCAGGCTGAGGGTGGAGGAAACGCGGGTTCGCTCCGTCATCTGCGGTTCTCTCAACCTTTCGTTTACCTCCCTCCTTAACACTGCGTACATCGGGCTTGTAGCGGTCCGTCGTCGATCGGTGGCGGGCGCAGGCCCGTATCGACCGTGATGCGCCGCTTCAGCGTGTCTGTTGAGTCACACCTTGGGATGAAGGCAGATCTACCAAGTGCTTAGCTGAATGTTTTAGTGTGATGCGTTCGCCGACCCCTCGTCTCCTCGGGTCGGATCGCCGTCCGATGGCAGCATCATTTTACGCGACATTCAATTCCGTGCTTGCCACCGAGAATCAGGTTTTGTTAACGATTAACCATTAGCGTTTCACGTCAATGACGAGGGAGCGTCCGCCACGGGCCGGTGGCGGGCGAACGGCGGGGGCTTGCCCGAACGCTGCATACGGCCGGCTGGCTGGGGACCGACGATGCGGGTACTTCTGATCGAAGACGACAGCGCGACCGCGCAGAGCATCGAATTGATGCTCAAGTCGGAGAGCTTCAACACCTACACGACGGATCTCGGCGAGGAAGGAATCGACCTCGGCAAGCTCTACGATTACGATATCATCCTTCTCGACCTGAACCTCCCCGACATGTCGGGCTACGAGGTGCTCCGCAACCTCCGGGTGGCGAAGGTCAAGACGCCGATTCTGATCCTCTCCGGCATGGCCGGCATCGAGGACAAGGTGAAGGGCCTCGGCTTCGGTGCCGATGACTACCTCACCAAACCTTTCCACAAGGATGAGCTGGTCGCTCGCATTCATGCGATCGTCCGTCGCTCGAAGGGCCACGCCCAGTCGGTCATCACCACCGGCGACCTGATCGTGAACCTCGATCAGAAGACCGTCGAAGTCTCCGGCAGCCGCGTCCATCTCACCGGCAAGGAGTACCAGATGCTGGAACTCCTCTCGCTGCGGAAGGGCACGACCCTGACGAAGGAGATGTTCCTCAACCACCTCTACGGCGGCATGGACGAGCCCGAGCTGAAGATCATCGACGTGTTCATCTGCAAGCTGCGCAAGAAGCTCGCGAACGCCTCCTCCGGCAAGAACTACATCGAGACGGTCTGGGGCCGGGGCTACGTGCTCCGCGAGCCGAACGAAGGCGAAGAGCGCATCGCCGTCTGAGCCGACACGCTCCGCCTACGAAAAAGCCCCGCGCGAGCGGGGCTTTTTGTTCTGCGCGAACGCCGTATCGATCCGGACGTGAAATCTGAACAGCTCGAGGCCCGCGCCTTCCGCGTCAACGCGCGGTCGTTGCGGGATCGATCCGGATGGTGAGGTCGGCTTTTCCCTGGATGAGCCGGACGACCGTACTGCCTGCCTTCGACAGGGGCAGCCCGTTCAACGACAATTCGCCGGACGTGAAAGCGGGCGTCACCCGCTGGCGTTCGATCTCCTGTCCGTCGATGGCGAGAGTCGCGAGCCGACCCGAATTCTTGTTCGCCAGGACGGCCAGGCGCCGACCGCTTTCGGCATCGAGGATCAGACGCGCCGTCGCGCCGTTCGGCGCTTGCGAATCACGCTTGATCGCAGCTTTCGCGACCCGCAGGGACAGGGGTTCGGAGGCCATGGCGGGCTGAACCGCGGCCATCGCCCCGAGCAGTGGCAGGATTGTGAGGATTCTCATGGCGTCGTTCCATGCGCAACCGGCGCCCGAGCGCGGATCTGCCTCTCGTGACACGTGAATCGTGATGTGTCGCGCTACAATCCGACGACCCGGCGCAAGGCGAGCTGCGGCTGCGTGGCGAAGGTCGGCCGCGCGACGGCCGGAGCCTGGCCGTAGAGGCCCCTGTGCTGCGGGTGCGGCACGAGCCGGTCGGTGAGACCGATGACGGTTTCGGCGGCGCCCAGCAGGACGGCGCCGTCCGGAGCGAGGCTTGAGCTCAAGCGGCCCAACACGTCGCCCTTCGTCGGCGCATCGAAATAGATGAGCACGTTGCGGCAGTAGATGATGTCAAATGCACCCAGCGAATCGAACGGATTCAGCAGGTTCAGCGGGCGGAAATCCACCATCTGGCGCAAGCTCGCCGAGATGCGCCACTGCTCGCCCACCTGTTCGAAATGCTTGAGCAGGGATTGCACCGGAAGGCCGCGCTGCACCTCGAAATGGCTGTAGAGGCCGGCCTTGGCCTTTTCCAGCACTTCGGTCGAGAGGTCGGTGGCGACGATATCCACCTGCCAGCCGGCAAGGCGCGGCGCGGCGTCCTGTATCAGCATGGCCAGGGAATAGGGTTCCTGTCCCGTGGAGGACGCTGCGCACCAGATCCTCAGGCGGCGCTGAGCGGCGCGGCGGCTCAGGGCCTCCGGCAGCAGCACGTCCCTGAACAGGTCGAAGGGGACGCGGTCGCGGAAGAAGAAGGTCTCGTTCGTGGTCATCGCCTCGACGACGGACCGCTCCAGGCTCAGGTCCCGCGACGCCTTCAGCGCGTTGACCAGATCGTGGAGGGTCGCGAGGTTGAAGCGCCGGCAGACGGGCGTGAGCCGGCTCTCGATGAGGTAGCGTTTCTCGGCGCTGAGGGCGAGGCCCGACCGCGTCTTGAGGTATCCGCGCAGGAAGTCGAACTCGATGTCGGTCATGCGCCATGCCCCGTCAGAAGGTTGCGGAGCGCCGCGCCGATCTCGCCGAGCGGCAGGACGGCCTGGGCGAGCCCGGCTTTGGCGACGCTGCCCGGCATGCCCCAGACGGTGCTGGTCGCCTCGTCCTGGGCAAGCACGGCCGCGCCCGCGTCGGTGAGGGAGCGCGCGCCGTTGGTTCCGTCGGAACCCATTCCGGTCAGGACCACCGCGAGCGCCGCCGCGCCGTAGAGGGCCGCCGCATCATTGAACAGCACATCCACGGCGGGCCGACAGAAATTCACGACCGGTCCGTCGTCGAGGCGAATCGAGAGATCGTTTCGGCTGCCTTGGAGGCCCATATGGCGCCCCCCCGGCGCCACGTAGATCCGGCCGGGCTGGATGCGCTCGTCGGCCTTGCCTTCGGCGGCGGGCAAGCCGGTCCTCGCGCCGAGATGCTCGGCGAAGACCGCCGTGAAGACCGGCGGCATGTGCTGGACGATCAGGACGGGGAACTGACGCAGGGTCGCGCTGCCGATCTTCTCCAGCACCTCGCCGACCGCGCGCGGTCCGCCGGTGGAGGAGCCGATGAGAAGGCAGCGCGGCGGAATTCCCGTGCGGGCTTTCGGACGCAGGACCACCGGCGTCGCCGGACGCTGAACCGGTGCCGGTGCGTGATAGGCCGCTCCCTGCGGCGCTACGGGGGAAGGTCCACGGCGTCGGGCACGCGAGGCTCCGAAGACGCGCACCCGCTCGATCAGTTCGGCACGGAACGTGTCCGAGGTGGTGACGCCGCGATTGCTTTCCGGCTTGGCGAGATAATCGACGGCGCCGAGCGCGAGGCAGCGCAGGGAGATGTCGGCGTTGCGCGTCGTCAGGGTCGACATCATCACGACCTGCACGCCCGGGCTCTTGGCGAGAAGCAGAGGCAGGGCCTGCGTCCCGTCGAGTTCCGGCATGTCGATGTCGAGAAGCACGACGTCCGGGTCGACGCGCGACATGGCTTCGAGGGCGATGCGGCCATTGGAGGCCGTGGCCACCACCTCGAACCCGGCCTCGCCGATCCATCGGGCCACGAGGCCGCGGACCACCGCCGAATCATCGGCGATCAGAACGCGCACGCGGGCGGCGGTACTGGTGCCGGCACCGGCGGGCGGCGCGAAGGCAGGGGCGGAGGCGGCAGCGGCCATGGGACTCTACGCTTCGACGGCACGACGGGGAAAGGCGGTGACGATCCGGCGCGGAACGGCATCCGCGCCGTCATCGTGTCAGGCGGCGGCCTGCTGGCCGAACCCGACCTGTTCGAGCTTGGCCGTCACGATCTCGCGGTCGAACGGCTTCATGATGTACTCGTCGGCACCGGCATGCAGCGCCCGGGCGATGGCGCCGACATCGTTCTCGGTGGTGCAGAACAGGACCTTCGGCGCGGCGCCGCCGGGAGTCTGGCGCAGGGCGCGCAAGAACTCGTAGCCGTCCATGGTCGGCATGTTCCAGTCGAGCAGGATCACGTCGGGCATCGATTCGATACAGACCACCAAAGCCTTGGCGCCGTCCTCGGCCTCCCCGACCTTAAAGTTCATGGTCTCGAGGATACGCCGCGCGACCTTACGGATCACGGCGGAATCGTCGACGATGAGACAGTTCTTCATGGGGCTGTCCTCGCTCAGGATGGTCAGGCGGCGCCGGCGATATCGTGCTGCGTTCCGAAGGCGAGGAGCGCGTCGACATCGAGGATGACGAGCAGCCGGCCGTCGAGCCGGTGCACGCCGAGCGAGAGATTGCGCCAACGGGAATCGAGGTTGATCGGAACCGGCTCGTGTGTGTCGGCCCCCAGCTTCAGAACCTCGCCGACACCGTCGACCACGAGCGCGAAGGTTTCGCCGCCCTGTTCGAGACCGATCGCCATCTTCTCGCTGTCCTCGGCCCGCTCCGGCAGGCCGAGACGGCGGCGCAGGCACAGGGCCGTGACCACGCGTCCGCGCAGGTTCAGGAGGCCGACGATCTCCGGCGGAGCCAGCGGCACGGGCGTCACCCCGGCGGGGATGAAGACGTCGTGCACCCGGTCGATGGCGAGGCCGAACATGGTATCGGCGACGAACACCGTAATGAAGTCGTTGGTGGCGCCGTTCTCGACGCCCTTGTTGCTGTTGGCGGCCTGCATCATGGCTCAGAGTGTCCGATCTCGCTCGAAGGCAGGGTTCAGGCGGCTTTGGAAAGGCTGACGATGTCGATCTCGCCGAGGGCGGAGATCAGTCCGCTGCGATCGAACTTCGCCACCAGATCCACGATCGAGAGGGAGCGGGCTCGCTCGATGGCATCGATGCCGACGGTGCCGGACAGGCCGATCACCGGAAGCCGGGAGAGGCGCTCGTCGCCCTTGCGCATGGCGGCGACGAGGTCGAAGCCGTTGCGGCCGGGCATTTCCAGATCGCACACGACCACGTCGATGCGGCCGTTGTTCACCAGGGTCGTGAGGGCCGCCTCGGCGCTGCCGGCGGTGATCACGTTGTAGCCGGCGGCCTTGAGGACCGGGCTCAGCATGTCGCGGAAGAAGGCCGAATCGTCCACCAGGAGCAGCGTCGCGCTGCGCTTCTCGGGCTTGCGCGATCCCCGTGCCCAGTCGTCGTAGGCCAGGGGCAGGAAGTGGGCGATGTTGATGATCTCGGTGGCGCGGCCGCGCAGGACCGCCGAGCCGATGAGGTCCGACCGCTCGGCCGCTATCTCCACGTCGAGGCGTTCCTCGACGATGTCGACGATCTCGTCGACGACGAGGCCCATCGCCCGTTCGCCGTCCGAGAACACCACGAGGGCTTGCGTCCCCTCGCTTCTGATCTCGATCGACGGATCGGCCGGGACCAGCGGCATGAGCCGGCCGCGGTACTGGATCAGCGGACGGCCGCCGACCCATTCGATCTTGTTGGCCTCGATCTCTTCGAGGCGCGTGACCAGGGAAAGCGGCACGGCCTTGAAGCCGCCCCCGCCGCCCTTGAACACCAGCAGCGTCGCCTTGGCGTCGGCGGCATCCATCTCCTCCGGCTCGGCATCCACCGGGATACCGCCCGATTGGGCGCCCTGGCTGACCTGTCGGGCGATGCCGTTCGGATCGACGATCAGGACCACCGCGCCGTCACCGAGGATGGTGTTGCCGGCAAAGAGCGGCAGGTGGCGCAGCTTGGACGACATCGGCTTCACGACGATCTCTTCCGTGTGGAAGACCTCGTCGACGAGGATGCCGAAGCGCTGGCGTCCGACCTGGGCGACGACGACGAAACCGCTGTCGATGCTCTCGGCATTGTCCTTCTGACCGAGCACACCGGTGAGGGTGACGATCGGCAGCAGGCGTTCGCGGAGACGCAGGACCGGCGAGCCGTTGATGCGCTCCACCGTCTGGGCGGTGGCCTTGTCGACGCGCACGAGTTCCAGCACCGCCACCTGCGGCACGGCGTAGCGAAGGTCGCCGGCCTTCACGATGAGGGCGGCGATGATCGCCAGCGTCAGCGGTATCTTGATGGTGAAGGTGGTGCCGCGGCCGAGCTGCGTGTTGATGTCGATGACGCCGCCGATCAGCTCGATATTGGTCTTCACCACATCCATGCCGACGCCGCGGCCCGAGACCGAGGTGACCGCCTTCGCGGTGGAGAAGCCGGGATGGAAGATGAACTTCGCCACCTGGGCGTCGGTCATCTTGTCGATATCGGCCTGGCTCGCGACGTTGCGCTCCACCGCCTTGCGGCGGATGGCGGAGAGATCGAGGCCCTTGCCGTCATCGGCGATCTCGATCGTGATCGTGCCGCCCTCGTGATAGGCCGACAGGCGGATCGTGCCACGGGCCGGCTTGCCGGCGGATTTGCGGTCGGCGGCGGATTCGATGCCGTGATCGGCCGAATTCCGCACCATGTGGGTAAGCGGGTCCTTGATGACTTCGAGGACCTGACGGTCGAGCTCGGTCTCGGCGCCGCTCATGATCAGTTCGATCTGCTTGCCGAGTTCCGACGACAGATCGCGGACCACGCGCGGCAGCTTCTGCCAGGCATTGCCGATCGGCTGCATGCGCGTCTTCATGACGCCTTCCTGCAGCTCGGCCGTCACATGGCTGAGGCGCTGCAGGGGAACCTTGTAGGTCGAATCGTCGTGGCGACGGGCGATCTCGAGGAGCTGGTTGCGGGTCAGGACCAGCTCCGACACCATCGTCATCAGGTGTTCGAGCGTGTCGACGTTGACTCGGATGCTCTGGACTTTAGAGACCCCGCCCTCGGATTCGCCGCTCGGCGCATCCCCGGCAGTCTTCTTGGTGCCGGAAGCCTTCGCCGAAGGCTCTTCGACGAAGGACGCACTCTCTGGCTCCGGCAACCGAAGCTCGGGCAAGGCGACGGGCGCGGGCGATGCGGCGGGTGCCGGATCGGCGGCGACGGGCGCGAATTCGTCGGGACCTTCGGCTTCGAGGAAGGCGCGCTCCAGGTCGTCCAGGGAGACCTCTCCCGGCTTGAGCTCGCGCACCACCGGATCGGGGAGCTTGATCTCCGCCTTCGGTGCCGGCGCCACATGCGGGGCCGCCGACATGGCATCGAGGGCATCGATCAGGTCATTGTCGGTGCCGGTCGGCTCTGAGCCCGTATTCTCGAGGTCGCCGAGGATCTGTTTGAGGCGGTCCAGCGTCACCAGGATCAGGCTGACCGCGGGGGTGCTCACCGGCATGCCGTCGCGGAACTGGCCCATCAGCGTCTCGGCCGCGTGAGCCAGCGCTTCGAGCCGTGGCAGGCCGAGGAACCCGCAGGTTCCCTTGATCGTATGCACCAGACGGAAAATGTTCCGCAGGATCGTCTGGTTGTTCGGATCCTGCTCGAAGCGGACGAGTTCTGCGTCCACGGTATCGAGATGCTCTGCGCTCTCGGTCAGAAACTCACGCAGCAAGTCATCCATCAGAGGCACTCGGTCCAGACGCGCACTAAGTTTGTGCGCCTTCCACCTTGAGGCCGACAGGTTAGTGAAGAGTTTCGAGGGAGAGACAAATCCAAAAGTCCCGGCAGGGTCCGATTCAGAACTGCCGGAACTTTCAGCCCGTGGATCAGGCGAGCGAAGTCTCGGGCGGCTCGCTGTCAGAGGGACGCGTATCCTCCAGCGGCTGTTTCGCGGGGGTGGCGGCCGGCGCGACGCTGTCGGCCACCGGCTCGGCGCGGATCGTCACCTCGTCGCCCTCGATGCTGAAGCGGACGTTCATCGCGGCCGCGCGTGCCACCAGCCCGGCATAGAACGGTAGGATGCTGTGAGCGTCGACGGTGCCGCCCTCCGGCGTTCCCGCGATCAGGTCCTCGACATGGGCCGGGATGCGCGCGTGCGAGCCCTTCGACGTGAGGGTGATCGTCGGCGCCTCGCCGTCGCCGCGCACGACCACGTCGATCAGGCCGCCGCGAGGGATGGTGGTGGTCGCGATCATGACGAGGTTGAGCAGGAGCTTGACCTTGTTCTTCGGGTAGAGCGCCTGCGGTGCGCTCCAGGTGAGCTGGGTCTTCTCGTCGCCGAACATCCCGCGGGACACCTTCTCGGCATCGGCGAGGTCGATCGACGCGCCGGCCGAGCCGGCGGCACCGAAGGCGATGCGGGCGAATTGCAGCCTCGCCGAAGCCTGCTTCGCGCTCTTGCCGATGAGTTCGAGCGCGAATTCCCGCATCGAGGTGTCGCTCTCGTCCTCCAGGACTTCGAGACCGTTCACGATCGCGCCGACCGGACTGATGACATCATGACAGACGCGCGAGCAGAGCAGCGCGGAGAGATCGAGGGAATCGAGATCGACGGGGGTCATCGTGCTCTCCGCACAGGGCAATGGATGGGCCGCCGATGCGGCCGGTCCGTCGGCTTCGAGAAACGAAACCAACCGAGGGCGGCACCGATAGACGGCACCGGATGCTTTGAAAAGCGACGCGACGAGTGCGTAGAACGCTTTGGAGCAGACTCTAGAGTCGACAAGGCGCGGCTCGCAAGGCAAGACTTTCCTATGCCCCTCGATCCGCGGATGCGCGACAGCATCGCGACGACATTGACCGACATCGCCTGCGAGGCCGGCGACATCCTCCGGCGACATCACGGTGGCGATTGCCCGCACGTGCTCAAGCCGGATGGAACGCCGTCCAGCGAAGCCGATATCGAATCGGAAAAGCTGATCCTCGACGCGCTGAAGCGGCACTACCCCACGATTCCGGTGGTCTCTGAGGAATCCACCTACGACATTCCACCCTCGGATCTATTTTTCCTGGTCGATCCGCTCGACGGCACCCGCGATTTTCTGGCGGGCAATCCCGATTACAGCGTCAATATCTGCCTGATCGAGGGCAACCGGCCCGTCGCCTCCGCGGTGGCGGCGCCCGGGATCGGCCGTGTCTGGGGCGCGGGCGTCACCGCGTTCGAGGCGGCGATCCATCGCGGGCGACCGACGACGCGGTTCGCGATCCGTGTCCGCAAGGGGCCGGAGGATGGGCTCGTGGCACTGGTCAGCCGGCGGCATGGCGACACGGAGACGGAGGCCTGCCTCGCCGGGTTGCCCATCGGCCAGCGGCGCGGCGTCGCCTCGGCCCTCAAATTCTGCCTCATCGCCTCGGGCGAGGCCGATATCTACGTCCGCTGCGGCCCGACCATGGAATGGGACACCGCCGCCGGGGACCATGTTCTCACCAGCGCGGGCGGCTGCGTCATCGTGCCTTCGGGGCGCGAGATCACGTATGGCCATTACCGCATCTTCTACCGCAACGGCCCTTTCGCAGCGCTCGGCGATCCGAGCTACACCAGCCGTCTCGGCCTGCCCAATCGCGGGCCGACGCTGACCCCGATCCGGCCGGCCTGTTCTCCCGAGACGACGCCACCGCCGGTCTGATCATCGCGCTCGCATCAGGGCGCGTCGCCGTCATCGGTGAGCATGCGCAGGGCCGGCCACTTGTCCTCGGCCGCTGCGAGGATGGCGGGTGACGCCACGACCCTGGCGCGATGCTCGCCGTTGCGGAAGAGGTAGAGCGCGTCCCCCGCCGGACCGGGCAGGATCGCGAAGACCGCCGGGTCCGAATCGACGAGCCGTCCGTTCACGATGCCGATTGGATCGTAGCCGCCGAGCCGGGGCGCGTAGGTGGACGGCGCATCGCGGAAGGCTGCGAGGTTTCCGGCCCGCGAGAACCGCCAGGTCCGCCCCTTCCAGACCCATTCGAAGGCCGCGCGACCCGGTTGCGGTGGTCCGTCCGGATCGAGAAAATAGCTCACCGCGTCGAATCCGTTGAGCGCGATCAGCCCCTGCCCCGCCAGGGATCTGCGGGGTGCGGCGAGGCACGACGCCAGCATGGCGCCGACGAGGTGACGTCGCGTTAACCGTCTCATGCGGTAATTCATGCTGTACTCGTCGGTACGCGGGCTCGAACATCCGCCTGTCCCGGCTCGGACACGTCCGGCCGGGGAGAATGTGGGCGAAGAGGCCGGATGTCGAACCTTGGTTGAGCGAACATGGTGCTCCGGATGACAAATCCTTCGAACCCGCTCGCCGTATCGGCCGAGCCTTCCCCGCTCCCGACCCGGCGTCGCGGCCTCGTCCTGGGGGCGGTCGCCGCCTGCCTGCTGGCCGGCGTCTCCATCGCTCCCGCCTTCGCCTTCGACGAGGCTCCCCCCGGCCGGTTCCGTCCCGCCGAGATCGTCGATAACGGCCACAAGTTCTTCGGCTCGATGTCGCGTGGGCTCGCGCTCACGGTGGAGGAAGCGACCCGCCGCTGGGGCGAACCCAACGGCTACATCCTCGGACAGGAAGCTTCCGGCGCCATCGTCGGCGGCGTCCGCTACGGCGAGGGCACGCTCTATACCCGCAATGCCGGGCAGCGGCGGATCTACTGGCAGGGGCCGTCCATCGGCTTCGATGTCGGCGGCGACGGCGACCGCACGATGATGCTTCTCTACAACCTGCCCTCGGTCTCCGGCCTCTATCGCCGCTTCGGCGGCGTCGACGGATCGGCCTATTTCATCGGCGGGTTCGGAATGACCGCGGTCACCACCGACGGGATGGTGGTGGTGCCGATCAGGACCGGCGTCGGCGCGCGGCTCGGGATCAATGTCGGCTACCTGAAGTTCACGTCGAAACCGACCTGGAACCCGTTCTGATCCACTACGACGGCCTCTGCCGGCGCGGGCTCATTGGACGCTCGTCGAGGGATTGGTCTCGTCTGGCGGAAATGGTCTAAAGGCATGGGCGTTGCGGTCCCTCCGGCCGCGCCATGGCTAGGATGAGCATTCCCGCGTGATCGAAACCGTGATGATCTTCGCGCTCGGCTTCCTGGCCGCAAGCCTGTGCGCCCTCATGGTCCTGCCGGCGGTGAGCGCCCGCGCGACCCGCCTCGCCAAGCGCCGGCTCGAAGGCCTCGTGCCGTTCTCGACATCCGAGATCGCCGCGGAGAAGGATTATCTGCGCGCGCGTTTCGCGGTCGCTCAGCGGCGCCTGGAGCGCAAGGTCGAAGCGGCCCGCGCCAGCCGGCACGCGGATATGGCCGCGATCGGCGCGAGGACCATCGAGATCGCGGCCCTGTCACGGAACGTGGAGGAGCGGGACGCCGACCTCGCCTCGACGCGAGCGACCCTCGACGGCGTGGAGCGGGACCTGACCACGGCGCGCGCCGAGGGCACGCTGAGCCTCGCGACGCTCGAGGTCCTGGAAAACGCCCAGCGCGATCTCATCGACGACCTCCACGCCCTGCGGGAGGCGAAGGCATCGCCCGAGACAAATGGCCACGGCTCAACCGGCGAGGATTCCGGTGGTGAAATTTCCGCTGACCAGAAGTCCACCGGTCAAGATTCCACCGGTGACGACACCATCCGCGATCTGCCGGCGCGCTACGCGGCGCTTCTCGCCGAATGCGAAGCCCTGCGGACGGCACAGGCGACCCCCGACGAGGAGATTGCCGGGCTTCGTCGGCGCATCGTCGAGGTGGCCGATTCCCTGCTTCGCCACAATCGCCTTCCCTCCGTCGAAGCCTTCACCATGCCAGGTTCGCAGGCGGGCGCGGTCGCGATGAAACAGACGGAGCCCGTCTGATCCGAAGGCGAATGGCGCGGGCGCCATTGCAGGTGGCGAAGGGTGTGGCGTAGAAGCCGCATTCTTCATGGGATGACCACCGGCGTGCCTTGTTTCGACCATGCATAGGCATCATCGGGTTCGTCACATCCTCACTGTCTGAGACGGATCGCGTTCCCTATGGCTTTCAAGTCGACCTCGCTTGCCCTCGCTCTCGCCGCCATGGCCACATTGTCGTCGGCGGCGGCATTCGCGCAAAGCGCTCCCCAGACGAAGCGTGGAAACGAGACGCTGAAGAAGTACTGCACCGGCGATTACCTGACCTATTGCGGCAACCTCTCCCCCGATGATCCGGCCATGGACAAGTGCTTCCAGACCAACTGGACCAAGCTGTCCGAGAATTGCCGCCGCGCCATCGATGCCTATGAGAAGTCCCCCGGCAAGAAGGGCTGATCTCGAAGACTGAGGCGTCCCTGCCTCAGGCGGCACAAAGCGTGGCCGTTGCGCTCGCATCGGCGAGACGCAGCGGCTATGATGCCGCTGCCTGAGGTTCCGGACCCGCGTTGATGTTGTTTCGCTCCCGCCTGACGTTGATCCTCGTTCTGGGCTGCGTCGCCCTCGCCGGGGCCGGCTGCGGCCGGCGCGGCGCGCTGCAGGCGCCGGACACCCGCGCGCCCGCGCAACCCGCCGGGCTCGGCCTCGGTGGGCCGGTGGTGGACTCCACCGCGGTGGCAGATGGCGACGATCTCGATCCCTCGGCCATCTCCGGCACGCCCCAAGGTGTCGTCGAGGCACCGGTCCAGACGACGAAGGGCGCCAAGCGCGGCTACAACATCCCCAAGAAGCCCTTCATCCTCGACCCGCTGCTTTAGAAGCCAGCCTTCGCGACGTCGTTCCGCCATCCGGTGTCCGGCGCGCTCTCGATTCCGGGTACGTCCCCCAAGGCCCGCCGATGCATCATTTTCAATATCGCAACGGCCTGCTGGCTGCCGAGGACGTCGATCTGACCGGGTTGGCGGCGGAGGTCGGCACGCCGTTCTACTGCTACTCGTCGGCCACGTTGGCGCGGCATTACCGCGTCTTCGCCGAGGCGTTCGCGGGAGACGACGCCCTCGTCTGCTACGCGATGAAGGCCAATTCGAACCAGGCCGTCCTGACCACGCTCGCGCGCCTCGGCGCCGGCATGGACATCGTCTCCGAGGGTGAATTGCGGCGCGCGCTCGCCGCCGGCGTCGATCCGCAGCGGATCGTGTTCTCGGGGGTCGGCAAGACCCGCGAGGAGATGGCGGCCGCGCTGCATGCCGGCATCTACTGCTTCAACGTGGAGAGCGAGCCGGAACTCGACGTCCTGTCCGAGGTCGCCTCCAGCCTGGGCGCGACCGCGCCGGTCTCGGTCCGGGTCAACCCGGACGTCGATGCCGGGACGCATGCCAAGATCTCCACCGGTAAATCCGAGAACAAGTTCGGCATTCCGATCGGCCGCGCGCCGGAGGTCTATGCCCACGCGGCTTCCCTGCCGGGGATCGCGGTGTCGGGCGTCGACATGCATATCGGCAGCCAGATCACGGACCTCGCGCCCTTCGCCCATGCGGCCGGGCTCCTCGCCGAACTGGCGCGCAGCCTGATGGCGCAGGGCCACCCGCTCCACCACATCGATTTCGGCGGCGGCCTCGGCATCCCCTACCGCGAGGACAACGCCCCTCCCCCGGAGCCGAGCGCCCTGGCGGACATCCTGCGCCCGCATTTCCAGCCGCTCGGCCTGCGTCCGGTCTTCGAGATCGGCCGCATGATCGCCGGCAATGCCGGCATTCTCGTCACCCGCGTGCTCTACGTGAAGCGCACCGAGGGCCGGACCTTCGTCATCGTCGACGCGGCGATGAACGATCTCATCCGCCCGACGCTCTACGAGGCCTATCACGCCCTCCGTCCGGTCATCGAGCCCGGCGCCGACACGCCCCGCCTCGTCGCCGACGTGGTCGGTCCCGTCTGCGAGAGCGGCGACTACATCGCCCTCGCCCGCGACATCCCGGACGTGGCGCCGGGCGACCTCGTCGCGGTGATGACGGCCGGCGCCTACGGGGCGGTCCAGGCCGGAACCTACAACACCCGCCGCCTCGTGGCCGAGGTTCTGGTGAGCGGCGACAGGGCAGCCGTCGTCCGGCCACGCCAGACCTACGACGAGCTCATCGGCCTCGACCGCGTGCCCGACTGGCTGCGGGCGGAGTAAAGCATCGTCCCGAAAAGTGGGAACCGGTTTTCGGACAAGAGGATGCTCCACCCCGATGCATCGTCCCGAAAGGTCGATGCCCGGCCTTACCGCTCCGGGTGGGCCGATTTGACCCGATCGTCTCGCGTCGCCACCATGCTAGGCTGACAAGGCGGGATGCCGTGAGCATTCCCCGCCTCGGGAGCCCTGCAGAATGGACGAGGCCGACGCGACGACCTCCGGTGCGACGACCATGACGAAATCGGAACGGCCCGCCGCGCGAAGCCGGCTCGATCGGCTCGTGTCGCGATCGCAAGCGGCCGGCCTGTGGGAGCGGGCATGGCCGCTGCTCTGGCGCGGGCTCGCCGTCATCCTGGTCTTCCTCGCGGTGTCATGGCTCGGCCTCTGGCTCGACCTTCCTCCGATCTGGCGGATCGTGGGGCTCGCCGGCTTCGGCATCGCCCTCCTCGTCGCCCTGGTCCCGCTGATCCGCCTGTCGCGTCCGAGCCGCCGCGATGCCCTGGCGCGCCTCGACCGCGATGCCGCCATCCGTGACGGCGGCCTGTCCCACAATCCGGCCTCCGCGATCGAGGACACCCTCGCCGTCGGCACTTCCGATCCGGCGACGCAGGCCCTGTGGGCCCTGCATCAGCGCCGCGCGACGGAGGCGGTGGCGAGATTGAACGTCGGCATGCCCCGTCCGGGCATGCCGCGCCGTGATCCTTATGCCATGCGCGCGGCGCTCGCCGTGGCCGCCATCGCCAGCCTGTTCGTCGCCGGCTCGGAATGGCGCCAGCGCATCGGCAGCGCCTTCGATTGGCAGGAGGTGGCGGGTCCGGGTCCGAGTTTCCGCGTGGATGGGTGGATCGATCCGCCTCTCTACACCCGGCTTCCGCCCCTCGTCGTCACGATGAGCGGGCATGAGCAGCGCCTGCGCGCGCCGGTGAATTCGACGCTGATCGTCCGCATCGCCGGCCAGGGCGACGTGGTGTTGACCCCGAATGCGGGTTTCAAGCCGCTGCCCGGCAAGGAGGCCCGGCCGGACCTGCGCGAGGACCGCTTCCAGCTGGTCGGCGGCACCGCCGATCTCGTCATCGCCGCCGGCTCCGGGCCGAAGCAGCATCTCGTCGTCGAGACGATTCCCGACCTTGCGCCGGAGGTGAAGCGCGTCGGCGGGCTGGAGGTGAACGCGCGCGGTACCTTCAATATCACCTACCGCGCCAAGGACGATTACGGGATCGCCTCGGCCGATGGCATCGTCGAACCGCTCGTCGGCGCGCGCTCGCTGGTCCCCCTGCCGAAGATGCCCCTCGCCCTGCCCGCCGATGCGAGCGGCGAGGCCGATACGAAGACGCTGGTCGACCTGACCGACAATCCCTGGTCCGGCGCGCGGGTTCGCCTGACCCTCGTCGTCAAGGACGAGTCCGGGCAGGAGGGGCGGACCGAGACGGTGGAGATCACGCTGCCGGCGCGTCCGTTCCGCGATCCGCTGGCGCGCGCCCTCGCCGAGGAGCGTCGGCGCCTCGTGACCACGCCCGACGAGAGCCGCGGCCGAGTTCAGACCGCCCTCGACGCGCTGATGATCGCGCCGGATCAGTTCACGCCGCAGACGTCGATCTTCCTCGGGCTTCGCACCGCATCCCGCCGGCTGAAGGCGGCGCGCAGCGACGAGGCGTTGATCGAGGTGGCCGATCTGCTCTGGGAGATGGCGCTCAAGATCGAGGACGGCGATCTCTCCGACGCCGAGAAGAACCTGCGCACGGCCCAGGACAAGCTGAAGGATGCGATCGACCGCAACGCGCCGGACGACGAGATCAAGAAGCTGACCGAGGACCTGAAACAGGCTCTCGACAAGTTCATGAAGCAGATGGCCGAGCGCCAGCAGAAGCAGCCCCAGCAGCAGGGCGAGAAGGGCAAATCTCCGCCGAATGCCAAGTCCGTCACCCCGGACGACCTGAACAAAATGCTCAAGGACATGGAAGAGGCGATGAAGCGCGGCGACACCGCCGAAGCCCAGCGCCTCCTCGAACAGCTTCGCGGCATCCTCGAGAACCTTCAGACCGCCGAACAGGGCGGAAAGTCGGACCCGAGCGCCCGCGAGATGAACAAGCAGGCCGAGGAACTCGACAAGATGTCGCGCGAGCAGCAGGCCTTGCGCGACGAGACCTTCAAGGACGGACAGAACAAGCGCGGCCAGCAGCCGGGGCAGAAGCAGGGCCAGAAGCCCCAGCGCGGCCAGCAGGGTCAGCAGCAGGATGGCGACCAGGGCCAGCAGCAGGGCGGCGAGCAGGGTCAACAGGGCCAGCAAGGACAGAAGGGTCAGAAGGGGCAGCAGGGCCAGGGCGGAACGGGCGACCGCCAGCAGGCCTTGCGGCAGCGTCTCGAAGATCTGCAGAAGCGGATGAAGGAGCTCGGGATGCAGGGCGAGGACGGCCTCGCCGATGCCGAAGACGCCATGCGCGACGCCGAGGGCGCGCTCGGAGAGGGCAAGGAAGGCGATGCGGTCGACGCGCAGGGCCGTGCCCTCGACGGGCTGAAGCGCGGCGCCGAGGGCATGCAGAAGCAGATGGAGGACATGGCTCAGGGTGAGGGCGAGGGCGAGCAGGAGGGCGGCGACAACCCGAGCCAGCAAGGTCAGGCCGGCAACCGCGACGACGATCCGCTCGGCCGTCCGACCAAGGGCCGTGACCTCTCCGACGGGCGCGGCAAGGTTCCGACCGCCGACGAATCCGCGGTCCAGCGCACCCGCCGGATCATGGAGGAATTGCGCCGCAAGCTCGGCGATCCGAGCCGCCCGAGGGAAGAACTCGATTATTTCGAGCGCCTGCTCCGGCGAAACTGACGGGCACGCCCGTTCCACGGGTGCGATGCCCTGCCCTATGGGCTAGGGGGGTGCCGGAGCCATATGGGCTTCGTACCCCCCGTTGCGAGCGCGAGCCGTCATGTCATCCAACACCCTCGTCCTCGTCGCCTGCGTCGCCGTAGCCGTGGTGCTGTTCCTCGGCCTTCTCAACATGATGCGCGGCGGCAGCGCGAACACGTCCCAGCGCCTGATGCGCCTGCGCGTGCTGCTTCAGTTCCTGGCGATCATTTTCATCATGGGCGTGGTGTGGTGGCGCTCTGCCTGAGGCGCGATCACATCCCGGTGAGTGTGGCGGGCGGGTCTCACCTGCGATCTAACATGACGACGGGACGGGATTACTGACCGCTCGGACTGCCGCCGCGGTCTTTCGGCGTGGTAGACGAAGCATGTTCAACCGGATCCATCCCCGATGCATGCCATCTTCTCCCGTCTCCTCGTCGGCGCTCTCGCCCTCCCCGTGGTGTGCACGGCCCAGGCGGCCGACCTGCGGTCTCCGCCTCCCGCCGCCGCCTACCTGGCGCCGGTGCAGCCGATGAGCATCGTCTCCGAAGTCCGCATCGGCGGCTCGGTCCAGGATCCGGGCAGCGCCGAGAACGGCACCAACAACATCAACGGCGAAATCCTGTTCACCAAGCCGCTGGTGAGCCTCGACCCGTTCTGGCAGGCCTTCGTGCCGCGTCCGACCGTGGGCGGCAGCTACAATTTCGGCGGCCGCACCAGCTACGCCTATATCGGCGCGACCTGGACGGTGGACCTGTTCCCGCAGACCCTGAACAACGTCGTCTTCCTCGAAGGCTTCTTCGGCGCCGGCGCCCATAACGGCTATACCGGCCTGAAGGCCGATGCCCCTCCCGGCTTCAACTCGCTCGGCTGCAACCCGCTGTTCCGCGAGGCTGCCGCCCTGGGCTTCCGCCTGACCGAGCATTGGAGCATCATGGCCACCGTCGAGCACATGTCGAATGCCGGCCTGTGCCACGAGAATCGCGGCCTGACGAATTTCGGCGGCAAGCTCGGCTACACGTTCTGATTTGACGCCCTGAGATCGGATCTCCCTTGGTCACCCTGAATCGCATCTACACGCGCACCGGCGACAAGGGCTCTACGGCACTCGCCAATGGCGAGCGCCGCTCCAAGGCGGATCTGAGGATCGAGGCCTACGGCACGGTCGACGAGACCAATGCCTGTATCGGCCTCGTTCGTCTCCACGCCGATCCCGTCCTCGACGCGATGCTCGGCCGTATCCAGAACGACCTGTTCGATCTCGGAGCCGATCTCGCCACCCCGGAAGGCGACGAGCCGCCGAAATACGAGCCGCTGCGCATCGTCGCGAGCCAGGTGAAGCGGATCGAGACCGACATCGACACGCTCAACGCCGATCTGTCGCCGCTCAAGTCCTTCGTGCTTCCCGGCGGCTCCCCGGCTTCCGCCGCCCTGCATCTCGCCCGCACGATCTGCCGCCGGGCCGAACGCCTCACGGTGGCGCTGGCCGCCGTGGAGGGTGAGCGCGTCTCGTCCGAGGCACTGCAATACCTCAACCGCCTGTCGGATTTCCTGTTCGTGGCGAGCCGCACGGCGAATGCGAATGGCGCCGACGACGTGCTTTGGGTTCCGGGCAAGAACCGCTGAGGCGGCCACCTCCGCCGCTGCCGTCCCGAACGCTATAGATCCGACGCTGCATGTGCTCGACGCGGGGCAGGACCTTCGCACGCGTTGACAAGGCGGAAATCCGCCCGTTACGGTCCGCCGCTTCATTCCAAGAGGGTGCCCGGAACTTCGACCGCGTCGAAGCTCCCTCGCGCGCTGCGCCGGCCCTTGCCAAGAAAATCAGTGGAGGATTGTGACCGCCATGAAGGTTCTGGTGCCCGTCAAGCGGGTCGTCGATTACAACGTCAAGATCCGCGTCAAGGCCGACGGTTCGGGCGTTGAACTCGCCAACGTCAAGATGTCGATGAACCCCTTCGACGAGATCGCCGTCGAAGAGGCGATCCGTCTGAAGGAAAAGGGCAAGGCGACCGAGATCGTCGCCGTCTCCATCGGTCCGCAGCAGGCGCAGGAGACGTTGCGCACGGCCCTCGCCATGGGTGCCGACCGCGCCATCCTGGTCAAGACCGACGGGCTCGTGGAGCCGCTGGCGGTAGCCAAGATCCTGAAGGCGATCGTCGACAAGGAAGCTCCCGGCCTCGTCATCCTCGGCAAGCAGGCCATCGACGACGATTCCAACCAGACCGGTCAGATGCTCGCCGCCTTGCTCGACTGGCCGCAGGGCACCTTCGCCTTCAAGGTCGAGTTCGGCGAGGGATCGATCGACGTCACCCGCGAAGTCGATGGCGGATTGCAGACCGTGACCCTCGCCCTTCCGGCGATCGTGACGACCGACCTGCGCCTTAACGAGCCGCGCTACGCCTCGCTCCCCAACATCATGAAGGCGAAGAAGAAGCCGCTCGAGGAACTGAGCCCCGACGCGCTCGGTGTCGACGTGACGCCGCGGGTCAAGGTCCTGAAGACCGTCGAGCCTGCCGGTCGCAAGGCGGGCATCAAGGTCGGTTCGGCTGCCGAACTCGTCCAGAAGCTGAAGGGCGAAGCCTCGGTCATCTGAGCCGCCGGCCCTGTCCGGCCGCCGCGCGGCGGCCGGTGCCGGCCCATCATTCAACTTCGACCGCAGCCCGGCGCGACGCCGCGACGGAAGGCCGGTCACATTGCATACGAGGTTCGACGCATAGCATGGCCACTCTCCTCCTCATCGAACACGATAACGGCGCCGTGCGCGACGCCAGCCTGAAGGCGCTCACCGCCGCCAAGGAAATCGGTGGTCCGATCCACGCCTTGGTCGCCGGCGCCGGCAGCCGCCCCGCCGCGGATGCCGCGGCCGCCCTCGACGGGATCGAGAAGGTGCTGCTGGCCGAGGACGCCGCCTACGATCACGCCTTGGCCGAGCCGACCGCCGCGCTGATCGTCTCGCTCGCGGGCGATTACGAGATCGTCATCGCAGCCGCCTCCACCACGGGCAAGAACGTGCTGCCGCGCGTGGCCGCGCTTCTCGACGTAGCGCAGATCTCCGACATCATGAAGGTGGTCGCGCCCGACACCTACGATCGCCCGATCTATGCCGGCAACGCGATCCAGACCGTCCAGGCCGCCGAAGGCAAGAAGGTGATCACGGTCCGCATGGCCGCCTTCAAACCCGCTGCGGCGGGCGGTTCCGCCGCTCCCGTCGAGGCGGTCGGTGCGAGCGCGCCCGCATCTTCGAAATCGACCTTCAAGGGCGAGGAGATCGCCAAGTCCGACCGGCCCGAACTGGCGGCCGCCAAGATCATCGTCTCGGGCGGTCGCTCGCTCGGCTCGTCGGACAAGTTCAAGGAGCTGATCGAGCCGCTCGCCGACGCTCTCGGTGCCGCGGTGGGCGCCTCGCGCGCCGCCGTCGATGCCGGCTACGCTCCGAACGACTGGCAGGTCGGGCAGACCGGCAAGGTCGTGGCTCCGGATCTCTACGTGGCGGTCGGCATTTCGGGCGCGATCCAGCATCTCGCCGGCATGAAGGACTCGAAGGTCATCGTCGCGATCAACAAGGACGAGGACGCCCCGATCTTCCAGGTGGCGGATTACGGCCTCGTCGGCGACCTGTTCCAGATCGTTCCCGAGCTCCAGGCCGAGATCGCCAAGGCCAAGGGCTGATCCCGTCGGTCCGGAACACCAGCAACGCTCCGCCGTGCAACATCGCGGCGGAGTTCTTTCCGATTAAGCGATCGTCCGGGCTGCACCTCGACGAGAAAATGCTCTAGGAATTTTGTGCGCCGCATTTCATTGCCGGCGCCAACGCCTCGATCGCTAGGCGGGCGTTCTGCGGCCGAACCGGCCGAGCCTCAGGGGTGCGAGTTCAAGCGATGGCCATCGAGATCAAGACCGTCGGAATCATCGGCGCCGGCCAGATGGGAAGCGGCATCGCGCATGTCTGCGCCATGGCTGGCCTGGACGTGAGATTGAACGACCGCGACACCGCCAGGATCCATAGCGGCCTCGCGACGATCGACGGCAATCTGGCGCGGCAGGTCTCCAAGGGGACGATCACCGACGAGCAGCGGCGCAGCGGCGTCGCCCGTATCCTGGCCGCGGAAAGTTACGACGACCTCGCGCCCTGTGACCTCGTGATCGAGGCCGCCACGGAAGACGAGGCGACCAAGCGCCAGATCTTCACCGCGCTCTGTCCGTCGCTCCACCCGGAAGCCCTGGTCGCGACGAACACGTCCTCGATCTCGATCACCCGGCTTGCCGCCGCGACGGACCGGCCGGAGCGCTTCATCGGCATCCATTTCATGAATCCGGTCCCGGTCATGCAGCTCGTGGAGCTGATCCGCGGCATCGCGACGGCGGACCCGACCTACGTCTCGGCCAAGGCCTTCATCGCCAAGCTCGGCAAGACCTCGACGATGTCGGAGGATTTCCCGGCTTTCATCGTCAACCGCATCTTGCTGCCGATGATCAACGAAGCGATCTACACGCTCTACGAGGGCGTCGGCTCGGTCGAGGCCATCGATACGGCGATGAAGCTCGGCGCCAACCATCCGATGGGACCTCTGCAGCTCGCCGATTTCATCGGTCTCGACACCTGCCTCTCGGTGATGCAGGTGCTATACGAAGGCCTCGCGGATTCGAAATACCGCCCCTGCCCGCTCTTGGTGAAGTATGTCGAGGCCGGCTGGCTCGGCCGCAAGACGAAGCGCGGCTTCTACGATTACCGCGGCGAAGTTCCGGTCCCGACCCGCTAAGGCTTTTCGAACCCATAGCATTCGACGTCCGGCGGTTGGCCTCGACCACCGATCTCCCTTCGGAGATCGTCCATGGACCGTCGGCTCTCAGACGAAGAAGCTGGAATTGACCTCGCTCGCCGCGATGTAATCCAGGATCAGCGTGCCGCCGCCCGACAGGGCCAGGACGGCATTGCCCTCGTCATTCTGGCTCAGCGCATAGGTCTGCCCGACAGGTCGATGCGGTCGCCCTGGGCCTGGTGAAAATCGTCGATCCTGTCCCGGCCGGATTGCGTCTCGAAGACGAAGCGGTCTGCGCCCGCGCCGCCGGTGAGGTTGTCCGCGCCCTTGCCGCCAATGAGCCTGTCGTTGCCGGCGCCGCCGACCATCCTGTTGGCGCCCTCCCCGCCATCGAACGCATCGTCTCCCGCCAACTCGCCCGGCACGGTCTGGAGGCGCAGATTCTGGAAGTTGCCCGCGGCCGTCTTCACGGCGACGATGACGTTGGCGTAGATCAGGTTTCCGGCTTGCAGCGCGTAAGCATCGAGGGAGTCCTCGTCCCGTATCGTGGACGACCGGCCGGCTTCGAGCGTCTTGCCATTCCTGAGAATGGTCGTCGCGGAAGGATCTTTCGGGTTCCAGTAGCTGTAGGGCGTATAGCCCGGCGAGGTCTCGTAGAGGACCTGAAGCTTGGTGAAACCGGACACGGCGTCCTTGCCGTAAGCCTCTTCCAGCAGCGCACGCAGACCGATCACGGTTCCCGGATCACCGACGAACGGGACCGGCAAACTCGCCTGAATATAGGAGGCCATTGAGCGATCTCAGCATCGGATCGATGCGGAGAATCATGCCGCCGTACTCCTAATGGATAATGATCTGTCGCCGCGTCCTCGCTGAGCGTGTTCAGCCAGTTCTCCACGCGAGGTTAGCCAAGAGATCGCGGAGGTTCGGTTCTCACCGCTCGAACGACGGAGAATTTCCCAGATCAATCGATACGATGATCTTGCTAAGGCCATTCTCTGGCGCGGGTAGGAATTAGGAAATTTATCAAACGACTTTGGATGATTCGTGTAACGGTTTGGGGGCCTGGTAACGAATGTTCAGCTCAGATCACAGCGTCGGGTCGAGTCGAATTCAGGACAGGGCGCCGCCGATGATCTCGTTCTCGCCGCGATAGATCAGCGGGCGCACCGGCAGGACGCCGGTCTTGCGGCGGACGAGGAAGCGCGGGCGGCGGCCGTTGAGCAGGCCGTGGCGGCGGCGGGTGCGGGTGGTGCCCAGCGCGACGCGGCCGAGCTGATGCGACACGGTGGCGAGGGTGCCGTCCTCGCGCACGATCATCCGCGGCAGGCCGGTCCGGGCCGAGCAGTCGCGCCAGACCGCCACCACGTCGTCGTCTCCGAAAGGTCCGAGCCGGCCGAGCGTGGTGCCGGTGGCATCGACGATGAGGAGAGCGAATCGGTCCTCGTCGCAGGCATCGCTGTCCTCGGAGGCGAAGGCCAGGGCGATTCCGACGGCGGCGGTGCCGCCGCCGACGCTGCCGATGATGGGGAGGGGCGACGGCTGGAACGCGATGGCGCTGACATCGACGCCGTCCTGCAGGCATGTATCCATGCTGGTGCGGACATTTGTCTGGGTCGAATTCATGTTTGAGAAAGTGTTCATTGGATCGACGCCCTGTTGGTGTGATCGGCCTCTGTTGGGCCGTTCGTTATGCCAAGCAGATTCGCGTCTAACCTCATCACACCAGCTTAATAGCCAGAGTTAAGCGAATGTGGACGCAGGAGAAGCGTTCGGAATGCTCAACGGTTCCTTGCCGCGTTCGTCGGGATTCCGCCCCATCGGGTGCCGTTCGATCCTTGTGGGCGCCGGATGCCGCGCTTACAAAGGGCGCGACCTTCGTCGCGCCGCGATGCGCGACGGAGCCCGTTCCGCAAGCCGACACCGATAGAACCCCGACGATCCGGAGACGCATGTCCGACACGATGTCGACCGAGGCCGCCCAGGCGCTCGTCCCTGCCCTGCGTGAGGCGATCCGCGAAGCGGCATCCCTGGCGCTCCCCTTCTTCAGGTCGGGCGCCCAGACGACCGCGCGGACGTGGTCGAAGGCCGGCGGCTCGCCGGTGACGGAAGCCGACGTCGCGGTGGATACGTTTCTCAAGATCCGCCTGAGCGCGCTGCTGCCGAAAGCGGCGTGGCTGTCCGAAGAGACCAGCGACGACGCCATTCGCCTCGGTTCGGATCTGGTCTGGATTGTCGATCCCATCGACGGGACGCGGGCCTTCCTCACCGGGCACCCGGATTGGTCGATCTCGGTGGCGCTGCTCTCGCACGGTCAGCCGGTCATCGGCTTCGTCCATGCTCCCGTGAGCGACCGGTTCTACGAGGCCGTGGCCGGGGCCGGGGCGACCTGTAACGGGGAGCCGCTCTCGGTCTCGCGCCAGGCCCGACTCGCCGGAGCGCGCGTGACGGGTCCGAAGCCGATGATCGACAAGCTCGCGCGCGGCGCCGTCGCGCAGGGTGGTGCCGCCGATGTGGATGCCCTCGACTTCCACATCGTGCCGCGCGTTCCCTCCCTCGCCCTGCGGGTGGCGCGGGTCGCGGAAGGCTCGATCGATATCGGCCTCGTCTCGTCGGATGCGCGCGACTGGGATCTCGCAGGGGCCGACCTGCTCCTGCGCGAGGCCGGAGGGTCGGTAAGCGACCTCACGGGACGCGCCACGACCTACAATCGCACCGACCCCGTCCACGGCGCCCTGATCGCGATGTCGGACGGCCTGCGGAGCGACGTCGTCGCGGCCCTGGCCGGGGCATAGCTGGGCGCCGCGCACGCGAACGCCGAGCCCCCTGGAGAACTCGGCGTGAAACGTCCGTCAGCGCGAGGGTGAAACCTTCAGCGCAGGATGATTCCGATCAGGCGTGCTCGCGCACGGCCACCGCATCGGGAGTGACGCCCAGGCGCTCGGCGAGGTGCCAGCGCAGTTCACGGGGCGAATGGTAGTTGTAAGAGGTATCGATAAGATGGCTGAAATCGATGTCTTGCGTGATAAAGTCTTGCGCGGTAATGTTCTGCGCTTCACGTGACGTCGTCTGCTTCAGTTTACCCACCTTGAAGGTCGCCGCATCGGTGATGGGCGAACGGGCGCCGCGGCGCCGGGTGTATTCGAACAACATGTTTTCTTGTGATCTTTCAGATTTTTCTTGGTGTCCAGAACGCGCAAGTTCTGCTCTCGTTCCGTAAGTCGAAGGTTTGGGGTTGCTGTCGTGCCGTCCCTCGCGAACTCGTCCCCCCAGGAGAGATCGTCGGAATGGCGGCGGGGCCGGCTAGTTCTGCCGGTAGGTGACGCCAGCCTTGCGGGCTGGCGCCGGGTGCGTCAGGCCGCCTGGAGGTTACCAGCCGAATCCTTGCCGCTGCGCTTGTCGGTCTGGATCTCGTAGGAGACCTTCTGACCTTCAATGAGGTTGCGCATTCCCGCGCGCTCGACGGCGGAGATGTGAACGAACACGTCCTTGCCGCCATCATCGGGCTGAATGAAGCCGTAGCCTTTGGTTTCGTTGAACCACTTAACAGTGCCGGTATTCACGAATAGAACCTCGTATCGTTCGTTGACCAAATACGTGCGTCTGCTGGAGACACCCGTCTCAGGTCCTCTTTCACATCTGACGGAATCAGCAGGTCGTGAGACGCTCGATTGAACTTGCGTCCGGCTTACCGATGCCCGCTGATGCACATGTAGGCGCAATCTGCGGCGGCAACAAGGCGCCCACCCCGAACTTGCCCGCGGCACCGGCGCACGACAAGCTCGGATCGCAGGGCGCGGACCCCGTGTTTTTCATGGCGCGACGTGCATATATGAGTTCGGTTCCAGGCAGTTAGGCGACGCGGTCAGGCGGTTCATGGCGGGCATCTCGGTTTCTCTCGAAGGCGCGAACATCCAGCTCTCATTCCAGAAGGACGACCAGGCGACGGCCGTCGTCATGGACGCGCGGGCCGCTCGCGCGCTCGTGCGTGCGGTGGGACAATTGCTGACCGCCATCGACGAACCCGACGAGGTCGACCTGCCCGACGACCTGAGCGACGAGGACATCGCCATGCTCGAAGTGACCTCTTCGGCCATCGAGGTCGGCACCGACGAGCAGGGTCAGGCCGTGGTGGCCCTGCAGGCGGGCGCGCTTCCGCCCTTCCAGTTGCGCCTGACAGACGAAGAGGCCCGCCACGTGGTGACGAGCCTCTCCGAAATTCTCAGCGCGCCCCGCGACGTTCGCGCGTCGCACGGCGATCACTGATCGAGCCTTCACATCCTGACGCCGGGATCGGTCGGGCCGCCGGGAAGGTAATCGGGCTCCGAGCCCGGACCGGCCGGTTCGCCGATGCCCGGATCGTTCACCGGATAAGGGGTTCGCGGACCCGTCGGCCCGATATCCGGGCCTTCGTCGGGCGGCAGCGGCGGGGGCGGCAGGTCGCCGGGAACTCCGCCCGGAAGCGGCTCGGGGATCGGTAGGCCTGGATTGGCCATGCGGCGTCTCCTTCGCTTGGAGGATGAGGGAATCGGTCTGCCTGACCAACCCGGCCCGTCTGCGGACAGTTCCCATTTTGCACGGTGTCTCGAGCCTTGCGCTGCCACCGGGGCAGCATTGCAGCCTTCCCGATTCCGGAACCGGCGCAGATAGCGAATGGTTCATCCGCCATCTTTTCAAGCAGATGCGGAGATCACTCATGCCCGACGTCAAGCAGTCGAAGGTTCTCATCGTCGCGACCGACGGTTTCGAGGAATCCGAACTCACGGTTCCGCTATACACGCTCAGGAATGCCGGCGCGACCATCGTCGTCGCTGCGCCGCAATCCCGCGAATCGCCGGAATCGATCCGTGGCTGGGACAAGACCGATTGGGGAAAGAACGTCGCCGTCGACAAGGATCTCGAAGACATCGACCCGGCGGATTTCGACGCCCTCGTGCTCCCCGGCGGTCAGATCAACCCGGACAAGCTCCGTCTCGAGCCGAAGGCGCTCGCGCTGATCCGGGCCTTCCTCACCTCCGGCAAGGTGGTCGCCGCCATCTGCCACGCGCCCTGGCTGCTGATCGAGGCCGGCGCGGTGAAGGGGCTGAACTTGACCTCGTTCACCTCGATCAAGACGGACGTCGTCAATGCCGGGGGCCTCTGGCACGACGAGGCGGTGGTGACCGACCAGGGCATCGTCACCAGCCGCAATCCAGGTGATCTCGATGCCTTCTGCGCCAAGATCATCGAGGAGATCGAAGAGGGCAACCACGGCGGCCGGCGTCTCGCCGCCTGATCCCGCCGCTTCGCATCCGTTTCATTGTCCGGCCGTTCGTCCTTCCGGGACGGGCGGCCTTTCCGTGTCGGCGCGTCTCTCGTCATACCCAGCCTTGTCGAGGTCCCGTCTCAGTCTCAGCCTTTCGCTGAACCGTCCTCGCTGGTGACCTCGAGGACGAGGCCGGACGAGAGCGGCCGCCCGTACTCGTCGCGGACATCGACGGTGATGCGGTGGATGCCGGCGGGAATGTCCCCGCCGAGGCGCGCGACCCAGACGTGGCTCGACGGCTCGGCCTTGACCCAGGGCTTCTTCGTCTCGGCATAGCGCAGGAAGAGTTCGGCCACGAACGGGTCGGGGCGCCGGGTGCGCACCATCGCGACGGGCGCGCCGTCGTCGATCCGGTACTGGACGCGGGTGCGCGGGCCGCCGTCGAACACGTTCACGACGAGGTTGGTGGCCGCGAGGCTCTCGCGCGGCACGGGCGAGCGCAGGGTCTGCATCGGCCGGTAATCGCGCAGCACCTCGCCGGCGCCGCCGCGATACTGGCTCTCCAGGACGATCCGCATCGCCTCGTCGGGCTGGCCCTGCGAAGGCCGGTAGCGCGTGGTGTAGCTATGGCCGTCGATGGACAGGACATGGAAGCCGTTCGGCGTCCCGTCGCGGCTGTCGGCGGAGGGAATGCCGGTGCGGGCGGACGGCCCGCTCCACCACGAGCCCGAGACGGCGGTGAGGACATGGTGATGGTGGCGCCCCTCCCGGTCCGCGCGGGGATAATGGTGCTCCGTCGTATGGGTATGTCCGGCGAGGCTGAGCACCGGGCGGTCCTCGAGCAGGTCGAGCAGGCGCTCGCGGTCCATCACGTTCTGGCGCGGATCGTCCGGGGCGAGGTCGGTATAGAGCGGGATATGCATCGCGATGACGACGAGGCGGTCCTTCGGCGTCTGCGCCAGCATGGTGGCGATGAAGCCGAGCTGCCGCTCGCCGATCCGGCCCTCGTAGCGACCGACCCCGTCGCCTGCCCCCGATGCGGCGCCGAGGTAATTCACCGTGTCGAGCATGAGGAACAGCGCCTTGCCGTGGTGGAAGGCGTAGTAGGGCGCGCCGTAGACCCGCTTGAAGGTCTCGCGGCTGTAGCGGGCGTCGGGCGCCTCGAAATTGAGGTCGTGGTTGCCGCCGATATGGAACCACGGGATGCCGATGCGACCCATGATGCGGTTCGAGCGGCCGTAGAACGAGAGATCGTCGAACAGGATGTCGCCCGTGGTCATGCCGAAGGCGGCTTTGGTGCCGAGAACCCGCGTCACCGCTGTGTCGCGGACATGGCCGAGTTCCACCGGGCTTTCCGGCTGCGGATCGGTGAACAGGATCACGTCGAACGCGTCCGGCTCCGGCTCGCGCGTCAGGGCGAAATCGATGGAGGCGGGAAGCGGACCGGTCGGGTCGATGCCGCGATAGCGCAGGCGCAGGTCCGGGGGTGAGCCCTTCGGCTGATGGATGTAGCTGAAACGCGGGATATTGTTCTCGTCCCGAGGCAGGGCATAGCCGGCCGGCTTGACCACGAAGACGATGTCTTCTTCCGCCACATCGAGGCTGTAGCGGCCCTGATCGTCGGTCCGGACCACGTCGCGGCCGTTGGAAACGGCGACCTCCGGCACGCCCTTCCGCGCCCCGGCGACGAGTTCATAGACCATGCCCGTCGCGCGCTCGGCGGCGCCGGTCGTCGTCGTCACCAGGACGAGGGCGGCGGCACCTGCCATGGTCTCACGGCGGGTGAAGGCGGGTCGGTCGGTCATGCGGCAGCCTGTTGCGACGGGTCCGCCCTACCGAACCACGCGGCTTTGACCATCGCGTGACGATCGGACCGTCACATCAAGATGGCACACAAAGCGCCTCAGCGCTTGGCGACAGCCTTCTGGAGCTTCGGCTTCTCCGGGGACGCGCCCGCCATCAATTCGGACAGGCGCTTCTGGTCGAGCCCGCGGGTCACGTCGGCGAGACGATCCTCGGCGGGGGAGTCCAGCTTGCGCGGTGTGATCGAGCCGGTGGATACCGGATCCTTCACCGCCGCCATGGCGGAGGTGGTGAGCGCGGGCTCGCGCTGGACGCGCATGGCCCAATGTGCGGCGGTGGAGAGCGCGGCGATGGCGATGATCGCCTTGATGCCACCGGTGAGAAGGCGTCGCATGCTGGATGAGCCCGAGACTACGCGGAGGGACGCGGCCGGTTCCCCGGCCCTCGTCACTTGTCCGTGAAGTCGGTTAATCCTTCTGCTTCGGCCATCTAAGGGACGATGTCCTGAAATGGCGCGGCCGGGCCGGCCGGCGCCGGGATGAGAGTGGGCCATCAGCCATGGCGACGGTTCCTGTTCCCCGCACGCATGACACCCTTGTCGCGACCCGGCCCACGAAGCCTCACAGGATCGGCGCAGAGAACTGGTCCGCACCGCCCCGTCACGACAAACCCCGCTTCCGCGCCGGCCCGAGCGGGTTCGCGAAACCATCGAACGCATCGGAAGCAGGGATCGCCGATGTAGCCATCGCGGCGTAAGCCGGCAACCGACGTGGCCGGGTCAGGGCGTTTTCGCGGCTGCGGCGAAGGTTCTCAGAGTCCCGATCTCCTCGCCCTCGGCGGCGAGCCGCGCGAAGACGCGCCCGGCGCCCTCGAACATCAGGCGTCCGCCTTCGTCATCCGCGAGGAAACCGGCGATCTCCTCCATCTCGGTGACCCAGCGATAGGCTTTCGGCACCATGTCGGGCATTACGCGGGCGAAGCGCGCCAGCAATTCCGGCTCGTTCTCGGCCAGTTCCGCATGGAGTGCGTCTGCGGCGCCGGCGCGTCCGGCCGTGAGAATCATCACGGCGGCGAGGGCCGTCAGCCCCTTGTTGATGCCGGCATAGGACATCTTGAGCGCCGAGGCGGCGCCGACGCCGCCGTCCAGGGGGCGGATATCGAGCCCCAATTCGCGCAGTGCCACGGCAGGGGTGAGATCGTCGCCGGAAACGTAGAAGCGTGGGCCCTTGCCACCGGGCTTGGGCGGCGGCCCGATGATGGCCGCGTCGATGAAGGGCGTGCCGGTCTGCGCGATCACGGCGGCCACGCCGCGCTTCGTCGCGACGTTGAGGGCGTTGGCATCGACATAGACCGGTTTGCGGGCCGCCGCGGCGAGGATGGGAGCGAGGCGGGTCGCGAGGCCCGTCGCTTCGGCCGGCGGGACGATGGACAGGATGAAGTCGGCCTCGGCGAGGCCCGTCTCGTCCACGCCTTCCATGCTGGCCTGACGGGCGCGAGCCAGGGTGGCGGGGCTGCGCCCGGCGAGATCCGTGACGATTCGGACCCCACGACCGTGAAGCAGGGCGGCGACCGCGCTGCCCATGGCGCCGGGGGCAATGACGGTGACCGTCGCCATGAGCGTCTCCTCCGGACAGATTGGCCCTGCCCGCATCAGACGTGAGCGTTCCGCATCCGGTCAAGGCGCGATGGTTTCAGTGGATGCCCGATGACAATGGAGAGCGAGGCCGACCGATTGACGGGGCGAGGGTGGCCCCCGTCGATGGCCCGGTGCCCGTGCGAGGCACGAGTCAGCGTCGACGGATGGTGGAATGGCTGATCTGATCCCGCGCCGGCGCCTGTTCTACAATCCCGTCCGGATGGGCGACACAATCAGCCCGGACGGCCGGTTCCTGGCATGGCTCGCGCCCGTGGAGGGCGTGCTGAACCTATGGGTGGGGGCCGCCGGGATCCCGGGCACCGAAGCGCCCGTCACGGCGGACCGGGGGCGGGGCATACCGAAGCAGGGCTCGCCCTGCTGCGCGAGCGGTCACCGGTCCATCAGGCCGACCGCATCCGCGCTCCGCTCCTGATCGCCCAGGCCGCCAACGACCCGCGGGTACGGCAGGACGAATCCGACCAGATGGTCGCCGCCCTGGAGGCGAAGGCCGTTCCCGTCACCTACCTGCTGTTCCCCGATGAAGGCCACGGCTTCGTCCGGCCGGACCACCGCCTGGCCTTCTACGCCGCGGCCGAAGCCTTCCTCGCCCGACATCTCGGCGGTCGTGAGGAGGCGCTCGGACCCGACGAAGCGCCGGGGACGAGCATGCGGGTGATGCGCGAGGGATGATGCGCGAGGGGTGATCCCCCACGCATCATCATCGGGAAGGCCGTCGCGGGGGCGACGGCCGATGCATCAGCTCAGCGAGCCGCAGAAGCGCTGGATGCGGGTGCAGGCTTCCTCGAGCGCGGTGTTCGAGGTGGCGTAGGAGATGCGCAGGTTGGGGCCGAGGCCGAAGGCCGAGCCGTGGACGGCGGCGACGCCCTCCGCCTGGAGCAACTCGACCACGAAATCCTCGTCGGTCTCGATGACCTTGCCGGAGGGCGTCTTGCGCCCGATCGTCTCGGCGCAGGACGGATAGACGTAGAACGCGCCTTCCGGGGTCGGGCATTTCAGGCCCTTGGTCTGGTTCAGCATCGAGACCACGAGGTCGCGGCGCTCGTGGAAGGCGGCGCGGAAGCGGGCGAGATGCTCCTGCGTGCCGTCGAGGGCGGCCACCGCCGCCCATTGCGAGATCGAGGAGGCGCCGGAGGTCTGCTGGCCCTGGACGAAATCCATCGCCTTGATCAGGTGCTCGGGGCCGGCGGCGTAGCCGATGCGCCAGCCGGTCATGGCATAGGCCTTGGAGACGCCGTTCATGGTCAGCGTCCGGTCGTAGAGGCCGGGCTCGACCTGGGCCGGCGTCACGAACTCGAAATCGCCGTAGCAAAGGTGCTCGTACATGTCGTCGGTGAGCACCCAGACATGGGGGTGCCGCATCAGCACGTCGGTGATCGCCTTCAGCTCGTGGCGGGCATAGGCCGCGCCGGAGGGGTTCGACGGCGAGTTGAGGATGATCCACTTGGTCTTCGGCGTGATGACACGCTCCAGCTCCTCGGCCTGAAGCTTGAAATCGTGCTCCATGTCGGTCTCGGCGAAGACCGGCGTGCCACCGCACAGCACCACCATCTCCGGGTAGGAGACCCAGTAGGGACGCGGGATCACCACCTCGTCGCCAGGGTTCAGCGTCGCGAGCAGGGCGTTGTAGATGACGTGCTTGCCGCCGGTGCCGACGATGGTCTGCGAGGCCTTGTAGTCGAGGCCGTTCTCGCGCTTGAACTTCTTCACGATCGCCTCGCGCAGGGGCACGATGCCGGAGACCGGGGTGTACTTGGTCTCGCCGCGACGGATCGCGTCGATCGCCGCCTCCTTGATGTGGTCGGGCGTGTCGAAATCGGGCTCGCCCACCGACAGGCTGATCACGTCCATCCCGCCGGCTTTCAGCTCGCGGGCCTTCTGCGTCATCGCGATGGTGGCGGACGGCTTCACCTTGGACAGGGCGTCGGCGAGAAAGCCCATGATGGCATGCTCCGATGGTTCAGACGGGCGCCATGCGCGCCTCTCGAAAAAGCGCGCGGACCCTAGTCCCCGTGGTCCGGGCGATCAAGGCACCCCGGACATGGCGAAGCGGTCATTCCGGGGCGCTGACGCGCAGCTGGAATGACCGCCTGGTGGGGATGAGAACCGGAATACGCGCCGGTCAGATGCCGCCGAAGACCCAGCGGAGCTTCGACAGGAAGCCGCCGCCCGAGCGTGCCGCCCGCGCCGCCTCCGGCTCGTCCTTCACGATGGCGGAGGCCTTCTCCGCATGGATCAGCCCGAGGGCCGCCGTGTCGGTGGTCTCGCGGTCGATGAGGATGAACCCGCCGGTATCGCGGTTGGCGCCATAGGCATCGACGGCCACGGCACGGTCGATGCTCAGGGTGACGTCGGCGATGTCGTTGGCCACGAGCCGGGCGGCCGGCACGGGGTTGCCGGTCTCGGGGTCGATCCGTGTGCCGATATTGGTCACGGTGGCATTCACCGTCACGGTGCCGATCTTGGCGAGCAGGGTCGCGCCGGGCAGCAGCTCGGTCTCGGCCGCCCAGAACAGGCGGGCCTCGAACGTGTCGGTCACGCGCATCGGCGCATCGGCCGTGACGATCACCGAACCGCGCGAGGCGTCGATCTCGTCGCTGAGGACGAGGGTGACGGACTGGCCTTCCACCGCATGCGGCAGGTCGCCATCGGCGGTGTAGATGCGCGCGATGGTGGAGGTCCGGCCCGAGGGCTCGACGATGACCGCGTCGCCCGGAGCGATCCGGCCGCTGGCGATCAGGCCGGAAAAGCCGCGGAAATCCGAATTCGGACGGTTCACCCACTGGACCGGCAGGCGGAAGGGAGCGGCCTGCTCCTCGACCCGCACCGGCACCTCTTCGAGATATTGCAGCAGCGGCGTTCCCGTGTACCAGGGCACCGCCGCGCCGGGCAGTACGACGTTGTCGCCGTTCTTGGCCGAGAGCGGGATCGGGCGGATCTCGGTGAAGCCGAGGGGGGCCGCGAAGGCGTCGAACGCCGCCGTGATCTCCTCGAACTTGTCCTGAGACCAGCCGACGAGGTCCATCTTGTTCACGGCGAGCGCGACGCGCTTGATGCCGAGAAGCGAGACCAGCAGCGCGTGGCGCCGGGTCTGGCGGGTCAGGCCCTGGCGCGCATCGACTAGGATCACGGCGACGTCGGCGGTGGAGGCGCCGGTCGCCATGTTGCGGGTGTATTGCTCGTGGCCGGGCGTGTCGGCGACGATGAACGAGCGCCGGTCGGTGGAGAAGAACCGATAGGCGACGTCGATGGTGATGCCCTGCTCGCGCTCGGCCTGGAGGCCGTCGACGAGGAGCGCGAGATCGATCTCGGCGCCCTGCGTGCCGTGCTTGCGCGAATCGCGCTGAAGCGCGGTCACCTGATCGTCGAAGATCTGCTTGGTGTCGTGCAGCAGCCGGCCGATCAGCGTCGACTTGCCGTCATCGACGGAGCCGCAGGTGATGAAGCGTAGGACTTCCTTGCTCTGATGGGCGGCGAGGAAGCTGTCGTAGCCGAAGGCTTCGGGAGATTGATGGATCGTCATCTTAGAAATACCCCTCCTGCTTCTTCCGCTCCATGGCGCCAGACCCGTCCTTGTCGATCACGCGGCCCTGACGCTCGGAGGTCCGGGCGGCCAGGGTCTCGCCGATGATCTCGGGCAGGGTCGCGGCATCGCTCTCGACGGCCCCCGTCAGCGGATAATCGCCCAGCGTCCTGAAGCGAACGGACAGGGTCTGCGGGGTTTCGCCGGGGTTCAGCGGCAGGCGGTCGTCATCGACCAGGATGTACTGGCCGTCGCGCTCCACCACCGGACGCGGCTTGGCGAAGTAGAGCGGCACGATCGGGATCCGCTCCTGTTCGATGTAGAGCCAGACGTCGAGCTCGGTCCAATTCGAGATCGGGAAGACGCGCAGGGATTCGCCGCGCTTCTTCTTGAGATTGTACAGGTGCCAGGGCTCGGCGCGCTGGCGCTTCGGGTCCCAGCGATGCTGGGCCGTGCGCAGCGAGAAGATGCGCTCCTTGGCGCGCGAGGCCTCCTCGTCGCGGCGGGCGCCGCCGAAGGCCGCGTCGAACTTGTGCTTGTCCAGCGCCTGACGGAGCCCTTGCGTCTTCATCACGTCGGTATGGACTTCCGAACCGTGGCTGATCGGACCGATGCCGCGGGCGAGACCGTCCTGGTTGGTGTGGACGATGAGATCGAGGCCGAGTTCACGGGCGCGCTGATCGCGAAAGGCGATCATTTCCTTGAACTTCCAGGTCGTGTCGATGTGCATCAGGGGGAACGGCAGGCGTCCTGGCGCGAACGCCTTCAGCGCCAGATGCAGCAGCACCGACGAATCCTTGCCGATCGAGTAGAGCATCACCGGGTTCTCGGTCTCGGCGACCGTCTCCCGCATGATGTGGATGGCCTCGGCTTCGAGGCGCTGCAGGTGGGTGAGACGCTCGGGCAGCGTCGCGGCCAAGGCGTGGGCGGCGCTCATCGGGCCATCTCCGGGGTGATGTTGCGGGGGGTCGATTCGAAGGCGGCGGCTTCCTGCCCGGGCTGAACGTTCGCCTCGGGCTGGTGCACGTGAAGGCCGCATTCCTTCTTGGATTCCTGCTCCCACCACCAGCGCCCGGCGCGTTCGGATTCGCCGACTTTGATGGCGCGGGTGCAGGGCGCGCAGCCGATCGACGGAAAGCCGCGGTCGTGCAGGACGTTGTAGGGGATGTAATTGTCGATCACGAACCGGTCGATATCGGCGCGGGTCCAGTCGGCCAGCGGGTTGATCTTGATCAATCCGCGCGTCTCGTCGGCCTCCGCCAGCGGCGTGTCGGCGCGGTTCGCCGATTGCCCGGCCCTCAGGCCGGTGAGCCAGCCGGCGGCATCGTCGAGGGCGCGGCCCAGGGGCTCGACCTTGCGGAAGCCGCAGCAGGCCTGACGCGCGGCGACCGAATGGCGAAAGCCGTTGATGCCCTCGTCGCGTACGAAGGCCTCTTCGGCCAACCGCTCCGGCGCATAGGCCCGGATGCGGATGCCGTAGGAGGCTTCCGTCTCGGCCCAGACGTCGTAGGTCTCGGGAAACAGCCGGCCGGTATCGAGGGTCACGATCTCGGTCCGGCCCTTGGCCATGGTGAGAGCGTGGGTCAGCGCCTGATCCTCGATGCCGAGGCTGGTGGTGAAGACCAGCCGGCCGGGGATGGCGGCTTCGATTGCGCCGATCCGACCCTTTAGATCGAGACCGGCCATCGTGGACGCGAGGTCCCGCGCCGTTCTGTCCAGTGACGTGCTCATGACCGTTTTCGGTGTGCCTGCTTGAAAGATGCCCGCTTGTCTGACACTTGAAATGTTCGCTATAACGAACGCTGTCAAGGCATAGCGGCTATCGCAGCGCGGCATTCCCACGCGGCTTATCCGATGCTTTGAAACGGCGCGGCGACCGGATCGGTTGCCTGTCGAAGGAATATCCTTCTCCATTCGCCGGTCGACGTCGTGCCTTCGCGCACCTCGGCGCCGCCGACCGTAACCGCAAAGCGAGGTCAATGTGGACGCGATCGATCTCAAGATCCTGGCGCTGCTTCAGAACGATGCCACCCTCTCCATCGCCACGATCGGCGAGAAGGTCGGCCTTTCGCAGACGCCCTGCTGGAAGCGCATCCAGCGTCTCGAATCGGATGGCGTGATCGACCGGCGGGTCGCGGTGCTCGATCCGGTGAAGCTGGGGCTCGGCCTCACCGTCTTCGTCTCCATCGAGACCTCGGATCACTCGCGCGATTGGCTCGAACGCTTCGCCTCCACCGTCGCCGCCATGCCGGAAGTGCTGGAATTCTACCGCATGGCCGGGGATGTGGATTACATGTTGCGGGTCGTTGTCGCGGATATGCAGGCCTACGACACGTTCTATAAGCAGCTGATCGCGACCTTGCCCCTGAAGAACGTCACGTCACGCTTCGCCATGGAAAAAGTGAAGTCGACGACGGCACTTCCGCTGCCGTCGGCCCCGACGAACGGTCGTTTCACGCCGACCCTCTCCGTGGTGGCGGGAGAATAAATTTCTGTTTTGCGCTGCAAGGACAGGCAGCTCCTTCTACCGCGACGCCGTTCTGTAAAACGGACATCCCGTTGACAGCCGGCCTCTCAGGACGACATGGCTTACCGATGGCACGACACGCGATCCTTCCCCGTACCGCCCCGTTCGACGACAGCGAACGCGCGAGCCTCGACGCCGTCCTCGGCGCGGCGACGCCGATCCAGCGCGCCTGGCTCGCGGGCTTCCTCGCCGGGCTCGACGCGGCCGGCGGTCAGCCGGCGGCTCAACCCGCCGCTCCGCCGAAGGCATCCGAGCCGCTGACGATCATCTACGCCAGCGAATCCGGCAATTGCGAAGCCCTGGCCGGCAGCGTCGCCAAGCTGGCGAAGAAGAGCGGCTTCAAGCCGAAGGTCGTGGATTTCGCCGATCTCGACATCGCCACCCTGTCCGGTGCCAAGAACGTGATCGCCATCGCCGCCACCTGGGGCGAGGGTGAGCCTCCGGCCCGCGCCACGCGCGCCTATAACGAGCTGATGGGCGACGGGGCTCCCCGGCTCGACGGCGTGACCTTCGGCGTGCTGGCGCTCGGCGACACCTCCTATGTCGAGTTCTGCGCCATCGGGAAGGCGCTCGACGCGCGGTTCGAGGCTCTGGGCGGCAAGCGCGGAGCGGAGCGGGCCGATCTCGACCTCGATTTCGACAAGCCGGCCGCCGACTGGATCAAGAACACCCTCAAGGCGCTCGCACCCGCGCCGAGCGCCGACAACGTCGTCGCCGTCGATTTCGCCGGTCGCGCCACCGCCGAGGACGACGAGGCCGAGCCGAGCCGCGAGCCGGCCGTGGTTGAAGTCGTCGACCACGTGAACCTCAATTCGTCGCTCTCCGACAAGGAAACGATCCACCTCGCGCTCGAATTCGCGGACGGTGCGCCGGCCTACGAGCCAGGCGACTCGCTCGAGATCTATCCCGAGAACGACCCGGCCCTGGTGGAAGAGATCCTCAAGGCCGCGAACCTCACCGGGGACGAGGGCCTGCGCAAGGCACTGCTCTCCGAGCGCGACATCACCACGCTCTCTGCCACCACGGTGGAGCGTTTCGCCAAGGCGACGAGCCATGCCGAGGCCAAGGCGCTCATCGAGAGCGGCGAGGTGAAGGCCTGGATCGAGGGGCGCCACCTCATCGACCTGATCGAGACCTATCCGGCCGCGCTCTCGGCCGAGCATCTTACCACCATCACCCGGCCGCTGCCGCCGCGCGCCTATTCGATCGCTTCCTCGCGCAAGGAGGTGGGCGACGAGGTCCATCTCGTGATCGCCGCTGTCCGCTACGACACCCATGGCCGCTCGCGGTCGGGCGTCGCCTCCGTCCACGTGGCCGACCGGATCAGGAACGGCGCCAAGCTGCGGGTGAAGCTGAAGCCGAACCGGCATTTCCGCCTGCCGCAGGACCCCGCGACCGACATCATCATGGTCGGCCCCGGCACCGGCGTCGCCCCGTTCCGCGCCTTCGTGCAGGAACGCCGCGCCGTCGAGGCCACCGGCCGCTCCTGGCTGTTCTTCGGTGACCGCCACTTCACCCACGACTTCCTCTACCAGCTCGAATGGCAGGAAGCCCTGGAAGACCGGTCGCTGACGAAGATCGACGTCGCCTTCTCCCGCGACCAGCCCGAGAAGATCTACGTCCAGGATCGCATCCGCCACCATGCCGCGGAACTGGTGGAATGGCTCGACGGCGGCGCCAGCTTCTATGTCTGCGGCGACGCGAACAAGATGGCCAAGGACGTCCGCAACGCCGTGGTCCAGGCCTATGCCGAGGTCAAATCGCTGAACGAGGCCGATGCCGAGGCCGCGGTCTCGGCCCTGGAGCGCACCCACCGCTATCAGCAGGACGTCTACTAGCGCGATCGCGGCCCCACCCTCCCCCGCCGAGGCGGGAGGGACGCGCGCCCGGCGCCCCGAACATGAACTGAGAACACCGGAACACCGCCATGGACGACCACACCCCTCCCCGCACCTACGAGACCCCGCCGACGACCCGTCCGATCGACGAGGCCGATGCGGCGCGCGAGGCCGGCCTCGCGCATAACGAGCACATCAAGATCGCGAGCGGGTTCCTGCGCGGCACCCTCGCCGACGGCCTCCTCAAACACGCCACCGGTGCGATCTCCGAGGATGACGGCCAGCTCGTGAAATTCCACGGGATGTACCTGCAGGACGACCGCGACCTGCGCCCCGAGCGGACCAAGAAGAAGCTCGACAAGGCCTACAGCTTCATGATCCGCCTGCGCATCGCCGGCGGCGTGGTGACGCCGAAGCAGTGGCTCGTCCTCGACAACATCGCCACCACCTATGCCAACGGCACCTTGCGGGCGACGACGCGCCAGACCTTCCAGTATCACGGCGTCATCAAGTCGAACCTCAAGCGCACCATGGCCGCCATCGACGGCGCGCTGCTCGACACCATCGCCGCCTGCGGCGACGTCAACCGCAACGTCATGGCCTCGACCAATCCGGCCCAGTCCGGCGCCCACAAGGCCGCCTACGACCTCGGCAAGGAGATCTCGGACAGCCTGCTGCCGAAAACCAATGCCTGGCGCGAGATCTGGCTCGACGGCGAGAAGGTGGTCGGCGGCGAGCCCGAATTCGAACCCGTCTACGGCAAGACCTACCTGCCGCGTAAGTTCAAGATCGTCATCGCGGTGCCGCCCTCGAACGAGGTCGACGTCTTCGCCCACGATCTCGGCTTCATCGCCATCCTCGACAAGAAGGGCAAGGTGACGGGCTGGAACGTCACCGTGGGCGGCGGCATGGGCATGACCCATGGCGAGCCGGACACCTTCCCGCGCACCGCCGACGTGATGCTGTTCTGCAAGCCCGACGAGGCGGTGCAGGTCGCCGAGGCGGTGATGACGGTTCAGCGCGACTGGGGCAACCGCAAGAACCGCAAGAACGCCCGCCTGAAATACACGATCGAGCGCTACGGCCTCGCGGCCTTCCGCGCCGAGGTGGAGAAGCGCGTCGGCAAGCCACTTGCCGATCCGAAGCCCTTCACCTTCACCGGCAACGGCGACCGTTTCGGCTGGACCGAGGGCGATGACGGCCGCCACCACCTGACCCTCTACGTCCCGTCGGGCCGCATCAAGGACGATGTCGGAGACGGACCGAAGCTGCTTGCGGGCCTGCGCCGGATCGCCGAGATCCACGAGGGCGATTTCCGCCTCACCGGCAACCAGAACGTCATCATCGCCAACGTTCCCTCGGAGAAGCGTGCCGAGATCGAGGCCCTGGTCGACGAGTACGGCATGCAGAAGGGCGCCGGTGCGCTGCGCCGCAACTCCATCGCCTGCGTGGCGTTGCCGACCTGCGGATTGGCGCTCGCCGAGAGCGAACGCTACCTGCCGGACCTGATGACGGAGCTCGAGGAGAGCCTCGCCTCGCACGGCCTTTCCGAGGACGAGATCACGATCCGCATGACCGGCTGCCCCAATGGCTGCGCCCGGCCCTTCATCGCGGAGATCGGTTTCGTCGGTCGCGGGCCCGAGCGCTACCACCTTTATCTCGGCGCCGCCTTCGACGGCTCGCGCCTCGGCAAGCTCTACGCCGAAGACGTGAATGCCTCCGAAATCAGGACCATCCTCGATCCGCTGTTCGGTGCCTACGCGCAGGGCAAGACGGCCGGCGAGCGCTTCGGCGACTTCCTGATCCGGGCCGGCTACGTGACGAAGACTATCAACGGCCCGGACTTCCACACCAATATCGGCGCCTTGAAGGGCGCGGCCTGATGTAGTGTCGACACGTGCATTGTGCCCTTCATGGTGCAGTGCACGTGCGATGGCCTGAAGGCCAAGCTTGAGCGTGCCGCGAATATAAGAACGGCACCCCTGAACTCTGGCGTGACTTGGCGGTTGATCCGGACATTCGACCGGAGGCGGCGATGGCCAAGCACGAAATCCTGAATTTCTTCGAACATCGCCGCGACGGCGCGTGGATCTGCGTGAAGCCGTTCACGCTCACGACGAAGCGCTCCAGCGTCGATATCCGCCAAGGCATGCGGTTCGATTACGGCACCCGCATCGGTGGCGTCGATCTCGCCGAATATCTCGAACAGCTCGGGTCGCAGTTCGGCTCCTGAGACAACCGGGACGTTTCCCTAACGGCGCTCAGAGGCGGTAGGCCGTGCGGCAAGCGCCCCAATGCCGGTCGCGCACGCGGATCGGTGCGTCGATTTCCCGAACGATGTATCGCTCCGACCCGACTTCCCTGAGATAGGATTGCACCGTCGAAGGCCGCGTCGAGCGGGCGGCGGTGATTCCGGTGCGATCGACGAAGATGCGCCGGTTGCGCGCGTGGGCGTTGTCCCAGACCGGATCGTCCGGCCGCTGCGCGTGAGCGTATCTGGCGTTGTGCACCATCAGGTACCCGTTCCGATCGGTGGCGAAGCAGACTAGCATCCGGCTGTCCGCCGCCAGTTCCGGCTCCATGATCGGCTGGATCAGCGCTTCGAGCCGCGTCAGCGAACGGGTGAGGAACTGGCGCGGATTGGTGCCGGGGATCGCCGTGTAATCCGTATCGAACAGGGTCGCTTCGTCGCGGCGTTCGGCATCGAGTTCGGCGATGAGCGGCGCGTGTTCGAGGTGGATCGCGGCGAGCTTTCCCTTCAGGCGGGCGTGAACCTCGGCATCGAGATTCCCGAACGACCCGTGCAGGTCCATCGTGCTCGTCCCGACGATCCTCAGCGGCAGCGGACCGACCGTGTCGAGATCGGCGAGCATGGTCGCGCGCGGACGTCTTCGGCAGCCTGGGCGGTCTGGACCGAGAGCGACTTCACCTCGTTCGCAACCACGGCAAAGCCGCGCCCGCCCGCACGGCCTCCATCGTGGCATTGAGCGCCAGAAGGTTGGTCTGCCGCGCCACCACCGAGATCGTATCCACGATGCTGGCGATCTCGTTGCCGGCCTCGGCCAAGGCCGCGATCAGCGCGCGCGCCTCCGTGCCGCGGTCGCCTGCCTGATCGAGATGGCCTCCGGCCTGCCCCATCGCTTCGCCGATCCGCGCGGAGGAGGAGGACAGACCGCCGGTCCGCTCGGCGAGATCAACCGCCGCGGCGAGGTCGGTCACGCGCGTGCGGATTCCGGCGAGACCCGCCTGCATCTGGACGACATCCGACCGCGCCGTCGCGATGGAGGCGCTGAAGCCGTCGATCAAGGACCGGATATCGGCCTCGATCGTATCGAGCACATCGGTTCGACCCGGAGCCGGCGTCATCGACGCTTCGCGTTGACGAATATTCTCGCCGACAGCGGGAATGCTTGCTTCGGGGACATGCTGTGCGCGGCGCCGGAACAACATGAACCTGTTGCCGCCGGGTTCATCTAAAATTGGGTAAAGGCGAAACCAAATCGGGATGCGCCACGTCTCCGTAGGTCTACGTCGGCCGTTCGCGGAAACCATTCCCGTGACATTCATCCCTCGAATGCGACGATCACTTCGCGGAAGGCGGTGAAGTCGCGCCGCCGCGGTTTTGCACCGCCGTCTCTTTTGACGGCCGAGGTTGGGAGACTTAGGGTTCTTTCATGACAATCGACGTCGAGCAGTTGCCATCTCGCCTGGAGGAGCCGGCCCCCACCACGCGGTGCCGGATCCTGGCGACGGCGGAGCAGTTCTTTCGCGATATCGGCTACCAGAAGACCACCGTGGCCGACATCGCCAAGACGCTCAGGATGAGCCCGGCCAATGTCTACCGATTCTTCGAATCGAAGAAGGCGATCAACGAGGCCGTGGTCGAGCGCGTCACCCGCGAGGTCGAAGCCCTCATCGCGGGCATCGCCGTGGCGCCCGGCCTCAGCGCCGACCAGCGCATCGCCGAGATCATCCAAGAGCTTCACCGCGACTGCATCGAGCGCTGCAGTGACAATCCTCGCATCCACGAGATGGTGGAAGCCGCCATGTCGGAGAGCTGGGGCGTCTGCCGGCACCATATCGACCGCATCGGCGCTGCGTTGGAGCGGGTGGTGACGGACGGCGTGCGCAGCGGCGAGTTCCAGGTCGAGGATCCCACCGTGACGGCCGCCTGCCTGCATGTCGCCATCACGCGCTACTGCCACCCCGTCCTGGTGAGCCAGTATCCCAACGCGCCGGCTCCCCCCATCGATGCGATGATCGCCTTCCTGCTCCGCGCCCTCCACGATCCGGCGAAATCGGCCTGAGGCGCCCTCGCCGGGCGGGCCGGCGCAAATGCCGATTCAGCCCATCTCGGCCAGGATGGCCTGCGCCGCGGCGCGGGGATCGGCGCTCTGGGTGATCGGGCGTCCGACGACGATGTGGTCGATCCCCGCCTCCATCGCGGCCGAGGGCGTCAACACCCGCTTCTGGTCCCCGACCGCGTCGCCGGCCGGGCGGATGCCGGGCGTCACGATGAGCCGCGACGGGCCGATCACGCTGCGGACGGAGATCGCCTCGGCGGCGCTGCAGACGATGCCGCCGATCCCGGCCTCCGCCGCTTGCCGCGCGCGCAGGGCCACCAGATCCGGGATCGGCATGGCATAGCCGGCCTCGTCGGCATCGGCCTGATCGTAGGAGGTCAGCACGGTGACGGCGAGGATCGTCGGGCCGTCCGTGCCCCTACCCCGCATGGCGGCGCGCATGGTCTGCGGATAGGCATGGACGGTGAGGAAGGTCACGCCGAGATCGGACAGGGCGCGGACGCCATCCTCGACGGTGTTGCCGATATCGTGCAGCTTCAGGTCGATGAAGACCTTGAGGCCGGCGCCCGCCAGCCGCTGCACAAGCGACAGCCCCCCGGAATAGGCCAGCCGATACCCGATCTTGTAGAACGTCGCCGCGTCGCCGATCCGGTCCACCAACGCCTCGGCCTCCGAGACGCTCGGCAGGTCCAGGGCGACGATGAGGCGGTCTCGCGGATCGATGGCGGCTTGGGACATGACGTGCTCCGGGCAATCCGACAGACGGATCGCCGCCGTGAGGCCCGGTGTCAACGTAAGCCCGGTATCGGGAACGTGAACGTGTGGAGAACCGCAGGAGCTGGAAAAGGGCGGTCGGCGGCGGTACACGCTGTCGCAGTTCCTACACGTTAAACGGGAATGTGCGGCATGACTCCGGTGGACCGCTGCGCTCGCCACATCAGCGAGGCCCTGATTTCCACGACGTCGAGCGTCGTGGATGGCATCGTCGGTGCGCTCGATGCTCTCGAAGCGTCGTATGACACTCTCTCCGAGCGGGTCACGGCGCTCGAAGCGGTCCTTCATATCGTCAAACGCCGCTGCAGGGCGCGGCCCGATATGCCGGACCCACGTTCTGTCATCGCGTCGATCGACCAACGTCAGAACAAGATGCTCCTCGAACAAGCGTGACGTTCCGATGACGTGCCGAGCCGGCGCGGTGTTGTTGGCACGAGAGGGGCACGCGCAGTCCCGGTGATGATGAAGGGTCGGTTCGTTCTCGGACCCACGAACAACCACCTTGCGCGCCGCCTATGGCAGCGCATTTTTCATGATGGCGATGACAGAAGTGTCATTTTGGATCTTTAGGGCTCTCACGCTCTCTCTTGTTTGATTCGGAGCTTGAGATGGCGAACCATTATTGCCTCGATCCATTCGATCCCTACACGCAATCGGAAGTTCTGGTCGTTTTCGACGGCTCGTATCCCGCGCTTCGACTTCTGTCCGTGATCGACAAGGACGAGGCCGACATCCTCGCCGAGTTGGTCGATGAGCAGCGCCGGGATCTGATTCGTGAGATTGGAGCGTTCCACCGTCCGGACCTCGCTGCAGCGTGAGGGCGCCCACCGTAGTCTGCGCCGGCGCCGTGTCGGTTCCGTCGTCCGACCGACGGCCTATGCTCCGTTGACACCTCGCAGCGGGACATCGCAGCCGCGAATGGTCATCCGCGCGTCGCTCGCGTCATCACCCGCGACACCTCGTGCTTGAGCACCGGCAGCAGCTCGGCCTCGAACCACGGGTTGGTTTTGAGCCAGCCGTTGTTGCGCCATGAGGGGTGAGGCAGCGGCAGCACGCGGGGCCGCCGCGGCTCGTCGAGGATGGCGCGCCAGTTCCGCACCATGGCGGTGAGCCCGCCCTCGACCCGGCTGAGATGCCAAGCCTGCGAATACTGGCCGATCACGAGGATCAGCTCCATCTCGGGCAGGCCCGCGAACAACGCCTCGCGCCAGTGCTCCGCGCATTCGCGCCGGGGCGGTTTGTCTCCGCCTTTCGCATCGAGACCCGGAAAACACGCGCCCATGGGGACGATGGCGAGCCGCGTGGCGTCGTAGAAATCCGGCTCGGACAGGCCGAGCCACGATCGCAGCCGCACGCCCGACGGGTCCATGAACGGGATGCCGCTGCGATGGGCCCGGTTGCCCGGCGCCTGGCTGGCGATGCAGAGCCGCGCCGAGGACGAGCCCTGCACGATGGGCTTGGGCTCCTGCGGCAGGGGCGCTCCGTAGAGCGGCGCATCGCGGCAGATGCGGCAGGAGCGCAGGGAGGCGGCGGTGGTCTCGAACGGGATCATGTGGGGGGTGAGCTTGGGATGAAAATCTGACGCTTGGTACACGCCCGGGGCGTCTGCGATGAGTGGAGAACCGGCACCCGAGCGGTGATCGCACGGCGTCAGATCGTCAACTCGCGTTCCAGCAGGTCCGTCGCTCGGTCGAGGACAAGCGGCCAAAGTCCGTCTGCGAGCGTGCAGAACTCGGCGAGGAACAGGAGCGCGCGGACCTCGGCCAGCTTCACGTAGTACGGCAGAACTTGCAGCTCAGCCCGAGACAATGGACGGACACGCCCGTAGCCTGCCAAAAGCGCAGCGACGAGCACCGCCATTTTTGCCGGATCACCACGGAGGAAATGCCAAGCCGCGGTTCCGAGATCGAGCACGTACGCGCCACAGCCGCAATCGTCGAAGTCGAAGAAACCGACCGACCCGTCCTTGACGACGGCATTGGCCAGCCGGGCGTCTCCGTGACAGTTTCCCGACGGCAGATCTTGAGCCGCAGGATCGCCGAGTATCTCCACCCGACATCGATCGACCGCGCACTGCGCAGCCTCGCTGCCGGGGATGCTCATCAACGATGCCGCGGCGCGCGCGCACAGCGCCGCCGGGTCGAGCGGACGCACACCGCCGCCATCGATCCCCGCGAGGGCTGAGTGCAGCTTCGCCAGCGCCGAGCCGAAAAGCGCCACGTCCTCCGTGTCGTCGATGAGTGGCCGACCGTCGAGGGCCTGGAAAAGGCCCGCGATGCGGCCCACACCGTTGAGCTGGACATGTGCGCAATCCTCCCCGTCAACGGTGCGGATCGGTCGCGCTACGGCTATGCCCGGAATCGGCCGGACCTCGCGTAGCAGACGCATCTCGAACGCGATCTCGACAGGGGAACGGCCGATGGGTCGATAGAGGCGCAGGTAGTAGACGTCATCGCCCGCGGCCGTACGGTAGGTCCGGTTCACGCCAGGAACGACCAATTCACAGCCAGCGAATGCGCGCCCATAACATTGGGAGAGGCGGTGTAGGTCGATGTCGCTCACCGGTCCGGTTTACCACGCTCGACTTGGTTCGGGCACCATCGTCTGCTTCCGCTAAGGAGCGATTTCGTTGACGAACTCCGAAATGAGCTGAAGCAGCCCTACGAACGGCGTGGCCCGCAGAAGGTCCTGCTGACGGACATTGCCGGGACGCCGCCTTGGATAACGCTTGGAAGGCTGCCTCCGAGTTTTTCAACGACATCGGTCGAAGGCGGACATCCCGGACGAAAACGGGATCATTAGCCAAGTCCGCCGGAGGGCATGACTCCCTCTCCATCCTATTCCGAGCGCAGCGTCAGCCCGCTTTTCTTCTTGGGTCGGCGCGGCGCGAGTGCCCAAAGTAGTACACCGGAAATAATGCAAATTTCCAACATAAACCCATTGTTATCGCGAGCCATTCCAGAATTGTTGGCTCTTCACGTGTATCGTAATAATCTACATTATGAAGTATCACATCCGATGCGACCGAAATCATGCATCACGTTTATGGAATATCAATTAATATTTATCTGATCTATCCAGATTTAAAGTCTCCTTTTATTCCATAATTGTTTGGACTTTCGGACCGCTATCACAGCTGCATTCAGCCGCCTCGCACCGATCGAATGCCGTAACGAACCGATGGCTGCAGGCTCAAGACCCTGCGCGGCCTGACGCCATACGAGGCGACCTGCCGAGCTTGGGCAGACGATCCAAGCCGCTTCAGATACGATCCGACCCATCTCACTTCGGGACTGAACACCTAACAGCTATAGGCCGAATTTCTACTGGAGGCGCACGTGAGCGAAGGTCGGTTGGTCCTAACGAAATACAGAAGCCGGGCTTCCGGCACTGTTGTTCTCACATCAGTCGACGAAAGTCTTGCGGCAAGGCTTCCCGACCTCCGCCTTCCTACAATGCCAGACGAAGCGCGCGCAGCATTTCGGGCGATTCTCGCATATGAAACGCCTCCCGCAAACGGATCGCTGATCGATTTTTTGCAGCTTGCCGAGAATAGAGGGTATAGTGCGCATCCCTGCGACTGGATTCCCGATTACGACCAGAAACTTGCCGGCCTCCACCCTGAACTCTATCAGCCGTGGGTTGATTGGTTATCTGAAGCGGGATTTACTAAGTTCCATTGCGGAAATCGCATCACGCCGGAGAACTTCACCCGCTTCAGTCCGGGTCAGCGTGGCGCCCCCATCACGGCGCTCATAAAAAGCGGTCGAGCCGACGACTTCTACGACGTCAAGTCGATTGCTGAAGCCCATCCGGCCTCCGTCCGTGCAGTCCTCGCCAGTCGCATCTACGCATGGGGATCATTTGACGGCTGCTATCCCTGGCAGGTTCCACTGCTTGAGTATTTCCTGGCGGACAAGTCGGATAAAGTAAGCGCGATTGCTCGCACTAAGCTAGACAAGATGGGCGCTTTCACTACCGAACTCGCCTACGCGCGTACGCTTGCCGGCCACATCACAGTCGACCCCGAGGTCGTAAGGTGGACCGTGCCGCCAGAGCCGCATACGGTTCCTTTTTACAAGGAGTTTGCCTGCACCAGCTTTGGCGCGGTGGCGGAGGCGCTCGATCTTGCCCCGACCAAGCTGGCGAGCCGCGTTGACCTCGACGGCTTGGGCAAGGATCTCATGGTAGTCGCCGCAACGAGTGGGGATGTCGACGTTCGCACGATCTTGGCTACGCGATGGCTGGATCACGGAACGGGAGGCGAGAGCCTTTCATTGAGTTTGTTCGATAACGTTCCCATGCCGCTATGGGAGCGAGGCTTGCAAGCAATGCTTCGGTCACACTACTGGAACAGCGTTGAAGAATACCTCGGACCTAAGAGCGGCACGCTCGATCATCCGGAGCTGGGCAACTGGCTGGCGTATGAGGACATGACTGCCTCGATAACCAAAGAACTGAAGAATCGTAAGCTTCCGATCAACACCGCCTGTGACCCACTTCGCGTTCTGGGAAAGATCGCGAGCAAGGCCGCGGCGCGCCAGCTGCTTGAGGATGCCGTCGCGTTAGGCATGAAGCCGGATCATCCGCGCCTGACCATGTTGATGTTTAATCTCGCGCTATAGCCAGCGGTTCAGATCAGACATCTACGTTGCAATCGTAGCCGACATTTGGTCCTAGATCCGTCCAATGAGGACCGGGGCGCTTGGCGTATATCCGTGCCCGTTCCACGTCGTGCCCCCGAACCGCCATCACAGCCGCCTTCCCGCGCCTCACGCCGGCCGCCCGCTGCACCGGCCTGCCGGCCGCAGGCGACGATACCTGTGCCCCGATATGATCGGATGACGTTCCGCGCCGCGGTCAGGCTCGAGAGAGCGTGGTGCGGGAACGCGAAGCCGCACCTCGCGCTTGAATCGCAAGAGGGCTCGGCGAGGCCGGGCCGTGACGCGAGCAGAACTCAGCCGGGATTCAGGGAGCAGACCGATATGGCCTTCATCACCGCGCCGGACGGGACCAACCTCTACTGCAAGGATTGGGGCAGCGGCCGGCCAGTCGTATTCCTCCACGGCTGGCCGCTCGACGCCGCTATGTGGGAGTACCAGATGGTGCCCCTGGCCGAGGCGGGCTTCCGCACCGTCGCCTATGATCGCCGTGGTTTCGGACGCTCCGACCAGCCCTGGACGGGCTACGATTACGACACCTTCGCCGACGACCTGAAAGCCGTCCTCGACGGGCTCGACCTCACCGACGTCACCCTGGTCGGGTTCTCCATGGGCGGCGGCGAAGTGGTCCGTTACCTGTCACGGCACGGCGGCGCCCGGATCTCCCAGGCGGTGCTGATCTCGTCGGTGACGCCGATGCTGCTGAAGACCCGGGACCATCCCGACGGCGTCGATGCGGGCGTGTTCGAGGACATGATCGACGGCCTGCGGATGGACCGGCCGGCCTTCCTCGCCGATTTCAACAAGGGCTTCTTCGGCGCCGGAATGTTCACCTCGCCGGCATCGACCGAGATGATCACCTGGGCCGGTCAGGTCGCCATGCTGGCCTCGCCGAAAGCCACGACGGCCTGTATCCGCGCCTTCTCCGAGACCGATTTCCGGCCCGACATGGCCAAGGTTACGGTCCCCTGCCTGATCATCCACGGCGACGCCGACCAGACCGTGCCGATCGACGTCACGGCGAGGATGGCGGCCGCCGCCATCCCGAGCGCGGAGTTCGAAATCTACCAGGGCGCGCCGCACGCGATCCCGCTGACCCATCACGAGCGCCTGACGACCGACCTCATCGACTTCTTGAGGCGTTAGCGCCCCTCGATCGGGAGATATGCCCCTCGATCGGGCCTCAGACGCCCTTCAAACCGCTCAGATCGAGGGGCAGCGAGCGCAGGCGTTGACCGGTCGCGGCGAAGATCGCGTTCGAGATCGCCGGCGCGATGACGGGCACGCCCGGCTCGCCGATGCCGGTCGGCGCCGCGTCGGAGGCCACGATATGGACCTCCACCACCGGCATCTCGCTCATGCGCGTCGGCTCGTAGGCATCGAAATTCTTCTCCTGCACCACGCCGTCCGTCAGCGTGATCCGGTTGCGCAGCACCGAGGAGAGCGCGAAGCCGACGGCCCCTTCGACCTGGGCCCGGATCACGTCCGGGTTGACGGCGATGCCGACATCCACCGCCGCGACGATGCGATTGACCTTCACATGCGCCGCCTCCGCGGTGATGTCGGCCACCATCGCCACGTAGGAACCGAAGGATTCGTGCGCCGAAATCCCGAGTCCCTGGCCCTTGCCGCCGCTGCGCTGATCCCAATTCGCCTTTTCCGCCGCGAGCTTAAGCACACCCGACAGGCGCGGAGCGCCCTTCAGCATGCCGAGCCGATAGGCCAGCGGATCGGCACCCGCGGCATGGGCCAACTCGTCGATGAACACCTCCATCGCCTGCGCCGTATGGGTGTGACCGACAGAGCGCCACCACAGGACCGGCACGCCCTCGCGGGCGTTATGGACCTCGAACCGGTAGGCCGGGATGGCGTAGGGCGTGTCCGACGCCCCCTCGACGGTGGTGGAATCGACACCGTTCTTCACCAGCATCGCCTCGAAAGGTGAGCCGATCATGATCGATTTGCCGACCATCCGGTGCTGCCAACCGGTGATCGCGCCCTTGGCATCGATGCCGGCCCGCAGGGTATGCAGAACCATGGGGCGGTAGAACCCGCCCGCCATGTCGTCCTCGCGGGTCCAGACCAGATGGACCGGCGCCTTGCCGCCGGTCGCCTTCATGATGGAGGCCGCCTCGGCGATGTAGTCGGCGCTCGGGGTGGCGCGACGTCCGAACGACCCGCCCGCCCATTGCGTATGCAGCCTGACCTTGTCGGCCGTCACGCCGAGGGTGGCGGCGGCGACCGCCTGCTCGATCGTCTGGAACTGGAGGCCGGCATAGATATCGTAGGAGCCGTCGGCGGCCCGCTCGATCGTCGCGTTGAGGGGCTCCATGGCGGCATGGGCCAGGTACGGGAAGGTGAATTCGGCCTCGATCACCTTGGCCGCTCCGGCGATCGCGGCAGCGGGATCGCCCTGCTCGGAGGCGACGATTCCCGGTCGCTTCGCCGTCTCGCGATACTCGGCGAGGATCGCGTCCGACGACCGTTTCTCGGCGGCGCTCTCGTCCCAGGTAACGGCCAGGGCATCTCTGCCCTTCATCGCCGACCAGGTATCCTTCGCAATCACGGCGACACCGGTCGGGATCGTCACGACGTCGATTACGCCGGGTACGGCACGAGCGGCCTTATCGTCCACATGCGATACGGTTCCGCCGAAGCGCGGAGCATGCGCGACCACGGCCGTCACCTGCCCCGGCCGACGGATATCCATCGCGTAGATCGCGGTTCCGTTGGTCTTGGCCGCGGAATCGAGGCGCGACACCTTCTTGCCGATGAGGACCCACTGGCTCGGATCCTTCAGCTTCGGCTGCTGCGGCACGGGTATCGCCGCGGCGGCCTCGGCCAGGGCGCCGAACCGCTCCTCGCGCTTCGAGGCCGCGTGACGAACCGTACCGGCGGAGACCGTGATCTCGGAGGCCGGAACCGACCACTTTTCGGCCGCTGCCGACACGAGCATGGCCCGCGCGGCCGCCCCCGCCTTGCGCAGCTGGAACCAGGAATTGGCGACCGCCGTCGAGCCGCCGGTCCCCTGGATCGGCCCCATCAGAAGGTTGTTATAGAGCTTCGCATCGGCGGGCGCGAAGGCCACACGCACCCGAGACCAGTCGGCATCGAGTTCGTCCGCCAGGATGGTGGCGAGACCGGTGGTGTTGCCCTGTCCCATGTCGAGATGCTTGATCATCACCGTGACGGTATCGTCGGCGGCGATGCGGACGAAGGCGTTGGGCTGTGCCGGAGCCGAGGACAGGTCGGGTCCGGCCGCCGCGCGCACTTGCTTGGCGGGATCGAGCGTGAACCCGATCACCAGGGCACCGGCGGCCACGCCGGCTCCCCCGAGAAACGCCCGACGCGAGGGACGGGGAGCGGCAGCCTCGGGATGGGTCTGACGGACCTTCAGCATGGCTTACTCCTCGGGAACGATGGCGCGCAGGGGATCGGACAGGACGGCGCAGGCCTCGGGGGCCGACGGCGAGAGCGCAGGTCAGGCGAGCGAGCGGGCCGCTTCGTGGATCGCTGCGCGAATGCGCTGGTAGGTGCCGCAGCGACAGATGTTGCCGTCCATGGCGCTGTCGATCTCGGCATCGCTGGGCTTCGGAATCGTCGAGAGCAGGCCGATCGCCGACATCATCTGACCTGACTGGCAATAGCCGCACTGAACCACGTCGAGCCCGCGCCACGCGGTCTGAACCGCGTCCGCCACGCGCCCGGAGACGCCCTGGATCGTCGTGATCTTCGCCTCGCCGACATCGCCGATACGCGTCTGGCAGGAGCGGACGGGCTGGCCATCGAGATGGACGGTGCAGGCACCGCACTGCGCGATGCCACAACCGTATTTCGTGCCGGTCTTGTCGAGATGATCGCGCAGAGCCCACAGCAGTGGCGTATCGGGATCGGCATCGACCTCATGGGACATGCCGTCGACGGTCAGTTTCAGCATCACGTCTCTCCGCCTGCAGGATCGACTTGTTCTAAATAATACACACGCCCTGCCAATGTGCGCCGCCACACATCGAACAGGCGACGGTGCGGTGCCGTCCGTCGACGGTCGGACCATGAAAGGCCTGGGATTTAGCGACAAGTCTTACGATCCCGGCAGGCCGTTCTTAACGTATCGGGCGCACTTTCGGCGTCGTCGCAGCTCCGACAGGCCCCGGTCCTTTCGACCCACGGCCTTTCCTCGCATGATCCTCAAGACGGTGATGTCCGACCTGACAGCGGAGATGGTTCAGCGTGGACGTGGTTCCTCGGCCCCGGAATCCGTACGCCGCCGCAAGGTGGCCCGGGATATCCGCTCCGCGCGCGAGCGGCTGACCTCTACCAGCGGTCTGGAACGCGCATTCGATTACGAGTTGATTCGTATCTACGCCGAGTACCGCTCAGGCGCAGGCCTGACCCATGCCGTGCTCGGCTTGCTCATCGCAGGCGCCTCCTCGCTCTGGGTACCGATTCCCGTCGCGATTTCCTGGGCAATCTGCCTCTTGTCCGGCGTCGGCCTATCCATGGGGCTGACCCGGCGCTTTCTCCGGCAATCGCCGGACACCGTCTCGGTCAAGCGTTGGCGCAGCACCTTCATGCTGAGCGAGATCGTCCAGAGCACGTCCTGGGCGCTGATGATCCTCGTGGCCGCTCCCAGTGCCCGAATCTTCGTGCTGTTCGGCCTGGTGATCGTCGCCGCCGTGGCGGCGATGCTGGCGGCAACCCTGCCGGCGGCGGCGGGGGCCGCGCTTCTGCCGCTGATCCTGGCCGCGCTCTCGCTCCTGGCGCTCTCGCAGGACATGGACACGATCATGCTCGTGACCATGGTGGTCGGCTCGCAGATCTTCTTCATGGGTCTCGCCCGCCGCGTCTACGCGTCGACGGTGGGCGCTCTGAAGTCGCAGGCGGAGAAGGACGCCATCTTCATCGAACTCGAGCAGGCGAAGGCCAATTCCGATGAGGCGAGACGACGCGCGGAGGAGGCCAATCTCGCCAAGTCACGCTTCCTCGCGACCATGAGCCACGAACTGCGCACGCCGCTGAACGCCATCCTCGGCTTCTCGGAAGTGATGAAGAACGAGGTCTTCGGCGCCCATATAGCCCCGTCCTACAAGGAATATGCGGGCGACATCCACGATAGCGGGATGCACCTGCTCAACCTGATCAACGAGATCCTCGATCTCTCTCGCATCGAGGCCGGGCGCTACGAGCTGAACGAGGAAGCGATTCAGCTCGCCCATGCGGTCGACGAGTGCAGGCACATGGTCTCGTTGCGCGCGCGCAGCAAAGGCCAAGCCTTCTACGAGTTCATCGACCCCGATCTGCCGCGTCTCTGGGCGGATGAGCGGGCGCTGCGACAGATCGTGCTGAACCTCCTGTCGAACGCGGTGAAATTCACGCCTCCGGGCGGTGACATCACGATCAAGGTCGGTTGGACGGCATCTGGCGGGCAGTATGTGAGCGTCAAGGATAGCGGTCCCGGCATTCCCGAGGACGAACTCGGCACTGTCATGTCCTCGTTCGGTCGCGGCTCCCTGGCGATCAAGACGGCCGAACAGGGTTCGGGCCTCGGTCTTCCCATCGTGAAGGGCCTCGTCGACCTCCACGGCGGCAACTTCCACCTCAAGTCGAAACCGCGCGAGGGCACCGAAGTCGTGGTGATCTTCCCGGCGAGCCGCGTCATGGACACGCTGCCCGCCCTCAACCTTCCCACCGACGCGACCTCGGTCACGTCCGAGCGCGGCGCCCGCAATGCGGCGCGCGCCGCTTGAGCGGCAAACCAGCCGAAATTCTCATCTCGTCCGGCACCCCAGCGGCCCTGCCGAATGGCCGGCGCTCGAAAGCCGCCTAACCGTCGCTGCGTCCCGATACCCCCGCCTGTGCGAATGTCGCCATGTCGCGGTGGCAGGCGAGCGCGCCCTTGAGAAGTCCGATGGCGAGGGCAGCGCCGGACGCTTCGCCGAGCCGCATGCCCAGCGCCAGCAACGGCACCAGACCCAGCCGCTCCAGCACTTCCGCATGGGCACCTTCCGCCGAGACATGGCCCGCGAGGCAATGGTCGAGCATCGACGGGTCGATGGCATGAAGGATCGCAGCGGCCGAAGTGGCGACGTAGCCGTCGATGACGACCGGGATGCGCTGCATCCGGGCCGCCAGGATCGCGCCGGCCATGGCGGCGATCTCCCGGCCCCCGAGGCGCGACAACACATCGAGCGGATCGCCGAGATGACCGGAATGACGGGCCAGTGCCGCCTCGACCGCCTCGACCTTGCGGTTCACACCGGCGGCATCGACGCCTGTGCCCCGGCCGACCCAATGCGCCGCTTCACCGCCATAGAGCGCCGCATAGATCGCCGCCGCGATGGTGGTGTTGCCGATGCCCATTTCGCCGAGGCCGAGACAGTCGGTGCCCGCGGCAATGGCTTCCATGCCGAAGGCCATGGTCGCCACGCATTCCTTCTCCGTGAAGGCCGGCCCTTCGCAGATGTCACCGGTCGGGAGATCGATGGCGAGATCGAAGACCTTGAAGCCGAGGCCGTAGGCGGCGCAGAGCTGATTGATCGCAGCGCCTCCGGCCGCGAAATTGTCGAGCATCTGGCGGTTCACCTCGGCCGGGAAGGCGGATACGCCACGTTTGGTGACGCCGTGACTACCCGCGAAGACGCAGACCAGGGGGCGATCGAGACTGGGTTGGCCCTTGCCCTGCCACGCAGCGAGCCATTCGACGAGGTTTTCCAGGCGGCCCAGCGCTCCGGCGGGCTTCGTCAGCATCGCGTCCCGCTCGCGGACCATGGCGACGGCGTCGCGGTCGGGACCGGGCACGTCGGCGATGAGGCGGCGGATATCGGAGAACGGCGTCTGTTCGGGACCGTCCTGGTTCGGGGATTGTTGAGTCATCGCGCGAAACTTGCCTTGGGTCTCGGCGCATCCGGTATGGCGGCCTGCCTGTGGGGGGAGCTATAACCAACAGCGCGCGGGCGGTGAAGGCGGGTCCTCGATGACGCAAGGGTGGGACTTTGAGCCGGATGATGCGTTTCCCGGCGCGCCATTGGCCTACGATCTCGCGGCATGCCTGAGGTTCTATTCCAGGCTGCCGGTGCCACGCCTTCCCGGCGAGGGCGACCCGCATCGCCTGCCGGATTTCCGCACCCTGCCGCGCATGCTGCCTGTGGCCGGTCTGATCCTCGCCGGTCCCGGCGCGCTCGTCCTGCTGATGGCTTGGGCGCTCGGTCTCGGGCCGTTCCTGGCCGCTACCCTTGCCGTGGCGACCGGAGCACTCGTCACGGGAGCCCTGCACGAGGACGGCCTCGCCGACGTGGCGGATGGGTTCGGCGGAGGCGCGACGGCGGAGCGCCGCATCGAGATCATGCGTGACAGCCGGATCGGCGCCTATGGCGGCGTCGCGCTGGTTCTGTCGCTCGCCCTACGGATCGGCGCGCTCGCGACGCTCCTCGACCGCACGGGTGCGTTGGCCGCAATGGCACTCCTGCTGGCCGCCTCCCTATCGCGCAGCGCCGCGCTGGCGCCGATGGTGTTGCTCGGGCCTGCAAGACCCGGTGGGGCGGGCGCATCCGTCGGGACACCCAATCGACGGACCATCGGGATCGTTGGCCTTCTCGCCCTTTCCCTCATCGTCATCGGCGGGATCAGCGGTTTGCCTGTCCTCGGCATGGTGCTCATGCCGTTCCTCGCGCTGGCGGCATCCCTGGGCCTCACCGCCCTGGCACGCGCCAAGATCGGCGGGCAGACGGGCGATGTCATCGGCGCGTGCCAGCAGGTCGCCGAGATTGCGGGTCTCCTCGGCGTCATCATGGCGATCCCGCGCTGAACCTTGTGCATCGGACCTTGATCGCGACCCGTGCCTGAGGGCATGGAACACGCGATGACCCAGTCTTCCACCACCAAAGCCTCCAGCCCATGCACGAAGGTCTGCATCCTCGATGCGGTGACAGGCTTGTGTGAAGGCTGTGGGCGTACGCGTGATGAAATCGGTCTCTGGGGTTCGTTGCCCGAGCCGAGGCGGCAGGCCATCATGGCGACGCTCGAAGGTCGTCTCGCCGCCGCCTACCCGCTGCGCGGAAGGGTGATCGCGAAGCAATGATGTATGCCGCCCTTGCCATACTCCTTGGCATCGTTGCCTTCCTCGTTCTCTCGGATGGATCGAGTACGGTCGCCGGGCTGGAGAAGGATCAACTGGCACGGCTCGCCTTCAGCGGAACGTTGCTGACGGTCTTCATCGCCGGGTTCTGGCACCGTTTCCGCGAGCAGATGGGTACGAACCTGAAGGCGCTGCTGATCTGGGCCGCCCTGGCTGTCGCCCTCGTGGCAGGCTACGCCTATAAGGACGAGGCTGGAGAGGTCGGCAATCGCCTCGTCGGAACGCTCCGGCCCGGCAGCGCGGTCACGGCAGGCGATGGGACCGTAACCGTCACCCGGCGAGCAGACGGGGACTTCTCCGTTCGGGCAGAAGTGAATGGCCGCACGCAGGTCTTCCAATTCGATACGGGTGCGAGTTCCGTCGTCCTGACTGCGGAGAATGCGGCTGCCATCGGCATCTCGCCAGCGGAAAACGAATTCGCCATCAGGGTCTCGACCGCCAACGGCATCGCGATGGCTGCCCCGATTTATCTCGACAGCATGACCATAGGCACGATCACCGAACGCCGTGTGTCGGCACTGGTGAGCCGGCGCGGAGCGCTGTCTGGCAACCTCCTCGGCATGACGTTCCTCGACCGGCTTGCTTCCTACGAAGTGCGCGGCGACCGACTGGTGCTGCGCCCGGCACGGTAAGAACAGCATTTAATTCCAGCCCGATACCTGCGCAGGGCATGGGCGGAGCGGAAGGAAGATGCCCGTGAAATGGGCGCCCACGGGCTCATCGGCGGCGCCAACGTCCTGATTCCAGGCGATTTCTCTTGCCGCCCTGCGATCGGCTGCCGCCTAATCGGACCTGCTCCAGGACGGGAGCGTAGCCGAACGCATCAAGGCGTGACGCAGATAGGCCCGCACGAAAGCCGGCATCCGCCGTGTATCGACGTCGCCCGGGGCGCGCACCACGACGAAGCCATCCAGCTCCGGCTCGGCCTCCGCGAAACGATGCTTTTCCATCCGGTTCTGCAACACGGCCCCCGGCTCGGGGAAGGTCACTGCATTCAGGAACGCCAGCTGCCCCTCTCCGCGGGCGAGTAGCCAGCGTTCGGATGCATCCGGCGGAAGGGTCAGTCCCGTCTCTTCGGTGAATTCGCGCGCGGCGCTGCCGGCGAGGTCGATCTCTCCGCCTTCTCTCACATCGCCGAGGTCGGGCGTGCCGCAGGGAAAGTAGATTTGGCCGGCATTGGCGGTGTGGCCGCCCATCACGCCCAGAAGCACGGCGCCATCCACACCTCGAGGAACGATGGCGGCGAAGGCGTTGGCGACGGCGGCATCTGGTGAGCCCAGATCCTTGTGAGTGATGAAACTGGCATAGGACGTCTCGAACATTTCCACCGAGCAGGTGGTCGCCTCGATCCGGTAGCCGCTGGCGAGGAGCACTCGCCCATCGAACAATCCCGAACGGGCGGCGCAGCGGCGCCTCCAGTTCTCGGCGATGGTCTCTGCATTGTCTCGCGCCCAGGCCCATTCATAGGTCACCAGGCGCGCCGTCACCGTCTCGATCGGCGTGAGGATGAAACCCTCAGACAAGCAGCGTTCCCTCGCTCATCACCACGGCGGAGCCGCCGATCTCCACGGATTGCAGCGCCCCGGATTCAATCACCATCTGCAGCGCGATCGCACTCGGTCGGCCCATGACCAGTCCCTGACGAATGAAGACATCGTGCTCCCCGTCGCCGAGAGGTTCGAATTCCATCATCACACCCGCGAAGGCCGCAGCGGCGGACCCCGTTGCCGGGTCCTCCGTGATGCCGAGATGAGGCGCGAACATCCGGGCATGAAAACGATGACCAAGCCCTTCGGGGTCTACGGCATAGAGGTAGAGCGCCGCGGGTTCGTCCATGGCGGAGAACGCGGCCATGTCGAGGCGCGCCGCGTCGAGCTTCGCTCGCGCATTCACCGGAATGAAGATGAAGCTCGGTCCGGCCGTATGCCGGCTCGGCACATGACGGCCGAAGCCGATATCCTGAGGCTCGAGCCCGATCACCTTGGCCAGGAGGGTCTTGGCCGGGCCCTCGCCATCGTATCCGGGCAGCACGGGCAGCTTGAAGCGCCCGCGTCCCCGCCCCTCCCCCGCCTCGACGACGCAGGCCACCGTGCCGATGGCTTCTTCGAGACCGAAGGCGATGGCATCGGTGAGACCGGATCTCGCATCGCGCAAGGCCAGGAGGATCGCCACCCCGAGGGTGGGATGACCAGCGAAGGCAAGCTCGCGAGCGGGGGTGAAGATGCGCAGGCGCGCCTTGTGGCGTGCGTCCGTCGGTGGCAGCACGAATACCGTCTCCGACAGGTTGAACTCGCCCGCGATCCTCTGCATCGCCTCGTCGTCGAGCCCTTCGGAATCGAGCACGACGGCCAGCGGGTTGCCCGAGAACGGCGTCTCGGTGAACACGTCGAGGGTGACGAAGCGTCGGCTCATCGGCTGTTCCTTCTCGATGAAAGCTAGACCGGCTGCACCGGAAAGGTCTCGGTCGGCGCCACGAACTCGTCCTGCGCGTCGACGGTGAGTATCTCGCGCGAGCCGGCCTCCGCTGTACGGCGGAGAAGCCCATAAATCGATGCACCGGCCATCCCGAGGGCGAGAGCCGCCGAGCCGGTACGGGCATAGTGGACGAGGAACAGGGCAGCGATGGCATCGCCGGCGCCGTTCACGTTCAGGCTGAGGCGCGGCGTACGAAGGCGCCAGAACTGGCCACCTTCCCCCGCCATCAGATCGATGGAATCGGACGGTGTGTCCTCGGTGACGAGGGAAGTCACCAACACGACGCGTGGGCCCATGGCCTGGATCACGGCCAACGCCGCCTTGGCTTCGCCCAGGGTGCCGGTGGGCAGGCCGGAAAGGAAATTCAGCTCGAACTGGTTCGGGGTCACGATGTCGGCGGCGGGCAACGCCTGGTCACGCATGAATTCGGGGATGCCGGGCCGGACATAGATGCCCCGGTCGGTGTCGCCCATCACAGGGTCGCAGCAATACAGCGCTTTCGGATTAGCAGTGCGCACCGCCGTCACGGCACGCACAATGGCGGTACCGATATCGGCCGAGCCCATATAGCCGGAGAGCACGCCGTCGCATTGTCCGAGCACGCCGCGCTCGGAAATGCCGAGCACGAGATCCTCGATCATCGGACCGTCGAAAACCCGGCCGCGCCAAGCTCCGTAGCCGGTATGGTTGGAGAACTGTACCGTATGGATCGGCCAGACCTCGACGCCGAGCCGCTGCATCGGGAAAACGGCCGAGGCATTGCCCACATGTCCGAAGGCGACGTGCGACTGGATCGAGAGGACTTTCATCGGCAGGTCCAGCCTTGCTTCGACGGGTGCGGGCGCGATGGGCGGCGTGGTAGCCGGTTTTATCCGACAGTGCATCCGCGGCCGGTGCAGGCCCTCCCTGTGACGCGGTTCACGCTTGCCGCAGCAACTCCCTTCCCGCACATCGGGCGCGACAGGTGAGGATTTCCATGGATTTCGAGGCGCTGAAGACCACGACGCTCGCCTTCGTAGAGGCGCACAAGGAATGGGCGCCGTTCATCGTCGGGCTGCTCGCCTTCTGCGAATCGCTCGCTTTCCTGTCGATCCTGGTGCCGGCGACGGTGCTGTTGGTCGCGATCGGTGCGCTGATCGGCGCGAGCGGTATCCCGTTCTGGCCGATCGTCATCGGTGGCGGCATCGGCGCCGGGCTTGGCGACTGGGTAAGCTACGAGATCGGCCGGTACTTCCAGCACGGCGCCAAGACCATCTGGCCGATGAGCCGGTATCCGCAGATGGTGGAGAAAGGCGAGGATTTCTGCCGTCGCTATGGCGCATGGGGCATCGTCATCGGCCGGTTCATCGGCCCTGCCCGCGCGGTGGTACCGCTGATCGCCGGCATCTTCGAGGTGGCCCGCCTGCCATTCCAGTTGGCGAACTGGAGCTCGGCCTTTGTCTGGGCCTTCGTTTGGCTGGCGCCGGGAGCGGGCGTCATCAGCTTCTTCAAGTCTTGACGCGGCATGCGCCGGTTTCCGCCTGAACGCATCGTCTGCCTCACCGAGGAGACCGTCGAAACCCTCTACCTGCTGGGCGAGGAGGACAGGATCGTCGGTGTGTCCGGATACGCCGTGCGCCCTGCCCGCGTGCGCAAGGAAAAGCCCCGGGTGTCGGCCTTCACCAGTGCCGACATGCCGAAAATTCCCGATCTGGAGCCGGATCTCGTCCTCGCCTTCTCCGATATGCAGGCGGAGATCGTCGCCGATCTCGCTCGCGCCGGCATCTCCGTCCACCTGTTCAACCAGCGCGATGTCGCCGGTTGCCTTGCCATGATCCGCACCGTGGGCGCACTCGTCGGCGCGAGCGAGAGGGCCGATTCTCTCGCGCAGGGCTATGCCCATCACCTCGGCGCGGTGGCCCTCAACACGGCAGGACCGCCCCGGCTGAAGGTCTATTTCGAGGAATGGGACGACGCGATGATCTCCGGGATCGGCTGGGTCTCGGAACTCATCGGTTACGCCGGCGGCGACGACGTATTCCCACACCTTGCCCGGCAAGCCGCAGCGAAGGACAGGATCGTCACCTCCGAACAGGTGATCGCGGCACGGCCCGACGTCATCCTGGCCTCATGGTGCGGCAAGCGGGTGAATGTAGCGCGCATCCGTGAGCGACCCGGCTGGGATGCGATCCCTGCTGTGGCTGCGGGGCGCATCCACGAAATCAAATCTCCGCTGATCCTGCAGCCCGGACCGGCAGCACTGACCGACGGTTTCGAGGCGATCTGCAAGGTCCTGGCGGAAGCGCATGCTGCCGCAGGTGACAAGAGCGAGCCGACCTGATTCCCTAAGCCTCTATTCGATTCGACACCGCACCGCCGCGAAGCGAAGCCATGTCCGCAGCCCTCGCCCATATCGTCCTGCCGCCCGACCGCCGGCAATCGGCGACCGCGCTCCACGTCCAACGCGGTGTGCGCCGGCTCTTTGCCGCTCTCGACCATGTGACGATCCCGGAATTCTCGCTCGCCAACGGCAGGCGGGCGGATGTCATCGCCCTCTGCCCGGCAGGTCGCCTCACCATCGTCGAGATCAAGTCCAGCGTCGCGGACTTCCGGGCCGATAAGAAATGGCCGGATTACCGTGATTATTGCGACCGCTTCTACTTCGCCGTACCGGACACCCTACCCGAGGGGCTGATCCCGGAGGAGGCCGGGCTGATCGTCGCCGACGCGTTCAGCGCCGCGATCTTGCGTGAGCCGGCCGACCACCTTCTGAGTGGCGCCCGTCGCAAGGCGGTGACGCTGAAATTCGCTCACAACGCAGCACGACGTCTGCATGCGCTCGCCGATCCGGGAATGGTACGTGAGGGGACGATCTAGGCGCCCAAGGCCCCGGCCGCCAGCGACGTTCATTGCGGGCGCTCGATCCTCCCCTCAAGCTGTAGGAATCGCGCGCTTCAACGGGACGTGACCGGAGAATTTCCGGTCAATTCGCGACGATCAGGAGCTTCGGTTTTCTGACAGGATCCGACTTCCTCATCTCGTCGTCGCATCCGCGAGCAGTTAGGCTTCAGTGCCCGCTGCGCCGTGCCGACACCAAGGCCAAAGCCGCCAGATCCTTATCGCCGTCCCCGTGACTGACGGCGTCGAGGAGATTGTCGCGGAGCACGCTCGCGAAGGGCATCGGCACGCCGACCTGACCAGATGCTGCGAGTGCAAGGCCGATATCCTTCAGACCGAGCCTCAGCCCGAAACCCGGTGGCTCGTAGAGGCCGGCTGCGATGGAGGCGCCATAGCCCTTGTAGACCGGCGAGGCGAAAAGGGTGCTGGTGAGAAGATCGAGGAGGTCGGCGCCGGCCACGCCGTGTCCTTCGGCAAAGGCGGCCGCCTCGCCCATCGCCTCGATCGCCGCCACAAGCATGAAGTTGCCGGCAAGCTTCACGGCGTTGGCCCTATGCGGCTCCGTTCCGAACGACCATGTCTTCGAGCCCATGGCATCGAGGAGCGGCTGCGCCTTCTCGATGATTATCGGATTTCCGGCGACGACGATGTTGAGCGCGCCGTTCTGCGCTACGTCCGGCCGGCCGAAGACGGGAGCGGCGATGTAGGGCACGCCCGCCCGTTCGTGGATCGCGGCGAGTTCCTGCGCGAGCGCGACCGAGATCGTGCTCATGCTGAGATGCAAGCCGGGCCGCGTGGCGGATTCGAGGAGGCCGCCCTCGACGATGACCGAACGCAGTGCCGCATCGTCGGCGAGCATGGTGATCACGGCATCCCCGGAGAAGGCTTCGACTGCGCTCGATACGAGCGTGACGCCGTCGAGTCCGTCTGCCGCCGATGCAGTTCGGTTCCACACCCTCACCTGGTGGCCGGCCCTGACGAGGCTCTGCACCATTCCCCGCCCCATCCGTCCCAACCCGATCACGCCGACATCCATCGTGTCACTCCCTGTTTTCACGGTTCAGTGGCCGTTGAGGAAATCGAGCATCGCTGCGTTGAAACGGTCGGTCGCCTCCATGTGGACGAGGTGGCCGATCCCATCGAACACCACGGCGCGTCCATCCGGCATTCGCGCGGATAAAGCCTTGGCGTGATTGGCATTGTCGCCCATGCTGGCACGAAGGTTTTCGGGTGCGAACGGTTTGCCGGGCGCGTTGTGGTCGTTGCCGCCCATCACGAAAAGGGCTGGCACACGGATCAGCGGAATCTCGTGCACCACCGGTTGCCCCCAAATGACCTGATAGGAATTGACGAAGGCCTGGAGCCAGCGTGGGTACTCGCCCGAGCCTTTCACCCGCTCGCGGATCGAGACGAAGGGCTCGATCGACGAGGACGGAATCGACAGGGCGTAGTTTGTCATCAATTGGCGCCGATACACGTCCGCCGTGACGTCCCCCTCGATCCGGAGCAGCGTCGCGTTCGATACCGGCGGGACGGTGGAGCGATAATCCTCGAGCCCGATCGGCGCCTCAAGAACGAGGCTGTTCACGCGGTCCGGCGCATTACGGGCGAGCCGGACGGCCAACATCCCACCCATGGAATGAGCCACCACATCGACACGCGGCAGGTTGAGCGAGTCGAGCAAAGCCACCGTCTCGGCTGCCATGACATCGAAGCTGAATGGCCCTACCGGTTTCGATGATTTTCCGAAGCCGAGCTGGTCGGGGACGATCACCCGGTATCCCGCATCCGCCAAAGCAGCGATGACCGGCTCCCAATAGCTCGACGGAAAGTTACGGCCATGGAGCAGGAGAACGGTTCGGCCGTTGGCAGAGCCCGTCGGCACCACGTCCATATAGGCGAGGCGCTGGCGTTCGTTGTCCCGAGTGAGGTCGAGGAACCAGACAGGATGAGGGTAGGCGAAGCCTTCGAGCCCTATCCCGATTGGGCTGGTATCATCGGCGCGCGTGACGGCGGGGGAGAACGCGAGCAGGCCTCCGAGCAAGAGTGTCGCCAAGCGCATGAGAAACCCTTCGACTAGGACGCATGGATGGATCAGGTCATCGACGGGTGACATAGGGCACTTGCCGAAGCGAGCAGCGATCGTCCACGGCTCTGTGCGATGACGCACGAGGCAATTCCTCCTGACGGCGGTCAGATCGAGCCGGCCGCCGCGGCGAAACCGATGGACGGCCTGCCGGTCCGCGAACGGATGCTGGCGCTCCTTGCCATCGGGCTCGCCATGACGATGGCGGTGCTCGATGGGGCGATCGTCAATGTCGCCCTGCCGGCTATGGCCAGGGATCTGGGGGTGACCCCGGCCTCGGCGATTTTCGTGGTCAACGGCTTCCAGATCGCGGTGACTGCGTCCCTGCTGCCCCTCGCTTCCCTCGGCGACATCATCGGCTACCGGAAAATCTACCTGGGCGGCCTCGTGCTGTTCACCGCGGCCTCCCTCGCCTGCGCATTGTCGACATCGCTGAACGGGCTCATTGCCGCGCGGATCGCTCAAGGACTCGGAGCCGCGGGCATCATGAGCGTGAACATCGCCCTCGTGCGATTCATCTATCCGCACCGCATGATCGGCCGGGGGGTGGGCAACGTCGCCCTCATCGTTGCGATGGCCTCGGCGACCGGCCCTACCGTGGCCGCCGCGATCCTCTCGGTCGCGACATGGCCATGGCTGTTCCTGGTGAACCTGCCCGTGGGCCTCGTCGCCCTGGCGGTCGCCGCACGGACCCTGCCGGTGACACCGGTGAGCGGAGCGCGCTTCGACGTGCCGAGCGCGATCCTCAACGCGCTTACCTTCGGCCTTCTCATCATCGGGCTCGACGGCATCGGGGAGGCGAGCGGACGTTGGCTGGCCGTGGCCGAAATCGCTGCCGGCCTCACCGTCGGCACGGTTTTCGTCATCTATCAGTCGCGCCTGGCCTCGCCGCTCCTGCCGGTGGACCTCCTGCGCATTCCCGCCTTCGCCCTGTCGATGGCGACATCCATCGCCTCGTTCGGCGCGCAGATGATGGCCTATGTCGCCCTGCCGTTCTATTTTCAGGACGCGCTTCACCTATCCGCTACCGAGACCGGCTTCCTGATGACGCCATGGCCGATCGCCATCGCGATCATGGCGCCGATCTCGGGGCGGCTCGCCGATCGCTATGCGCCCGGAATCCTAGGTGGCATCGGCCTTGCCCTCATGTCCGCCGGTCTCGCTAGCCTGGCATTGCTGCCAGCCGTGCCGACGCTCGTCGATATTGCCTGGAGGCTGACCCTGTGCGGCCTCGGCTTCGGATTATTCCAGTCGCCGAACAACAAGGTCATCGTCACCAGCGCGCCGAGGTCGCGAAGTGGAGGCGCCAGCGGCATGCAATCGACCGCACGGCTGACAGGACAATCTCTCGGAGCAGCCCTCGTCGCCGTGATCTTCGGGCTGACCCATGCCAACGGCACAGCTTTCTCCATCGGCGTCGCTTTGTGGTGCGCCTGCGCCATGGCAGCGACCGGAGCCGTCTCCAGCGTCATGCGGCGCCAGACGGGCGGGTAGACCGCCTCGAAAGGTGCGGCAGGCGGACGTTAGCCCTGCCCCATCCCGGCCGTCGTCTCGTAGGAGCGGCGACCGAGGACGACACTCATGGACATGTATGGGCAGGGCCGAATTGCGCTTGGGGCGGCGCCATCCGCGGCCTCGCCGAAATGGGCCCTGCCCCGCCGTCAACGGCCGCGCATCTGACGGATTCGGAATGCGATCACGCGCGTAAAGCAGCAGACCGGCACGACCGGATTCATCGCTGCGGCGAGCGTGGCAGAGAAAGGAATGTACGGCCTGTGCACCGTTGACAGCTTGATCAACAATACAGGCGTTTTCGACCCGGCATGGTCGAGGCTGGTCGGAAACGTATCGCCTCTATGTCGAGTCAGGCGGCGCTGAACATCCTCATGGAATCGATCCATCGCGGGATGACGGGTCCGCCCAACTCGCCGCCTTGCATGGTTTGGCCGAGCCTGTTTGCGGTAGTGCATTCATTGCGAACAGGGTGTTGTCCGGGCCCACCCTGTGGAACGCGGTTTTGGATTTCCTGGCGCAGAGAGCGAAGGATGCCGGCGAGGTCGATCCCGATGCTCTCGGGCAAGATCTCGTCGCCGAACACCGGCCAACGTCACTCATCCTCGCCTATCGACGATGGCTTGTGCCCACGATCTCGCGGCAAGCGCATCCGGCGGAGGGGCTCTTTGCGTCGGTGGGCGGAGTGATGCGCGACGACGCGCAAGATTCGCTCAAGCCGGACGGCATTATCTCATTGCGCTGTCCGAAAAACTGGCCCGGCGCCATCCGAGCACCGGGCCGGATGGCATTCAGGCCGACTTCAGATGCGCAGCGAGATGCTTGTTCATTTCGAACATCGTGCACTTGTCCTTGCCGAAGACCTTCTTCAGCTTGTCGTCGGCCAGAATCTCGCGTTTGTTTTCGGGATTCTGGAGATTGTGCTTCTTGATGTACTCCCAGACCTTGCTGACCACTTCTCCGCGCGGAAGCGCTGCGGCGCCGACGACGGCTGCGAGCTCCTCGGAGGGCTTCAGCGGCTGCTGGAGAGCGTTGGGCTTGGCGGCGCCTTCGGTCTTCGGGGCAGCGGTCTTCTTGGCGGCTGCCGGTTTGTCGGCGGCCTTCGTGGTGGTCTTGGTTGCCATCAGTTCCTCCGGATTTTGGCTTTGTGGGCCATCACGTCCACGGCCCATGGCCTCGGAGCGCATAGCTGCAACAACTAAGCGGTGCTGAGAGCGTTCCAAGAGGGAAACACGTAGTCCGACCACCCATCCACAGAAGCAAGGAGGATAGCGGGGATGAAGCCACCCCCCGTCACTCGATCATCCGAACTCGCAACAGGGTAGATTCGACCTCCGCCAGCACGCGAGTCTGCCGTCATCGGTGATGCAAACCACTGCGCGATACGATTGCCACGTTTTGGAGGGAATGCGGAAAAGCCTTTTTGTATCAGTATCTTAAAATGACGCCGCCGGCTGCCACGGCACAAATGCGCCGTCGGCAGGTAGATGAAGGCCATGCGATCCAAGTCGTGGGAAACAAACGGGCATTCGTCGATCGAGCACCAAATCAAAAAGGCAGAACCTGCCGCACGGCCGGACCATCAGATTTTTTTCGGCCGTCCTGCCCCTCGGCCGCTGACCGTGGGCGATGGTGAGTGATTCACTCGAACAGCGGCAACGTTCCCTTAAGCGCGATGAGCAACTGTATGGGTATGATCATCGCAGTCGCTGTCCTCTCCATCATCGCTTCAGGCGTGCTCCTTGCTGGTCTTGCTGGCCTCTTGGTGGCCGAAGGCCGGGTCGTGTCCGACATACGCGGCGGCGATCTGATCTGAGCCGAGGCAATTCCGGCTCTCTCCACCGAGAAAGAGAGTCCGTCGCGCATGAGTCATCGACGGGTTGGAATGCCCGTGGCTTGGCGCGACTGACGGCTGACGTTGCCGATTGTCTCTAGAATTTCCCGCCGAGACCGACGCTCCCGCCCGACCCCATCTGCGGTGCAAGACCACCTGAACTCGACCGGCTGGTCGTATCGCCTTCGATATCCTCGCGTCGGATGCGCCGCTCAGCTTCCGCCTGAGCACGCGTCTGGCCGCCGGCCGATTTCGGAAGATCGAGCCGCCGCGTCGGCGACGTCTGCAGGGGAACGCCATCGGGATCCACTTCAGCGGCGCGCGCGCGTGCAGCACCGGGGATCGCGCTGCGCATGGACGGCGGAGGTCCCACCTCGCTCTCGGGCATGACGCCAGCGCTGCCGCCCAAGGCCTGACAGCCGCCCAAGGCCGCAGCAACGAGCGCGACAGCGCTGGCGTTCGACAGAATACGCATCGACTGAATCCTCAAAAGTATCCCACCACGGTTCATGGGGTGGTCCGGCATGATTGGGCGCATCTCTACGATGCACAAAAGGCGAAAACCAGACGATCGCAGTGCTTTCGCCACACCTCTCGCCCCCGCGCGTCGGAAAAATTCAGCGCCGTCGTCCGACCGATCGCCTAGACACCCTCTTCGGTCCACGTCACCATGTCGTCGACGGTCCGGTTCTTGCCAATTCGACTTTTCGCTGGCCGCTCCACCGCCGATCGGCCCTCCTTCATCCACAACTTCGCCTTGGTCCACCCTCATACGCCGTCCATCCCATGGCAGATGGGAACCCGCCGGAACGGCCAAGATTGAGCAAGGGCCGGCGAGATGCTTCTTCGGGGAACGCACGTGTTCAGAACTGTCCGGATGATCGCCGCAGCGTCGATCACCCTTTGGGCCGCAGCTGCTGCAGCCGAGGGTAACACCCCGGTCGATGCACCAGCGAGTGAAGCGACGCCGGTTGCTCCTGCGCCGCCGCCCCAGTCCAGTCCTGTGCCGCAGCCAGCAGCGCCTGTACCGCCTGTCGCGTCTCCCCAGACCGTAGCTCCGGTCCCACCCTCGGCGATCGCTCCCGTGCCAGCGACAGGCACGCCGGCGACTGTCCTCGATACGCAGGATTATGAGGGAGTGCTCGGCAAGGCCGTACGCAGCTCGACCGGCGAAGATATGGGCCGAATCATCGACATAATCCTCGACAAGGATGGACGCCCACGTGCGGCGATCATCGACTTCGGAGGCTTCCTCGGCGTCGGCTCCCGCAAGATCGCCGTCGATTGGCGCTCCATGCGCTTCGCTCCCGATGGAAAGCCGAGCCGGCTCGTCCTTCAATTGAGCCGGAACCAGGTGCGAGTCTCACCGGAATACAAGCCGGGGGACCCCATCGTGGTGCTGGGCCCGGCGAGCCCAAGCGTACCCCCCGACGGCGATCAGGCTGCGGCTCCCGCGCCGGCCCAAATTCCCGCGCCTGCTCAAGTTCCCACAGTGCCACAGCCCGGCTCGAGCTCCGCTGCTTCGCCCGACAAACCGGCTGAAAAAACGCCGGACAAATGACGGCACCCCGCCCGCAGCACCGACGCGTCATCAGGCCCCGTGAATTACCGCGGTCGGAATTCCGGCCGCGTGGGGCTCCGAGGCGCGAGGCATACACCGAGATGCCTGGAGAGGTTCCGACCGACATGCCGGCCGTTTCGGTCAGGAGCCGGCGGGGGCTCGATGCTTTCGCGTTCTTCGTGGCGAACCTTCAGACCGGCTTCGGCCCGTTCCTCGCCGTGTATTTCACGCAGGCGCAATGGACGCAGTCCGATATCGGTTTCGCGCTCACGATCGGTAGCCTCGTCAGCCTGCTCGGTCAGGTACCGGGCGGTGCTTTCGTCGATGCCGTCCGATCTCGGCGTTTCGCGGCCGGACTCTCGGTCGTAGCGATTTCGCTCAGTGCCTTCGCCCTCGCCATGTGGCCGAGCTTCCTCATCGTCCTACTCGCCATGGCGGCGCATTCCGCCGCGAGTTGCATCCTGACGCCGGCCATCGCCGCAATCAGCATAGGCCTCGTCGGCCACAATCGAGCTGGCGAACGGCTCGGGCGCAACGCCAGCTTTTCCGCCCTTGGTAATGCCGTGGCGGCCGCGCTGATGGGTGCCTGCGGCTATTACCTGTCGAACGACGCAGTGTTCTATCTCACCGCGTTCCTGATGGTGCCGACCCTGATCGCGCTCTCGTTCATCCGCCCCGGCGCGACGCCATCACAGGCACGCCGATCCGAGGAAGGGGCTCCCCGTCCGAAGGAGAACGCTCTCAAGGCCATCCTCACCAACCGCGCCCTGCTGTGCTTTGCCGCCTGCATGACCCTGTTCTTCCTCGCCAACGCGGCCATGCTGCCGCTGGTGGGCAGCATGCTCACCCTTCGCGCCAGCGAAACCGCCACGGCTCTCATCGCTGCCTGTATCGTGGTGCCTCAAGTCGTCCTGGCCATTTCCGGTCCCGCTGTCGGACGGGCGGCCGAAAGATGGGGCCGTCGCCCACTTCTGCTCATCGGGTTTGCGGCCTTGCCGATCCGCGGTCTGCTCTTCGCCTATACCGACAGTCCCGAACTCCTCGTCGCGATTCAGGTCTTCGACGGCATCTCGGCGGCCGTGTTCGGCGTCATGGTTCCCCTCGTTGTCTCGGACGTCACCCGGGGTACCGGCCGTTTCAATCTCGCACTCGGTGCCGTCGGGACCGCCATGGGCATCGGTGCCGCTTTGTCGACCTCACTGGCCGGTGTGATGGCCGATCATCTTGGCAGTCACAGCGCTTTCCTCGGGCTCGCGATCGTCGGGCTTGCGGGCTTCGCCTTGCTCGCCCTGATCATGCCCGAGACACGTCCCGTCGAGCCGGTCTGAAGGGGAAAGCGGCACCGAATTCGCTTGCCGATCAACGCCCGTTCAGGTTTTCTCGCTATAATGGCCGAAGCTTGACGGCAGCCTGCAACGCATGGACGAGATTTGCGTTGCGACCTATGTGATCACGGTTTCGTGCAGCCTGCTTGCAGGATTCGTCAGCATCCGACAGATAAGAATGAGCACCGGGATGGTCACCCAGATGGAAGACCTCTGCGTCTACGCCGACAGGCCCTTCGCCTTCGTGAGCCGTTATCTCAAGCGGCGGGCGCTGCCCCATCTGGTGATCCTCTGCGCCGTGCTTGGGGCCGTCGGTTTTTCGGTGAGCACGGATTACGCGCTGAAGGGCGTGGTCGACGCATTGAGCAAGGGCCCGAGCGCAGGCCTGATCTGGGGCGCATTGGCGATCCTCATTGCCTTCATCGCCGCCGACAACATGCTCTGGCGCGTGGCAAGCCTCGTCGGCTCCTTCACTTTCGTCGGTGTGACCGGCGACATCCGTCGCGACCTGTTCCGGCATATGACCGGCCATTCGCCGTCCTTCTTCGCGGATCGGCAGCCAGGCACGCTGGCCTCGCGCATCACGGCGACCTCGAACGCGATCTTCACGGTCGAGAACATGTTCGTCTTCAACGTGATGCCGCCTTGCGTCGCGGCTTTCGGCTCGATCCTGTATATCGGCACCGTCAGCCTCACGATGGCACTCGTCCTGTCCACCATCTTCGGCGCGGTGGTGCTGCTGATGTTCAAGATGGCGGCTGCGGGTAAGCCGCTCCACCACGATTTCGCCGCCAAGGCTGCGAGCGTCGACGGCGAAATGGTGGACCTCGTCGGCAACATGCCTCTCGTCCGTGCTTTCTCGGCGTTCAAGCGTGAGTACAAAAGATTCGACGGCACGATCGGCGTCGAGATGCGCTCTCGCCGATCCTCGCTCCTCTACCTGGAGAAGCTGCGGATCGTTCACGCGATCCTGACGGTCTTCGCCGTGCTTGGGCTGCTCTACTGGGCAATTACCATGTGGGAGGCCGGACAGGCGACGAACGGCCAGGTGGTCCTCGTCTGTACCCTGGGCATCCGCATCCTCGCAGCGACCCGCGACCTCGCTGTCGCTCTGGTGGACGCCACACAACATACGGCCCGCTTGTCCGAGGCCTTGCACACTCTGCTTCAGCCGCACGACCTGATCGACCATCCTGAGGCCATGCCGCTCTCCGGCACGGGCGCTGAGATCAGCTTCGACCACGTTGCCTTCTCCTATCCCGATGGCCGCGCCGTGTTTACGGATTTCAACGTCACGATCGAGCCCGGCCAGCGTATCGGCCTCGTCGGCAAGTCTGGCGGCGGCAAGTCGACCCTGTTCTCGCTTCTCCAGCGCTTCTACGAGGTCCAGGGCGGCAAGATCCTGCTCAACGGCCAGGACATCAACCGTGTTACGCAGGAATCACTGCGCGAGGCCATTACGGTCGTGCCGCAGGATGTCTCGATGTTCCACCGGACATTGCGTGAGAACATCCGCTACGGCCGGCCGGACGCATCTGACGAGGATGTCTGGAAAGCGGCCGCTGCCGCCCACTGCACCGACTTCATCGAAGCGTTGCCGGAAGGTTTTGACACCATCGTGGGTGACCGGGGCGTGAAGCTGTCAGGCGGCCAGCGTCAGCGCATCGCGATCGCTCGCGCCATCCTGAAGGATTCGCCGATACTCCTCCTCGACGAGGCGACGTCGGCCCTCGACGCGGAATCCGAAGAAGCGATCCGCCACGCCCTCGCCAATCTGATGAAGGGCCGCACGGTCATCGCCATCGCGCATCGTCTCTCGACGTTGAAGGATTTCGACCGGATCGTGGTCTTGCAAGGCGGTCGCGTCATCCAGGACGGCTCGCCGGACAAGCTGACCCATCTCGACGGTTTCTACCGGGAGCTGATGAAGAAGGAATCGATGTCCCTCGCCCTCGCTGCCGCTTAAACGGATCAGGCCGTCGGCGATATCTTGGATCGCTTGACTGCCGGGATGATCGCCGCCGCGCGATAGAGCTTGCGGAACGAGAGAGCCTCTTCTGCGAGTCACAGCGGTGTATGGGGGAAGCATTCGGAATAGCTTCCCGTAGCTTCCCTTGAATCTCTCGCGCCGCCTCGGCAAGCTGCCACCCATCCATGGCGCAGGACATTGACCCGTGCGCCGCTCCGAGAATGGTGAGTGCAACTTCAGCGCTGACTTGCCTCGCTACAATCTTGAGAACGACGCAGCAGCTTCGGAGGGCAACGGCGAACGACCAATCGGGTTGGGAATGGCTCCCACGACGTCCGGCAGCTGAAGGCTGATACGCCTCGCTGATCAAGGCGTCCTATGGATCTACTCGACGACCAGCTTGTAGCTTTGCCCCGGACGTATGACGGCGCCCCGTTCCAGTTCGTTGAGCACGAGGAACCTGTCCAGCGGACGATCCGACACGACCATTCGCCGTGCCAACTCGTCTGCCGTATCGGTCGGCCCGGCGGTCACGACCTGGATGTGGAGCGGGCGAAGCGCTCTGACTTCGTCGGGACCGACACCGGACAGGCTCTCAGTCCATCTCCGGAACGCACCATCGGGATCGGTGCTGCCCTTTGCCGCCATGATCATGCGGAAAGTGGTCTCACCGACACGGATGGCCGCAAGGCGGAAGGTCCAGTCCTTGCCCCGCGACTGCGCGGTCACCGCGGAATTGCCGGCGATCATGCGGTTCTCGATCGAACCCGCCTCGATCACGTCGCTCCAAGTGGCGCGCAGCACATCCTCCAGGCTTTGGCCGACATGGCTTTCGACCTGATCGAACAACAGCCTTCGGCTGCCTTCGCCGGTCGCTCCGAGCACCGCATTGCGGGTGTTCTCGATCGTGAACCCCTCCGGCACCTCGAAGGCGATGCCGAGGCCCGGATGAAGGAAACGGCGGCCCTTGACGATCCCGTCTCCGGGATTGTCGCCATAGGCGATCCCATCGATCGCGGCGAGATAGCGGGCACGTTCGTCGACCCCGAGGCCGGGCGCCCCGATGAGCCGCGCGGCACGCGTGACGAGGGTAATGCGTTCGGTGGTGCCGGGATGGGTGGCGAGCATGTCCGGCTCGCCGGCCATGCCGGTCCCGGTCTTCATGTTGGTGGTGCGGTTCAGCGAGTTGAGGAAACGCCCTGCCCCGAACGGATCGTAACCTGCCCGTGCCAGGGTCCGTACACCGATCCCATCGGCTTCGAGTTCCTGATCGCGGGAGAAGCGGGCGAGCGCGAATTTCGATTGGTTCTGCAGCTGTGCGCCGGTGGTCGGATCGTTGAGCACGTCGGCCACCACCTTGCTCACCAACTGCGAGCGCAGGGCGAGTTCGGTCCGCGCCGTGGCATGGCGCAAGGTGACGTGGGCAATCTCGTGAGCCAGCACGGCCGCGATCTCGGACGTGTCGCTGGCGAGCGCCAGGAGGCCCCTCGTCACGTAGAGGCGGCCATTGGGAAGGGCGAATGCATTGATGACGGGGGAATCGAGAAGCGTGACCGCATAAGTCTCCTCGGGCCGGTCGGTCGCCTTGACCAGACGGTCAGTCACCTCGGTCAGCAGGCGAAGCGCCGTGGGCGAGCGATATTCACCGCCGAAAGAGGCAACGAGCTTCGCATGATCGGCATCCGACGCCGTCCGCTCCCGACCGGTGGTTCGTGGAGCCTCGGCAGGAACCTTGATCGCCGCAGGTTGCAGCACTGCGCCGGTCTGGTCGGCACCGCAGCCCGCGAGCAGCAGAAGCATGAGCGATGACGAGAGCAGCCCGCTACGGCCAACCCAGGATCCGCGATGTTGTGTCTGCCCCCCGCTCATGCCGTTCAACGCCGAAGCGCCCGCTCCTCATCCAGAAGTTCGATCATGTCCGCGCTCGCGATGTCGAGGGTGGGACCGCGCCACAACTCGACGACACCACGGACCCGAACGAGCCGCCCCCGCAGCGTTGCCGCACTCAGACCACGTTCGCGCAACTGGCGCCAAGTGCGTTTCGACACGGTTACCGTCAAGCCGTCTTCGCCTCGTTTCGTGAAATTGAGGTAGGTCCGAGCAGAGCGCTCGCCGACGTTCAGAACCCGGCCCTGTGCCACGACGAAACGCCCGGTCGCCTCGCGCAGAGCGGCGGCGTCACGGCTCTCTCGAACACCTGAGCGCCACAGCCCCCGATCCGCCATGCGCGCCGCCGATTCCAAGCTCATCAAAGCCGGTCGGCAGAGTGCATCGCGTTCCCCTGCATCGGCATAAACGAGCCCCTCGCCTATGAGTCCACCGGCGAGATCGATCGCCTCATCCACCACCGCCGCATCCACATGCGCACGCCCCCAGCGATCCAGCTCGCCGCGCGGAAGGATGGTGAGGGTGCGGTCCCGATGCTTGAGGATCCAGGCACGCACTGCGGCGTCATCCTCCACCGGCCACCGTATCCCGTCGAGGACGGCCCGGACGCCCGATGCCAGTAGCATCTCACCGCGCTCTCCCACCGCAGCGAGCGAGTCCTGGCGCATCGAGCCGGTCCGGCATTCGGGCACAGCGGAACTCGTCGCCTCGGCAAATCCCGTCGCAGAGAGTCCCGACGCGGCGAAGAGGAGCGCCGAGCTCACCACCTTCATCACCCGTCCGGCACGCCGACCCATCATCACGCGCTGTCTTCTCCGCTTGACCGATTCCGAACCGGAGCGACCGAGCGGCATTGTGGAGCGTCGCATTGCAGCAAAACAAGGAAGCAGGGAGGAGCGACGGGACGTTTACCCCCGGCTGCGGCCGGTGAGCCACACCGCTGGAACTCTTCAGACCCATCGTTCTCGGGGCACGTTCGCTCGATAGCGGCCGTCCCTTGATCACCGCCATGGCTGTACCCAGCTATCGGAAATCGGTTGCGGGCCCCTCTGGCGGATGAGCGTCTACGCTTTCCGTGATGTCGGAGCCGATGCTTTCCTGCGTCACGCAAAGCATCGACGGTCCCACATGGTCGACTTTCTGTTCATCGAATGGCTCGGTAAGCCGCTATGGATGTGGCTGGGGTTTCATGCCCTGGTCGCAGGCCTTCTCGCATTCGATTTGGGGCTGCTGCATCGGGACAAGGACCACGAGATCGGCGTCAAGGAGAGCCTGCTCCTCACGGCCTTCTATTTCAGCCTGGGCCTCGCCTTCGGCGCCTGGATCTGGTGGTATCTCGGGGCTCAGCCGGCGCAGGAATACGTGGCTGGCCTCGTCGTCGAGAAGTCGTTGTCGATGGACAACGTCTTCGTCATCGCCGTCATCCTCACCTCGCTCGGCATTCCACGCGCTGCCCAACACAGGGTGCTCGTCTGGGGTATCCTCGCGGCGGTACTGTTGCGCGGGCTGATGATCGGGCTCGGCGCTGCTCTGGTGCACCAGGCCGCCTGGGTCCTGTCGATCTTCGCCGCCTTCCTGATCTTCGCCGGCCTGAAGATGCTGTTCGGCAAAGAGGCGGAAACCGGCGACATCCAAGACAATGCGATGGTGCGGCTATTGCGCAAGGTCATGCGCATCACGCCCGAGATGCATGGCCAGCGCTTCGTGGTGCGCAAACCCGACCCTGAAACCGGCAGGAAGGTCCTCTGGTTCACCCCGTTGGCCCTCGGCCTGATCCTGGTGAACGGCGCGGACGTGATCTTCGCCGTCGATAGCGTGCCGGCCATCTTCGCGATCACCACCGATACGTTCGTGGTCTACACCTCGAACATCTTCGCGATCCTCGGCTTGCGCGCGCTCTATTTCGCACTGGCCGCCATGGTCGACCGCTTCGCCTACCTGAAGACGGCTCTGGCCTTCATTCTGATCTTCATCGGCACCAAGATCGTGGTGGCCGACACGTTTGATCTCATCCACGTGCCGCCTTGGATCTCGCTCGCAGTGACCCTGGTTCTACTGGCCGGAGGTGTCGCCTACAGCCTGTGGCGCACGCGGGACTCGGCCAGGGACGAGCGCGCGGAGGGGATTTCGCAGAGCGCATGACGACGAGGCCGAGCATCATCGAAATCGCTCACCGAGACGGGAGACCCGCCAGTAGATCCCTCAATGTCGTGATGGTGGAAGCGTCGGCGACACCGTCCACGCGCTCCTGGCGGAATCGCCGTTGAAAGGCCGTCACGACGGCCTTTGTCCGTCGATCGAAGGTTCCCGTCACCGGAACGTCGTAGCCGTAGAGCGCGAACATGGCCTGCAGCGCCTCGATCGGCTGGCCGGCATCGCCCTCTGCGAAGAAACGCCCGTCGCGGATAGGGGCTGCCGCCACGTATTGCCCGACCCCTGCCTGTGCGAGACGGGCCCAGGGAAAATGCTCACCGGGATCTTCCTTGCGCTCCGGCGCCACGTCGGAATGCGCCAGGACATGCCAGGGCGCAATGCCCCATCGGGCGACGAGATCGAGGGAGAGCGCGATCACCGCCTCGATCTGTGCGGACGGGTAAGGCGGCAAGCCGCCGACATGCCCGCCATTGACGATTTCGATGCCCAGCGAGCGGGAGTTGATGTCTCGTTCGACACCAGTCGCGGCACGGCCCCAAACGCCGGCGCCGGCATGCCAGGCGCGTCGGCCTTCGGGCACCATCTGGATCACCCGTCCGTCCTCGAGCACGACGTAATGCGCCGAGACCTCTGAGATGGGATTGGCGAGGCGCTGCAACGCGACGGTCGCATTTTCCATCCCGGTGTAATGCAGGACGAGCATGGTCGGCGGGCCTCCCCTGCGCTCGCCATGGTTGGGCGAAGGCATCACGCTGGTCGCCACCGGGCTCTCGGGCGTCGGCTTCATGCGGCTGTTCTCCCGTCGCGCCTCAGCGCGGCCTCCGCTCGGCAACGATCCGGTCATAAGCGGCATTGATGGCGGCGAGCCGTCCGGTCGCGATCGCCACCGCCTCGGGCGGCACTCCACGTGCGATTGCCCGGTCGGGGTGGTTCTCCATCACCAGCGCGCGGTGCCGGGCTTTCACCTCTGCATCGCTCGCGTCGTGGTCGAGATCGAGAACGAGGTAGGGATCGTCGGCAAGGCGGACATGTCGGGCGGCGATGCGTCGGAACGCGACGTCATCGAAACCGAAGGTCTCGGCAACCGCACGCAGATAACGCTCTTCCGCCTCGTGGATCGCACCATCGGCCTTGGCGATGTGAAACAGGCCGTCGAGAACGTCCTCCAGCAAAGCGGGTTCATCTCGAAAGGCGGTCGCCATCTGCCTGGCATAGGCTTCGAAACCAGCCGAGGTGCCTTTGGCGAGGTCGAACAGGCGCTGAACGCCGGCCCGGTCCCGTTCCTCCACCTGGATGACCTTGGCGAAGGCCTCGACCTCGGATGGCGTCACCACGCCGTCGGATTTCGCCATCTTGGCCGCGAGTGCCACGAGGCCGGTCGTGAAGACCACGTCCTTGGGCGTCGCGCCGAACAGCGCGCCCTCTCGATCCACCAGGAAGTGGCCGGCGACGCCACCGACCAATCCACCGATCGGTCCGCCGATGGCAAGTCCGATCCCCGCGCCGCCGAGCTTTCCCCAGATGCCGGTGCTCATGGTGCGCAGCCATCGTCGGGGCGGCGAGCGGTTGTAGAGTGAGAATTGGAATCGTGTCGAGGCAGCATCGTCATCGCAATTGATCGTCGTCCGGCCGCGCGCCGGAGCGCGTGGTCAAACCCGCATAGGGCAATTGCCCCCTGCCCGTCATGTCCTCTCGGCATGAATCGTCGCGACACGAAAAAAGGCCGAGGCATATGCCCCGGCCCTGATCCCGCCTTGAGACGAAACGGTGTTTCAGCGGCAGTACACGTCGCCGTAGGCGTCGCGGTAGGTGCCGTAGGGGCAGCGCGGGGCCGTGCCGGCGCCAATGATCGCACCGCTGGCGCCGCCGATGGCTGCACCGGCCAGAGCGCCGCCTGCACGACCCGTTGCAGCGCCGCCGATGGCCGCACCGGCCAGGGCACCGAGACCGGCGCCGCCAAGCGCGCGATCCTGTGGGGTGTTGCAGGCACCGAGGGAGAGGGCGAGAGCCCCGGCGAGGGTGGCGGCGATGAGCTTCTTCATGGTCCCGAGACTCCCTTGTGCGTCTTGTTTCGAGGCTTTTGGCCGTAGCGACCTTGCGCCCCTTAGCTTAGCCATTCCTTTCGTGGAATGCACTGGATAGCGAAACGGTTCCGGCCACGCTTTCCGTTCGGGTAAAAAACCCTCTAAAGATGCACGCCAGGGACCTTGGGAGGCCATCGCTGGACGCCCAAATGAATGCACGACCGTTCGAGGAAGCCATGCTGCGCGCCACCGCCATCGTCCGCAAAGCGGCCATCCGTGCCGATTCCGTCACGGACACCGTGTCTCTCGACCATGCCGGCCGCCAGGGCGCGCCCGCCATCCTGACGGGCGCTAAGGGGCTGAGCTTTACCCTTGCGCTGCAGAAACCATCTCCGGTCGACGACGGAGACGCATTTCGTCTCGAGGACGGTCGTCTGGTGACGGTTCACGCTGTGGCCGAGTCGCTGCTCGAAGTGCGTGCGGAGAACCCCGCGCGACTGATGCGGCTGTCATGGCAGCTCGGCGGCAACCATGTTTCCGCGGAGATCGGTGCCGACGTCCTCTATGTGCCGAACACCGCCGCCAATGCCGAACTCATCCGCGGCCAAGGCTGTGCCGCGACCTCGGTCACGCGCGCCTTCAAGCCCGAGCGGGAGTCCCACGACCACAGCCAGTGCGGTCACGATCATGAGCATGGCCACTCTCACGATCACGGGCATTCCCACGATCACGTCAGTTCGCATGCGCGCGATCACGCGGACCATGGCCATGCAGGCCATGACCACGGGCATGTTCATGGACCAGACTGCAAGCACGATCATTGAGCAGGTCGGCGGAAGAGGCGAGCGCGCCCGATTGAAGCCAGGCGGCGGCTACCCCATACAAGCACCATGATACCAAGCGATCTCCGTTTCTCGGTTGCGCCGATGATGGATTGGACTGACCGCTATTGCCGGTCGTTCCATCGGGTCCTCTCGCGCCGCGCCCGGCTCTATACCGAGATGGTCACCAGCAATGCCGTGATCCATGGCGACAGGGAGCGGCTTCTCGGCTTTTCCGGCGTGGAGCACCCGGTCGCCGTGCAACTTGGCGGATCGGTGCCGGCGGACCTCGCCGAGGCGGCGCGGATCGCGGAAGGCTTCGGCTACGACGAGGTCAACCTCAATGTCGGATGCCCCTCCGACCGCGTTCAGGATGGCCGCTTCGGTGCCTGCCTCATGCGCGATCCGGTCTTGGTCGGCGAGTGCATAGCCGCGATGAAGGCCGCGATCTCCGTGCCGGTCACCGTGAAATGCCGCATCGGCGTCGATGACCAGGATACCGAGGTCGCTCTGGATGCGCTGGTGGATGCGGTGGAGCAGGCAGGCGTCGACGGGCTGATCGTGCATGCCCGCAAGGCCTGGCTTCAAGGATTGTCGCCCAAGGAGAACCGGGACGTGCCGCCCCTCGATTACGGGCGCGTGGCGCGTTTGAAACAGAGGCGCCCTTCCCTGCCCATCGCCATCAACGGCGGCATCGCGACGATCGCGGAAACGCTGACACAACTCGACCATGTGGACGGGGTGATGATGGGACGAGCGGCCTATAACGATCCGTCCGTTCTCATTGAGGTGGACAGACAGGTCTTCGACGATCCTTCCCCGGTGGCGGATGCTTTCGAGGCGGTTGAAGCCTTCGCACCGACAATCGCGAA